>JAFQTN010000034.1 GCA_017409025.1 Bacilli bacterium | reverse complement strand
TCCTTGTATAATATATTTAGGTTTTTAAAAGGTTACCCATAAACCTTTATATAACAATTAATTCATGATATAATTGTTATGTTAACACTGTGGACTCTTATCGCTCCTTGTAGCTCTGACTACTTAGGAAAGAATATTGCCACAGTTTTATTATTAATTGGTAATTAGTTAGATAAGACTTTGATCTTTCATTTAGCGCAAGGTTACAAGTAATAAAACTAGTTGGGTGTTGTCACAGTTGTTGATAAATTTTATTATAGGAGGTAAACACTATGGTTTACATCGGCATTGATATTGCCAAATTTAAACACTTTGCGTCTGTTGTTAGCTCAGATGGTGAAGTTATCGTAAAACCTTTTCCTTTTGAAAATTCTCGTCAAGGTTTTATAAAATTAGTCGAAGAAATTGAGAATTTTCAAGACTGCTTAATTGGTCTAGAATCAACTGGGCATTATGCAGAAAACCTTATCTATTTTCTATATGAACGAGGTTATCAAATTGGTGTTATTAATCCAATTCAAACTGATGCACTTCGTGATTCAAATATTAGAAAAACAAAAACTGATAAAATTGACACCAAGTTAATTGTTGAGTGTCTTATGCTAAAAAAATATTCTCTTGTTAATTCTCAAGATATTAATATTATTAGGCTTAGACGTCTTTCAAGGTTTAAACTTGAAACTATTCAACAGCAAACTAGAATTAAAACTCAATTAACAGCCTGTTTAGATATTGTTTTTCCAGAACTTTCCAGTTTTTTTAAAGGCAATTTACATTTAAAAGTTTCTTATGCTTTACTTGAAAAATATCCTTCTGCAAAATCTATTGCCCATTGTAGAATAGATGGTCTAACTAACTTGCTGTATGATAATTCTAAAGGACATTACAAACAAGATAAAGCCTTACAGTTAAAAGAATTAGCTAAGCAAAGTATTGGACTTGATAACCCTGCTATTGAATTACAAATACAGTGTTTAATTAAGCAATTAAGATTATATCAAAAGCAAATCAAAGATATTGATTTAGCTATTATAACACTAATGGAATTACTAAATTCTCCAATTCTTACTATTCCTGGTGTTGGATATACTCTTGGAGCAATGATTATTAGTGAAATTGGTGACATAAAAAGATTTAGCAACCCTTCTAAATTGCTAGCATTTGCTGGTTTAGATCCAGTTGTTAAACAATCTGGAGATTTTCAAGCCTCATCAATGAAAATTTCTAAACGCGGTTCTACTTACCTTCGCTATGCAATCTATAGAGTTGCTTTTCTTATTATATACAATAATGAGACTTTTCACAACTACTATATTTCAAAACGTGCCCAAGGTAAGACTCACAGAGTAGCACTAGGTCATGTTTGTAATAAATTAGTTAGAGTTATCTTCAAGATTCTAACTGATGAAACACCTTTTAATTTAAGCTAACATAAATTTTTTCAAAGTACATAATTAGCAACTTTTGTTGCTTACAACTGCTTAAGTGCCATACATCTGAATACTTGATATATGTCAATACTTGATTTTATATCAATGCATTTTAGTATTGACATATATCAAGTATTCAGATACGCTAATTCTTACAGTTGCAATGGTTGCAGAAGTTTTTAAAAAATGGCTTAAAAACTTCTATTTGTCATGCATTTTTTTATCTAACAAAATATTTTTAAATTTTTCTTAAAAAGCTATTGACAATTAATAGTTAGTCTTTC
>JAFQTN010000008.1 GCA_017409025.1 Bacilli bacterium | reverse complement strand
AGCAATAGACGACTATATTTATTATTATAATTATGATAGAATTAAGGTAAAATTAAAAGGACTGTCACCTGTAAATTACAGGTTACAATCCTCTAATTAGAAACTATTTATAAACTGTCCAACTTTTGGGGTTCAGTTCAAATTAATGATTTCTTTTATTTTATTCAAAATATCCTCTACCTATAAATTCTCTTAGTATTGATAATGATGGAACATCATCAGATGGTAATGGCAATACTAAATCGAGTAATCTAATTAATCTAATTGCAGTTAAATATTCTGGATCATCATCTTTTACTTTATATAGTAATGGTTCTGCGAAAACTTTTAATACTGCAAGTTCATAAGCTAAAAATGTATTAAATATTACATCTGCATTATCTTGATATGGAAATACATATTTTTCTTCCCCATTTCTAACTTCAGACCAACTTGCGAGTGTTTTAGATGGTGAATATCCTCTGGTTCTGTTATCTCTAACCATTCTACGAAGTAATCTAATATCGGTAAGATTAATTCTGTTACCATCATCAATATTTAAATATACAAGTGGAGATATATACATCTTAAATTTTTTCTTTCTAGGAATTTCTTTAAGTATTTCATCAGATAAAGCGTGTAATCCTTCGATAATTAATATATCCTTCTCTCCCATTTGTAAATTTTTATTAAATATTTTTTTACCTTCAATAAAATCAAATGTCGGAGCGGTAACTTTATTCCCTTTGAGTAATTTATTCATTTGGTTGTTAAATAATTTAACATCTATCGCTCTTAAACTTTCAAAATCAGGTTTTCCATCTTCTGTAAGTGGTGTTTCATTTCTGTTTAAGAAATAGTCATCCAAGGATATCGGTATTGGATTTAATCCCATCGTCTTTAAATACATTGATAATTTTCTAGATGATGTTGTTTTACCTGATGATGATGGACCAGATATTAATACAAATTTAATATTATCTCTTTGAAGACTAATTTGGTGAGCAATTTGTTGTAATCTATAGTCTTGAATAGATTCAGATAAATTAATAAGTTCACCTGGACTATGACTGATAATTGCATCATTAAGTTCACCAACGCTACTTATATTAAGGATTTTTGCCCATTCTAAATATTCATCTATATTATTGAAAAATTGCTCATGATGGGTATATTTAACTATCTTACCACCATCATATATTGAAGGATATCTAAGTATTATTCCTTTTCCATCAATCAATGTTAAATCAAAATACTTTAATACAGCAGTATTATGTGGTAATGAACCTATTACATAGGTATATATGTCTTCAAATCTATATAAAATAACATAATTGTTCTTATCATAAAATAGTGTTTTAACTTTGTCGTTTCTACCTATACTTTTAAAATATGCTATGGCTTCAGTCATTGTTGTTTCAATTTTAACAAATGGGATTGCCTTGCTTACTTTTTCTTTCATTAACTTCTTTATTTTAGTTAAATCTTCGCTAGTAATTTTTTTATCTACTTCAAAAAATATCCCTCTATCAATGGAGTGTCTAATTCTGATAATTGTATCTTCACCTAGTATTTCTAATGCACATACTCTAAATAGAAATGTAAGCCCTTTTTCATATACTCTATTTCCATATGGAGTATTAATATCGTATAATGTTAATTTTCCACTTTTTGCGATTGGATCATCATAATTAACTATAATATTATTAAAACTTCCACATACGATATCTTTATCAAGACCTAATTCGGTTACTATTTCTCCAAATTTTATGCCTCTTCTGTATTCTTTTTTGCTGCCATCTTCAAAAGTTATGATCATATTGTTCACACTATCAACTCCCTATCTACTATGACATTATATCATATTTTTTGTAATAAATGAACTTTTTTGTATAAATTTAAAAGATGACTTAGAGCCATCTTTGTTAAAAATATTATTTTTTATCTGTAGAACCAAATCCAGCGGTTCTAATACCTTTGGCATTATCGTTATCAGCTACTAAAAATTTTTGAAATATTACTTGTCCTATGACATCGCCTTTTTTAACTTCTAAATCGTGATCTAAAAAATTATAGTATTGGAAATAGAAATGACCATCATTAGTTTCGTTTTCATAATAATCTGAATCGATTATTCCAATACTATTGGCCATTACAAATCCTTTTTTAGGCCCAGAACTACGATTAGCTAACATATACCACTCGTCTTCTTGACAATATGCTTTTAATCCTGTTGGTATTAAAGTAGGTTTAATTCCGGGTTTATATACAGGAATTATTATATCTTCTGCGGCTTCTATATCATATCCTGCAGAACCTTTGGTCTTTCTAACTGGAAGATTAATATTTTTATTCTCCCAACCTTTGGCTATTTCAAATCCTCTTAATTTCATTGTTATCTCCTTTTGTATATTAAAAAAGAAAACGTTACAAAACATTAATCTTTATATAAAATTATTTTGTTTTGTTTAACACTTTCCTTTGCATTTATAAGTCTTTGATTTTTTGAACCTCTAAATGGAACTTCATAACTTTTGAGTTCCAATATAAATGGTGAATCTACTAAAACATCAATGTTTAAAAGTAAATCTTTTAATTTGTTTTCTTTTTCGCATCTTTTTAATAATTCTTCCATTTTGTATCCAGTATAACACCAAACATTAAGTCCTAATTCTTGAGTGAATTTAGCTATTTCTAAACAAGCATCTATTTGGCATAATGGATCGCCGCCGGATAAAGTTATTCCATCTTGAAATTCTAATTCAGAAATTTCTTTTAAAACTTCTGAGACATCTTTTAAAAATCCAGCAGAAAATGAATGTGTTTCAGGATTGTGGCAACCAGGGCAATTATGAATACAACCCTGGCACCATATAACACTTCTAATCCCCTCACCATCTACCACACTGTCTGTAGTCATTTCTCCGGCAAGTCTTATTTTCATTATTATTTAGTTATTCCTTCTAAAGAGTGCTTAACTCTATCTCTTTCTTCAGCTTTCTTACCATTGTTAAATCTATCTACAGTTCCAACTAAATAACCAGTAATCCTTCTGATTCTTTCGAATCCTACACCTTCACCCACTAATTTTTTTTCAGTTACTTCTACTTCTTTCATTTTATTTACCTCCTAATTCTTTTATTTTATCTACTGGAACACCTTCCCCAGCATGTCTTCCACATTTTGGGCAAACATCTTTAATAACACCTACAAATCCACAAACAGGGTCTCTGTCAACTGGATGATTAATTGCACCATAACCAAAATTATTTTCTTTCATAAGTCTAACTACTTTTTCAAAAGCATCGATATTATTAGAAATATCTCCATCCATTTCTATATAACTGATATGCCCAGCATTAGTCATTGCATGATATGGCCCTTCTAATTTAATCTTGTTAGCAATTGAAATATTATGATATACAGGAACATGGAATGAGTTAGTATAATATTCTCTATCTGTAACTCCCTTAATTTTTCCATATATTGCTCTATCTATATTTACAAATCTACCAGATAACCCTTCTGCAGGGGTAGCAAGTAATGTGAAGTTTAAGTTATGTTCTTTAGCAAACTCATCACATTTTTCTCTCATAAATTTAATAATTTTTATTCCAAGTTTTTGACTTTCAGCATCTTCACCATGATGTTTTCCTGTTAGGGCTTTTAATGTTTCTGCAAGACCAATAAAACCAATACTTAAAGTACCATGTTTTAATATTTTTCTAAGTCTATCGGTATCTTTTAATTTATCTGAATCAATCCATACTCCTTGTTCTAATAAGAATGGAAAATTATAAATTCTTTTATTACATTGAATTTCAAATCTCTCAAGAAGTTGATCTTTAACCATTTCCATAGTTTCTTCAAGTTCTTTAAAAAATCCTTTCATATCTGCTTTTTCATTACCTAAAGCAATACCATGTTTAATAGCTAATCTAGGTAAATTAATTGAAGTAAATGATAAATTACCTCTACCAGGAGTAACTGCTTTATTTTCATCAACTACATTAGCCATAACCCTAGTTCTACATCCCATATAAGCTACTTCGGTATTATAATCACCTTTAAAGAATTGTTTATTAAATGGTGAATCCATAAATGAGAAATTAGGAAATAATCTTTTTGCAGAGACTTCACAAGAAAGTCTAAATAAATCATAGTTAGGATCTTCTTTGTTATAGTTAACTCCTTCTTTTACTTTAAATATAGATATTGGGAATATCGGAGTTTCGCTCTTGCCAAGTCCAGCATCTACACTAAGTAAATAATTTTTCATAACCATTCTTCCTTCAGGACTAGTATCAGTTCCAAAATTTATTGATGAAAATGGTACTTGAGCTCCGGCTCTTGAATGCATTGTATTTAGATTATGAACAAATGCTTCCATTGCTTGATATGTTCTTTTATCTGTTTTTTTGTAAGCAATATCATATGCTTTTGCAAAAATTTCTTTAACTTTATCACTATCTTTAGCACAGTCATCCATATAAGATAGATCAAATTCAATACTATCTAATTTATCTATTTTATCATTTATTTTATTAAGATTAACGAATGTATCAAAGCCAGTAAATTCTAATAATTCAGCAATTGATGTTTTATATTGTTTTTTAAAAGTTTTTAAAACTCCTGGTGCTAAATAATAATCAAATGCTGGAATTGATTGCCCTCCGTGTTGATCATTTTGGTTAGATTGTACGGCTATTGCAGCTAGTGCTGAATAACTCATTATATCTTGTGGTTCTCTTAGGTGCCCATGTCCAGTAGAAAAACCATTTTTAAATAATTTATTTAAATCAATTTGTGTACATGTTGTCGTACCCATTGCCATAAAGTCCATATCATGAATATGAATGTCTCCATTATCATGAGCATCAGCGAATTTTTTCTTCATTAGATATGCTTTTGCAAATTCTTTCGAAACTGTAGAACCATACTGAAGCATAGTTCCCATTGCACTATTACCGTCAATATTAGCATTTTCTCTTTTAGCATCTTCTTCAGCAGCACTTTTTAATCCAAGTCCTTCCAAAGATTTTAAGAATTTATGAATCTTCTTTTCATCTGCAAATAATAATCTAGATTGTGCTCTTCTATCTCTATATTCAGAAAATGATTTATAAACATCTTCATAATTGCATTTTTTTAATGATTCTTCAATTAAATCTTGAATTTCTTCAATTTTAATTTTTTCTGCATCCTTATATTCTTTTTCAATTCTTTTAATTACTGTTTGATAAACCTTTTGAACATCTTTTGATGTATATACTGGTTCATCATCATTTAGAATACTATCAAAACCTTTCTTGATAGCTAATGCTATTTTAGCACCATCAAAATCAACTTTTTTTCCGTTTCTTTTTACAACTTTAAGTGTTGTTACCAATTCTTCTGTACTTACCATACTACTTATTTCCTCCTCTATTGTTAACTACATTATATATAAGAGTTTGTAACATGTCAATAGTTTTTGTTCGTTTTTTTATTTTTAATTTTTTTAAGATTTTTATTTTTTTCTTTTTCTTGTTTTTTTAATTTTTAATTAAATATTCAGGATACATATATATTTGTTTCTTTAATTATGATTTTCTTGATTTTAAAAGTGTTATTTGTTATTTTTTTATATAATTGTATATTATTTTTTATTTTTAAAAAAATAATTTTTTAAAGTTTTTAAAAAATGTAAAATGTGTAAAATAACAAAAAAACACTTTTTTATTTATTTAAAATAACAAAGTGTTCGTGTTTATAAACATTATATTTTTCTATTGTGATCTAAAGTGCTCTTTAATCTGATCATATAATTGATTATATTCATAAACAGATAATGGTAATCCTAACCTAGCTCTAATTTTATAATCAGGACAATAATATTGTGCTAATAATAAATCAGAAAAAATAGGTTTATATAAAATTTCCTCATCTTTATGGAATTCTATATAAGTAGAAGTTGGTGTTTTTTCTTCGTCATATCCAGAAATTTCTGCTTCTATTTTCCTACTTTTACAATAATCCAATAAGTTTTTACCTTTATCATTTAAAAATGATAAAATGCCATATAACTTATTCCATGAATCGCTTTCTGCAAATCGTTCATCAGGAATAAAATCATGAGTATAGAAACTTTCCTTTTCGATATTTTTTTTAGCAAATTTTAATAATTCCATTTCAACTCTTTTATCAAAACTATCTTCAAATTGTCTTAATTCAGATAAGTCTATTTTTTTCTGTTGAAAAGCATGTTCTAGTTCATGCAAAATCGTTTGTACTACTAAAACATTTTGAAAAATAGTGCGCTCAAAATCATTTAAATAATCTTTTACTTTTTTGTTTTGTCTATGCAATTCATATTTTAGAGATGATTGACCAACTCCTAAGGTCTTTTCATATACATCGTACGATGCCTGTGAAAAGATATTAGCAACAGCATCATCTCCTACTTTTACATCTCTAACATATTCATTTATATTCATATAATTAACTAATAAATCTACTACCTTATATATAAATTCAGGATCTGCTATTTTATTTTGCTGAGAATAATCATATATTAATCCCATCAATTTATCTTCCATACCTACCACCTATTATAGAATAACATAATCAATATTATTTGTAAATGAAAAACACCAGATAAACCGGTGTTCTACTTTTTATATTTTTTCTACTTTAAAACCTACTTTATAATCATTTATATCATATATTTCAGTAAGATTTTTATCTTTTATAAATTCTAGTGCTAAAGTTTCTTCCTTAATAAATTCTACAAAATCACTTAAATCTTTTGTATACTCTTCATCAGCGTCATAATATACTTTTACTCTGTCAGCTACATCAAATCCATTATTCTTTCTAATTTGTTGAATTTTAGATACGGTTTCTCTAGCTAATCCTTCATTAATTAATTCTTTAGTTAAAGTAGTATTTAAAACGATAAAGTTATTACCTGAATATGTTGAATTAAATCCTTCTTTAGATTCAACCCTAATATCAACCATCTTATTATTTACTTTAAATTCTTCACTATCTAAAGTAATTACTACTTCTAATTCATTTCTAAGATTATTTATTTCTTCTAATGTTAATTTAGTAAGTGTTTCTTGAAATGATTTTATTTTATTTCCTAATAACTTACCTACTTCTTTGAAATTAGGTTTAACAATAAAGTTCATATATTTGCTTAAATCAGTTTCAAACATTACATTTTTAACATTCAATTCTTCACAAATTAAATTAGTCATATCTCCGATAATGTCTTTGTTTTTAGCATCAATTATGACTTCACTAATTGGTTGTCTAACTTTAATTTTAGCTTCTTCTCTAGCATTTCTTCCTAAAGAAATCAAATCTCTTACTAAATCCATTTTTTCTTCGATCTGATCGTTATACATAGATTCATCATATGAAGGATATTCTGCTAAATGAACAGATTCTTCATCTGTTAAATTTCTATATATTTCATCTGTTACAAATGGAACTATTGGAGCCATTAACTTGCATAATCCTACTAAGACTTGATATGTGGTTTGATATACTGCTTTCTTATTATCGTCCAACTCACTTGCCCAGAATCTTCTTCTATTTCTTCTTATGTACCAGTTAGATAAATCTTCATTTAAGAAATTATTTAATTCTTTACAAGCTTTATTTAAATCATATTCTTCCATAGAATCAGTAACATTTTTTACTAATTTATTGTATTTAGATAATAACCATTTATCAATTTCTTCTAATTTATCATAACTTACATTAAAATCTCTTGGATTAAGATTGTCTGCGTTAGCATACATTTGGAAGAATGTATAAGTATTTTTTAATGTATTAAATGTTTTAGATTGAATCTCTTTGATGCCATCTTCATCAAATTTTAAAGGTGTCCATACTGGAGAAGCATGTAACATATAAAACCTTGTGGCATCTGCACCATATTTATTTAATACATTAAATGGATCAATTGCATTTCCTTTACTCTTATGCATTTTATGTCCAAATTTATCTAATACTAAATCATTAACAAGTACATTTTTATATGGTGCACATCCTTTTAAGAATGTAGATATAACTATTAATGAATAGAACCATCCTCTAGTTTGATCTATTCCTTCAGATATAAAATCTGCTGGAAATTGAGAATCAAATAATTCTTTATTTTCAAATGGATAATGGTATTGAGCGAAAGGCATAGCACCTGAATCAAACCAACAATCAATTACATCAGTAACTCTTGTCATATTTTTTCCGCATTTAGGACATTTAATGTGTACATCATCTACATAAGGTCTATGAAGTTCAATATTCGCATCTATTTTTTCTATTGCTTTTTCAACTAATTCTTTTCTTGAACCAATCATTTCGTCATGGCCACAACTACATCTCCATAAAGGTATTGGTGTTCCCCAATATCTATTTCTTGAGATAGCCCAATCATTCATATTTTCTAGCCAATTACCAAATCTCTTTTCTCCAACATAATCTGGATACCAATTAACTTTATTATTGGCTTCAATTATTTTATCTTTAATAGCGGTTGTCTTAATATATAAACTTGGTTTAGAATAATATACTAAAGGAGTTTTACATCTCCAACAGTGTGGATAATTGTGTTCCATTTTTTGTTTTTTAAATAATTTATCTTCTTTAGCTAAATATTTAATTATCTCTACTTCAAGTTCAGGATCTACTACTAATCTGCCCTTCCAAGGGCCTTCAGTATAACATCCTTGTTCATCTACTGGATTTAAGATAGGAAGGTCATATTGTAATCCAACTTCATAGTCATCTTGACCAAATGCTGGAGCGATATGAACTATACCAGTTCCATCTTCCATAGTAACATAATCTGCACAAGTAACGAAGAATGCTTTTTTATTAACATTTAATATTGGCATTAATTGTTCATATTCTTTATATTCTAAATCTTTACCAGTATATTCGCATACTACTTCGTAGTCTTCTCCCAATACTTTCTTAGCTAATTTTTCTGCCACAATAAAGTTGTATCCTTTAGATAAACATTTAACATACTTTTCGTTAGGATTAACACAAGCTGCAACGTTAGACATAAGCGTCCAAGGAGTTGTAGTCCATACTAACATGTATGTATTTTCCTCATCTTTTAATTTAAATGGAACTGTAACTGTGTTAACGCTTATTTCTTTATAGCCTTGAGCAACCTCATGACTGGCAAGTCCAGTACCACATCTAGGACAATATGGAAGAATTTTTAATCCATCATATATTAATCCCGCATCAAAAAATTCTTTTAGTATCCACCATTCAGTTTCAATATAACTGTTTTGATAAGTTATGTACGGATGTTCTAAATCAATGAATTGTCCTAATTTTTCAGTAAAATCATTAAATGCCTTTTCATTTTTCCACACTGATTCACGACATTTATCATTAAATTCTTTGATACCATATTTTTCTATATCTAATTTACCGGAAAAACCTAATTCTTTTTCTACTTGAACTTCAACTGGTAAACCGTGAGTATCCCATCCTACTTTTCTTAAAACTTTATACCCTTTCATAGTTTTATACTTACAAAAAGTATCTTTAAGTAATTTAGCTAATATGTGATGGACTCCAGGCATTCCATTAGCAGTAGCGGGGCCATCATAAAATACAAAATTTTCACTATCTTTTCTATTTTCTATTTGTCTTGAAGTAATCTTATTTATACCACCCCAAGATTCTAAAATAGAATTTTCAACTTCTGATACATTTCTTTTATCCAACTCTTTAAACGCCATTATTTTTCCTCCTCAAAATTTAAATTATTCATTTCTTCTTTAGTAAAACCATGTGATAAATATATACTTTGTACATCCTGTGTAGTTCTTTCTTCAAAATTCATATTCAATTTCTTTACTACATCTTTAATACTATCTTCATTTTTACCTTCAAATTCTACGAAAGTATTAATTCTAGGCCAGGTATCTATATCTATTTCTACATCATCTAACATATATCTTATTCTTTTATTCATTTGAATACTTCTAGCATGATATCCAAGTTCTTCTAATATTTTATTAGTTTTTTCAAAATCACTAACAACTATCTCTAATTCCTTAGTACCATCTATCTTGGTATTAGTTATTTCTTTTATTGTTAAAGTACTGACCTCGCCATTAGTTCTAAGTCTTATCCACTTATTACTAAGTACTGGATTAAAATCATATATATATCTTTTTTGCAACCAATTTCCAATAAATTTAGCATTCAAACTTTCTAATTTTTCAATTAGATTATCCTTATCAATATCAAGAAACCTTACTTCGTACTCACTCTTCATATTAATCCTCCAATAAAAAAGTCCCTATTAATTTCTTAATAAGGACGAAATATTCCGCGGTACCACCTTAATTCACTCTAAGTGCGCTTAATTTTATATAACGGTATTACCCGATCTTTTCTAATATCAAAAAGATACATCAAGAGTGATCTATATTTTGCTATCTGTATAACTTTCCACCAACTAGTTACTCTCTATAACATAAGTAAAATACCGTCTCCATCACATGTTTTCACAAATCTCTTTAATTATATAAAAATGTTTGTTTTTTGTCAACATTTATTTCTTGTTTTTTGCCCACAATTTCTATTATCAGTTCTTCTTCTGGTAAAAGCATCTTGTCTAATGTTTTCATTACCAAACATTTTCTGATATACGGCATCAATATCGACCCTTTTCCAATCTATACCAGGCAAAATTGTTTGAAATTTAGTTTTATCTTTTTTTAAATCTTCTAATATTTGATTACTTACTTTTCCATAATTTCTAAAAATATAATCATTCACATAATTTACAACATAATCAACAGGCAATTTTCCATATCCATTATATGCATATTCTAGTTCTGATTCCATAATTTCTTGACGCACAGTATCTAAAGATAATATTTGAGAAGCTATATTTTGAATCTTTACATCATCTTTTATAAAATTCAATAGTTTTAATTGACTATCTTTAGATAAAAGTTCAAATTTGGTTTTAATGTCTGCTATAGTTTTGTCTTTTTCTGTGTTTTTTTCAAGAGTTTTAATTTCTTCGAGAATTTTTGCTTCTTTTCTTAATGATTTATTCATGATTATAGCGCTAAAAATTAAAGCTAAATTACAAATAATAAAACCAATAGTATTTTTTACAATATTGTTATTTATTGAAGCTTGTATTAATTCTGATACAAAAGTTATTGTAATAAAAGTACCGGTAGCTCCAAATAGCATAACAGCAAATAAAGATATATAGCTAATCAAACGAAACTTACTATATTTTTTTTCTAATTCATTTATCATATTTTCCAACATTACCACCTCATAAAATATATTATTAAATAATTATTTATTATTTTTCTCTAAGTATTCTACTAGTTTCTTATAAGAATCTAGTGACCAAAATTTCCATCTTTCTTCATCTGGATAACAGCCTAGAGTTTTATCTTGACCATCTGGTATGAAAATAAAATCCCAACTCCATCCATATGTTCCAGATTTTTCTTTAGCAATAGTTCCAGGAGTAATTCCTACAAAAGTTATTGGTTCTTTACCATATTCACAGTATGCTAACACTTCTTTAAAATATGCTTTCCTATTCTCTACTCCATCTAATAATTTTAATAGTCCATTTTCGCCAAGAGTATCATCAACATAATGAGTATATGTACCAGGAAAACCGTTTAATGCTTCTACAAATAAACCTGAATCATTTTTAAGTACAGCACATTTCAATTTTTCACTAGCCCATTTGGCAGAATATTTAGCTACTTCTTCAACATCATCTGCTTGAATTTCAATTGTCTCCATTTTAATATTATCTACACTGTATCCAAGTGGTTCTAATATTTGTTTAGCACTAGCTATTTTAGCCCAATTTCCTGTTACATAAGTTATTTTTTTCACCATCTTACCTCCTAATAAATATATTCAACTTAATTATATCAAAATATTTTGTTTTTGAACATATTAATAATCTTTTTTTTGATTTCTGTAATCGTCATAATTACCCACATATTCAAATAATTTATTTTTTTCAATACTTATAATCTTAGTTGCTAACTTATTAATAAAATATCTATCGTGTGAAACAAACAATATAGTTCCCTTATATCCATTTAAAGTATCTTCTAATATTTCTCTGGTAGTAATATCTATATGATTTGTGGGTTCATCTAGTATTAGAAAATTAACTTCTTCTTGCATCAAACAAAATAATTTTAATCTTACTTTCTCTCCGCCTGATAAACTGGATATTTTCTTGTATATATCATTGCCAACAAACATAAATTTAAATAAAGCGCTTCTTAAGTGTGATTCTTCGCCTATAAAATATTTTCTAGCAAGATCATAAACTATACTATCTTTATCAAAAACTATTTCTTGAGGAATATATCCAATTTTAACATTACTACCTAATTTAATATTGTTATTACTCGATAATATATTCTTAATTAAAGAACTTTTGCCACTACCATTTTTTCCAATCAAGCATATATGTTCTCCATAATTAATTTTCATATTAGCATTATTAAAAATTATTTTATTATCGTAACTAATATTTAAATTAGTGACTACTAAAACATCTTTGCCTGATCTATTTTGATAGTTAAATTCAAGAGGAATAATCTTTTTTTCTTTTGGTTTATTAATTTTTTCTAATTTTTCTAATCTTTTCTCAATAGAATTTGCTCTTTTAAAAAATGATTCTCCGCCCGGTACAGCTAATCTGCCAAACTCTCTTAATTTTTTAATACTTTCTCTCATTGCTTTAATTTCTTTTTGTTGTTCTTTATATTCTTTATATTCAATATTTTTTCTCTTATCATTTTCTATAAGAAAATCAGAATAATTAGTATTAAATACTAACGCATTACCTTCTTCAAGTAAAATTGTCTTCTTAGTAATCTTATCTAGAAAATATCTATCATGAGAAACAATAAGAATTGTTCCTTTATAATTTATTAAATAATTTTCTAACCATTCTAAAGTTTCAATATCTAAGTGATTGGTAGGTTCATCAAGTAGTAATATATCAGGATTTTTTATTATTAATGCGGCAAAAGAAACAATTCTTTTTTCTCCTCCAGATAAATTATTATAATTTAGTTCTAATAAATTTTCTATCTTAAAACCAGTAACGATTCTTCCAATCTTTTCACTTACTTCATATCCACCAATATTAATAAATTTTTCTTGTAAATTACTATATTTTCTAATTATATTATCTAATTCTTTTTCTGTAGCACCTAACATCTTATTTTCATATTCTTTTAATTTATTTTCTATATCTATTATTTCTTTTACACTTCTATATAATATATCTTTTACTAAAATATTATCATCTTCTTCTAAAGAAGTTTGGGATAAATATCCCAGAGTACCATTTTTTCTAATAGCAACACTTCCGCTAGTAGCATTTTCTTCTTTTGCAATAATTTTAAGTAAAGTAGATTTACCACTACCATTTTCACCTACTATTGAGACAATCTCACCATTCATAACATCAAAAGATATATTATTTAATATATTTCCAAATCCGTAATTTTTACATATTTTACTTATACTTATTTCTAACATAGTATCATCTCCTTTAATTTTAACAAATTAAAAACCATACAGGCATCACACCTATATGGCGAGATGCAGGCACGACAAAAATATCACACCTGCTTACTATTTTTTAAGTTATTTAGTAATTACAGGCGTGATTATCATAAATATACATGATAACATGATTGATTGTATACATAATAATCATTCCTTTCACAAAATATTATATCATACATTTAAATTTTTGCTATACCTTTTTAAAAAATCTCTCTAAACTTTTTAAATTTAGAAAGATTTTTAGATTATATTGTTAAAACAATTCTACCTCTATATACATCATATATAAAACAAACGCTATGAATAAAATGATATAACTCCATTTGCTAATTTTTATCTTAATAAGATCTTTTCTTTCAATTTTATCTTTTGTTTCTATATACTTTATTCCTAAACTTTTTTTCTTACTAATATCTTTATCAGAATATACTGCAAACGATGTAGCGTCATCAAGTTCACTAAATTTTATATTTTTATCTAGTTTAACTAAGAATAAAAATGCTAATATATCGCCGCAACAACCAACAATGTTAAATATTGATAGTATCAATAAAATTGGGCTATTAATAATAAAACTAATTATATATGTAACTATTCCCATATAAAACAAAGGGAAGAACAAGGAATTTAATATATTCTTTTTACTAATATTTTCTTTACATAAACAATAAAATACTCCTTTTTCCAGTGCAATACCATACACTATATTCTTAAATTTAGCTCCATATATACAATAAGCAATACTGTGAAGAATTTCATGAATAACAAAATAGAAAATACATAATAAACAAAACATACCAATAATTCTATCTCCAAACACGTACTTAATAGAATTAGTAAAAAATTCTTTATCTATTAATATTGATATTATTCCTATGAAAATAGCAACAAAAAGAGCAAATATATTCATAATCCACATATCATATTTAAATACATACCACTTTTTTTCTTTCATATATTTCCACCTATATCTTGTAAGCATCCTCTAATGAGAATTCTACATTTTCGTTAATCCAATTTTTTCTAGGTTCAACAGCATCTCCCATTAGCACGCTAACTCTCTTTTCAGCTAAAGCACCATCAGTAATATTTACTTTAACTAAACTTCTATATTTAGGATCCATAGTAGTGTCACATAACTGATCTGCATTCATTTCACCAAGTCCTTTATATCTTTGTATTTTATAATTAGATTTACCTGCAGTCATTTGTTTTAATTCTTCGTTAGTCCATAAATATGTATCTTTTCCACCCATACTAAGTTTGTATAACGGAGGCATTGCTATATATAATCTACCATTTTCAATAAGTGGTTTCATATATCTATAGAAGAATGTTAATAATAAACATTGAATATGCGCACCATCATCATCGGCATCGGTCATAATGATTACTTTGCCGTAATTGCAATCTTTTATATTGAAATCTGAACCAATACCAGCACCAATCGTGTGAATTAAAGTGTTAATTTCTTCATTTTTAAATATATCTTCTAACTTAGCTTTTTCTGTATTAATAACTTTACCACGTAAAGGTAATATTGCTTGAGTTTTTCTATCTCTTCCTTGTTTAGCAGAACCACCGGCAGAATCACCTTCGACTATAAATAATTCACAAGCATCTCTATCTCTACTTTGCGCAGGAGTTAATTTTCCACTAAGAATTCTTTCTATCTTTTTATTATCTTTTCCTTTACGAGTTTCTTCTCTTGCTTTTCTTGCAGCTTCTCTAGCTTCTTTTCCTTTTAATGCTTTACTAATAATTTTCGTAGCAACAGCATTATTTTCTTCCAAAAAGAATTTCAATTGTTCAGATACAACAGATTCCACAATAGTTCTAGCTACTGGAGTTCCCAACTTAGATTTAGTTTGTCCTTCAAACTGAAGTAAAGATTCAGGGATTTGTACTGATATAATCGCTGTTAAACCTTCTCTTACATCGGATCCTTCAAAAGCTTTTTCTTTTCCTTTAATAAATCCATTTTCTTTAGCATAATCATTAAGTACTTTCGTAATCGCTGTTTTAAATCCAACTTCATGGCTACCACCATCACTTGTTTTAACATTATTAACAAATGATACTATATTTTCATTATAACTATCAGTATATTGCATACTAACTGCTACGTTTATTTTGTCTTTAGTAGTATTAAAACATAATACTTTGTGAAGCACAGACTTCCCTTCATTTAAATACTCGCAAAAAGAAGATAATCCGTTTTCGTAATGATATTTTTCACTTCTGTTTTCTATTTCATCTTCTATTTCAATGGTAATATCATTTATAAGAAAAGCACATTCTTGCATTCTCTCACAAATAGTAGAATAATTAAATGAGATATTACCAAAAATAGTTGCATCTGGTTTAAATCTAACTGTAGTACCAGTTCTAGTTGCACTACCAACTTTCTTTAAAGGAGTGACTACATGTCCACCATTTTCAAATCTAATATAATGCTCTTCTTTGTCTCTTCTAGTTGTAACTTCTAAATATTCAGATAAAGCATTAACTACAGATGCACCTACACCGTGAAGTCCTCCAGATACTTTGTATCCTCCATCACTAAATTTACCACCAGCATGAAGCACTGTATATATAACTTCAGGAGTACTCTTGCCGGATGAATGCATTCCCGTAGGAATACCTCTACCTCTATCTGATACAGAAATAGAACCATCTGTATGCAAAGTTATTTTTATATAATCTCCATAACCGTTTAAAGCTTCATCTACACAGTTATCTACGATTTCCCATATCAAATGATGTAATCCTCTCTTATCTGTAGAACCGATATACATACCCGGTCTTTTTCTTACTGCTTCAAGGCCCTCTAATATTTTTATACTACTTTCATCATATCCCATTGTTACCACTCTTTCCAAGTATAATTTTATCATAAATTCTTTATTTTTCAAAGCATTTTACACTTAAACTTGTCAAAGTAACATTAGATTAAACTATATTCTCTTGCAATTATTCTATCATCTGAAGAATATTTTATTATATATTTATTATCTTGTTTACAAATTATTATTCCAATAGTTTTATTTTGAGTTATTTTTTTAAAATTATCATCTATATAATTCATATAAACTTGAATTTGCCCAATATGATCTTTTTTTAATTCTGTTACTTTTAATTCAATAACAACATAACAATTAAATTCTATATTATAAAGAAGCAAATCTATATAGTTATACTTGTCATCTACCTTTATTCTAAATTCATTTCCTACATAAGAAAAACCATATCCAAGTTGAAATAAAAATTCATCTAAATTATTTAATATAGCTTGTTTTAAAACATATTCAGTTAATTTTTCATTTAATGAGTTATATTTTATAAGAACAGGATTAGGTATTAAATCATCTACTTTTAATTTTTCTAGTTTAATAAGTTTGTTTTTAGTTTCAGCGCTTAATCTATCATATTCATGATTTTTAATTTTTTCTTGCAACTCTCTTTTAGATAAATTGTTTTCCTCACAAATTTTAATATAATACTTTATTGCGTCAATATTTTTCACTACTAACAGTTCCCTATAATGAGTCCAACTTAATTTTGAACCCACTGGGTTCAATTTTCCATTACTAAATATTTCATAGAATTTTCTCATTCCATATAATGTTCTTTCATTATATTTTTTGCCAACTTCAATTATTAATTTTTCAGAATATTGTTTAATTATGTTTTTACCATATTCTTTACCCGCTTCGCTTAATAATTTTCCAGTTTCAAAATATACCTTAACTTTATTTCTATCTTTAGAATAATCTTTGGCTTTATCATATATTTCACTTTTTAATAAGTTTTCTTTTATTTCATTATAATAATTCATATCTTACTCTCTTCAATAGTATTATTCGTAAAAACTTTTCATTTTACTTTTTTAATTTTAATAATTAATTATTTTTACAACAAAAAGAGACAAACTAGTAATTTTATTTACCAATTTGTCTTAACTAGAATACGTTTAAAATATTATCTTTTTAAATTTTCTATTTTCTTTTTAGTATAACCATTTAATAGTGTTGTAGTATTACTATTTTTAACTATATACTCTAATAAATTACCAAAAGTATCTATAGTGGTATGATTTGTTTTAATAATATTGCTTCTACTATTTAATTCATCATAACTAAGTTCTAATGTGTCTTTAACTAATTTAGAAAACATTTCTTTAGTTATTTGTTCTTCGTTTTCAAATATCATAATTTTTGTATAACTAGTCCCACTATACGGTTCCATTACTAATGCATATTTATTATGACCAAGACTATATAAATAGTTTAAATATGCAATTTCTTTATTTTTATTTTCATCTTTATCTGCATCATTTGAAGTAGCATAACCAACATACATATAATCATAAGATTCTAATACTTTGACTCTTTCGTCTAAAGGTAATATTGAATTAACTCTCTCACGACTAATACCACCTAATTTTTCATAATTTCTAGGAGCACTAGCGCTAACTTCTGGAGAATTAAAATTTAAAGATACCATTTTCTTTTCTCTTTCTTCCTTTTCATTATCTTCAAGTTGCTTCATATAAAATTTATTTAAATAACTAATATAATCAATACATTTTAAAGCAGTTTCTTTTAAAGATTCCTCTATATTAACATGTTCTAAATTATATCTACCTGTTAAACCTTTAGAATCTATATATTTCTTTATTTCATCAAATTCTTTTCTCTCTAAATACATTGCTAAAGTTGTAATATTTGTTTCAAATAATTTTTTAGAAGGTTCTTTAATACTAAACCATAAATTTTTATTAAATATTACTAATACAGTATGCTTATTCTTACTTCTAGCTACTAACTGAAGTCTATTTTCTTCAAATACTAATTCATAATTTTCTATTTCATAATCAACCCATTTTCCACCAGCAGCATTTCTAAGTTCCCTTAACATAGCACGATTGAAAAAATCAGGAAAATAAGAACTAGAAATCGAAATATTTTTAAATGGAATACCATTATCTAACACATAATTATTTATCTCTTCTAAAAAAGAATACATAATTACCCCTCTTTCTTGGCCATATATGATAGCATACTTCTGTTTGTTTGTCAAGTGTTTGCTATAATAATCAAAAAGAAGATAAACTAATTATCTTCAATCTCATATTCCCAGCCAGGTTGCCAAGCTTTAGTTTTACGCCAATCTTTATCTAAAGCTTGATCCCAAGTAATATTTTTAGTAAGTACTTCAATTGCTAGTTGTGGAGCTCTGTGGGCTACGATTGCAATTGTCTTACCAGGATATTTTTCTTTTACTTCATCTAAAAATTCTTTAATTCTTGCTTCTACATCTTTTAATGATTCTCCATTAGGAAACTTCTTATCTACATAATCTTCATATACTACTAAAGATTTATCTTCACCATCATAATCCCCATAATTACATTCTCTTAATCTACTATCAATTATCTTTTCGTATGATGGAAATGCTAAATTGGATGAATCTATTGCTCTTATTAAATCGGAAGTAAACATTACATCAAAATGTCTATTTTTATTTATTTCACCTAATTTAATTGCTTGTTCTCTCCCTAATTCATTTAACTCAACTTGTTTCCAACCACTACACTTACCACTAGCATTATCATAAGTAGTACCATGTACAAAATATACTATCTTCATTTTTATTCCTCCTATTATAAAGTTAAAGAAAGATAACCTTAATTATCTTTCTTAGCGCATTCTTTTATTTTATTCAATAATTCTTCTTTCTTAACTGGTTTTAATAAATATCCATTAAATCCTAAATTCTTATATTCATCATTATATTCATAACTATTATCTTTAGTAAGTAATATAACTGGAATCGAAAAATTTCTTATGCTTTTAATTTTATCCATTAATTCTATTGCACTTATTTGAGATAATTGTTCATCAAGTAATATTATATCATAGTTTTTATATGCTTTAATTTTGTCTACGCAATCTTTACCATTCGTAGCAAAATCCATTTTAATATTACTACCCTTAATCAATTTTTCTATTATCTTAATACCAGAATCACTATCATCTACCATAAGTAATTTAACATCATCATATATTAAATCATACTTAGCTACATCTTCATTAACGTTAAATTCTATCTTTTGATCTAATATAACCTTAACTTTAGTACCTAATCCATAATTAGAAGATATCATCATTGTTCCATTCATTAAAGTAATTAAATTATTAGCTTTATTTAAAGACTTATTATCTATCTTCATCTTATTGATATCTTCACTCTTAATACCAATACCAGAGTCTTCAATAGTAACTATTAATCTACATACATCATTCTTAATAATCGTATTAACAGAAAACTCTATAAAACCTTCTTTAGTATATTTAACACTATTATCCATAATAATAGTTAATACTTCTTTTAAACCAATAGAGTCCCCATATAATATATCAGGAATATCATGATCTATATTAACTCTAAACTTAATATTTTTATCTTTACAAGTATTAGTATACATAGTAACTACTTCTTTTAAAATATTTTTAATATTATATTTACTATTATATACTTTTATATTAGAAGAATCTAACTTAGATATATCCAATACTTCATTGGTCATAGAATTAAACTTAGAAGTAATCCTCTTTATCTCTCTAGCATAATTCTTAATTTCATCTATCTTATCAATATCTAATATCATATCAGCATTATCATCAATCTCATTAGCAGTATTTCTAATCTCTTGTGTCATATTATATAAGAATAAAGTCTTTTCTTCATTAGCATTATCACTTATTTCTTTAGATCTATGTACTTCCTCAAGTAACTTCATATCTGGATTCTCTATTGTGAAGAACATAATCATTGTAATAAATGTTTCAACGGAAGTAGCTAATAAAAATTCTGGAAATAAAGTTTGAATAGTACTTGTTATTGCTCCTAATATCATAAATATATATAATGGTAAATATTTTTTACTTTTAAGGTTTTTGTAATTTTTTAACAGGCAAGTCACCATAGAAAACATGGCTATCCCTATAAATAAATAAACACAATCAACAGCTTTTCCGTAAGAATACATTACATAACCATCATTTAACATAAATTCAACTGGGAAAATTAATACTAAAAATATAAAAACAATATATAATATCCCAGCCAATTTACTTATTCTTTTCAGTTTCTTCTCTTTAACATTATTTATTAATGAGATATAAAATACATAAATAGCAAAAACAAAATTCCACGTGATCAAATAAACTAAAAATAATCTATTAAGAATAGTGTAAAAATTAGGATATAAAATAAAATAACCAGCAAAAATACAACATAATATCTCTAAAATTATACCAAAAAAATTAATACATATTAAACCAGCATATATAGAATTTTCTTTTGATTTTAATTTACTTTTTGAAAAAAAAGCAAATATCAATAACAGACTATAAAAAAAACTACCTAACGTAAAAAATATAGTTATATTAACTTTAACATTCATATATACCACCTACTCTATAAAAATATTATACTACATATATTATCAAAAATAAAGAATTAACTTTTGTTAATTCTCAGACTGTTGACAAAGTAAATTTTGTTAATAGTCTTTTATTTTTTTCAAAAATAGAGTATAATTAATTTGTAAGGTTGCTTATTGTTTTACCGAATTTTAAGCTTACTAAACCTTACTTTTTTGTTGGAAAAATGTT
>JAFQTN010000033.1 GCA_017409025.1 Bacilli bacterium | reverse complement strand
TTTAATATATTTTTATTTTTACTATTAAAGACATATTTTCTATTAGTAATATACGCAAATGTTACACATGTAATCCAAGAAATAATATTAGCTATTTGAAGTTCTAGTGGGTTATTAGGATCTAGTATTGTAAATACTAATAGATAGTATGTAGCTAAACTTACTACGGTTGTTAGAACTCCAAATATTAGATAATTTATTATTTCTTTATATTTTTTATATAGATTAATCATTTATATTAGTATCCTTTATAATATAGATTGGTCTTTTTTTAGTTTCTAGATATGTTTTTGATAAGTATTGTCCCATTATTCCTAAACAGAATAGCTGGATACCACTTACAAAGAAGATAATACATACTAGGCTTGGCCAACCTGATGTAGGGTCTCCAAAGATTAATGTTTTAATGATTATAAAGATAATCATGATGAATGCAATAATACAGAAAAGTATACCTGCTATTGAACTAATAGCGAGTGGTGCAGTAGAGAAGGCAATTATTCCTTCTAGAGCATAGATGAACAGTTTCCAAAATGACCATTTAGTTTCTCCTGCTATTCTTTCAATATTTTCATATTCTAACCATTTTGTTTTATATCCTACGAATTGGAATAGACCTTTTGAATAACGGTTATATTCTTTTAGTTCTAATATTGAATTAACCATCTGTCTTGTCATTAATCTATAATCTCTAGCACCATCGACCATTTCTATTTTTGATATTTTATTGATAATTTTATAAAACATTCTAGCAAAGAAACTTCTTATTGGGGGTTCTCCTTTACGGGTAACTCTTCTCGTTCCAACACAATCATAGTCAGTGTTTTCTTCTAGGAAGTTTAACATTTCTGGAAGAAGTGTTGGTGGGTCTTGTAAGTCAGCATCCATAATGGCAATATAATCTCCAGTAGAATGTTCTAGTCCGGCATACATAGCGGCTTCTTTTCCAAAGTTTCTAGAGAAATTTACATATTTAACTCTTTTATCTTTTTTTGCATATTCTTTAATTACTTCGATAGTTTTGTCTTTTGAACCATCATTTACAAAGATAAATTCAAAATTAACTTTTTTTAATTGTTCAGATATTTTGTTTATTTCTTCATAGAAGAAAGGGATTGCTTGTTCCTCGTTGTAACTAGGAACGATAATACTAATTTTTTTCATATACTTCTCCTTTTACATTTTGATTATATCATTTATTTGGGTTTTAAGTAAATAGTTTGATTTAAATTCTATCCTATGTTATAATGAGTTGGGTTAAGGAGTATTATATATGGATGTAATTAGTAATTTTTTTGATACAGTTATTAGGGAAATTGGTAGTATATATCTAGTAAGTAGGGATATATATAATATACTTGGAACTATATTAAGTATAATAGTAATTCATAAGGCTTTTTATTTTGTAATAGGGATGTTTTTTACTAGGAAGTTTAAACCTGCTAAAAAGAAACATAAATATGCAATATGTATTGCTGCTAGAAATGAAGAGAATGTTATTGGAAATTTACTTGATAGTATTAGTAAACAAGATTATCCTAAAAAAATGTTAACGGTATTTGTAGTAGCTGATAATTGTACCGACAATACGGCAGATATTGTTAGAAGTAAAGGTGCTATTTGTTATGAGAGGTTTGATTCAGAACACAAAACGAAGGGGTATGCACTAGAATATTTATTTGATAAAATAGAAGCAGATTATGGAAGAACTTCATTTGATGGATATTTTATATTTGATGCGGATAATTTGCTTAAATCTGATTATATTAGTAAGATGAATGATGCTTTTGATTCTGGTGAAAAGATTATTACATCGTATAGAAATACTAAGAATTTTGATGAAAATTGGATAGCATCTACATATGCTTTGCATTGGATTAGATCTATTAGAACTAATCATAGAGCTAGAAGTATACTTAGACTTGCAACAAATATTCAGGGAACAGGATTTTTATTTGCAAATGAAATTGTTAGAGATGGATGGCATTATACATCTTTAACTGAGGATAGGGCACTTACTGCTGATGCGGTGGCTCAAGGTTATAGAATTAGTTATCAAGATGAAGCAGAATTTTTTGATGAACAACCTACTAGTTTAAAGATTGCTTTAAGACAAAGACTTCGTTGGTCTAAAGGACATTTACTTGCATTTGCTGAATCGGGACCATATTTATTTATTAATATATTTTTTGGAAAGAAATTTCTAAAGACTAATTGGAATAAAGAAAATAAGAAAAAGGTGAAGAAGGGATTTAGAAACAGATGTTTATCTATTTTAGAATCAATTAGACATAGGTTTGCTTCTTTTGATACTTTAGTTCAATTAACGCCCATATCTTTTATTAATTTATGCAGATGGATACTTGTATCGGTATTAATTTATTCTTGTTATACTTATGCAAATGGTATTAATAATTTAGATTTATTTGGTGGTAGTACTTGGCTCAGTCAATTACTTAGAAATATTTTTGGTATTAAGATAAATATGGAAGCTTCCGTTGGTGCTTTATTTATAGGAATGATTGTTACAATATGGCTTAGACTTCTATATAGAATAGGAAATTATTTTAATAATATTTGGTTAGCTGTTTATTTATTTATAGTGGAAGATGCTAGAATTAAGAAGATTAGTTTTTGGAAGAAAGTATTATATACATTTACTTGGCCGATATTTGATATTATTGGAAGATATACGACATATGCAGCATTGTTTATGGATGTCACATGGAAACCAATACCACATGAGAGTAAAGTTACTATAGATGATTTGAGTAAGGGGAGTTAATGATGAAGGATTATATAGATCAGTTTTATAAGGAAGGATTTGCTACGACTTTTTATTTAAAACCAGTAAATTTTATTAAGAAGAAAATTAACAATAAGAAATTATCTAAACTTTTAATAAATTTAGTTAAAATTATTTATACAATATTAGTACTTATATTTGCTGTATATATGTTTTTAGAAAAATATCCATTATGAAAGGAAGCTTTTGCTTCCTTATTTTTTTAATTTAAAATAATTAAATTTTAATGCTAAGTCATTTTTCTTAGTAATATAATTTATGTAATAATTTTTTTCTTCTAGTTTATCGTAAGAGATATTTTTGTTATTAGTAACTTCACCATCTTCAACGTAAACATTACCATCATACCAAGAATAGTCATTAAAGAAGACGATTCCATCATATTTTGGATTTAGTGCATCTTCGCCAATATAATTGTTTGGATTATATTCCATTCCAAATAAATTAAGAACAGTTGGTAAGATATTTAATTGAGATGTTGGTTCTTTAATTTTCACTTCTTTAGTATTATTACTCCAGATAAAGAATGGAGTTTTATTAATTAAATTGTTTTTTGTTTCTTTATATTTATCTAGTAATGTTTTATCTTCTAAAGTATATAGATAGTGATCCGTAAAGACTACTATTACAGTATTATCTAGAAGATTTTTTTCTTTTAAATTTTCTAGAAGCAATTCCATCATATAATCAGTTTCTTTTGCTTGTCTTCTAACACATTCTTCTTCAGTCATTTCTTTAATTATTATTTCGTGAATTTTATCTTCAGAATCATTTGTGAAGGTTTCTTTTATTACAAGTATTAAATTTGTTTCTAAAGGATTATTTTCTTTTGTTTCTTTTTTATATGATAAATTTATTAGTCCTTCATTATATTTTTCAAATAATCCCAATTCTTTTATAATGTCTTCGGTTACTAGTTGCTTACATACTCCTTTTGTATTAGTAAATGGAAGATGACCGGAATATGCAATGATATAATCTACGAATGTAGTATCGTTAGGGAAGATTAATTCATTGAATTTTTCATTTAGAATTAGTTCTCTATCAAGAGTATATGATTCATCAGTATATTCTTCGATATCAATTAATCCATAATAATTATTGTATCCCCAGTTAAGATAATTAGCTGTTCTTGAATAGTATTCTCCCGTATTCATATGGAAGGCATTAACAATATAGCCGTCATTTTTAAATAGATTAGCCATAGAATATGGGAAATTATTTTTGTTAAAAGTATAAGCATTTTGAGTATAAGATAATGGAGTTATAAAACCGGTATTTACGGCAAATTCTGAGTTAAATGTAGAACCACCACCATTATAATATGAATAATGATTAGTAAAATTAAATGAACTTTTCATCATATTGTATAAAGTAGGGGTATCTGATTTATTAATTAACCAATTATCGGTTCCTTCTAATTGAACAAAGATTAAGTTTTTATTTTTAAATTTTCCAGTATATTTATTTTTATATTCTCCTTCATAGTTTGCAAAAGCTGATTCTAAGAATTGTTCATCTTCATAGTTTTCTATCTCGTCAGTTTTTAGATATGTTACATAGAAATTTCTAATAGTATATTCAAATAAACCACTTACTTTTAAACTTTTATTGCTATCATTAAAGGACATGTATATATTTCTTGGGTTTCTCCAACTAGACCAAGTAAGTTCTTCATTGGCTTTGCCTAGCGTTAGTGGAGTAATGATATGTGATATTAAAAATATAATAATAATAGATAAAATTAATTTAGGATTATTCTTAGTTTTATAAGGGATTCTTT
This sequence comes from Bacilli bacterium, assembly GCA_017409025.1. Classification (GTDB taxonomy): domain Bacteria; phylum Bacillota_I; class Bacilli_A; order RF39; family UBA660; genus RUG705. The sequence continues at coordinate 2,678 of JAFQTN010000033.1, read as the reverse complement.
TATATCCATGGTATATTAAAAATATTATAGATATAAATGAGATGTATACTAGAATATTGGCATTCTTAATAGTATCTATTATATATGGAGCTCCTTCAGAGGCAGATTCTAGTAGGTTAAAATCAAAGAAGGTGCTAGTCATTGAATAATATACATTATTTACTAGAAATATAATCAGGAATAAGATATTTATAGTTAAGTAGATTATTTTACCTATTTTTTTACTTGTTCCTAGTGTTAATCCTATAAATAGGATTAACCAAGTTATTGTAAATAGATTAGGAGATATACCTCCTATACTATAAAAATCTATATTATAACCAAATAATCTAGTGATTATATCCATTGCTAATAATGGAAGTGTCATATAGAATATGTGTTGTTTTTGTATTAGAAAATTTATTATATATTTTATTATTTTTAATAGTTTTTCAGTTTCTTTTTTTAATACTTTCATAATAAATCACCATATATTAAAATTATAACATCAAATAAATTCTAAGTAAACAAAGTGTAGTATATTTTACAGATATATGATATAATTTTGTATGTATGAAGAGGGAATGTTATGAAAAAAATAAAATTTAAAAAAGTTAGTGATTTGATAATAGATTTTTCAAAAAGTTATCCAGTACTTTTATTTTATATTGTATCTAATTTTATTAATTCAATATTACTTAGATTATTTACTACTGGTAGTTTTCAGATAAGAGCATTATTTTTTGATTTAGGTTTTGTAATATTATTTACGGCATTTTCCTTTTTAATTAAAAAAAATAAGAAGAAAACTTATTATGTGATTACATCAATTTTAATGGTAGCAATATGTGTAATTAATTCGATTTATTATAATTACTATAGTTCTTTTGTATCGGTATCATTATTGGCTACTTCAGTATTTGTTCAAGATTTTGGAGATGTAATCGTAGAATTTGCTCTAGATTTTAAAGATTGGATTTATATATGGCAATTGATTGGATTAATTTTGATAATTATTAAGTATTCTGATAGGGAAAAAAATGTTAAGAGAAGTTTTACTAAAGTAACAATATTATCAATAATTTTAGTTGGTATAGGTAGTGCTATGCCTCCATATAATTCTTGGAGTAGATTTATAAAACTTTGGAACAGGGTAGCGGTTGTTAATAGTTTTGGTGTTTATACGTATCAAGTGGATGATTTATTTCAGAGTTTGAAACCAACTTTAAATAATATGTTTGGATATGATAATGCGTTAAAGAAGGTAACAGAATATTATGATGAAAATAGAAAAGAACAGAGTATTAATAAATATACTGGTATCTTTGAGGGAAAGAATGTTATAGCAATACATGCTGAATCTTTACAAACATTCGCAATAGGTCTTACTTTTAACGGTGAAGAAGTAACTCCAAATATTAATAAATTAATTAAAGAGAGTTTATATTTTGATAATTTTTATGCTCAAGTAGGAGTAGGTACTAGTAGTGATAGTGAATTTACTTATGCAACTTCTTTGTTACCTGCTAATAGTGGAACTGTGTTTGTTAATTATTTTGATAATAAGTTTGTAACTATGCAAAACTTGCTTAATAATAAAGGTTATTATGTATTTAGTATGCATGGTAATGTGGGAGATTTTTGGAATAGGGATGTAATGCATCAGAATATGGGATATGATAAGTATTTTTCTAAATCTTCATTTGTAATTGATGAAGAATATGGACTTGGTTTATCAGATGAATCTTTCTTTAGCCAAGTGGTTCCAATGATTAAGGATATAGAAGATAATATTGGAGAACCTTATTATGGAACTTTGATTACACTTACTAATCATACTCCTTGGGATGATGCCGATGAATATAGTGATTTGAATCTTACTAAGACTATAGAAATTGATGGAGAAATGGTAACAAGAGATTATTTAGAAGGTAAAGTTTTAGGAAGATATATTAAATCAATTAACTATATGGATCAGGCTATTGGTAATTTTTTAGAAGATATGGAAGAAAATGGTTTATTAGATGATACGGTTATAGTTATTTATGGTGATCATGATGCTAGAATATCTAAGGGTAATTATGATTATATGTATAACTATGATCCAGTAACTGATAGTGTATTAAAGCCAGGAGACGAATGGTATACTGAATTTAATGATTATGATTATGAACTTAGTAAGAAAGTACCTTTAATTATTTGGAGTAGCGATATGGAAGAAGTAAAAACTATAAGCGTTCCTATGGGAATGATAGATGTTATGCCTACTCTTGGTAATATGTTAAATGTATATAATAAATATGCTTTAGGTAAGGATATAATGAATATTACTGATAATGAAAATGTTGTAGTATTTAAAGATGGTTCTTATGTTACAAGTAAAATTTATTATAGTGCTAGAAATAATGAAGCTTATGCAATATCAAATGGTATAATAAGTGAAGATTATATATCAATAAATTCTGAATATGCTAATACAATATTAGATATTTCTAATGATGTTATTATTTATGATTTGCTTAAAGAATTAAAATAGTATTACAAGAATTGTAATACTATTTTCAGACTGTTGACAAAGTAAATTTTGTTAATAGTCTTTTATTTTTTTCAAAAATAGAGTATAATTAATTTGTAAGGTTGCTTATTGTTTTACCGAATTTTAAGCTTACTAAACCTTACTTTTTTGTTGGAAAAATGTT
>JAFQTN010000007.1 GCA_017409025.1 Bacilli bacterium | reverse complement strand
TGGAGATGGAATAGCAAGAAAAAATACACAAATATTAAACAAATCAGACTATTTTTTCAGCAAATTATCAAAAAAATAATTTATAGCAAAGAAAAAGCAATATATTTTTTCAAATATATCACTTTGTCAACAATCTGAGAAAGATATTTTTTATCTTTCTTTTTTCTTATTTTTAGGAGATTTTTTCTTATTAGAATTATCTACCTTTTTTGTTGGTTTTTGTTCTAATTTTGTAGTTTTTTCAACTACTATTTCTTTATCTTCTTTTTTTAATTTATTTATTTCTTTATTTGCTTTTTTAGTTTCAGCATCATCTTCATCTTTGAATATTAAATAAATCAAACCAGCAATTACTAATAATATTAATACTATTATAATTACTCTAGATAAAGTTCCACTTTTTTCCTCAGGTTCAACAACTTCCTCTTCTTCTTCAGGAGCAGGAGTAACTATAATTTCCTCTTTTTGATCATTATCATAATCTCCATAATAATTATCAGTGCTTACTACCACTTCTTTCTTAGGAGCAGCTTCTCTAGTAACTACTATAGTATATACTTGTTCTAATCCACTTTCTGACACCACAGTAATAGTTATTTTATTTTCTCCTTCAGCTAGTTCTTCAGGGGCAACTATTGAAGAAATATTAGCTGTAGCACTTTCTAATACATATTCAAGATCAGCAGTGGTAACTTCATTCTTAACTGCTAATTCATATTCATAGACGTTTTCTAATAATTCAATTTCTTGTCCAGCAACTTTTAAAGAAGCTAACTTATTATTAGTATCAGCATTAACTACAATAACTTCACTTTCAACTTTAGTAGTATCTAATTCTACGTATACATCATCATTAAATAATTCAATATTATCTAAAGTAATAACATTTCCATCTTCTAAACTAGATGCTTTTAAAGCTTTAAATGTTGCAGTTAATATTACGTAATCTTCTGTTACAATCGGAGTTTCTTCTGGAATTTCTTCTTCTAAAGAAACATCTCCTTCAGTTATAACAGCAACACTATCATTTGAATTAGTATCTTGTTCCGGAGTTACCTCAGGAGTTTCAGGATTTTCCTCAGGTTCTGTAATTTCTGGAGCAGTTAACAATTCATCAGTAAGATATAAGAATTTCCCATCTTTATTCATTCCTAACCATTCATTATCAACTTCCATTGAAACTAATTCAAATACTTCTTTATTATATTTAAATAATCCTGTCAAACCATTAACATCATAATCAGCTAATGATAATACATATTTAACCGTGAATGTATCACCACTAGTAATTTCTTCTTCACTAACTTCTAATTTAGCTAGTAACTCACCTTCTATAGTATCAGCTAATGATGAATACCAATCTTTAGTATTAATTACTTGATTTAATAACATAACATCTAAAGTATTTACTTTTCCATCAAATAACGCTACATCAGAAGTTAATTTATCTGATACGTTTCCAGTAACCACTTCTTCAATTAATTTAGTTAAGTCTGCTTTATCTAACTTATTATCTTTATTAACATCACCTATTACAGTAACATCATATGTAATAGTAATACCTTCATCTGCTTCTGTTAAACCTTCACCTTTAACTGTTAAACTTGCTGAATCATCTAAAATAATTTCACTTAAATATTCCTCAAGAGTTTTTTCTTCTGAAGTTGTATCTACTACTACTTGAACACCTTCTTCCCCACTAACTTCTGGAGTAGTTAGTTCTTCATAAGCTTTGATTATATCTTCATTTGATGAATTACTTAATACATATTTAAATGTATCTATACCACCAAAAGCAATTTCTGCTATTTTATATAAATCTAACATTGTTCTTGCTTTAGTCTCTTCAGATAAATCTAACAAAGTATATATAACTCCATTATTAGAATTACCACTAAAATAATAAGCATCATTTAATTCAACTCTCTGCGTAAAAAAATTCAATGCTTCTGTATTCACAGAAAGTTTCTCATATGCAAAATCTAATCTTTTAGAAATGATAATTTCCTCAAATTCTGGTTCTACACCTTCTTCTACTGTTTCAACCTTTTGTAATAATTTAACTTCTAATGGTGTAGAATAATTTCCATATAACAAACCAGAGAAATCATAATTATAACCATCAAATACTAATTCTGTTAATTGTAACGCAGAATATTCTTGATTATTATATTTAAATTGCATATTTGGTGTTAACCCACCAGCTAACACTCTTGCTACTGCTTTTACATTTAAGTTATTTCTAGAAATAGAATATCTTCCATTTTCTAAAGCAGTGATTTCAATATCAGATTCATCATATAATTTAACTTCTAAACCACCCTTGTTTTCGAATCTCTTTGAATAAACAACCGTATCAATTTCATTTCCCTCTAAATCGGTAATTTCAACCCTAACGTCATATAGTCCATCAAATACTTCAATATTTTCTAGTTTTTCAGGATCAGTACCCATTAATACTGTTTCATGATTTAATCCATCAGAAAGAAATGATTCAACTTCTAAGTCATTATATTCAGTTACTTTTTTCTCTTCAAATTCAGAACTATTATCTAAATAAATATAATCTTCTGTAATTTTAACATTTACGCTTTCAACATCTTCTGTTAATTCTTCTAAATATTTAATTTCTAAACTTTTATCATTTAATGTAACGCTAATATTTTCAATAATCTCATCGGCAAATACATATGTTAAAGATGATAAATTAGAAATTAAAAGTCCAACAACTAACATTATCTTAGTTAAAAAGCTAAACTTCTTTCCTAATTTTTTCATTTTTACCTTCCTTTTCTATTGTTTAAATTATTGTTTGTGTTCCCCTGAATTAACACCTCCACATTATGACAGCGATAACCTGATATTAAGAAATAAGATATTTTAATAACCATGCTATCATTAACTATCATTTAAATTAATTATAGCACAATATTTCGACAATACTAGTTATTTTACACAAATTTTACACTAATAAACATTAACAGTTTTTTCCTTTTTAAAAAGAAAAAAATCTATCAATTCAATGAAATTATATTTCACCAAAGACAGATTTTTATTATTAATTAGATTTTCTAGTTTCAACTTCTTTTTTTATCTTTTCAATAAATTCTTCAACTGATAAAGATATTGCTTCTTTAGAACCATGCATACGATAATTAACAGAATTAGAATCTCTTTCCATATCACCAATTACTAAAGTATAAGGTATTTTTCTAGTTTGACTTTCTCTCATCTTATATCCAAGTTTCTCATCTCTTTGATCTAATTCACATCTTATACCTAAATCAATTAATTTTTGAAGTAACTCTTTTGAATATTCTAAATGATATTCATTATTAACAGGAATTATATTTACTTGTACCGGAGATAACCAAGTTGGTAAACTTCCTTTTGTTTCTTCTAAAATAAATGCAGTAAACCTATCAAATGTTCCAAATATCGCTCTATGTAATACTACTGGTATCTTTCTACTTCCATCGCTATCAACATATGATAATTCAAATTTTCTTGGTAATAAGAAATCCAATTGACAAGTAGATAATGTTACCTCAGGTCCTACTGCTGGTTTTACTTCGACATCTAATTTAGGACCATAAAATGCAGCTTCACCAATCGCTTCAAAATACTCTACACCAAGTTCATTTAAAACTTCTCTTAATTTAACTTCTGCTTCATTCCACATGTCGTCATCATCAAAATATTTTTCTTTATCTTCTGGATCTCTTAATGATAATCTAAATTTATAATTCTTAAGACCAAAATCTTTATATACATCAAGAATAAGTGATACTACTTTCTTAAATTCTTCACCAATTTGTTCTGGAGTTACAAATAAATGTGCATCATTCTGACACATACATCTAACTCTTTCAAGCCCTTTAACTGCTCCACTAGCTTCATATCTAAAATCAGTAGCAAATTCACCAATTCTAATAGGTAAGTCCCTATAAGAATGAAGTTCATTTCCATAAACTAACATATGATGTGGACAATTCATAGGCCTTAATACAAATTCTTCTTCATCAACTTTCATTGAAGGAAACATATTTTCTTTATAATGATCCCAATGACCAGAAGTTTTATATAAATCTACTGTTCCTACACATGGAGTATATACATGCATATATCCCATATTTCTTTCTTTTTCATAAATATAATTTTCTAATTGTTTTCTTATAACAGCACCATTAGGTAACCATAAAGGCATTCCTTTTCCCACTAAATCATGAGACATAAATATACTTAAATCTTTACCTATTTTTCTATGATCTCTCATTTTAGCTTCTTCTAATTCATTTAAATATACATTTAAATCTTCCTCATTATCAAAACATACACCATAAATTCTCTGAAGCATCTTATTTTTAGCGTCCCCCTTCCAATAAGCACCACTAAATTTAATTAATTTAAAATATTTTAATTCCTTAACAGTATCAACATGAGGTCCACGACATAAATCTGTAAAATCCCCTTGAGAATAACAACTAATTATTTGTTCAGCTTCATCCATTCTAGAAATTAAATCAATTTTGTAAGGATCATCTTTAAACATTTCCATTGCTTCATCTTTAGAAATTTCACGTCTAACAATTCTTTTTCCATCCTTACTAATCTTCTTCATTTCCTTCTCAATCTTTAGTAAATCTTCTTCTTTTATTACTTCATTACCTAAATCGATATCATAATAAAAACCACTCTCTACTACTGGACCCACCCAAAATAAAGCATCTGGATATAAATGTTTAACTGCTTGAGCCATCAAATGAGCACAACTATGATTCATTATACTTAACTTTTCATTTTCTTTAATATTTATCATTTCATATCACCTTTCCTTTTTCTATAAAAAATAGTTTTTAAACGTCCTTTCCTATTCCTACATTATTTTTTAGTTCACCCTTATCTGAATTATTAGATAACTCTCAAAAACAAAAAAGAAGATGGTAAAGGAGTCATAAAGACGGTACCATCCTCTTATTTTTCTTAATTTAGATAACGGCTATTAACCGAAAAACTCTTTCGAGCCTAACTCAAAGGTAGTAATTATTTAACTAATTGTTTGTTCTCACCTTCCACAAACTCTCTTTAAATATCATTAAATAATCGTGTCCTCATCACAGTCATTAATAACAAATTTCTCTTTAATTATATAATAAAATTAACTAAAAGTAAAGTACTATTAATATATTTATGACCATAGAAAAAAACACTAGTTTATTCTAGTGTCTTATCCATTGATTTGTTTCATAACTTCGTCAGCAAAGTTTTCTTCTCTTTTTTCCATTCCTTCACCAACTTCGTATCTTACGAAAGTAACAATTTTACTGTTTTTAGATTCAACATATTTGTTAACTTTCATTTTACTTTCTTTAATGAATCCTTGATCTACTAAACAAACTTCTTCATAATATTTATTAATTCTTCCGTTAACAATCATATCAAGTTTATTAGCATCTAATCCTTCATTTTCAGCTTGTTCCTTTAAGATAGCTTTTTCTTTTTCTAAAACTTCTGCTGGAACATGTTCTCTATCTAAGTATAGAGGTCTCATTGCTGCTACTTGCATAGCAATATCTTTTGCTAACTCTTCATCAGCAGAAAGAACTGTAAGTGCAACTATTTTTCCACCCATATGTGAATAAGTTCCAAATACTTCTGTATCTTCTTTAGTAACAACTTCAAATCTTCTAAAAGATAACTTTTCTCCAATTGTAGCTGTTTTTTCTACTATTAATTCTTCAACAGTATTTCCATCAACAGTTAATTTTAAAGCATCTTCAACTGTTGTAGCATCACTATTTAATACTGCATTAGCAATTGTATCTACTAAAGTAGTAAATTCTTCATTTTTAGCAACAAAATCAGTTTCAGAGTTTACTTCTAAAACTACTGCTTTATTACCATTAATCTTAGATACTGCCAAACCTTCTGCAGCAATTCTAGATGCTTTCTTAGCAGCTTTTGAAATTCCTTTTTCTCTAAGCCAAGTTACAGCTTCATCTATATTTCCATTAGTAGCTTCTAACGCTTTCTTGCAATCAAGCATTCCAGCACCAGTAGCTTCTCTTAGTTCTTTTACTAAGCTTGCACTAATCATATTATCGCTCCTTTATTCTTAATTAAATTATTTTAAAGCTTCAATTAATTCTTCTTTTTTCATTTTAGAATAGCCTTTGATTTCTTTTTTCTTAGCCAATTCTTTTAATTCTAAAACTGTAAGTATAGTTAAATCAATTTTTGGTGATTTTTCTTCTACTGGCTTTTCTGTTACTACAGTTTTTTCTTCTTTAGAAACATTTTGAACTTTTTCTTTTTTAACGAATTCTTTTTTAGATGGTTTTTCGAATTGTCTTACTTGTTTTTTACTTTCATCTTCAGTTAAATAATCAACAGTTTCTTGTCCTAATGCTTCAGCAACAGCATTATTTAAAACTCCTAATACAACCTTAATTGATTTAACAGCATCATCATTTCCTGGTAATACATAATCAATATTATCTGGATCACAATTAGTATCTATTAAACCAAATACAGGGATTCCTAATTTATTAGCTTCTCTTATTGCATTATATTCTTTAGTAGAATCTACAATAACAACAGCTTGTGGTAATTTTTCCATATCTCTAATACCACATAAATTCTTATTTAACTTTTCGTATTCTTTCTTTAATGAAGAAACTTCTTTCTTAGGTAATTTTTCAAATGTACCATCAGCTTCCATTTTTTCAATTTTTTCTAAGTAATAAATTCTATTTTTAATAGTTTTAAAATTAGTAAGAGTTCCCCCTAACCATCTTTCAGTCATGTAATACATACCTGTTCGTAAAGCTTCCTCTTTACATACCTCTACTGCTTGTTTTTTAGTTCCAACGAATAATACTTTTCCACCATCTTCTACAATTTTCTTTAAAGCATTGTATGCTTCTTCTAATTTTTCAGAAGTCTTTTGTAAATCCATGATATAAATATCATCTCTAGTAGAATAAATATATTCTTTCATTTTTGGATTCCATCTCTTAGTTTGATGTCCGAAATGAACTCCAGCTTCTAATAAGTAACTCATCGCTACTACTGCCATATTTATCTTCCTCCTTTTGTTTAATCTTCCGATTACCTCTACTCTAGACATCACCATTTGGCACTAGACATCTAAATCAGTAATTGTGCTATTTCTCTGAAAAGCCATACTTATAGTATCATAAATAAATATATATTTCAACTAAAAATTAACTTTTTAATAGAAAAAACTACCAATGTATATCTATACTTGGTAGTCTATTAATTATATTATTTTTTTAAGATAACTATACTCTTTTTACTAAAATCTATTTTACTAGCAACTTCATTTAATTCATCTATATTTAATGATTCAATTATTCCAATAATATCAGTCTCAATCTTTCCATCAAAAATAATATTATCAATTATCATCTCATTAATCATTTCTATATTTTCATAACTAAATACTTCATTACTAATTAAAACTTTTTTCTTTCTTTCTAGTTCACTCTCACTAAAAGATACATCTTCAAGTTTCTTATCAATTTCTTCAATAAGCTGTTCATACTTATCACCTGAATTATTTAAAGTTATGATAAAATGTGTATCTATATTTAAAAGATTATAATATAGTGTATTAGTAATTATTCCCTTAGATTTCATTTCTTCATCAAATTCACTCGTATCCCCAAATAACAGATTAAATATAATAAACATATAAATTGATAACTTTCTCTTATCCATGTCAAAGTCATTAACATTAATTTTTATATTATAAGCCATCTTAGGAATATTCGTATTACATTCTACTATATCCATTTCTTTTACTATATCATTAGGTTCCCTATATTTCTTTAACTTAGGTTTAACAAATTCTGAAAACTCTTTAGAATTTTGATTTTCTTTTATTTTATTAATCATCTCATCTTTATCAAAATTACCAGTAACAACTAAAAACATATTCCCTGGATGATAAAAAGTATTATAACAATTTTCTAACATTTCCTTTGTTATACTATTAACTTCAGACACTGTACCTATAATACTTTCTTTAAAAGGATTATTCTTAATCGTATTCTTTCTAATCGTATCATAAAGTAAATCTCCTGGTCTATCATTACACATATTAATCTCTTGTGTAATAATTCCCTTTTCAGATTCAACATTCTCATCAGTTAAATATATATTTTGAACAAAATCTAGTAAATAACATACATTGTCATACACATTATCACAAGAAGAAAATAAATAAGTCGTATTCTTAAATGTAGTATACGCATTACAAATCCCACCACTCTTAGCAAAATATTCTTCTGGTTGAGGATCTTTTTCTTCTACAAAAACTTTATGTTCTAAAAAGTGTGCTATTCCATTAGGAACTTTATAAAATTTAGAATCTTTTCCTAATTCAAATTCATTATTAACAGAACCATATTTCGTAGTAAATGTTACATAATTATTATGCATATTTTTATTAACATATAAATAAACCTTTAGACCATTATCTAATGTTTCTAAATAAATATCTTCATTAATATGATTAATCGTTATTTTCTTCATCTGATGCCTCCAATAAAAACATAGTATGAACTGATATTTTCTTACTAACAGAAATTATATCATCTTTACTTACATTCTTTATTTTCTCTATCTTCTCATGTACATCTAAGGAATTTACTAAAACTTTAGCATAATAATTATTAATAATTGAAATAGGATTATCCAAAGAACTCTCAATCGCTGCTATTAAAGTATTCTTAGAATTTTCTAATTTATCAACATCAAATTTACCCTTAGATATACCAACTAAAGATTTCTCAATTAATTTAAATACTTCTTTATCATTTCCTTTTTGAATTCCAGAATATATCATCATCACATTATCATATGGTTTAACTAACGCATTAACATAATATGCATATGAATTTTTTTCCCTAACTGTATCAAATAAAATTGAATTTGAACTTCCTCCAAGCATTTCACCATAAACAGGTAATACATACTTTCTTTCATAATCAGTAATACCATTTAAACTACATAACATGGTTAACTGAGTTTGATTAACATTATCAAATTCTCTAAATTCTTTTACTTTTCTAACCCTAGGTAATTCATCTACTAATAAAGATAACTCATTTTTATGAAATGTTGACGCTTTAAAATATTCTTTAAATATTTCCTTGATTAAAACAGGATCAACTTCTCCAACAACAAAAACATCAACAATATCATCAGATATTACACTATCATAATATTTTTTTATATCTTCATCTGTTATTTTATCTAAATTTTCCTTATAACCATAATTATTATATGAATAAGGCATATTTTCAGTAGTTTCTAATAACTTCATTAATGAATATTTAATTTTATTATCACTTAATGATAATATACTCTTCTCTATTTTCTTTTTACATTTATCAACATCATTATCTAATTTTGGCTTAAAAATTAAATCAAGTAAAAATTTTATAGACTCTTCATTCATACCATCTTCAGTATATTTTTCATTTAAAAACCTAGTTTTAAAAGACAAAATTGAATAACTACCTATTCTATAACTAGAAGATAATAGTTTTAAATCATAAAGTCTTTCTGTTTGAATAATTAAACTTCTCTCAGTAGGATAATTAAACGAAGAATTAACCATTAAATCCTTAAGCAAATTTCTAATTGTTATCTCTTCTTTTTTTATTTTCCTACGAAAACTAACATCTACAGTAATTGTCTTAAACTTATCGGTATTGATAATATGTAAATTATAAGCATTCATATTATAGCAAGTATATTCCATACAAATCATCCTTTCCTTTTTTATTATTAACAATAATTAAAGTTTTAAACAACTTTCTAAAGCAAGAATAATCATATCATTTAAATTTTTTTCTCTATCAAGACTACTTAATTTCTCCTCCGAGAAAAACAAATCAGAAACAGTAAGTAAAGCAGTTGCTTTTTTACCAAACTTTTTAGCATTATTAAATAAAGCAAAAGTCTCCATCTCTATTCCTAAAACATCTTTCTCTTTAGCTCTCTCTTTATAATCATATTCATGTTCATAAAAAGCATCTGAACAATATATATTCCCTTTTACTAAATTAATATTATTATCTTTAGCAGCACTCTCAATCACTAAATTTAATTCATTTGATGCTTTAATCATCTTATCGCCTTTTCCAAATAAAGCATCTGCATAATTAGATTCACTATAACTACCTGTAACTAATATAACATCATTTAATTTTAATTTTTCATTATATCCACCAGTAGAACCAATTCTAATAATATTCTCTACTCCATACTCTTTAAATAACTCATATGAATAAATTCCCATACTAGGATTTCCCATCCCTGATGGAAATACCGTTACAAGTCTATCTTTATAATAACCTGTATAAGCAGTCATTCCTCTAACTGAATTAACTAACTTATAATCTTTCAAAAAATTCTTAGCAATATATTCACTTCTCTTAGGATCACCTGGCATTAAAACAATATCAGATATATCCTCTCTATTGCTTTCAATATGTACTGTTGCCATATAATCTACCTCCATCTTTATTATACTAAATAATACATTTTATGTCTATTAAACAAACTATCTTTACACGTTAATTCTATAACATATTATTATCATAAAAACTAAAATAATTCCCATTACCAATAATAATATGATCGATAAAATTAATACCATGAATTAAACTAATCTCTTTTATTTTTTTAGTTATCATTTTATCTTCTTTACTAGGACTAGAATCACCAGAAGGATGATTATGAACACAGATTATTCCACTAGCAGATAATAAATAAGCTTCTTTAAATATCTCTCTAGGATGAACTAAAGAACTATTAATAGTCCCAACAAACAAACATTTTTTATCAATATATTTACCTTTATTATCAACGTATACTGTATAAAAGTATTCCTGTTTTTTATCTACTAAAATATTATAAAAATATTCATATATAGATAATGCACTATTAAAAGAAATTTTATCTATATTATCACTATTAACATACACTCTTCTTCCAAGTTCTAATGCTGCTTTAATCTCTATTGCCTTAACCCTTCCAATACCATCTATCTTCACTAAAGTATTAATACCAATATCTTTTAATTTACTTATATCACCTATACTTTCAAGTAATTTTAAAGAAACTTCTTTTACACTCATATTCTTAGTTCCCGTCCTAAGTATTATAGAAATTAATTCTTCATTAGATAAGTTTTCACTACCATAAACATAAAGTCTTTCCCTTGGTTTATCTTGATTAGGTATTTTCTTAAAATCAATCATAAATACAACAACCTGTTATATACAAAAAAATTATTCATTTAACACCTTTTCCACTTCACTTATTAAATCATCCTTATTTGGAATATAATAAGTATAAGTTGATGTAAATATATTAGTAGAAAGACCACCCAAAGCATATTCCAACATTATATTATCTTTCTCAGCACACAATATTATTCCAACTGGTTTTCCATCATCTTCACTATTAACAACTTGTTCATAATAATTCAAGTATAAATTCATTTGTCCTAAATTTTCTGCTTTTAACTTGTCCATTTTTAGATCTATCAAAACATATGATTTTAAAAACTTATTATAAAATACCATATCAATATAATAATCTATATTGTTAATCGTAATTCTTTGTTGACTTCCTACAAACATAAAACCCTTTCCTAATTCCAATAAAAAATACTCTATATGTTTAATTAATTTGTATTCTAAATCTCTTTCTAATATTGGTTTGTTCTCTTTAATTCCTAAAAATTCAAACACATATGGTTCCTTAATAATATCAGTAGGTTTATTTATAACCTGTCCAACATGCAACAATTCCATTACTTTTTTCTTATTATTTTTACCAGAAGATAATAATAATCTTTCAAATAAAGATGTTCCAAGTTGTCTTTTTAATTCTCTAACAGACCAATTAGAATTTATACATTCTTTTTCATAAAAACTTCTTTTATTTAGATCATCAATAATCATTAATTCGCAATAATGTGACCACGTTAGTTGATTAGAAACAACTTCAAAATCTGGATATTTTTTATAAAACATTCTCATATATTTTAAATTAGATACAGAATATCCTTTACCTAAATACTTAGTAAGATCATCTGATAAACTTTTTAATATTTCTTTACCATATTCTAACCTATTATTAAATTCATTTTCATTAGAAGTAATTATTTTTCCTATGTTCCAATATACATAAACAATAGATCTATTAATTTCTTTTGCTATATTATTTTTAACATTACTTACTAATTGTGTAATTTCCTCAACTATTTTATTATTACCAATCATATATCAATAATTTCCTTTCAAATTAGTCAGACATGTCTGACTAATTATTTAAATTTTAATTGTGTCCACATTGTGGACACTTTTTCATTACTAAAAATAAAATAAAATTGTTTCATTCTAAACAAAGTTCTTTTATCATATTTCTTGCCAACCTCATTCATCAATTTGACTGAATATTTTCCAATTATATCTTCACCCTAAACACTTCCAGCCTCAGACAAAAGTCTACCTGTTTCAAAATAAGTAATTACCTTATGTCTTTCTTTCGAATAATCCTTAACTCTTGAATAAACTTCGTTGTCTATTAATTTATTTTTTATCTCACTATAATAATCCATATCTTACTCCTTCAATAGTATTATTCGTAAAATCAAATTATAATTACTTTTAATTAATAAAATATTACCAAGAATTATTATTTTTAATACAAAATAAAAAAAGGAAAAACAAGATAATTTCTTATCTTGTTTGAATTTTGGAATTTATTTTTTATATTATTTTTTTATAGAATTATTAAGCTATTAAACCAGTAATACCAGTTCCATCAGCAGTAGTGAAGTTTACTTTACCAATGAAATCTCCACCTGATTTTTGAGTAGTACCAATTTCTTCAATCCATAGAAGAATTGTAAATGTCGCTGTTTCAGTACCAGAACCTGCAGCTCCAAGTGTAAGATCCAACTTAGTACCAACAGTATTTTCACCTGAAGCTATATCTGTAGCACTTACTAATAAAGCTCCATCCGCTACTCCAGAAGCAAAATATGAAGTTGCAGCTTGTCCTTTAGCAGCATTAACATCCCAACCAATTTCGCCACCTTCTACACTAGCAGTAGAAAATACATTTGTAGCAGTTCCTCTAAAAATTGCAAATTTTAAATGTTCTACACTATTACTTACAGTAGTAAAACTTCCATCAAGTGTGATTGGAGCAGTACCTTCATTAGTAATTGTAATGCTATATGCACTACAAACATTGTATACACCATCTTTATCTTGACACCAAGTAGTAGCTGCTTTAGTAGGGTCTAAATTTGCATAAGTAGCAAATTGTGCAGCAGTATTTTGAAGTTTTCCTTCTTCTTGATTTTCATCAACAAATCCAGTTTCAACTGGTACTAAGTTATCTTGAATTAATGTTACATCTTCACTCCATTTTAAGTCGATTGTAGCACCACCAGCAGTAACTGTTTCGTTTCCACCAGCACTTGCTGAGAAGTATGCGAATGTAGCACCAATTATTGCTACAACTAAAGTTGCAACACCTATAACTCCATAAAAAATTCCTCTTCCATTATTTTCCATAATTTTTTATTTCCTCCTTTACTATATTAATAGTAGCAAATTTTTATAAAATTTGCAATACTAATTAACACATTTTTTTATTATTTTTTATATCTAATTTATATAATTCTCACTAACTATTGGAACCTCTTGTTTTGTATTGTCAACTAGCCCTAAATTAGGAAGAATTATATCATCATTATTTCTAACAACATCCTCTATTTTAGATAATACATTCGTAGGTCTAACCGTACCAATATTACCAAGAGTTGGCATATTAGCTTTAATACCTTCACTTACTTTATCGTGAGCCACCTCAAATTCATTATCATCCAAGAATGGATCAGTAACTGTAAATAAGTCAGGTTCTGGTTCTACAGGTGGTTCTTCTACATATATCTCCGTAGGAATAGTCATATTTGATATATCATCAGCATTTATCTTAATTTCAGTTAACTCCTTAGTCTCAGTTACATCATTATCAAATACTTCTTTAGTATCAAGTTCAATTCCAATACCATCATCTAAGAATATATCTTCAGTATTACCACTAGTATCTATCTTTATCTCATCCTCAAATAAATTTTCAGTATCTATTTCTTCTTTATCAATTTCTTCTACTGAATCTATTTGATTATCTATATTTTCATTAACTTTCTCAGTAACTAAATTATCTTCTAATATAGACTCTTCTATATTTTTCTTCTCTTCTTCTAGTTCTAATTCAGCTTCTTTTAATTTATTTCTTTTTTGATTAAATTTCTTAGGTTCTAACACAATAACTACTTTCTTCATTACTAATTTAGCAGTATCAGTAACACCCTTAACATTTATCTTAATTGGATCCCTTATTCTAACAACCATATTATCTGGTTTCTTTTCTAAGTCTTTAATTACCTCTTCATAAACTTCTTTTTCATCTGGTAATTCTATTTTTTCAATTTCCGGAGCATCAACAGAAAATTCAGTTAATATATCTTGTATTTCAGTTCTATTATTAGTTTCCATTAATTCAGTTAATTTATTTTCACATTCAGAAATTTCTAATATTAATTTATCAATACTTTCCATATTAAATTTTTGAGATTTAATAATACTAAATTGTTCATTACATAAAGTAACAAAATATTTAAAATCGTCTCTTCTACTTATATCAAGAGAATTTCTCATTTCTTCTCTTTCGTTTAATATAGAATCAATTCTACTTCTCTTATCATATAATCTTTCATAATCTGTTTGTTTATCAAGTACTAGTTTATATATATTTAAAATATATTTCTTTTCTAAATCTTCATAATAATTAACTCTAGCTTCAGATACATAAGATGCATATTCTTCTCTCTCTGCACCAGATATACCAGCATTAACTAATGCTTGATATGAAGATAAAAATGTATCTAATACACTCTTCTTTTCTAACAACGATTCTTCAATCTTAGTAAGTTCTAAATCTATATCCGTATAATTTAATTCTGAATAATATTCATAATTAGATATATATTTATTAAATTCATCAATTAATTCTTCTTCTAATTTAGAATTAACTATTTCATTATTAGCTTTGTTTTCATACTTTTCCTCAAGTCCATCTCTTAACTCTTTTAACCTATTATTAAGAGACTCTATTTGTTCACAATTTTTCAAATATTCTTCTATATTACTATATCTATTCTTATAATTATCTAATTCATTTTCTAAAGAAACTTTATCAAGCCCATCTAAAAAGTTTGAGGTAATTTTAATATAATCGTCTACAAAGTCATTTCTTTCTTGTATTCTATTTTCAATAAAAGTAATTAAATCTTTAAGTCTAGTTTCTTCTTCTTCTAAAGTTATTGTAGTATATAACTTACTAGCTAAAAGTTCTTCATAAACATTTTTTCTAATCTTATCTATCTCTCTAGCAGTATCTTCATACTCTCTTAAAGTATCTTCCCTATTTCTTAAATTACCTAACATTATACTAGTTCTAAGTATTTTAAACTTCTTCTCTAATATATCATCAAATTCTAAACTTTGTCTTATCATTATAATCACCTCTATATCTAAGCAATCTTTTTAAAGTTTTCAACACTCTTCAAGACACTCTTTTCCTTTTTTAACTTTGCTTCTTCATGTTTTTGTTCTTCTTCTTTTTCTTCAATTTTTTCTAACGCCGAAGAAGTAATTTGTGTTCTTAAAACATTCTCTGCTGCATAAGATATACTCTCACACATCTTAAGTTGATAACATATATAAAATGTCATCAAACTACCAAGTATATTATTTAAATTAGTCTCAGCAACAAAATCTTCACCTTCATAATATTCTCCTTTAAACTCAACAGGAAATAACTGTATTTTTAAAAGTTCAAATGAAGTAAGTGAATAATAATGATTATAATAAACATTAATTCTACTATAATTCATCGACTTTACTGCCTTATCTATACAATTTTCAATTTCAGTAAATCTTTTTAAGAAATCCTCTTTATCTATTTTTAACAATACCTTATCATCAGTATAAATTATTTTCTTACCAATAATAATTTTGTAAGCATCTTTATCATTTCTTATACATTTACTAATACCAGAATTAAAATTCCCACAAAAACCATAATCATTAGCTATATATATATTAAGTTCAGGTAAAGTAGCTTCTGGAAATAATATTTTCTTATCTAATATTAAGTTTTTATTATACATAATCCTACTTAATATATCAGTAACTTCTTTACCAACATTTCTATATTTATCCGCTTCTTTTAATGATTTATCCATTCTAAGAAGAGCTTGGAAGTTCATAACTTTAACAACGTTTTTAATTTTCATTATTTCACTTCCCCTTTTATAGTTTTTTATAATTCTTTTTTTGTAAATGCTCCTGTTTAAGTACTATATTGTTTAGCCACTTAAATGTAATATATGTAAAATATAAAAATACAAATATAATAACTAATCCAAGTACTATAAGTAAAAATATTGTCGTATATTCATTAACTAAATAATCATAAATTAAACTTATAACAAACATACATACACAATTTATTAAAGTAAATAATAAATCTATTGGTATACGTCTATAATCTTTAATTAAAATATCAGATAGTACTACAAAAATCGTTGTAATTAATATATAAAAGATATTCATACCAGAAAATGTAGCAGTACACCAAATCAAGAAAATATAATTCAAAGTAATTGATCCAAATGCAAGTATTGATTTATTATCCATTCCTAAAAATAATCCATAAAATTTTAATTTACCAGTTTTAACATTATAATTTTTAAGAGTTATCTTAAATGTTACAGCTAATACTCCAAGAAATATTAAGGCAACAAATAAGAAATTAATAATATTTTCTAAAATCACATTTGCATCCATATTATAAAACCTCTTTTATCATCAAATTAAATACATTCCCACTATTCATATAAAAAGCTTCAATCTTAGGATAACTTATATCAATATCTTCTCCCTTAATATCTATACTTCCCTCTATTTCACCAATTATTGGTAAATAATCTTGCATAATAAGTAAATTATAATCTTTACTAACTATTCTTATCACTTTGATATGTTCATATTCAGTAAGTCCTTTTTCCAAGTCAAATATTCTAACTTTTATTCCATTACCATTAACTTCTTGCATATTATTCATGATATTTACCTATAAATAAGAACTTACTTTCATCAACATTATCATATACACCATTTAAAATATTCTCAACATCTATCAAAATATCTTCAATTTTAACAAATTGACCAGGAATATTAGTATAAGCCTCAGCAACAAACATCGGTTGAGAAAAATAATATCTTAACTTTCTTGATCTATAGAAAATTCTCTTATCTTCTTCACTTAATTCTTCAATACCTAAGATTGCTATAATTTCTTCTAACTCTTTATATCTAGTTAAATATCTTAATACTTCTTCAACTAATTTAAAATGTCTTTCTCCAATTTTTTCAATATCAATTAATTTAGAAGTAGATTTAAATACATCAATCGCAGGATATAAACCTAATTCTGCAATTTTTCTATCCAAAACAATTTGTCCATCCATATAAGATGTAATTATTTGAACCGCTTCATCATTATAATCATCCGCAGGTATATATATAGCCTGGAAAGATGTAATAGAACCATTCTCTGTAGAACTAATTCTCTCTTCTATCTTACTAATATCATTAGACATATCTGAAGGATATCCATTCTCAATTAATAATTGTTTAAGTTCTGTAGCTATTTCAGACTTAGCTTGAACAAAACGATAAATATTATCGACGAATAAAAGTACATCTTTTTTCTTTTCATCTCTTAAATATTCAGCCATTGTAAGCCCAGAATAAACACTTTTACTTCTAGAAACTGGATTATCACCCATTCCACCAAATACAATAGACATCTTATCTAAAAGATTTGATTCTTTCATCTCTTCATACAATTCTTTACCTTCACGAGAACGTTCCCCAACACCTACGAACACTGCATGTGCATTAATAGATGCATAAACGTTATGTATTAACTCTTTAATAAGTACAGTTTTACCTACTCCAGCGCCTCCTAAAAGACCCATTCTAAATCCTTTTTGAAGTGGAGCAAAAAAGTCAATTACTTTAATACCAGTCCACAAGATATCTGCATTAACATCAACTTCTTTCAAAGTTACCGTATTATTGTTAATATTCTTTTTATTTACACTATTAAATTTCATACTATCAATAGGATTTCCATATGCATCAAATACTCTTCCTAAAATATTATCAGAGTATTCAAATTCTATTCCTTCACTAAGTTTAATCACTGAAGCCCCCTTTTGAAGGCCTCTAGTACTACCTAAACTAATACAAGTAGCACTTACATTATTAATAGTAACAACTTCAAAAGAATATTCTCTATTATCCTGTACTGTCAGTATATCACCTATTTTAACCGTATCACTATTAAGAATTACTTCAATGCTAATATCAAAAATTGAAATAATTTTACCAACAACCATAAGCATTACCCTTTCTATTTAGCATTCTTTTCTGTTAAAAATTTATAACTATCTATCATTTCTTTCTTAGTCTTAGGACTAAATTTATACTGTTTTAAATTATCAAGAATAACTTTACCTTCTCTTAATCTTCTTTGTAAATCTTCACTCATTTCATCTATATTAGCAAGTTCATATATTTGTCTTACATCTAAATAAGATAAAAGTTCAATTCTAACTTTACTACCGACTTTCTTCATATTATCATCTTGAACATTACCACCAAGTCTTGATACAGAAAGTCCATAATCAATTGCTGGTTTTTCACCTTTAGTAAAGTTTTTGCTAGATAAAACAATTTGTCCATCACAAATAGAAATTATATTCGTAGAAATATAATCAGTTATATCTCCACCTTTGGTTTCAACTATCGGAAGTATTGTTATTGAACCACCATTTCTATGTTGGCATCCCTTCTCTAACATTCTACTATGAGTATAGAATATATCAGATGGATAAGCATCACGACCAGGAGTTTTCTTACTAGCTAAACTTATCTGTCTATAAATATCCGCATGTTTCTTTAAATCATCTATACAAACTAATACATCATAAGTTTGTAACATAAATGATTCAGCAATTGACAAAGCAACATATGGAGTTAAATAAGTTCTCGTAGGAAGTTCATCATGAAATGATGCTATTATTATTGTATAAGAAGCAGCCCCTCTACGAGTAAGTTCATAATAGATATCTTTAACTTCTTTTTTAGTCTTACCTAAAGCAACATATATACATAAAACATTTTTATCTTTTTGATTAACTATTGTATCTAAGCATATTTGAGTTTTACCAGTTTTCTTATCTCCAATAATTAATTGTCTTTGACCTTTACCTATTGGATATATCAAATCAATACCAGTAATACCTGTTAGCATTTCTCTTTTTACAAGTCCTCTATCCATAAGTGGTAATGGCGGATTTTCTACTTTAAGTTCAACTAAATTATCAAATCTTTTGCCAGCAATCAAATCATTACCAAATACATCAATTACTTTTCCAACAGAATCTAAACTAAATAAACATTTGAATTCTTTTCTTAAAGCATAAACCATATCACCTGGTTTAATTTCTTCTTTTATATTAACTAAAGCAACGATAACCCTATCAGAATATATACCAAATACATAACCACTAGCTTTTTCAGTTATATTTACTTCCTCATAGAAAGTAACATCATTAAGTCCAGTAACTTCAACATTATATTCGTTAACTTTAACTACTTTACCAGTAGTGTATACATTATTATTATTTTTAATACTATCCACAGTATCTTTTAAATTACTAGTCCAAATATCATCCATCTCATATATTCCTTTCACTTAAACTAAAATCATATACTCTATTTTTATATATAATTTTTAGTCCTCTATAAATTCTATCGTTGTATTTAGTTTCAATATATTCACTTAAATGATCATAATTTTCATTCTTACTACCAACCAAAATAGTTACCATTGGACTATTCAAATCTACAAGTTGATCTAAATACATTACAAAATTCTCAATAGTATGTTCATTAATAATTAACTTAAAAGCTTCATATACTTTATATTCCTTACTAGTTAAAAATACTTTTAATTCATCCTCAAATTCTGAATTCATTAAAGTTTTAAGTCTATATATCTCATCACTATTAAATTTATTTCTTAAATTTAAACAAAAACTATAATCTTTAGAATCATCACAAAATGTTAAAAAATCTTTAACTAATTCTTCATAATTAACTACAAAATTTTCATCTATTTTTCTATTTAGTTCAAATATATTTTTATCTTGATACTGTGTAGAATTAAACAAATCAATAACATTAGTATCAAACGCATAACCACCCTTAGAAAGTTCCTTTTTATTTTCCTTTTTCCCTATTTCTCTATTCTTAATTAATTCATCAATTTCTAATAGTTTGTTTTCTCTCTCAGAAATTAAATCGTCATAACCCTGTAACTTATTTACAAAGTAAGATTTTGTTTGTTCATTGACGATCCTTACAGTCTTTCTAAGAATAAGAAACATTAAGAAAATAAGAAAGGCAACAATTAAACAAACAAATGCAAATAAAGCAATCATCCTAGTATGTTACTAACGGATTAAAGAACAATAATAAGAAACAAAAAGCAAATAAGAACAACAAAAATACAGCTGTAATTATTAAAATTGTCATTACAGAATGTACCACGTCATTTTTAGTTTCTGGATTTCTCCCAATAGCTTCAGCAACTCTTCCTCCAAGTATACCTACTCCAATGCCTAGTCCTAAAAAACATAAGCCTATCATTATACCAATAGCTAAAGCGGTATTTGATAAAATAACTTCCATTTTCTCACTCCTTTTTATAGTATCTCTATCTTATTTCATTATAACATTTGCTATAATTATTTGTCAATCATTTTGGATAACGGATTTAAATTATTAGGACTAAATAATAATACATTTTTACCAAAAGATAAAAAGTATCGTTCACTAATATTTACATTGACATTATTACTAGTAACAGTTACTATATCATTATCAGTTTCAATTACTTCAGATGTATCTGTAGATGTATCATAATAAATTAATGTAGTACCTCCAACTAAAGTAACATAAGACATTGCACCTAAATCTTTATATTTTTTATTATTAATATTAAGTGTTACTTCATCCGGAAAGAAAAATACATCTTTTCCATCATATAAGAAGAAATAACTATAATTTCCAATATCACTACTATTCTTAATATAATGTAAATCATTTTCCTTATAATAAGTAGCATATTTATAGATTTTATATTGCAACCCATTATTTAAAGGAAAAATAGCAGTCATCTCATTAGGAAATATTACTTTATCCTCATCCTTATAATATACAGGCTTAGAATCATATTCAATTTTTTTATCCTTAGCCTCAATACCAACAAGAATATCCTTTAGATTATAAGTGACTATAGCAGTATATTCAGTTCTAATACCACCAAAATATTGATATACACTAATTTCTTTTTTATTTTTAGTATTTTCATATCTATACTCTTTATATAAGAAAACTAAAGTTACAAGAAGTACTATCCCCACCATAAAAGGTATCAATATTTTATATTTTTCCTTACAAAACTCAATAATTTTTTTCATCACTACCTCCCAAATCTAAAGGAATATGTTGCATTAACAGGAAGTACTATATCGCCTTTAGTAACATTCTTAACAGTTAACTTAAGTACTGTATCAGCATCAAATTCATAACCAGATATATCAAAATTACCTAAAACATAACTACTTCCACTATTTACAGAAACAGTCCCATCTAAAGATGCTTTCTTTTGTATCATATTTCCAGACTCGACATCAAGTTCATTATAATCAAACGATAAATTAACATTAAGAGAAGATATACTATATCCACTTTGTAAATTAACTTTATAAGTAAGTATATTTGTTACTTTAGATAATTTATAAATTGATATAGAATATTCTGGCATCTTAGTTCTTAAATCAAATTGTTCAAATGTATAAGGAATCAATTCTTCAACTTCAGTTTCAACATCTTTTTTTACCGTAGTATATATAAAATTAAGTCTATAATCAGTATTAGCATTAAGTGAATCAATAGTGACATGAGTATCAGTCTTAGATAAATGTACTATCTCCACTTCTCCAGGTTTAATAACTTCTACATAAACAGATTTATATTCATTATAAGGATCATATATAACATAATCAACATCGATTTGAGTAAGTCCTTCAACTACCCTAATTATAGACGTCATCTTAATCTTATCTAAAATATCATCCATATCAGGAATATTTCCAACATCACCATTATTGATAATATCTCCAGGTCCAGTAGATTCACCACTGCCTATTCCATTACCAGAACCTGTACCAGTTCCTGATCCAGTACCACTACCTGTTCCGATATTATTGCCGCTCCCCGTTCCAGAGCCAGCACCATCTCCCGATCCATTTCCAGTTCCGGTATCTGTTCCACTTCCTCCGTCTGAACCACTACCCGTTCCTGATCCGATACCATCACCTGTACCGCTATCAGTTCCATTCTCATCATCTTCTGGTTTATACTGATTAGTAGTTCCAATAATTTTCTTTAAATCTATATCATATTTTCCAAAATTAAGTATTTCATTAGCAATATCAAAAGTATATTTAGAAGTAATTAATTTAGTAGGAGTAATAGTCTTTAAATTAATCTTATTATTAGATAATTTAGCATTACCTGCTTTATCTAATTCCACTAAAATATAATTACTAGCTTCTATAGATTTATCATCACTAGATATTGTCCTATCAACTACTAAATATTCTCTATCATCTAATTTATAAAATTTAGCATTGGTAGTATTAGCTAAAACTGTCTCTTCCTTATTCTCAATAATTTTACCATCACTACCTATTTCGTAAAAAGTACCATATAAATTCATACCACCAGTAATTGTATTATATATAATTACCTTCTTACCTAAATTAATATTTTCATCATTATAAACTAAATAATAACTACCATTCCATCTTATTTTTAATATAGCATCATCATCTATAGAAAGATAATTTTTATCAACATCTTGTAATACACTTCCAGATTCAATTATATATTCTATTTTAGATGCCTTACTATATTTATAGATAAATAAGGAGAAAATAGTAACTATAATAATTGATAACACTAAAATTATAATAAAATTTTTCTTATTCCTTATATCATATTTTCTCCTCATAAATTCTAACCTCCAATTATTTTTTTTCTTCTTCTACATATAGAACTTGTCCTTCAAACTTAGGATTATCAGCACTTGTTAAAACAACAAATTCTTCAGTTTCAGGTATTTTTACCTTAAAACTTAAATTGATATTATATATTTGTCCTAAAATATTTTTCATATCAGTGGGATCTATTATAAATACCCAGTTATCTGAATTCTTATAAATCTCAAAATATTTATTATTTTCTCCAATTACAAATGTACCACTATAATTAGCACCAACTTCATAATTCGTAACTGTATAATTAACTTCTACAACATTATCAAAGTTAGAACCACCAGAAAATGTTACAACTATACTTTTTTCAGTAGCACTATATAAAATTTCCTTACCAAATGCCACCCCATAATTATTTGTAGAATATATAGTATAAGTTTTATTAACTTCATATGTTCTATTTTCTCTACCAGGTAAAGTATCTTCAGTATAGTTATTTAAATATGCATCGCCATATACTTTAAAAATATATTTTGTATCAGGTTCTAATCCAGTAATTCTTACTTTCTTATTAACAACAAACGCATCAAAAGCATAATTCTCATAATCAGATATATCATAATAATTACCATCATCACCCAAAAGTTGCATTGTGCCAACAACTTTACCAGTAATATCAGTTAATTTAACATAGTATTTACCATTTTCTAAAGTTCTATCTGAATCATTTACCACTATTTCAAAATCAATAGCATACTCATCAATTCCCGCTAAAACTGCATTTCTAGTAACTACAAAAGTAGGTTCAGTTAGTTTCTTTAATTTTACATTAATATCATATCTATTAAGTAAAATATTATCTTTTGTTAAAATTAACTCACTACTATTATTTAACTTATAAGTATCTACAATAGCGTATACCATTAAATAGTAATTCTTATCAAATTCTAAATCAAATTCAGATATATCATAACTATCAACAACATTTGTTGATATATCATCTACTGAGATATTTTTCTTAAATATATTTTTATCTGAATCATTTGGTCCACACTCATCATAATTATCAACGTTACACAATACATAAACCAAATCAAAGTTATAAGGAATATTATTCTTATAAGCAGATAAATTAATTTGAGTATTTAAACTTCTATTACCATATATCTCACCAGATGATGAATAACTAACATTTAAACTATGAAATATATCACTTGGTTTAAGTGTTGTAAAACTATAAGTCTTACTTTCATATCTATCAGTATAACCAGCATCAAATAACTGTTGATAAATCACTTTATTATCTATATACATATTTGCATAAATATTAAAGTAATATTTATTATCTTTTTGTAATCCATCAATTGTTGTAGAAATCGATTTATTAGGACTATTATTATCTAATTTTATTTTTAATGTTGGTCTAACAACAGCACTAAGCTCTCCAACTAAACTCTCATCATTCCATGTCTCGATATATATATAATATTCTGGTTCACTACTAGTACCTTCATTTTTTATATCACTTAAATCTACTCCAGAGAATGCTAAATTCATAACACTGCCGTTTAATAAAGAAGATTTTTCAGAAACGTTTACCTTAGGTGTAATACTACTAAATGAAAAGGTATTACAAGTTCCATCAACATTAGTAGAACATTCCATTGCATCAGATGAAACCATTTTAGGATTTAAAATTCCATAAAGTGAAGAATAACCTACACTAGATAAATTAACAGAAATATTAGTCTTATGAGCCTTATTTAATTTACTTTCATAATATACTAATGAATTACTACGTGAATAAGTATAATATCCCTTAGGAAATTCAATATTCCATAAAGCTAACTCGCCATTATTATCAAAAGACACATAATTACCTAAGCCTAATTCAGTATTATTATTTTGCATTATCATATATTCATAATCAGCATCTTCCATATTGCCAACCTTATAATCATATCCAGTAAGACCGTTATCATATAAAGCAACAACCTTAACTTTAATCGAATTTATATTATTTTGTTCAGATTTCATACCAGCATTCTTTAACTCTGTATAATCAATAGAAAGACATCTTGGTAAATCATCTTCTAAATCACCATCACAACTAGACAAATTCCAAAGTTCTTTATCTAAAGTATTTTTCTTAGAATCAGTAAAATTAATCTTATAACTTAAAATTCTACTTAACATCTCATCACTAGCTAATATCTTAATAGTTACCTTATTGTCTACTAAAGGATTATTAATAATCTGATATTTAAAATTATAATCACCACTATTAGCATCATAATATCCATCAAAGATTCTTACCCCTAAATCTTCACCATCTAAATAATTAACAACATCTGTTTCAAACAAACCTGTCTTTGTTAAATTTTTCTTATAATATAATGAATATAAATCTCCATTTTTCATTTCAGATACAGTAACACTACCATCAAACATATTATAAGCACCGTCTGTTTTTGTTAAATCAAGTTTTATCTCATTACCATCACCAATTTTAGCATAAAATCCATAATTTTCACTATCTACTTCTTTATATAAAGCATTATCAGGATCTTTTATATTATAAGTATATGTAATACTATTTCTATCAGATTTAGAGATATACATCTTAATACTAGGAGTTTCTTTCTCAGATAAAATTAGTTCATATAATCCATAATCAGAAGGAGTATCCTCTCCCTTAGCTACAGGATATAATAAAGATTCACCATCTGCTAAAGTTTCAATTTCGTATCCAATATAGAATAAATTTCCACGACTCATCACACTATCTTTAATTTCATATGCAGTACCATAATCCATATATATCATAGTCTCATAATAATTACTCTCACCTAAATCAGAAGAAATTTTATCAACTAATTGTAAATCTCCATTATCTTTCTCCACATAGAATTTAATTTTCTGTTTATTAGAATTATAAACATAGAAATTAATCTTTTGAGGTATCAATTTATTAAGCACCATACCAGCTCTATCAAACGCTGCTGTTACTTTATAACCAACTATTGTCCCATTATTAGTTAAATTCTTAAATTTATTTCCTGAAGCACTATTATTAATGCCTTGAATTTCAATAATAGGTTCTTCAATATCATCCATAAATAATATTGGATTTATCTGATAAGCAGTAACATTATTAGTTAAATTAACTTCATTTTTACCAGCCATATCATAATAAGCATTAACCAAAATTGTATAATATTCGCTTAGTTTTCCATCTACACCAATATCTTTTAACGCTTCTAAATTAAGGCCAAATGTCTCATCAGTAGTTATAACATAACCATTATCATAAAATTGCTCTTTTATATTAAATCCATCAGTATTATAAAAATTCTTGGTAGCTATCGGAAGAACACTTTCTAAATCAGTAATATTATTTCCCGTATATAATTTAATAGTAACCTTTTCAATTGAAGCAGCACTTTCTTCACCAGTCATTGTCCCAGTTTCTTCATCTGATATAAATTTACTTTCTAAATTAACAACATGATTTGCACTACTACCAAAATCTGTCCACTCAGCAATAAAATTTGTTAAAGATTTTGTTGTAATAGTTCTTTTTGACTCATCAGTATGAAGAATATAATCTCTATCTTCACCTTCGATATCAATTCTATCAGCCCGAACTTCAATATTGTATGTAGTTCCAGCTTGAAGTCCATCAACATATAAATCATATTTTATCTCGTTATCAGTTACTTCAAAATCTACAAGTTTTGTAAATATTGGAAACAATTCTCCAGTTAAAGAATTTACTCTACTAACTTCAATCACTGTACTACTGCTGCCATTACACATTTCTCTTCCTGGCATTGAAATTAAACAACTATTATCTTTCAAATATATTGTTGCACCAATAGCATCATAACTAACTAAACTACTATTAGGAACAACAGTGATATAAGGATCAGTACCCATTACAAAAACAATACTATCAGTAGTAATATATTCAATATATTTTTCATTATCAAAATACTCTATAATAACCTTATAATAATAATTAATATCATTTTTCAGTTCATTAGCACCTTGTCCTATTTTAACAGTAATTGGAGAAGCATTGTTATTAACAATTGGATTAATTGCCAACGAATCATCATATTTGTTATATACCATATAAGTATAATTAACAATAGCATTATCCTTATCTTGAATATTACTAAGAGATAAATCAAAACTTCCATTACTAGTATTCTTAGATACAACCATTTCGTTAAAAGACGGTGTTTTCTTTAAAGTCATAGATGTCAAAGTAATATTATATACATCTTTAAAATTAGAAGAAGCAACAGAAAATTCATCCAATACAGCAGTATAAATAGTATTGCTATCCAAACCATCATAAATTATTTCATATTCTCCCGATTCTATACCATCTATATTAGATAAATAAGTAATTTTTTCTATTTCTTTTATTTCACCAGTCTCAGTATCATAATAACTAGTAGTCACAATTTCATTTTGCATCGTTTCTTCATTAAATTTATATAACGATAATTTAGCATTAGTTATATCAGCATTCTCATCAACAATTACTTTATAAACTAAAGAACTTTCAGTAGCATAAGATTTTTCCAATTTAATACCAAATCCAGTAGTTTCTAATACTTTTTGAAAATATTTACCATTATCTTTTTCATTAACAACCATAAATAAATACTTAGTATTCGGAGTCAACAAATTAACTTGAATTTGAACATCTTTTAAAACCTCTGCAACTATATCCACAGTTCTACCTGTATTTAAATTAACAACTTGTAATTTAAATAAATCTTCTTCAGTATTATTAACAACATCGAATATTACATCTATTTTTGTACTACCTATAGTAGCTTCTTTCAAAGAAATTGTAACATCATCAGTTTCTTCTCCTAAAGAACCATCATTACCAGTACCACCAGAGCCACTTCCGTCACCTGAACCACTTCCATCGGTAGAACCATCTCCGGCACCATCTTCATTACCTGTACCTTCACCACTTCCGTCACCTGAACCAGTTCCATCTCCACTTCCAGAACCTGAACCACTTCCAGATCCAGAGCCAGAACCACCACCTGAGCCAGTTTCGTTATTTTCAGGAGCTTTAGGTACAATTTCAATATTTTCATTGCCATTTATTGTTATTGAAGTAATTGACATTACATCTTGGTCCGAAGAACTAATTTTTTTATTTCCTAAATCAATTACAATATCATTGTCAACATGAATAAGTGTATCTGCTGCAGCAACTTGATATTTAACATCTTTGTTTTCAATATTTACAATTCCTTCTTCTACATAAACAACTTCAAAGTAATCGCCCTTAATCATCGTAGAATTACCAGCCATCTTTAAATTCAAATTACCTACAACAATGTATTTATCATCACTAATTCTACCAATAAAATTATTAAGTTTAATATCTCCACTAGCAGATTCAATTAAATAGCTATCATCTTTTTTTTCTATTACAGATTCATTAGTAATATTATAAAAAGAAACAGCTCTATTCCCTTCAATAGAATTCAAATCTAAAATAGCCCCATTCTTAAGAAAAGAAATTGATTCATCTAAATAATGAACAAAACTATCCTTTAAAATAGTAACAGTATTATCATCCACATCCTTAAATTCTATCATCGAAGACAAATTTTCTTTATAGCCAACATTTTCATTAAAGAAATATTTTTCCGAAGTAGAACTAAGTGGATTAAGTACATAACCACTTTTAATAAATTCGTTATCCTCGTCATCAAACAAATAAAAAGCTCCAATAACTAATAATATTAATACTATTAAACTAGCAGCCATTATAAATAAAAATCTACTATTAAATAATTTCTTCATTATTCCACCTCATAACTATTTTAGGTACTTTCCCATACTATAAAAATTATATCATTCTAATAGTATTATGTCAACGAAAAGAGACTCATTTGAGTCCCTTTTTTCTTTAAAATAATTCATTATATATAAATTAAAATTCATTTAGTTTTTCTTGCTATTTACTAACAAAAACACTTCTCGTAGATACATTAGTCATCCCAATATCTCCAGTATTAAATAATCCCGTATCCACGCCTCCACGTATAATATAATCTTTATAATTATTATTATAGTAGCCATTATACCAAGTATCATTACCTTTAATTATCACTTCCGATAGCGCACTACCAAGACCAGTAGTTCCTTGAACATATTCACCAGTAGAACCAGCCATATCATATACTCCATATACATCGCTAGTAGTAGTATCTCTCTTATCTTTTTCAGAAATATAACTATCATTTACAGATACACTTTTACATCCATTACTATCGCAGATTCCATATTTTGAATGACTTAAATATAATGTTGATCCCCATTCTAAATTAGTAACAACATGACTAGTAGCAATATCTTCTAATCCATAATCTACACTTAAATTATTTATAATATTATTATATTCTTCTAAATTTTTATTCATAAGTATAGATGCATTAGGAATAAATTTATTACCATCACTTATTTCATATTTGCTTATCCAAAAACCTCTTAAATTATCTGAAAAAGCTGGATGTGTTAAATAATTATTATTCTTACTATTACATTTATCTTCTATACACTTAACAGTACCACTACTATTAACACCACTCTCAAATATAATTTCAATTCCCTTTTCATAAGCATTATAACTATCTGTTATTAATTCCTCACTATTCCATAATTTATATTTATATCTAGGTATCCATACATAATATGCTAAAATATCTTCTTCACTAACTATAGCACCTACTTTACTATTATTATATTTATCAGTATTAACAACTACTGCATTAGCCCATCTAGCTTTTCCATAATCATACCATAATTTACTAACATCACTATTAGTAGTATCCGCTACCTTCCAATTACCACTATCATAATAAACAGGTACCATTTTGTTATATAACTCTGGTTTATTTACACATACATAATTATCATTAGCAACTCTTTGATATTCTACCTTTTTACCAGTAGATACTGCTATAAATAATTTCATATCTAAATTGCTATTAACTATATTAGTTTGATCTACATATTCACAATTAGTTAAATCTTCACAAGCCTCACTAATCCATATTATTAGTACATAATCATCATAATCTTGATTATGTTTAGGTAAATCTTGTTGAGTCTCTGTAAATCTATAATTATCAGTTAAAATATTACCATCAAACTCCGGATCAAAATTACCATTATATAATAATTTTCCATTTTTATATAAATTCCATTTAGTATACTCATTCAATAAAGAACAATCTATATTAATATCTTTTAACATAATATCATATATTAAATCTTCATTCTCATTAGTATCTACTCCCCTGAAAGAAAACTCTACTCTAATTACATCTTCACTAGTATTATAATTAATTAAACTATCAGATATTGGTTCTAATTCTGATACAGCAATTTCAGTCTTCCCAATATAATCAACATTGTATTCACCAAAAGTCAAAATTGCACTAGAACTACTATCTAATAATCTAGAAGTAGCGAAAGTTAAACCACCTATTGCTACTATAATAAGTAATATTTCAAATGCTAATACTAATAAATTTCTATTTTTAAAAGAACTATTTTCCATATTTAAGTCTCCTTTACTAAGATAATTATATTATAAAATATTTGATTAAACAAGAAAAAAAGAATATATTAAATATTCTTTTTTTAATTCTGTCTAGTTCTTTTTTTCACAGTTCTCAAATCAATATTTGTATAATCATGACACCATTCAATTAATTGTCCATTATTTGAATGCCAACTTTTCCAATCAGTTTCACTTTCTAATAATACATTCATAGATAAATATCCATTACATCTTGATGCAATATAGTCATTGATAGCTCTAGATGTATATTTAGATATATCACCCTTTAATTCTAATAATATGTTAAAATGTTCTTCTAAATTAATTTTTTCTTTTAATACTGGTAATATATTATCTAACATAACAAATTTAATTGGAACTTTATTATAAAAATCCCCATAATTACCGGTAGTTATATATTCTATATATGTTTCTTTATATATATTCTTGCTATCTATTAACATCGTTCTTAATGTTTTAACATCTTTAATTTCAGCATTACCACAATACGAAACCATTTTAAATAAACGTAGTAAATATTTATTTAATTCTTCATTATTTATATGATTTATAATCTCATCTATAATAGATAAAAATATTAATAATTCATAGTATCTATTATGAAAGCTATTAATTATATCTTTATTTAATAATGGATTATCGCTAGGAACAGGAAGGGTTTCATCTAATATATGAATTACTATTGGTTCAGTACTATTAAGTTTTGCTACATATTCATTAGATAATTCTCTTAATGAGTCAATACTTTCATTATCATAATAAATAAATTTATGTCTACTTTCCAAAACTGCCCTGATCATCATTAGAATTCAATTCTCTCTTCAATATATTTTCTTACATCTTCTAGTTTTAAAGTAACTTGTTCCATCGTATCTCTATCTCTTATTGTTACTGTACCATTATTAATAGTCTCATCATCAATAGTGATACAGAACGGAGTTCCAATAGCATCTTGTCTTCTATAACGTTTACCGATAGAACCTGATTCATCATATGTAGTAGTAAAATATTTACTAAACTCTCTATAAATTTCTGTAGCTTTTTCACCATGATATTTTTTAGCAAGTGGTAAGATACAACACTTATATGGAGCTAAATATGGATGAAACTTCATAACTTCTCTAGTATCAGTTTCTGATATTTGTTCTTTAGTATATGCATCACATAAAACAGTAAGTACAGTTCTTTCTACACCAACAGATGGTTCTATTACATAAGGAATATATTTTTCATTAGTCTCAGGATCATTATATAACATACTAGTACCTGATACATTTTGATGTTGAGTTAAGTCATAATCTGTTCTTGAAGCAATACCCCAAAGTTCTCCCCATCCAAACGGGAATAAATATTCAATATCAGTAGTAGCATTACTATAAAAACTTAATTCTTCCTTTGAATGATCTCTTAATCTTAATCTATCTTTATCAATACCTAAGGATAATAAATAATTATAACAATAATCTTTATAATATTTATGCCATTCTAATTCTGTTCCAGGTTTACAGAAAAATTCTAATTCCATTTGTTCAAATTCTCTTACTCTAAATATAAAGTTTCCTGGTGTTATTTCATTTCTAAAACTCTTTCCTACTTGACCTATACCAAAAGGAACTTTTAATCTCATACTTCTTTGAACATTTAAGAAGTTTACAAATATACCCTGAGCTGTTTCTGGTCTCAAATAAATTGTAGCTTTGGCATCATCAGTTACACCTTGGAATGTCTTAAACATTAAATTAAATTGTCTAATATCAGTAAAATTAGATTTACCACATTTTGGACATGGAACCTTATTATCTTTAATATAATTAATCATCTCATCTTGAGTCATTGAATCCCCAATAGATTCTTTAGCATAATCATTAATTAAATTATCTGCCCTATGTCTTGTATTACATTCCCTACAATCTATAAGTGGATCAGAAAATGTTTTTAAATGTCCTGATGCTTCCCATGTTTTAGGATTCATTAAAATTGCACTATCCAAACCAACATTATTAACATCTTCTTGAATAAATTTTTTTATCCATGCTTTCTTAATATTATCTTTTAGCATTGCTCCAACAGGACCAAAATCCCAAGTATTTGCAAGCCCATCATATATTTCACTTCCTTGGAAAATAAATCCATATTGTTTACAATAATTTACCATTTCTTGCATTGTTATTTTTTCTTCTTTCATTTTAAAATCCCTCCATAGCCAATTGTCTTTTCATACTATTTTCTTTTTTTGCTTCTAAACTTAAATTATAATTACCAACTGTTACAAGAATATGCAATAATGGATAACAATTATCAATATATACTTTTACATCACCACATTTAAATATATATCCAGTAACTTTACTTCTTGCCCATTCATATTCACTATTATATACTTTTTCGATTTCTATTTTTTCACCAAATTTAGAAAAAATATTTATTATAAAATCATCTATGAATTTTTTTTCACAATCAGTTAATCTAAAATCTTTTTCCATTAATATTATATGTTTAAAATATTCTTCTTCTTTAGCACCACTATATAATTTATCTAAATCTAAAGTATAACCAGTACCAGTTGCATCAGCACTTATTTTAAATGTTTTTATCCCTTTTTCTTCATAACAAAAATCAAATCTATCTTGATAATATTTCTGTTGTATTTTTCCTAAAATATCACCAAAATCTTTATTAAATTTAAACAAACGAAGTAACATTTCCCTATAACCAAAATTGCCATATACTACATTAAATCTTTTTTCTCCATAACCAGGTAAACGTATTAAATCTGTATATCCACATATTTTAGTATATCTAAGATAATCTTCAATTATTTCTCTTATTTGTTCATCATCACTTTTATTTTTAAAACTTTCTCCAAATCTTTCACCAACACGTTCCGTATCATGTTTAATTGGATTACCTTTTACTGAAACACTATAATTCCCATAAGCAGGATCCTGATTAATTACTATTTTATTATAATAATTAGCCCTAAGTCTTTCTATTCCTTCAATTTTTACACTCATAACTACTACCTCCAAAATAATAAAAAGAGAAATTCTTTAATTGTAAAGACGACTAATGCCGCGGTTCCACTTTACTTATTCATAAGAATCCCTCTATATATACATATTGCTGATAGGTTTCCAAGCCCGTCTTCGCATTAATTAATAAGTTAACTAGATTATAACATTCTTTATTAAATTAAGCAATATTATTTTCTAAAATTTATTTTTAGTTGTTAATTTAGTATCACCAGAATATTTTATATAGAGATTATTTCTACTAGTTATCGCACGTCTACCAGTTTGTATCTCATAACTTTCTCTTGCTATTTTAGATACATCTCCACCTCTTTTAGCAACTTTTAAATTATCTTTCAAACCTTGAGGACGCTCATATTTTGCTATATCCCTTGCAGTTATTTCACCCAAATCAGTAAGTATTACTTCTATATCTGTCATATTATCTCTTAAAGATTCTTTTCTAATACCTTTAAAATCTTTATATTCATTAGCTTTCATACCAGACCAAGTTTTATAAATTTCATTAGTTAGCATCGCATATTCATAATTTTCAGTAATTCCATTCTCTTTCCACACATCTGTTAATTTCTTGCGATTAAGAATTCCTTTTAATCTAGTTTCAATCCAGTTATCTGAATAACCTTTTTTACGATAATAATCAATCGCTCTATCAATTGCTTTTTCTGGATCAAATACTTCATCAATTCTTTCT
This sequence comes from Bacilli bacterium, assembly GCA_017409025.1. GTDB lineage: Bacteria > Bacillota_I > Bacilli_A > RF39 > UBA660 > RUG705. Next base: position 43,535 of record JAFQTN010000007.1, on the reverse strand, counting down.
TTTCCTAAAGAAGCAAACCACATTTTAAATGGTTCGGCTTTAGGACTCGGAACAGATTCAATAAGTCTAAAGATTCCTTCAGTATCCAGTGTATCTGTTAGATAGTTCTTTCCATCTTTTTGAGATTTCATTTTCAGTTGTACACATTTTGTGTACAACTCACTTCCATCATCTTCTATTAATCTTTTCTTAAGCATATTCCAATAATTTCTTGGATTATTACTTCCCGTTAATGCACTAATAACATCAACTACACTAAAATAATAATCTTCTTTTTCACTATCCCAAATACTTCTTATTTCACTACCCTCAAATAAATTTGTAATTGTGTCTATTTTATTTTCTTTCATTAATTCCTCCTTCAATAACATTATTCGTACAAAGTTTTTTATTTACTTTTTAAAATTATTAATTTGACATATTTTGGACAAACAAATTTTATTATTTAACGAATTATCAAACAAAAAAACAACTTGTTATTCCTAACAAATTGTTTCTTTCTCTATTGATTATAAACAATTAATTTGTGTTGTGCTCTAGTTATCGCAACATAATATAAATATTTCTCACTTTCCATATATTTATTATCTTTATCAGTATAAATAATTACACTATCAAATTCTAATCCTTTAGCCATATATACTGGAACTACAACAAATTTTCTATTAAACTTCTTACTTTGATTATCTATCTTAGATATATCAGTGTCTTTAAACAATTTATATATCCTATCACATTCTGAATCATTTTTAGTAACTATTGCTATACTCTTACCATATTTTCTACATTCATTAATATCACTAATAAGTTGTTCATATAAATTATCTTCTTCTCTTTCAATTACTGGAATATTAGTATTTCTTCTAATAGCAGTTACATGATTAAGACCTAATACTTTATTACTAAATTCAATTATTTCTTCTGATGATCTATATGTTTTAGTAAGTTCTATATACTTACTACTATCAAATATTTTTGTTAAATCTTCTAAACTATTATATTTATAATATGGATTAATAGTTTGATTAACATCACCAAGTATCGTATAAGAAGCATTCTTAAATATTTTATTTATTAGCTTTAATTGACCCATACTATAATCTTGGGCTTCATCAATCACTATTTGTTTAATATATGTATTATAGTTATATCCAAATAACTTACACTTCATATATACATATAAACAAGCATCATCATAGTGAATTATATTTTTATTATCTTTAATATAAGAAATATCTTTATTTATCTTACTAAATTCACTACTAAAGAAATTAATATATATTTTGATTAAATCTCTATCCATATTTAATCTTTCATATAATTCTTTTTCTATAGTTTTAGCCTTATGAAGTCTACCTTTAAAATTTACTTCACTTAATTTTATAGCCATAAATTTAATTCTTTCACATAAAGGAAATTTTCCATATCTATTATTTAACATATAATTAAGTTCATCTTTAGTATAACTATAATCTCTTGTAAATAAATCATCCATAAACTTAACATTCTTGCAAATACTATCAATATATTTATCTATATCATCATATATCATATCACTTTGTTTATATTTAATAAATTCAAAATCACCTCTAATAGTATAACTTCTTTCAATAAATGAAGTAAAACTTTCTACTTTTTTAAATTCTTTTATTTCCATATCAAGAAAATCATTAATTGTTGTCTGCATTGTATTGTCTTCACCAAGTTCTGGTAAAACGTTAGAAATATATTCTGAAAATACTTTATTCGGAGAAAATATCAAGACATTATTAGATTTTAAATTTTCTATTTTATACAAAAGAAATGCTATTCTATGAAGAGCAACTGATGTTTTACCTGAACCCGCTATTCCTTGTACTATTAAAGTTTTATCATCAGTATTTCTAATAACCTTATTCTGTTCCATTTGAATTGTATTAACAATATTCTTCATCTTATCATTAGATTCATTAGCAAGTACCTCTTGTAATAATTCATCATCTATATTGATATTATTATCAAATATATGAAGTAGTTTAGCATCTTTAATAGTATATTGTCTTTTTCTATCAATATTACCATTAATTTTACCCATCGGAGCCATATAACTACATGGTCCAACTTCATAATCATAAAACAAACTACATATAGGACTTCTCCAGTCATGTACATAATATTTATTTTTATTATCGATTACATGAGTTATCCCAATATATACTTCATCTTTATTTTTCCCATCATTAAATATTATTGAGCCAAAATATGGATTATTTTGAACCTTAAATAATTTTTGTAAATATTCCCCCTTATTCATCATCATACTAATTTCTAGGTCATTATCACTCATCATGGTTTTAAGTTCTGTAGGATCCATATCAGTTCTGTTATCCCACATAAACTTTTTAAATTCAAGAACTTTATCATCTCTATCATATAGTTCTTGACCTAGTTCTGATATCTTACTACGTATGATATCAGTAGTATCTTCAAGCCTTTTCTCTTCAAGTATTATCTCTTTTTTAGATAATTCCATAAACACCTCCGAACAACGCAAAAAAACGTTCTTTTTATCTAAAAAAACGTTTTATCTATCAAATTACTCTTTGCAGTCCATATAAACATAACATAATTTTTAATTAAAATCAATCTTTTTTATTATATTTAAAAAGAAACTAGTTAAATAACTAATTTCTTTATTTGTTTTGTAATTTATAAGCTTTTAAAATATTTTTACCAAGCATCGCTACAGTCATTGGACCTACTCCACCAGGTACTGGTGTAATATATTTTACTTTATCTTTTACGCTATCAAAATCCACATCTCCACATAGTCCTAATTCTGTCCTAGATATTCCAACATCTATAACTATAGCATCTTCTCTTATCATATCAGTAGTTATAAAATTTGGTTTTCCTATAGCTACAATTAAGATATCTGCTTTTTTAGTAAATTCCGTCAAATTATTAGTTTTAGAATGACATATAGTAACTGTTGCATCTTTATTTAACATCATCATACTCATAGGTTTCCCTACTAAATCACTTCTTCCAACAATTACTACATTCTTCTCACTTACATCTATATCATATCTATCTAATAATTCCATAACCCCATAAGGCGTACAAGAATATAGAGAATCTTTCTTATGACATAACATACCAATATTTGTATCAGTTAAACCATCTACATCTTTAACTGGAGATATTGCATTAATAATCTTATTTGAATCAATATGTTTTGGTAATGGTAATTGCACAAGTATTCCATTAACACTATCATCATTATTTAATTTATATATTAATTCCAATAAGTTATCTATATTAGTATCTTCATCTAATTTAAAATGTTCAAAATTATAACCTATATAATTACACATATTATTTTTCTGTTTTATATATACATTACTAGCTTCATTATTACCAACTTGAATTACTACTAATTTAGGTTTGATTGTTAGATTATTAACTTCATCTTTTAATTCATCTAGTATTTGATTTTTAATTTTTTTACCATCTAAAATCATATCTATTCTCCTTTCTTGTTATTTTCTTCTTCTAATTTTTTATATGCTACCTTACCAACTAATGTTGTTGGAAGACTATCCCTAAATTCATATTCATAAGGCCATGAATATTTAGATAATTTTTCTTCACAATATTTTTTTATTTTTTTCTTAGTACTAATACTTGGTTTTTCTCCTTTTTTTAATACTATATATGCCTTAGCAACTTGTTTTTTATATTCATGTGGAATACCAATAACTACTGCCTGATCAACTAAAGGATGACTACATATAATATCTTCCACATATGAAGGATATATATTATAACCAGATGAAACGATCAGTCTTTTTAATCTTTGTTTAAAATAAATAAAACCATCTTTATCCATACAACCAATATCACCAGTATGAAGCCATACTTTTCCATCAGGATGTTTTACTAACGTCTTATTAGTTTCTTCAGGATTATTTAAATAACCTTTCATAACAGTAGGTCCATTTATACATATTTCTCCATCTTCCATAGTATTAGCTTCAGTTAGTGTTCCTATTTTAACAATCTTATATAACATATCTGGTAAAGGAATACCAATACTGTTATCTCTATATTCATTCTTCGGATTCAAACAACTAGCACCAGTAGATTCAGTTAATCCATATCCACATCTAACTTTAGTCTTTGAACCATGCTTTAATAGAAATTCATCTATTTTCTTTTTAAATGATGGTATTAAAGTATCTCCACCACTAACAACACAAGTCAAAGAAGACAAATCATTCTTACCTAATTTAGTTTTTAATAATGCTTCATATAAAGTAGGAACTCCAGTAATAAAATTAGGTTTATATTTTTTTATCAAACTACCAAATTTTCTTGGGCTAAAATCAGGAACTAATATAACTTGCATACCAATATATAAAGGAGTATGTATAGAAACACCCAATCCAAAACCATGAAATATTGGTAATATTGCTAAAATAGAATCTCCTGCTTTAGCTGGATGACACATTAAATGACATTGCATAGCCAACGCATTAAAATTTAAGTTAGTCAAAACTATTCCCTTAGGACTACCAGTTGTTCCTCCACTATATAATATTACTGCTTCATCATCTTGACCTCTCTTCGCGCATTCAAACTCTTTTATATATATACCTTTTTTAATAAAGTCTTTGTAGAAAATAGATTTTTCATTCTTTACAATTTTATTTTTTCTTCCATTAAAGAACCAATACATAAAATGCATAAAACTATTCATATCATCACTAACACTACTTACAATAATATTCTCTACCTTGGTTTTATCAATAACTTTCATTAATTTATCATATACTAAATCGATAGTTAATATATGTTTACTACTTGCTTCATTTAAATAAAATTCTATTTCATTTTCACTTGACAATGGATGAATCATACTAGCAGTAGCACCTATCATATTAATAGCATAAAAAGTAATTATTGCTACAGGAGTATTAGGCATACAAATAGTTACTCTATCTCCTTCTTTGACTCCTAATTCAAGTAAAGCACTAGCAGTTTTCTTTATCCTGATAAGAAATTCCCTATAACTAATTTTTTTACCATAGTATAAAAATGCATAATTATTTGGATACATCTCAGCTGTTTTAGCAATAAGTTCATAAATAGTTAAATCAGGATAATTTATCTTATCACCCTTATCATAATATTTATACCAAGGTTCTTTTTTAGTAATTTTATCCAAGACATCACTAACAAATTTATTTATTCTCAGTAAGATTGACTTTAGCATCTACTCTATCCTCCAATAAATTAGGATTATTTAATATATACTCTAACATATTAACACATTTAGCAAAATATACACCATCAGCAATTCTTTCATCTAGTGTTATACCAAATTGACATACAGCTCTTTTCTCTATTTTTCCATCAATTACTTTTACACTTTCTTTTATTTCACCAATAGTAACTACAATAGAATTAGTTCCAAAATTAGTTAAGTTATGATATATTCCATCACAATGAATACTACCCAAATTAGATAAAAGTACTGTACTATGATAGATACTTCCATCAGTTAATGAACTTGGTAATAAATCATGATTATCTAAAAATTTAATTAACCAAGTAATAATTTTTATTAAGAATTTAGGTAATATTTTTAATTTATCCATGAAATCGTCAGTATTATTTCCTTGATTACTTCTAACTTTTTTTACATCACCTAATATTTTTTTACTAATTGTATTAAGATTATCTTCTTTATCTACTTTCATTACAGTAAATAATTCTTTAGCATCATCAGTAAATTCTGTTTTAGCTACAAAAGATAAACTTATATCATTTCTTTTATAACAACTCCCATTAATTACAAATCTATTTAATAATGGTTTATTATAAAGAATTTTAGCAGTAGCCGTAGAAAATAAATGAAAATAAGTAATATCTTTATTATCTTTTTTTAGTTTTTCATAATATTTTTTTAATTCAGTAACATCTATTTCTTTTAATATATGTACTTCATTCTCACTTCTTTTACTTTTTAGTGCATACCAAATTTTTTCGAATCCACCAGATTTTAATCTAGTACCATCCCTTCTATCTAAGAACTTCTTTTTCATACAATACTCCTATTTATTTATACCAATATAGTAATTTTTCTTTCCTCTTTTTACAATAATATATGTTTTATCTAAGAAATCTTTATCACTAATAATATATTCTAAATCGTTAACTTTTTCTCCATTAATAGAGATTGCATTTCCAGTTATATATTCTTTTGCTTCTCTTTTACTATTAGCAATTCCCATATTAAGAAGTAAATCCATTATATTTAAACCAACAGATACTTCTATTTTATTGTATCCATTAAATAATTCTTCTATTTCGTTCTTATTTAAATCATTAAATTTACCAGTAAATAGCGCTTCACTCATCATTACTGCTTTATTATATTCTTCCTCGCCATGTAAATCAGTTATAATTTCTTTAGCCAATCTCTTATGAGCTTCTCTTAGATGTGGATTTTCTTTATGACTTTCTTCTATTGCTTCGATTTCTTCTTTAGTTAAGAATGTCAACTTCTTCAAGTAATCAATAATCATAGAGTCTTCTAAGTTAATTAGGTATTGATATAGTTCATATGATGATGTTTTATTTTTATCTAACCATAAAGCATTACCTTCAGTTTTTCCAAATTTAACCCCATTAGAATCAGTCACAAGTGGCATAACCATACCATATATTTCTTTTCCTAATTTCTTTCTAACAAGTTCAATTCCTGATGTTATATTTCCCCATTGATCTGATCCTGCTACTTGTAATATACAATTTCTATTTTCATATAAATACATAAAATCTAATGCTTGTAAAATCATATATGAAAATTCTGCATATGTAATTCCACTTTCCATTCTTGATTTTACTTTATCTTTCGCTAACATATAATTAATATTAAAATATTTACCATAATCTCTTAAGAAATCAATTACATTAATATCTTTAGTCCAATCAAAGTTATTAACAACCTCAAATCCAAAAATTTCTTCAGCTTGTTTCTTTAATCCTTTAAAGTTATGTTCTACTTCTTCTTTAGATATCATAGGCCTTTCAGCAGTAGGTTTAGGATCTCCAATCAAACCAGTGGCTCCCCCTACTAAAAGTATTGGTTTATGTCCATATTTTGCTAACCTTTTACTAATTAGAAACGATGAATAGTGTCCAATATGCATAGAATCCGCAGTTGGATCTGTTCCTATATAAAAAGTTAGACTTTCATTGTTTAATTTATCTATTAATGCATCATCACTAATATCTTGTACTAATCCTCTCCATTTTAAATCTTCAAATAATGTCATTTTATTACCTCCCGTGTTTATTATTATTTACTTTATCACATTTTTGATATTCTATATATATTTTATGTGGATTTACATCTTCTGGATTTAATAACCTTATAATATTATATCCTTCATCCACTAATTCTTTTAATTTTTCAAAACTTACATACATTTTACCACATTCACTAGCACCTGGAATCATCGTTCCACTTACTACAATATCTAAGTATTCTCTAACTTCTTCTTCAGTATATGGTCCACTTTTTGGTGTATGACCTCTAAAAAAACTATCTGAAGACATCATATCCTGTCCAATACCATCACTATTTTTATAATAAGACATATTTACCTCCTAATTCCTCTTGTATCTTTTCTAAATTCTTGAAATTCAACCATTATCATATTATCATTTATATATTCAGCACTAATAATATTAAAACCTGAATTTACCATTTCTTGTAATCTATTAATATCTACTATTGTATTTCCTCCACCTACTAAAGTACCAAGTTCACAAACATAATCATATTTCTTACCACTAACTACTTTAAGCAAATATTCTTCTATATTATCTATTGATCTTAAAGTATTTTTTCTAGGTGTTTCTGGAATATCTCCAGGTCTTTTAAAAAAATTCTCATCTAAATTACCAGCTCTACTAAAATATTTTTTATCCATAAATACCTCCTAAACAAACAAAAAAGAATGATACCAAAGGAGTCTCTTGAAGACGGTACCATCCTTTTATTTCCTTAATTAGATAACGGTTTCACCCGATTAGCTATAAATATGTAATTCATTATTATCAATATATTAGTTTCCACCAACCACTAACTCTCTATAATTATAAAATAATAACTACTTCTTTATTTAAAATACTAATAACTCACAAACTAATTATAACATTCTTTTTATATTTTATCAATCTTTATTTTCTATATTAGCAACAATCTCTCTAATTTTTCTAAACCTATGATTTAAACCCGATTTACTAATCTTATTCCCGGTTTCTAAACTGATAATATCACTAAGATCATTTAAACTAGCCTCTGGATACTTAACCCTATATTCAATTACTATTTTAAGTTTCTCATCAATTAAATCCATCATATCATATTCTTTTAATTTTTCTATATCTCTAATCTGATTAGATGCCGTAAAAAATATCTTATCCATATTAGCCTGTTCACAATTATTAAGTCTATTAGTCATATTCTTATGATCTCTATATATACGTATATCTTCATAATACATTACTGCATTATAAGCCTTAATTATTCTTAAAAAATCACTAATCTTCTCAGCCTCTTTTATATATACCATATACTTTTTCTCACGAGAAATTACCCTACTATTTAAATCATTATCATTAAGTAATTTACTAATAAAATTAGCATATTCCAAAGTATCTACAAGTAGTTCTAAATGATATTTTGAAGTTTTCGGATCATTTATACTACCACATGATAAAAATACTCCTCTAAGATAAGCTCTAACCAAATCATCATCAGAATATATATATTCTAAAGGAATAGATTTATACTCACCATTATTTATAATTGATAAATCATCTAATATTTGCTTATTCTTATTCTTAATTTCTAATATATAAGATAAACCATTATTAAAATATTTCTTTCTAACGGTAATAATTGGAGTTATATCATAAACATTCTTAAATAACTTAAATATTCTTCTAGCAACAGAATTATTCTCAATAGTAATAACGATACTTCTATCTATTAATGCACTATTTCTAACTATAGCAGATAATTCACTAATTAATTCTTCCCTAGTAGAATCTAACCTAGTCACTTCATTCTTTATATCCGTAGAAAAACTCATAAAGCACCTCCAAATAATTAAATATATTTTATCACATAATGAAAAAAATATAAAGAACCAACATTCTCTATATTAAATAAATATATTTGCTAATATACTTAACTTTATCAAAGTTCACTATTTTGTATTATAACTACTTTTTCAAAAATAAAAAAATGCATAAAAAATCTCTGGCCAATTAATAGAACCAGAGATTTTTTTATTATTTTAAAATTTTATTTTTTTGATTCTAAATATTATCTACACGTTGTAAAAAAGCAAAATGCTACGCTACAATCCCTGTTACAATCGCAGAACGCCATGAGTAGGTGTCAAATCCAGTACCATAATGGTCATTAAAGTAAAATATACCTGCTGATGCTCCACCGCTGTATAATCCACCACGTACGAACCAAGGCTTACTTGAAGCAGAAACAAAACCTCCCGTTTTATTATCACTATACCATCCTGCTGTTTCATTTAAAGCATGACCACCGCATGTTTCTGTTGTACATTTTGATAAATTACTATTAACATCTCCTGAAAAAACAGTTGTTGAATATAAATCGTAATATTTTTTATCTGGCATTACAGTAAAAGCTGAATTATCATTACTAGTAAGTATATCTCCATAATGGCCCATTACATATTCATTCTTTCCACCTGACATATCAAATACTCCGGTTATATTTCCAGTTGTGCTTTGTGGATATACTGACACTGTTCCAAATGCATTTGGACATGTTGTACTTGCACCATCATCTACTGTAGCTGCACCACAACCTGTATATACAGAACTATTATTTATTCGTATTTCTTTATTTATTCCATATTTGGAATGTGATAAATACGCCACTGCTCCCCAGTCACTATTCTTCATTAAATGAGCATCAGTACTAGAATTAGATAATCCGTATTGAATAAATTTTTGACTTGTTGTAAATTGATTACCTAATTTTTGCTTCACAAGAGGAACAGCATTTGGTAATATCGTCGGAGATGTTGATGAACCTGTTGTCTCAAATTTTCCTACCCATATTCCAGATAACATTTCATTTGAATCTACTACATTATCATTATCATTATCCCACCAAAAAGCTGGATGTGTTCTATAGTTTGTTTTTGCATTTCCTAATGACATAGCCGACTCTGCAGTTTCAAAATCAATATCAATTGAAACAGCCTCTAAAGACGATATTTTATACTTATATCGAGGTATCCATACATAATATGCTAAAATATCAGACTGTAATACCTTTGTATTAGAATTATCTAAATAATATTGTCTTGAATTTACTCCACTTTCCTTTACTAATACAACATTTGCCCATTCTTTATTATTATAATCATACCAATTTGAATCATCAGGAGATATAGTTATCACAGTACCATTATCAGTTATTGTTACTGGCACCATACCAGAATCCAAGACCGGAACCTCCGGTTGAACTTCACCAATTTGTCTAACATCGGCATATATATACCCACTCAAACTAGCGAATGAATAACCTTCATCAACTAAATTACCATCTAACCATATATATATTTTAAAATCTAACAAACTACCATCAGATGGTATATCAAAATTTTCATACATTTTTATATCTCTACTAACAGTATCTACATACCCAACCGAAATAAATTCATCATTATTTTCATCATAAACAGCATACTTTAAGGCAGAACCATTAACGACCCATACTGCATTTTCAGTACTATTACATTTAGTTTGATTATAATGTAAAGTTTCCAATGTATCAATATTCTCACAATGATCTTCTACCTGACTAGTTAATATTGAGGATTGTTCACTAATATTTAAAAGTAAATTACCTTGTGCATCGATATCACAAGATGAACCAATACCCATATTACCTGATAATCCACCTTTATAGCTAACAGAAGGCATTAAAGTACCTGCAATATCCATTGTACCATCATCATTAGTATTATCATAAATAATATCAAAACAATCAGTTTTAGATATATAATTACCATTAGTAATATCCATTCCAAGCATTAAATATGCAAAAGTACCACCAACTAAAGTTAAAGCAAGTACTACTATTGATATAGATATTAATAACCTTTTTTTATTATCACTTAATCTTTTATTATCAGTCAAAGTATTCACCTACTATCTAATGAAAATTTTAACATATATCATCTATATTTTCAATAAATTTGAATAAATTTAAAAAATTCTACATTTTTTTTAATTTTAGTATTGACAAAAAAGATGACTTCGATTAGTATATTAATCACCAATTCAAATTTCTTAGGCGAATTGGTGCTAGTATCACACTAGCCAACCCCTTTTTATTCTTTTTGGGAGGCTGTTCCTTAAGGGGGTCAGCCTCTTTTTTTATTTGTTATTTTTTTCTCACTTATTAATATACTTATGTAGAGGGATAATATGTTTAATAAAAAAATACATAAAAGAATAAAAATAACATTATTAGTAATTATATTTTGTTTTATATTAATTATTGGAAAAGTATTTTATATTCAAGTAATTGATTATGATAAATTAAATAATTTAGCTAATAATCTTTGGAGTAGAAATCTAATAATTGGAGCTAATAGAGGTAGAATTATAACTAGTGATAATGTAACTGTTGCCTCTAACCTTACAACAGTATCTTTAGTAGTAATTCCCAATCAAATAAAAAATAAAGATGATGTTGTAAAGGATTTAGCAAATATTTTGAATGTTGATGAAAAAGTTATAAGCGAACACGTAAATAAACGTTCTTCCGTAGAAATTATCCATCCAGAAGGTAGACAACTATCATTTGATGTAGCAGATAAAATAAATGAATTAAATTATGAAGGTGTATATTTATTAAAAGAAGGTAAAAGATATTATCCATATAATACTCTTCTTTCTCACTCCATCGGTTATGTTGGCATTGATAATCAAGGTTTATCTGGATTAGAATTAACATACGATAAATACTTAACCGGAGTATCTGGTGCTATTAAATATTTTTCCGATGCTAAAGGTAACAAATTAGAAAAAAGTAGCATTTACGAAGAACCCACTAATGGAATGGATTTATATTTAACTATTAATTATGATATTCAAGCAGCCGTAGAAAGAGAATTAAATAATGTTATGGATAAATATAATGCTAATGGTGCTTGGGCAATTGTCATGAACCCTAATAATGGTGAAATATTAGCCTTATCTTCTAAACCTGACTTTGATCCATCTAATTATAAAAATTATTCTACAGAAGTAATTAATAGAAATCATGCCGTTTGGGCGACATATGAACCAGGTTCTACATTTAAAATAATCACTCTAGCAGCTTCAATTGAAGAAAATACCGTTGATCTAATTAACGATACCTTTCATGACTCTGGAAGCGTTAACGTCGATGGTGCTAGAATTAAATGTTGGAAGTCAGGCGGACACGGTTCACAAACATACTTACAAGTAGTTCAAAATAGTTGTAACCCAGGATTTGTATCCCTAGGTAATAAATTAGGTAAAGAAAAATTATTTAAATATATCAATTTGTTTGGCTTTGGAGAAAAAACAGGAATCGACTTAAACGGCGAAGGAAATGGAATATTATTTAATTTAGATAAAGTTGGGCCTGTAGAACTTGCTACTACTGCATTTGGTCAAGGTATAAGTGTAACCGCAATTCAGCAAATAACCGCAGTATCAGCAGCCATTAATGGAGGTACTCTATATAAACCATACATCGTAAAAAGAATTGTTGAACCTAATACCGGAGAAATTATTGAAGAGACTAAACCACATATTGTAAGAAAAGTAATAAGTAATGAAACTAGTAGGACTGTAAGAAGTACCCTAGAAACTGTCGTAGCATACGGTACTGGAAGAAACGCTTATATTGAAGGATACCGTGTAGGTGGCAAAACAGGAACTGCACAAAAAGTTCAAAATGGAATTTATCTAACAGGAAACTATATCGTATCATTTATTGGTTTCTTACCAGCAGATAATCCTCAAGCCGTAGTATACGTAGCTATTGATAATCCTAAAGGAATAACCCAATATGGAGGTACCGTCTCAGCTCCAATTGCTAAAAATATTATGATAGATGTTATTGCTTCCCTAAATATTAAAAAATCAGAATATACTCTAGATAAAGAAGAATTTTGGTATGATATTAAATATACTGAAGTACCTAATGTAATTGGGCTTACCATAAAAGAAGCAAAATCACAGCTAAAAAAACTAACTATAAATTATTCTGGAACTGGTAATATCATTAAATCAATCTCTCCTGAACCTGGAACTATAGTTAAAGAAAATTCTACTATCAAAATATTGTTAAGTAATTGACAACCGTATGTAAAGTCCCATACATATTTTAAATATTATAATAGATTTTATGATATAATCTATCTAAGAAAAGGAAGTGTAATATGCTAACTTTAACAAAGTCGCTATTTGCTTTAATGATAGGTTTCTTACTATCAACTGCTTTTGGTCTTATAGCTATACCACTACTAAAAAAAATTAAAGCAGGACAAAGAATAAATGTTTATGTAGAAAACCATCAAAGAAAATCAGGAACTCCTACTATGGGAGGATTAATCTTTATAATACCAACGATTATTACTACTGTTTTTCTATTATTAACTAATAAAATAGAATTTTCAGTAAACCTATTAATAGTTATGTTTGTTTTTATATCATATGGATTAATTGGTTTTCTAGATGACTATCTAAGTATAAAGCAAAATCAAAATAAAGGACTATCTCAATTTCAAAAACTATTACTTCAATTTATCGTAGCCTTAATATTTTATATTTTATATCGTAAATATACAGATGCTAATTCTATTTTAGAAATAACTCTATTGAATATTGAATGGCGTCTAGATTGGTTCTATGGAGTATTTATTTTATTCTTATTAGTAGGTTCATCTAACGCTGTAAACTTAACAGATGGTCTTGATGGATTAGCTGGTGGCCTATCAGCTATCGCATTCTTAGCATTCGGTTTAATTTCTTGGGGAAGTTATTGGATTGAAGGTTATCAAGATATTGGTATATTCTCATTTATATTAGTAGGTTCTATTATGGGATTCTTAGTATATAATGCAAATCCAGCCAAAGTATTTATGGGCGATACCGGAAGTCTAACACTAGGAGCTACATTAGCTACTATTGCTATCTTAACCGGTCATGAATTATCACTAGCAGTTATTGGTGGAGTATTCGTAATAGAAACACTAACAGTAATAATTCAAATAGTATCAGTAGTTTTATTTAAAAAGAAAGTATTCCTAATGACACCTATTCACCATCACTTTGAAAGATTAGGTTGGCGTGAAGGAGATATCGTTAAATTATTCTGGATAGTAGGTTTCATACTATGCCTACTAGCTCTAGTATACGGAGTATGGTTATAACACTTCAATTGAAGTGTTTTTTTCATATCTACCCACATATAATTTAATAAGGTTGATAATATGAAAAAAATAGATAAATTAATATTAATAAGTGTAGTTTTAATTTCTTTATTTGGATTACTCATGATATATTCTTCTTCTTCCGTATGGGCAGAATATAAATTTAATGATCCATATAAATTTCTAAAAACACAAGGTATATTTGTAATAATCGGCTATTTTATAATATATATTATATCTAAAATAAATTATCAAATATATTTTAAATATAGTAACATCATCTTACTAGGATGCATTATCCTTCTAATTCTAGTCTTAATACCAGGTATTGGTTCAGTTAGAAATGGCTCTAGAAGTTGGTTTGGTATTGGTTCATTCGGTATTCAACCAAGTGAGTTTGCAAAAATTGGAATTATTATCTTCACTGCCAAATATTTAACAAACAATAAGATGAAAGATATTAAACATTCAGTATTCCCTATCTTAAGTGTTGTCTTCTTAATTTTTGGTCTTATTATGTTACAACCAGATTTTGGTACCGGTATTATTATCGTAGTAACAATCATTGTATTACTATTCGTATCCGGTGTTAAAATGAATTTCTTTATAAAATTAGGTATTTTAGGATTAATCGGAATTGTCGCTTTAATCATTATAGCACCATATAGACTAAAAAGAATTGTTTCATTTGTTAATCCTTGGGCAGATCCTTTAGGAAGCGGATTCCAAATAATACAATCTCTATATGCAATTGGACCAAGTGGTCTCCTTGGAGCAGGATTAGGTAATTCTGTTCAAAAACATTTCTACTTACCAGAACCACAAACAGACTTTATCTTCTCAATAATAAGTGAAGAACTAGGATTTATGGGAGTATTAATCGTTACTACCCTTTTTATAACCATCATATATAGAGGAATAAAAATATCTATATATCAAAAAGATAATTTTGCTAAATATTTATCTTTTGGTCTAATATTTTCTCTTGCATTCCAAACCATCCTAAACTTAATGGTAGTAGTAGGCCTAATCCCAGTAACAGGGGTAACTCTTCCCTTTTTATCTTATGGAGGTTCTAGCTTACTCGTATCTATGATAAATATTGGTATTATCTTAAATATTTCCAAACAATAAATTTAATGATATAATAAACATATATGTTATGGAAAGAAGTGATACTATTTGAAAATATATATAGATTTTGATGGAACACTGTTTGATTCAACTATTCAATACCAAAGATTAATCAATATATTAAAAAAATATAATATCTCTGAAGATTATATCAAAACTCTTATGAAAGAAGATTTTTATAAAAAAGAAAAAAGCTATGATATATTAGCTACAAAAATTATTGAAGAAAAAAAAATAAACTCGCACATACAAAAAGAAATAAATAGTATATATACTAAAGATTTAGTATACCCTGATGTAATCCCATTCCTAGAAAAATACTCTAAAAAATATGATTTAATTTTACTTACACTAGGTAATATACAACACCAAGAAAAAAAGATTAAATCATCTGAACTAAAAAAATATTTTAAAGATATTATAATTACCGACAAAGATAAATCAAAACTAAATATTGATTATACAAAAGGAATATTTATTGACAACAATCCAAAAGAATTAGAAAAATTTTATAATTCTAAAGCAGCACATTTAATTAGAATCAAAAGAAATATTGATAAATATTCTAAAATTCCATTAAACATTGAAAATATTCCAGAATTTAAAAATTTTGAAGAATTAACAAAAAACAACTACATAGAAAAGATTGGAGAAAATTATGAATAAGAAAGTTATCGTATTCGGTGGCGGAACCGGTTTAAGTTATCTACTAAGAGGTTTAAAACAATATCCTCTTGATATAACAGCAGTAGTATCTGTATGTGATGATGGAGGAAGTACAGGAAAATTAAGAACTGAATTCAATGTCTTAGCACCTGGAGATATACGTAAAGTTATTGAATCTTTATCTGATAATGAAAATGAAATAAGTAAACTATTAAACTATCGTTTTGAATCAAATGGAGAATTAAATAATCATTCATTAGGAAACCTAATATTACTAGCAGAAATGAAAATACAAGGTTCAGCTCAAAAAGCAATAGAAACCCTAAGTGATATTCTTAAATTAAAAGGACGTGTTCTTCCTTTTACAGAAGATAAAGTAACCCTAATTGGAGAAATGGATGATGGTTCTATCGTTGAAGGTGAACATAATATAACAAAAACACCTGGAAATATTAAAAAAGTCTATTACAAAGAAAATCCTACTATTAATGAAGAAATATTAGAAGAAATAAACTCTGCTGACTTAATCATCCTTAGTATGGGAAGCTTATTTACAAGTGTAATACCCAATTTATTAAGTGATAAAATTAAATCTGCCATTGATAAAAGTAATGCTTCAATTGTATATTGCTGTAATTTATTTACTCAACCTGGAGAAACAGATGAGTTTAAAGTCAGTGATCATATAAATGTTCTTAATAGTTATTTAGGTAATAGAAAAATAGAATATGTCATTGCTAATGACGGAGAAATTGATGGAAATTTAGCAAATAAATATGCTACTGAAGAACAAAAAGATCCTGTTATTCTAGACAAGAAAGAAGTCGAAAAACTAGGAGTTAAAATAATCAACGATGATTTAGTATACATAAAGAAATACTCTGAAGATCAAAGAGATGTATATAGACATAATTATGTAAAATTAGGATTTTTAATTAATACAATAGCATTAGGATATGCCTACATGTTAAATAAAAAAAGAAAGAAGCAATAAATTATGAAAATTTTATATGTACACCATGCTGAAAGAGATAAAAAAAATAAAGCCGTTGATAGACAATTACAAGATATAACCGAAAATGGAATTAAAGAAACAGAAATTCTTGGAGAAAAATTAAAACAATTAAATTTAAATATTAAAGCAATCTACTCTTCTCCATATTTAAGATGTATTCATACAGCTGAAATTATCAATAAATATATTAACGTTCCAATTTATGAAGAAACTCTATTTAATGAAATGAATTCTAGCGAAACCTGGAAAGAATTTTCATTAAGAAATATGAAGGCTATTGATAAAATTATTAATAATCATGATAATGAAGATTTTATTATATGTATATCAAGCGGTGTTAATTTATCTCCATTTGTATATTACTTTAATAACATTGAACCAACAAATGACAGTTCTAAAATTCAAGCATTAACAACTTCACCAGTATTATTTTCAACTGACGGAAGTTGTTTATAAAAAATAAAGCGAGTAACTTTTTTGAAAGTTTACTCGCTTTCCATTTCAAATATAATATCTCTAAGTTCCATAGCCCTTTCAAAATCTAAATTTTTAGCCGCCATATTCATCTCATTAGTTAATTTTTCAATTAAACTTACTCTTTCCTTCTTACTCATCTTATTCTTATTTTCTTGACTAGCTATTTCATCTTCATTAGATATTAAATCTCTAATTTCTTTAATAATCGTCTTAGGTATAATATTATGTTCTTTATTATATTCTTCTTGTATTTTTCTTCTTCTAACAGTTTCATCAATAGCAATTTTCATACTATCACTGATAGTATCAGCGTACATTATAACCTTACCTTCACTATTTCTAGCACATCTACCTATAGTTTGAATTAAACTTCTACTACTTCTTAAAAAGCCTTGTTTATCCGCATCCATAATCGCTATTAAAGATACTTCAGGAATGTCAATACCTTCTCTAAGAAGATTAATACCAACTACTACATCATATACCCCAAGTCTTAAATCTCTAATTATTTTCATTCTTTGTAAAGTCTTCACTTCATTATGTAAATAAGCAACTTTAATATCAATATCTTTTAAATAATTAGTAAGTTCCTCAGCCATTTTAATAGTTAAAGTAGTAATAAGAACTCTTTCTTTTTTATCTATTCTAATATTTATTTCATTAATTAAATCATCAATCTGATTTTTACTTTCTCTAACTTCAATAAGAGGATCTAATAATCCAGTAGGTCTTATTATTTGATCTACCGTATTATTATTAACAAGTTCTAATTCATAATCTCCAGGAGTAGCACTTACATATATTACTTGATTAATTTTATTTTCAAATTCATGAAACTTTAAAGGTCTATTATCAAGTGCACTTGGAAGTCTAAAACCATAATTAACCAAATTCATCTTTCTAGCTCTATCGCCATTATACATTCCCCTAACTTGTGGAACTGTAACATGAGATTCATCAACAACTAAAAGAAAATCATCTGGAAAGAAATCCATAAGTGTCGTAGGTGTCTCTCCTTCACCTCTAAGAGCTAAATGTCTTGAATAATTTTCTACCCCTCTACAAAAACCAGTTTCAAGTAACATCTCCATATCGTAATTAACTCTTTCTCTCAGCCTTTGTTCTTCAATTAATTTATTATTTTCTAAAAAATATTTAAGTCTATTATCTAATTCTTCTTTTATATTATTAACAGCTATTTTTAATTTTTCTTCACCTGTTACAAAGTGTGAAGCTGGAAATATAGAAACACTTTTTTTATCTTTAAGTATAGCACCAGTAACAACATCAAATTCACTAATTCTATCTATTTCATCACCAAAAAACTCTATCAAAATACCATTAGTTCTTTGATATGCTGGAATCAATTCAATAACATCCCCACGCACTCTAAATGTTCCTCTTTTTAAATCAAAATTACTTCTCTCATAAAGCATATCAACAAGTTTAGCTAGAACATAATTTCTTTCTATTTCTTGTCCCTTAACTAAAGTTAACATTTTGTTTTTATATTCTTCTACTTCACCAATACCATATATACAAGAAACTGACGCTACTACAATAACATCATCACGACTTAATAAACTAGAAGTTGCTTTATGTCTAAGTTCATCTATCTCATCATTTATTTTAGCATCTTTCTCTATATATGTATCCGTACTTGGAACATAAGCTTCCGGTTGATAATAATCATAATAACTAACAAAATATTCAACAGCATTATCAGGAAATAATTCTTTAAATTCTGAATATAATTGTCCGGCAAGAGTCTTATTATGTGCTAAAACCAAAGTAGGTTTATTTACTTCTTTAATTACATTAG
Source organism: Bacilli bacterium (assembly GCA_017409025.1). Classification (GTDB taxonomy): domain Bacteria; phylum Bacillota_I; class Bacilli_A; order RF39; family UBA660; genus RUG705. Next base: position 23,890 of record JAFQTN010000007.1, on the reverse strand, counting down.
CAATTGTAAAAGTTTTACCAGTACCTGTAGCACCAAGTAATACTTGATGCTTTTTTCCTTCTTTAATTCCATTAACTAACTTATTTATAGATTGTGGCTGATCTCCAGATGGAATATATTTTGATACTAATTCAAACATCTTACACCTCTTTTCTGATTATTATTTTTTTATTCATCTAAATACTTTTTTACTATGTCCGTTCTTAAATATTTAAAATTTTTTTAATATTATAACATATCTTCATCTAAAAAATAAACATTATTATCTATCTCATATCCTAAACTAGTTTTAACACCATGTCCTGGATATACAATGATATCCTTATCATATTTTTTTATCTTATCTATAGATTTTTTCATATCATTAATGTCACTACCAACTAAATCACATCTACCAATATTATCTTTAAATAAAAAATCGCCTGTAAACATCATTTTTTCTTTTTCAAAATAAATAGTAATTAAATCTTCTTTATGACCAGGAGTATATATTATATCAAATATAAACTCATCTATTTTATTTTGTCCTTCTTCTAAATTACTTCTATCATATACTAAAACATTATACTTATTAACAACATCTTTAACTGCACCAATATGATCATAATGATGATGCGTAATAATTATACCAACTACTTCTCTATCACCTATTTTTTCTATTATCTTATCTCCTTCGTCACCTGGATCTATTATTAAAATCTTATTGTCTTTAATTAATAAATAACAATTGCATTTTAAATTTCCTACTTTAATTATTTCTATATTCATAGTTATCACCAATCTAATTTTATCATAATATAAATTTTTTGTCGCATCATTTATATAACAAAATAAAAATATTTATATTATGATATTAACAGGTGATAAAAATGTTAATTCCAACAGTAATTGAAAAAAGCAGTATGGGTGAACGCGCATATGATATTTACTCAAGATTATTAAAAAATAGAATTATTTTATTAAGTGGTGAAATAAACGATGACACCGCTAATATAGTAATTGCCGAATTATTATATCTTGATAGTATTTCCAACGAAGATATTTCACTATATATTAATTCACCTGGTGGTTCTATTACCTCAGGTATGGCAATATATGATACTATGAATTTTGTAAAAAGTGATGTATCAACAATTTGTGTTGGTATGGCCGCATCTATGGGAGCTTTCCTATTATCTTGTGGAAAAAAAGGAAAAAGATATTGCCTACCAAATAGTGAAGTAATGATTCATCAACCATTAGGTGGTGTAAATGGACAAGCAACAGAAATAGACATCGTAGCAAAAAGAATAATAAATCTTAAAAATAAAATTAACTCTATATTAGCAAAAAATACTAAAAGAAATATAAAACAAATAGAAAAAGATACCGATAGAGACTATTATATGAATTCAAAAGAAGCACTAGATTATGGAATAATTGATAAAATATTATAAATAACTATACCATCTTTAACTATTTTATGTTAAAATAAATACATAAGGTAGTTGGTAGTAATGAATAAAATAAGTAAATATTTATCAATCATAATTCCCATTATTTTATTAATTGCATTAGCAATTAATATTCTAAAATATTATACATCTTTTTCTGATAATAAAAATATTGTTAAAGATTCTAATTCTTATCAAGAAAAAATAAATATAAATAATAAAAAGAATGAAGAATTAGTAACAGAAATTAACAAAATAAAAACAGAAAAAGAAGATAAAATATGGGAATATGAAAGATGGATAAAATGGAATCAAGAAATAAAAGAAAAAATAAACTAGTTAATTTTTTAAACATTTCTCTTATAATTTTATTAATTGTTGCCAACATATACTTTATAAAATTAAATATAAATATAGATAAAAAAAGAAATTTAAATATTAATGAACTTAATTCCCAAAAAAACAATTTCAACACTAGTGAAACTAAAACTAAAGAATTAGAAAAAGAATTAACTCATCTTAAAAACATTGATGAAGAAATTAATGAAATAAAAAATGAATATTTTGAAAATTTAAAAGCCTTTGAAGATAAAGTATCAAATAAAGAAGTAGATTATAAGATAGCATATTTAACCTTTGATGATGGTCCATATTATCTAACTCATAAGTATTTAGAAGTTTTAGAAAAATATAATGTTAGAGCAACATTTTTCACAATTGGTCTAGATAAAGAAAGCTGTTATGATAACAGAAGTAAATCTTGTAAAGAATTATATGCAAAAACTGCTAAATATGGTCACACAATGGCAAATCATACATATTCTCACCAAATATTTTATGGACTTTACAGTAGTACCAATTCTTTTATAAATAATGTTAAAAAACAAGAAAAATTAATCAAAGATAGAACTGGAATAACTACTAATATTGTTAGATTCCCTGGAGGAATTGCTTCAGCTGGAAGTTTAAGAAATAGCATTGTTAAAGAACTTAAAAATTTAGGATATGGATGGGTCGATTGGACAGCATCTAATGGTGACGGCGGATTTGTTGCTAGCAAACAAGATGCTATGAACAATCTTAAAAAAACTATCAACGAAGATATCGAAGTAATCTTATTTCACGATTATAGTAATATCACACTAAGTATATTACCTGATGTAATCGAATACTTACAAAATAAAAATTATGTTCTACTTCCATTATTCTATGAAAGTAAAATGATAAATAAATAAAAAATCAAGAATTCTTGATTTTTTTATATTATATAATTTTAATATTGTTTATGTGGTATAACCGTACCATTTATTTTTCTTCTTAAAACATGATTATTTTTTTTATCAAAAGATGCAAAATTAACAGTTGAAGGAACCTCTAAAATATTAACTTTTTTATTCCTTTTTTTTACCAAAACACCATATTCATTATAAGTTACAAAATATACTCGGTCTGATTTTTTAGTTAAACAATATTCCAGTTTACCACAATCATAAATATAATCTCTATACACTTCTTTATTTTGATAAATTATACTCCCAAGAGAAATATTTTTTCCATTTGTATCAACACTTCTAAAAGGATATAATTTAATTAAAAATATGTCATTTTCTTCACAATTATCCTTGTAACAATTACCAATGCATATACTACCATCACTACGATTAAACTCATAATAATATAAAATACCATCAATAACCTCTTCATTATATTCATTAATTATTCTTCTATTACGCATTTCATTTAATAATTGTTGATATAAATTAGAAGGAAAGTTTTTAAAAAAACTCAATATTCTATTTCTATTTTTTTTATCATTTTTCAATATAAACCATAAAGATTTATCATAAGTTACCCTTAATACCATTACCTCACCTAAAAGTTATCTATTTCTTCTTCTTATAAGACGTCTTTGCCTTGACTCACTAGTAAAATAATGAGGATAAATTTTATCAGGAATATTTTTTATATCTACCATTGATTGTTCTAATGCACAATTTTTACCCGGTGATACCATAAATAAACTATATCCAAATAATTTCTTTTTTAAAACATAATTAACATTTTCTTTTTCTCTAATTTCAACAAATTCATCTACCACTGGATATAGTTGTCTTGTTTTATAATTAAAATTTCCAATATATAACTCTTTTTCATCCTTTTTTAATAATTTATCAGTATTCTCTAAAGGTACCAAAGTTAAGGAAAAAAATTCTTCTACCCTTTCTTTTGATATATTAAACTGATTTAATTTAATAGTTAACTCCTTATCATGTAATTCAACATACAATGTAAAATTATCACCTAAAAGACAAGTTATATTTGATTTTCTAGAATCATTATATATTAAATCATGAATACATTTATACATATCATTAGTTAAACTATTGATAAATTTTATTAAAACCTCTCTATTGATTTTATCTCCTTGTAGCATTATCCATAATGCCTTATCATAATCAAAATTAAATACCATAAACTCCCATCCTTAATTTTTTTACTTTTTTCTCTTTTTAGTCATAATATTCTCATTCTTGTCATTTAAAATACATGAAGAATAAATATCACTTGGCATTTGTTCTAAATTAACCCTTTTCGGAGTAAATAAACAAAAATCAAGAAGATCCCTTGTTTCTAATAAACAACGTTTAAAATTATATGAAAATTCATAATTAGTACGTAAAAAAGTTGTTTTTTTCCCACAAGACTCAACATTACTCTTTTCTTTACTTTTTTTATAATCAACAGAACCTATCGTTGTTTTTTTTAACGGACTATTATTACCTATAAAATTGTTAAGAATTGAATATAATGACACTTCATAACTTTCATCTAATTTATCTTTTTTACTGTCTGTATACTTTTTTAATACTATTGTTAAATAATTACTTTTATATTTTATTGATAAATCATATTTATTTCCAAAATGCTCATAATATGATGCAACTATAGATGCATCTGAATAATATTCTTTTGATATTTTACGTAAAATCTCATACATTTCATCTGTTAAACTATTAACAAAATTAATTAAAATATCTCTACTTTTTTTGTTTCCTTGTAACATTAACCATAATGCCCTATCAAAATACTCGTCAAAAATCATAAAACTCTACCTCATTACTACTAAAATTCAATTAAAAACCCACTATTTTATCTCTTCAAGTATTTCCTTAATAACTATTCTTTCATCAAAAGGATATCTTACACCTTTTATTTCCTTGTAATCTTCATGTCCTTTACCAATTAACATAATAATATCTCCAGGAAGACCGTTCAAAATAGCATATTTAATAGCTTCTTTTCTATCAGAAATAATTGTATATTCACAATCAGTCTTATTCATTCCAACTAATATATCTTTAGCTATATCATCAAACTCTTCAAATCTATTATTATCTTCAGTAATAATACAATAATCTGAATATTTGCCAGCAATTTCACCCATTTCATATCTTCTATCACGACTACGATTACCACCACAACCAAATATAGTTACAATTCTTTTTGGATTATATTCCCTAATTGTTGTTAATATACTCTCAGTACTAACTCCATTATGAGCATAATCTATAAGTAACGTAAACTTATCAGATACATGAACAGGTTCAACTCTTCCTTTAACAGAAAAATCTTTTAATGCAAGTGATATATATTTTACATCTATACCGATTAAATAGCAAGTTAAAATTGCAGACATAGCATTATAGGAAGAAAATTTACCAGGAGTACTTACTCTAAATTTATCCTTTATAACGCCGTCTAATTCTAAATCTATCCCTATCTTACTACCATCTCTATATAAATTCATTGATGTAACCCTTAAATCAGCTTTATCTGAATACCCATAAGTATTTATTGAAGATTCACCCATATTAACCATATCAAAGAAATACTTGTCATCTAAATTAAATACACCATGAACACATTGTTTAAATAACTTAGATTTACTACTTACATAATCTTCCATATCACTATGTTCAAATTCACCAATATGATCTTGTGTTAAATTAGTAAATATTCCATAATCAAAAATAATATCATTTACTCTATCATACTTTAACGCTTGACTAGACACTTCCATAACTACATATTCTATCTTATCAGAAACCATTTCATTCATATATTTTAAAGTATCATAAGATAGTGGTGTAGTATTCTTATTAGGATAATATTTATCTCCAATATATATACCAGTAGTACCAATAACACCACATTTTCTACCAGATTCTTCAATTATTTTTTTAATCATAAAACTAGTAGTAGTCTTACCCTTAGTACCAGTAATAGCTATCGTAGTCATCTTTTTATGTGGATTATCAAATAAATTCATTGATAATCTAGATAAAACTTTATTAGTATCTTCTACCTTAACAATAGTAATATCTTTATCTATTTCTATATCTTTACTAACAATTATAGCCTTAGCACCATTTTCTATTGCATTATCAATATAATCATGACCATCTACATTATTACCAATAATTGAAACAAAAACATATCCATCAAATACATTCCTTGAATCATATGCCAAATCACTAATCTCTACTTCTACATTTCCTTTAAGTAAAGTATAATCTATTTTTTCTAATAATTTATTTAATTTCATAATATTCTCCTATTCTGGAATTTCTACAACTACACCCTCTAAAGAAAGTTCATCTTTAAATTCTTCCATAAATACTACTAACTCTTTTTTTATAACATCAGGATATACTGCTTTGGTAGTCTTAATAGCTTCATATATATGTTTAAAACCGACTTGATTTTTATTATCATATAATGCAGCTGAAAAAGCTTGTCTTAAAACAACTAAAGCAATATCAGGATATCTAGAAGATATTTCATATACTCTTTTATATTCACTTGTCATATTTACAATAAATTTACAAATATTTTCTTTTATAAAATCTGTATAAGGAAGTTTTACACCAGTTTGAATTTCTATTTTAGGAATAGTTCTCATAAGTATTTGAGTACACATTTCTTGAGTTGGTTCAGCAATATCAACTTTTTCAAATCTACGTACAAACGCCTTATCCCTTAAAATATATCTCTCATACTCATCTACTGTCGTAGCACCAACAATTTTAACACTACCTCTACTTAAACCTTCTTTAAACATATTAGCTAAATCCATTGGTCCTTGATTACTAGCACCCATAAGCATATGTATTTCATCGATAAATAAAATTATTTTATCTTTCGTTTTTAACTCCTCAACCAAAGCCATAACTTTATTCTCACCACCATGATTTCCAATCAAAGATGGAGTACTTATTTTATAAACAGAATATCCTTTTAATGCATTAGGAATGTCACCTAGTTGTAATCTATAAGCAAGACCTTCAACAATTGCTGTCTTACCAATACCAGGTTTACCAACAAGTACAGCCGATTTCTCTGGAGTTAATAATACCATAACCAATTCTTTTAATTCTTTATCCCTAGCAACAGCTGGATTAACCAAATATTTAACCTTAGTTAAATTTTCTCCATATCTTTCCAATATACTATCATTATTGTTCATTATTTATCACCTATTTTTCTAAAAAAACTATTGTTAAAATACTTGCTATAGTAATTATAATTGAAGTTAAATACAATATATTTACATACCCATAAGAATCTCTATCATTATCAACACTTATATCCTTAGGCATTTCTCTATTCTCTATATGTACTGGTAATCTATCTCTCATATTAACTCCTTTAATATATTCTTAATTTCTACATCATCTATTTTATCTATTACTCTATCTAATTTTTTCTTTTTTTCATATAAACCTAATTTTTCTTCATATTCATATAATTTAGAAGAACTATTCTTAATAGATTTATGTATTGCATTCCTACTCTTACCATCATTTTCACTTATCTCAGATAAAGATAAATTATCAAAATAATATTCTTCAAAGTATTTTTTTTGAATATCATTAAGTAATTCTCCATAATAATCATATAATATTACTAAATATTCTCTATCTTCCATTAATTTATCCTCATATAAGTATATACTAATGAACCTATTATTAATAATACTCCTACTATAAATAATATGTATACTTTAACTTTTTTATCATTTTTTAGAGTGTAACAAATACTAAATAATAGTAATGATAACATAAGCATACAAGCACTAATAAATGATGTATTCATAAAAGATAATACTAATGTTACTAAAAATGCAAATAAACTAACTATACTAAATAATTTCTGTGTTTCTTTATTCATAATTTTCTCCCTATAAATCCTTAAATAATCCATATATATATTTTTCTATATCAAACGCTTCAATTTGATCTTCTCTTTCCCCTAGTCCCACAAACTTAACCGGTATATTAACTTCTTCCTTAATAGCTAATACTATTCCCCCTTTTGCAGTACCATCTAATTTAGTTAATACTATTCCTGTTATATCAGTAATTTCTTTAAAAGACTTAGCTTGACTAATGCCATTTTGCCCAGTAGTAGCATCCACAACTAATAATGTTTCATCTGCTCCATCAGGAATAATCTTTTTAATAACTCTATTTATTTTAGATAATTCCTCCATCAAATTACTTTTATTCTGTAATCTACCAGCAGTATCAATCAATACCATATCATATTCTTCATTCTTAGCAATTTCTAACGCATCATATATAACAGATGAGGGATCTTTAGACTCTGAACTAACTACTTTTGTATCTGTTCTATCTCCCCATTCAGAAAGTTGTTCTATAGCTCCAGCCCTAAAAGTATCCCCAGCCACAAGCATTACTTTCTTACCTTTTTTCTTATACATTGAGGCTATCTTACCAATCGTCGTAGTTTTACCTACACCATTAACACCAACAAATAAAATTACCGTAGGTCCGTTATCATTAAAATGAATCTTACTATCTATAATATTATTACCAACATACATTATAAATAATTCATCTACAATTATTTCCTTCAAAATATTACTATCCGTAATTTTTTCTTTCCTAACTCTATCTTTTAATCTATCAACAAAATTCATAACAGTACCTACACCAATATCTGCCATAATTAAAATATTCTCTAACTCTTCAAAATAATCCTCTGATATATTTTTATATTTTACTGACAAGTTACTTAGTTTACTAACAAACTCACATCTAGTTTTTTCTAAACCAGTATCATAATTTTTTACTTCCTCTTCCTTTTTCTTATCAGTTTTAAAAACATTTTTTAATTTATCAAACAAACCCATAAAACCTCCTAATAATTTTCCTTAACATATTTAACCAAACTATCATATTCATTAATAATATCTCCAATAACTATTTTCTTTTCTATATCGAGTAAAATATCACTCAAATAATTACCAGGTTCTTTTTTTAAAATACTAGCAATATCCATAGCTTTAATATTTATTTCTTTCTTAGAATATATAGGTAAACTTTTATATATATTATTAATATTTTTATAACTAATTCCTTTAATAGAACCAACTACTTGAGATACATATAACCCATATTTATAAATACTATAACTATCAATATCCATTTCTAACATTTCTTTGATATTTTTTATTAATTCTTTTTCAGATTTAGACATTGGATAATCATCCTCAAATTCTAACTGACTCCATATACCAATAATATCATCACATAAAACTATTTTATCTAAATTTTTAATACCCAAGTATTTATCGATGTCTAAAGAAATAAGTAAACTTCTAGCTTTTTCTTTATTAACGCAAGAAAATATCTTCCCAAGTTCTTCTTTCTTTCTAGAACTAGATAAATTCTTTAATAGATATCCATATTTAACAATATAATTTTTTGTTTTATTATCAATTTCAAAATCTAATATCGAAGCAAACCTAATAGCTCTAAGTATTCTTAAAGAATCTTCCATTAATCTATATCTAGGATTACCAACAGTCTTAATGATCTTCCTATCTATATCATCTTTAGCATTAAGTAAATCTATATAATTACCATCTTTATCAATACATATAGTATTAATTGTAAAATCTCTTCTAAGTAAATCCTTCTTTAAATCATTAATATATTTTATTTTAATAGGTTTTCTATTATCTTCATATTTAATATCTTTTCTAAAAGTAGTAACGTCAAACTTATAATTCTTATATATTACACATACAGAACCATATTTAACATCATTAACTGCTTCCGTATCAAATAAATTCATAATCTCCATAGGCTTAGCATTAGTACAAATGTCAATATCCTTAGTTTTAATACCAAGTAAAGTGTCTCTTGGATATCCACCGACTATATAAGCTAAATAACCATTTTCATAGAATTTATTCAAAACCTCAATAGCCTTCTTATACATATAACCACCCATATAATTATATCACAAAATCTAACATTCATAAATACTCCTAGTATAATTTACATAATTAAACATTTTCAGTATATTTGGAAATATTTAGTTAATATTATAAAAGAAAGGAAGATAATATGTTACCAAAAAGAAATTATTATTTAAACGATTATTTTGATTTATTTGATACACCATATAACAAAGAAAAAGAATACATGAGAACTGACATATATGAATCAAATAACAAGTATATTATTGAAATGGATTTACCAGGTATAAAGAAAACAGATATTAAAATCAATTATGAAAATGGATATCTTACTATTAAAGCAACAAAAAATACTCTCACTTCTAATCCAAACACTTATATAAGAAGAGAAAGATTTTATGGAGAAATAAAAAGAAGTTTCTATATTGGCATAAAAAAAGAAACCGATATTAAAGCAACTCATCATGAAGGTATTCTTCAAATATCATTTCCTAAAGAAGACATTCCTAAAAAAACATCAAAAAACATAACTGTATCATAATTAACAGTTATGTTTTTTTATCTAAATATAGCTAAATATATTAAAAATCCAAAATATATTAAAAATACTAAAATATTACTAAAACTATATTTCTTATTTTCTATAGTACCTAACATATAAGAAGTAAGTATTCCTCCAATAAGGCCTCCTACATGCCCCCACATATCAATACCTGATATAAAGAATCCTATAACTAAGTTATATATAACTATTGGTAATATCTGGCTTTTAATCATAGAACCTATGTAACCTCTATAATTGTATCCAAAATATAAAAGTGCACCAAAAAGACCAAATATAGCTCCACTAGCACCAACTGATATAGCATCTCCATTTAATGAAACAGATAAAAGTCCACCGCTTATACCACTAAAAATATAAATCAGCAAAAATTTCCATCTACCATAAAAATCTTCTACTCTAGGACCAACAACATATAAAGAATACATATTGAAAAATATATGAATAATACCAGCATGTAAAAACATATATGTTATAAGTCTATAGACTTCCCCACTTTTAACTAAACTACCTACATTGGCACCATACCTAACTAAAGTCAAAGTATTAACTCCCATACCAGTAATTATAAACATTAGTAAACATAATGCCATTATTATATAAGTAATTATTGGTTTCTTCGAAGAAAAAATCTTTTCCATAGTCTTATTTTTCTTTTCATTAGATACATTTATATCATCCGTTATTTTAAATAGAAAATCCATCCCTTTCTCCTCATGACGAGTCTTTTCTACTATATCCGGAAATATTTCTTTCATAACAGACTTACCTATATCTGATACCTTACTAATAAATACTGATACATCCTTATTATCTTCACTACTTATATTAGTAACATTATCTCCTAAATCAATATAAATATTTAATACATTCATCTTAAAAGAAAATGTTTTCTTTTTTAATTTCTTAGTAATTTGTCTAGATCTAAACTTATCAAAATTAAGTTGTTCATTATTATGGATATACTTAGATACTATTCTTATAATTTTATAATCACTATTCATATTCTCTAACCATATCTCATCATTAATTCCATGTACTATAACTGGATTATAATTTTGTTCAGTTATAAAATAATGAGTTAAATTCATAATAATTATATCTTTATTATTAATTTTAACTTGTTCCATATATTCACCTCGTAACTTTATTATATCTCAATTTCTAATTATTAACTATTTATTTTTATAAATCTCCAAAATTTCCCAAAATTTAGATGGTGGATCTATTTTAAAATCCATAAATTCTTTCGTAACAGGATGAACAAATCCAATCTCTTTAGCATGTAACATTTGTCCAAACTCCTTATCATCTAATTTATTATATCCATATACAGGATCGTTTACAACTGGATGATTAATATAAGCCATATGAACTCTTATCTGATGTGTTCTACCTGTCTCTAATATGCATTCAATTAACGTCGAATCACTATATCTTTCTAATACTCTTATATTAGTAACAGCATCCTTAGAATTATCTCCAGTAACACACATTTTCTTTCTATTATTCTTATCTCTTCCTATTGGAGCATCCACAGTAGCAGTATCTTCATTTATTACACCATGTACTAAGCACAAATATTTTCTAACTACACTCTTCTCACTTATTTGTTTTGCTAAATCATTATGGGCATTATCATCTTTTGCAACAAGTAATAATCCTGAAGTATCTGCATCTATTCTATGAACAATACCTGGTCTAATATCACCATTAACTGTTGATAATTTATTACAATGATACATTAATGCATTAACCAAAGTATGATTATAATTCCCATTTCCTGGATGAACTACCATTCCACTAGGTTTATTAACAACAAGCATATAATCATCTTCATAAACTATATCTAACGGTATATTCTCTGCTTCTATATCGATAACTTCATCATCCAATAATAATATTTCTATATTATCATCTAATTTAACTAGATAACTAGCTTTAGATACATTACCATTAACTAATATATTATCATTATCTATTAATTTCTGTGCTTTACTTCTACTTATTTCTAGTTTATCCATTAAATATTTATCTAATCTTATACCATCATTTTCTATTACTTTGATTTCCATCTTTACACCTCCATGTATAAACAACAAGAAGTATTACTCCAATAAGAATAAAACTATCTGCTAAATTAAATATCGGGTAATCATATCCAAATACATTAAAATCTAAAAAATCTACAACATAACCATAAATAATTCTATCTAGTAAATTACCTATCGCTCCACCTAATATCATCGAATAACTAATCTTTTCTAAGTCAGATTTAGGGCTATTTTTATAAATATAAAATACAATCAAAGATATTATTATCAAACTAACTATTATAAGTAACCAAGTCTCGCCTGACAAAATACTCCAGGCAGCACCTGTATTTCTTACATATGTAATATTGAAAAAATCATTAATAATTTGAATACTTTGTCCAACGTTCATTAAATTACTGATTAAAAGTTTACTAACTATATCAATAACTAAAAATATTATTGTAAATAATATTAGCATTAACAATCAAATCCTTCAGGTAAATTACTTATCTTATCAGTTTGAGTTAAGCAAGCAAATCGACTCTTATCAATACTATAATAATAAACAAAATCTTCATCCCTATAAACATTGACTATTATATTAACAGCATCCACACAGTCAACATCTTTATTTGCAGGATTCACCAAATCATCCTGAGTAATCGGTTTATATTTAGAATTAATTACATTCTGAAAATTAGTACTTGCCTTATATACCTTTACTTCACCATAAGTCTTATCAATAGAATTAGAACAAGTTGTATCAAAATCTAATTCCTTAGCATCACTGTTCAAATACATATCCATAGCATCCTTAATCGTGTCAATAAAAACATCTTCAGTTTTATTCTTTGCTTCACCAAAACCACCATTTACTGAAACCAAAACTATAGACATTACTATTCCTAAAACTACTAACGTAGCAAGTAACTCCACTAAAGTAAATCCTTTTCTATTCATATTATTCTCCTTTTTTTAGAAGTATCCTAGCAAATCCAGGACTACAAACTTCATCAAAACTAATCTTTTCGATTTTTTTACTATATCTAAAATTATTAATGTTAAATCTAACTATACTCAAAAATTTCTTTTTATCAGCATTCTTTTTTAAACCATTGTATATTTTATCAAGTTCACTAAAAATATTAGATAAAAACTTAATCAAATCATCTCTGTCATAAGGTAAATAAGCATTTAAAATGGTACCTTTATAAACATAATTTATAGTATTCATCGGATCATTTAAACCATAAAACTCATCTTTATAATAAAGCATAAACAATATATATAACCGTATATCTTTTACACCTAAACGAATATAAGTTTCTGCCAAATCAACTTGCTTATCAGAAATTATCGCATCAATAAATGTTCTATTATTAACTGTTATCAAATTACCATTTCTAATACCTTCAATATCATAAGTATTTTCTTTTCCAATTTCTTCGCAATAAGTAAGCCAATCAATTATAGCATCAATTAAATCTGTCGAAGACTCACCAATCAAATCCCATTCTTCACCAATCATTGCTGAGTAATAATTTTCTGCTAAGCAATAATTAAATGCTTCCCAGTCACCATCAACTACACTTTCATCTTCTGCAAATCCACCTAAACTCATAATATATCCCCCAGTCATTAAAAATTATATCATTTTTACATCTTTTTTTCAAACTATTTCACATACTAGACAAATTTATACTTTTAAGTTAAAATTAATAAAGAAACGAGGTAATTATGAATATTAGTAATAAATGGATAGACTATGAATGTATTGCTACTGGAAATAAAGAAAAATTAGAACGTTGGGGAAACATTATTCTAAATAGACCAGACCCACAAATTATCTGGGATAAATCCAATAATCCTATTTGGAACAAATGGGACGGATATTATCACAGATCTAATCTTGGTGGTGGTTCATGGGAATTTAGAAAAAAATTACCTGAATACTGGACTATCAATTATAAAAATTTGACTTTTAAAGTTAGCCCTACTAATTTTAAACATACTGGTATCTTCCCAGAACAAGCGACAAATTGGGATTATATTATGGATAAAATTAAAAATTCTAATATCGAAGATTTTAGAGTTCTAAACCTTTTCGCATATACAGGCTGTGCTACCATGGCAGCTTCTAGTGCCGGAGCTAAAGAAGTTGTTCACCTAGATTCATCTAAAGGAATGATTGATTGGGCTAAAGAAAACATGCATCTTTCTCACTTAGAAAATAATACCATTAGATTTATCCAAGATGATGTCATAAAATTCCTAGAAAAAGAAAAAAGAAGAGGAAGAACATACCATGGAATTATAATGGATCCTCCTAGTTATGGAAGAGGACCTAATAAAGAAGTATGGCGTTTTGAAGATAACATTCAAGAACTCCTAAATAAAGCTAAAGATGTTCTAGACGAAAATTATTCATTTTTACTAATTAGTGCCTATACTACAGGAGTATCTCCTACATCACTAAAAAATATTCTTTCCTTAACTTTTGAAAATAGTAATATTGAAACTGGTGAAATTGGCTTACCTGTAACTGAAAACAATTTATCCTTACCTTGTGGAATTTATGGAAAAGTATCAAAACATTAATATCTTATATGAAGATAATCACTTACTCGTAGTTAATAAACCAGCCAATATGCCCGTATGCTTAGATTCATCTAATGATATTGACTTACTATCAAAATTAAAAGAATATTTAAAAATTAAATATAATAAGCCAGGAAATGTCTATCTAGGATTAATCCATAGATTAGATAGACCCGTAGAAGGAATTTTAGTATTTGCAAAAACTAGTAAAGCTGCTTCTCGTTTATCAAAACAAATTACTGATAATAAATTCAAAAAAACATATTATGCTGTCATAGAAAATAAAATTGAAAACGAAGGAAGTTTTATAAATTACTTAACAAAAGATGAAAAAACAAATACATCTTATGTAACAAGTGAATCAAATGGAAAAAAATCTATATTAGAATACAAACTAATTGATTATAAAGATAATTTAAGCCTAGTAAAAATAAACCTAATAACCGGAAGACACCACCAAATAAGGGTTCAGTTTTCACATAACGGTTATCCTCTATATGGAGATCATAAATACAATAAAAATTTTATTAATGATAACAAAACAAACATTGCACTAATAGCAAAAGAATTATCTTTTTATCATCCAACAACTAATGAATTACTAACATTTGAAATTGAATTACCGAATAAATATCCCTATACTCTATTTTAGGGATTTTTTATTTTATACCAACTCATATTCTTTGTAAATTATTCTATCATCTGAACAATATTCAATAATAAATTCATTATTCTTCCTACAAATAATTAAACCAACTGTTCTATCTTCATCTATTGTTTTAATATTTTTATCAATATAATTCATATAAGTTTGAATTTGTCCTATATGTTCTTTCTTTAATTCTGATATTTTTAATTCAACAACCACATAACATTTAAATTTAATATTATATAAAAGTAAATCAATATAATTATATCTATCACCTAATTTAATTTTAAATTCATTTTTAACAAATGTAAAATCACTACCTAATTCATCTAAAAAAGAAGGTATATCCTCTAATATTAATTTTTGTAATATTTTTTCAGTTACTATTTCATAATTTTTATTATTTTTAATCTTAATTGGATTTTTAACAAAATCTACTACATTTGCTTCCTGTTCTAATATTAATTTGTTTTTAGTATTACATAGTAATCTTTCATACTCATTAGATTTTATCTTTTCTCTTAAAATTCTTACATTAATATTTTGATTTATACACAAAGTAAGGTAATATAATAATTCATTTGTATTTTTTATTGGTAAAAGTTCAGTATAATGACTCCATGATAATTGTGTCGACATTGTCGACACTTTTTGATTACTAAACATATTATAAAATTGTTTCATTCTAAACAATGTTCTTCTATTATATTTTTTACCAACTTCGACAATTAATTTTTTAGAATATTCTTCTATTATGTTATCACCATATTTTCCACCAGCTTCTTCCAATAATCTACCTATTTCAAAATAAGTAATTACCTTATGTCTTTCTTTCGAATAATCTTTGACTCTTGAATATACCTCATTATTAACTAATTTACTTTTTATCTCTTCATAATAATTCATCTCATTCACTCCCTTCAATAGTATTATTCGTAAAAACTTTATGATTTACTTTTTTTGTACAAAAATTTTACAAAAAAAATACTCCTAATAAGGAATATTTATATTTTTAACTTAATAATTGTGCACCCTGAATTAAAATTATCCGTCTTATACTCTATTACATTTTTATTTACTCTAAGTGATTCATGAACAGAAGCTTTAACTATACCACTACCAATACCATGAATAATTACTATTATTTCATTTTTTAATATCAAATTCTCTGATACAAAATCATCCGTAGCTACTCTAGCAGACTCTCTGTCAAATCCATGTAAATCTATTGTTGGATATCGATTTAAAAATATATCAGTTTTCATAATCTTGTATTATTGCCTTTTTTACTAAATCTAATGCTCTAATACCACTATTATCTAATTCATAAATTGGTAGTTTTCTAACTTCATAGTAGTTCTCATAACTATTTCTATCAAGTTCTTCACCACCAAATTGTAACTCTCCACCAACTATTTTTGCATGATAATAATCATCTTGTTTATTACCAACTACTATTTTTCCAAGATAACCTAAAATTTCAATATCTAAATTCAATTCTTCCTTAACTTCCCTAATAGCAGTCTCTTCACCGGTTTCATTTCCTTCAACATGCCCGCCAGGTATTGCATAATAAGTTATTTCTTTTCCATCAACTATTTTTCTTCTAAAAAATACTATTAATTTATCATCCTCAATAATAACAACTCTAGAAGTTTTTTCCATATTATACCTCCTACAGTGGTAAACTAATACTACATATTGTCCCTTCATTCTTCCTAGAACTATATTTAAGTTTACCATTATGAGCTAAAATTATCTCATTAGATAAAGCCACACCAAGTCCAGTTCCATTTTTTTTAGTAGAATAAAACATCTCTTTTATATTAGCAAGTTCCCATTCATCCATTCCTATTCCATTGTCTTCAATTTCTACGATAACTTCTAAATCATTAACTTTAACTCTTATATCAATTATACCATCTTTTTCTATTGATTCCAAACTATTTTTAATAACATTTACAAAAACTTGCTTTAATCTATTAAAATCCCCCATAACATATATATCTTCATACTGATTATCATATCTAAATTTAATCTTCTTATCATTTATTAAAAATTTAAAAGAATCATACACTTCATCAAGTAACATTGTCATATCAAATTCTTCCTTTTCTATTTTTATCTTATTATATTCCATAAAATCATTCATTACATTTAAAGATCTATCAATCTCAGACTTAACAATCCCTATATATTTCTCACTTTTATCTTTATTATCTAAATTAAGCATATCTAAATAACCCTTACAAACAGCTATTGGATTCTTTATCTCATGAGTAAGTTTAAATAAAGAATCTCTTAATTTATTCTCTTTCTCAACATTATTAACTAATTCATGTAAATTAGTAATTCCATCAGCTAATTTAAACATATATAAACAAAAGAAAGTTATAAAGTAAATTATAAAAGCAAATAAAAGTAAATAAAATATTCTATCTATTCCACTATTAGTAACATAAAAATATTCAAAAGATATAAAAAATCCTTGTATAATTGCCATGATCTTAAAAAATAAATAATTAAATTGTTTATTCTTTAAAAGTAAAATATATGTTATAAAATAACCTAAATATTTAAGTCCAACTATATAAACATTTATATCATATTTAAAATAACTAATTAAAACTACTATCAAAGAAAATATAATTCCCAACTTAGTTTCTTTTTTAAAATAACATATAAGCGTTGGTATATTACAAAATATTAAAAGTAAATTATTTTCTTGATTAAAATTTAGACTTAAATATAAAGATGTACACATTGTTATTATAAATATAAGTTTTTTTATTTTGTTATTAGTAAGTAAATTATAACAACTAAAAACAAGATATATAAGTATTGGAAATATAATAAGTATAACATTAATAATTATTGAATTCATTTTATCACCAATTTAATTATATAACTTACCAGATGTCACAATTTGTCGATTTTTGTCATAATATAATTTTTTTGTCGAAAAAAAGACTATTAAATAGTCCTATCTAAGTTCATCAATATATTTTTTTAATTGTTTAGCATTGTTACCAAAAATTATTTTTAATTGATCATCTATTTCTACTACACCCTGAGCACCAAGTTTTATAATTCCTTCTTTATTAGCCTTAGTAATATCTTTTAGAGTTACCTTAAATCTAGACATTTCCGTCTCAGTCTCTATTATATTATCTAAACCACCTAAATACTCTACTAACTTATTAAGTTCCAACTTTAAATCCTTTTTATTACTCTTCATAATAGCAAATGCTATAATCAAAAGTATAACTAATACTATTACATATTGATACCATTGCATACTTTACACACCTCTATTAAATTATACTATAAATAAAAAAATATAACAATAATAATTGTTGTTTTTTGTCTTCTTTGATATAATTAATTAAGGTGATAAAATGAAAAAACTAAGTTTCCAAAAGATATTTTGTTTCATAAGTTTCCTATTTATATTATCCTGTTGTATTTTTTATGGAACAAGATTTATTAAATTATATTTAGAAAATAAAGAAGAACAGAAAATAGAAAAAAATTCTTTAGTCAAAGTTATAAGAAAAAATAATGAAAACAAAGATAACTTTAAAGAAATTAATGGTAGTGAATATTTTATAAATGATTCTGATAATAACTATTTAATATATTCTAATATATTATGGAGAATTATTAAAATTAATGATGACAATTCATTAACAGTAATAAGTGAGGAAGCACTTACATCATTAGCATATGGAGTTAATTTAACATATGAAAATTCTTATATTAATAAATGGTTAAATAATACTGATGATGAATATTCTGGTATTCTTGAATCAAACTTGAACGAAGTTAAAACTTATCTTCAAAAAACTAATACTTGTTTAGATATTGTTAATGAAGTTGATAATAAAGATTGTGAAAATGTGTTAAAAGATAATTATATTTCTCTATTATCTACTACTGATTATGCAAACATTGGTAATAAAAAAAGTTATGTTAATAATAATGAATATTTTTATTTAAATAATACTAACAACGAAAATGAAGTATGGTACATAACTGATGATGGTAAATTATCTACTAGTAAAGGAACAGATATCATCGGAGTAAAACCAGTTATTACAATCAAATCTAATATTGATTATATTAAAGGTGACGGCACTAAAGATGACCCATATACTATTGAAAAAGAAATTGGATTATTTGGAAGTTACGTTAAATTGGATAACCAATTATGGAGAATATATCAAGTAAACGAAACAGAAGTGAGACTTGTATTAAATGATTATTTAAAAGTAAACAACGCTAACCTTGAATATCGTTATTCAAACACGAATTCATACCACAATGATACAAAATATGGAAGTATTGCTTACTATTTAAATCATGATTTCTTAAATAAACTAAGTTATAAAGATAAAATAAAAGAAGTAAAATGGTCTAATGGTTACTATGGAAGTGAATCTAACTATGATTATCAATCTGCACTTGATAAAACTATAGATAGTAAAGTAGCGCTTATAAGTATCGGAGATATAATAATTAATAATGACTTAGAAAATTATGCTACATTAACTGGTACTAGTAATAAAGGTAGTATGATCTATACAATAAGAAATAATAAAAAAGTATATACTAAAAGTGTTGTAAGTGAAAATTATGTCGTTCCAACAATAAGTATTGATACTAATTTATTAATAAAAGGAACTGGAACTTACGATAGTCCACTTGAAATGGAGTAAAATATGAAAAGAGTTAAAAAGAAAAGTAATAACCAAAAAAGATTATGGACAATTATTACTATCCTATTTGCACTAGGAGACATCATTGCTATAACAGGATTTATCGTAATGTATGGTCCATGGACATATTTCCAAAACTTATTTGTAACAACTGCTATGAAAACAAGAAATCATCAATACTTTGCATATGTCTTCTATACAGAAGAAAAAGTTAAAAGTATTATGGCTAGCAACTATTTCGTTAGTATTAAAGAAGATGTAAATCTAGATGATATAGTAATTGATACTGGAGAAAAAAATACATATAAAGATGAATATGAAAAAGAATTATTAACAAGAGACCCAGGTAATGATTCATATAAAGTTTTAGATGTTAAAGTAGGAAATGCCAAAGGCTATCTTGTAGCTATATATGAACCAGAAAAAGTAAGATTAATAAGAACTGAAAAATTTGATAATGGTACATTCGGAGCTAGAGTCATTGATATGTGTAAACGTTATGGCGGTTCAGTATGTATAAATGGCGGAGGATTTGCCAACGGATTAAGTAACGGTTCAGATATCCCAATGGGATATGTAATTGATGATGGAGAAGTAATCTGGTCATCATATGGTAGTGAATCTAAAGGAAATATAATTGGTCTAACCGAAGAAGGAAAATTAAAACTAATGAATAAAGCTACAGGAGCTGAAGCTGTTGATGCCGGAATAAAATATGGCCTAGAATTTGGTCCATTCCTAATTGTTAATGGAAAATCAATGGAAATTCACGGAATGCCTTATGGTGTAGCCAATAAATGTGTTATCGCTCAAAGAAAAGACGGTGTAATAATGTTTTTGGTAACCGAAGGAGAAACCTATATTGATGGCGCTAGTCTAAAAGATGTTATCGAAACCCTAGAAAAATACGGAGCATATAATGCAGCTAACCTAGATGGTGGTCAATCCACTTCCCTAGTAATCAATAACGAACTAATAAATACCCCTAACTATCTAGCAAAAAAACAAGGCGGAAGATACGTAGTAACAGGATTTGGTTTAATACCATAAGAAAAAATCAGATATAAATCTGATTTTTTCTTATTCATATTCATGTAATCTATTATTACAAACATAGTCATCTCCTTGAATAACATTTTTTATCCTTCTTCTACTTAATACCTTACCATATATTCTAGCATGCTCCTGAATAATCTCTGGATCCAATTGTTCATATTTATGAGAATCTACAAAAGTAGAATCAATATATCTACATACATCAACAAACGAAGGATTAATAGCTTTTAAAACGTCTAGAGTTAATTTTACATCTTCCATAGTCTCAGTCGGAAAACCAGCTAAAATAGTAGTCTCTAACTCCTTAAAATGTTTTCCTCTTATATAATTAATGAAACGAACCAATTCATCTGAAGAAAAACCTTTTCTCATCATTTTTAATATTCTATCAGAACCAGATTCTAAAGAACCACCGATACTGCTAATTTTACGACTATCTCTTATAATATCGCCAAGATCATTATGTATGGCATCTGCAAAAGCAAACCCAATTAAACTAACTTTTGAAATACCTTTCTTTTGTTCAATATATTCAATTATTTCAGGAAGCATACATCTACCATAATTATCAATACCATATTGTGATATATTAGTTCCTAACAATCTAAGATCAGCAATATTTTTTTGCTCACAATAATCTATCATTAATTTAATGACATCCAAATCAGCACTTTTCAAGGGATAATCTTGATATGTCATTTTACAAAACGAACATTTATTTAAACAACCATTAGAAATATATATATTTGCATAGCCGTTTCCAACAGCAATTCCACCAAAATCAATATATTGTTGATATGTATCACCACCAAATAATTTTTCTAACAATAAATTAGAATCATTTTGTATAACAACACAATCTATATTTTCTCTAATCCATCTATTTACCTTATCTAAAAAACTATTATCTTTAGTAAAAGATCTAGTTAAACAACCAGTCATATAAACTTTCACTGAATCCTTAGCACAAGATAATATATCTATCATTTCATTGACGGTAGAAATAATTTGTAGTTCAGTACAAGCACAAGTTCCAGTAAAAACAATAACATCAGCATCAGCCACATTATCTATTAAATTAGCATTTTTAGAAATTTCACTCTTCAAATAATTATGTTGATAATTCAAATCGCAAGAACCAATATTCTTTAAATATATTTTCATATAATCCCCTCAATCGTCTGAATATAATAACACAAAAGAAAAAAATGCACAATAAAAAACACAGATTACTCTGTATCTTTCTTTTTCTTAGTATTTTTCTTTGCTATTCCATAATGTTCTCTAACAAGAGTTTCTATCTCTTCCATTAAAGCACTATTATTTTTGAATAATAGCTTAACATTCTCTTTACCTTGTGCTAACTTCTCTCCCTTATAAGAATACCAAGCACCACTTTTTTCAATAATATTAGCGTCAGCTGCTAAATCAACAAGTTCCCCTTCTTTACTACAACCTTCTCCATACATGATATCAACAGTAACAGCTTTAAATGGTGGAGCTACCTTATTTTTAACTACTTTAATATTTGTTCTATTACCAATTACGTCAGTACCACTCTTAATTTGTTCACCACGTCTAATATCAAGTCTAACAGATGAATAATACTTTAATGCTTTACCCCCTGGAGTAGTCTCTGGATTACCAAACATAACCCCAACTTTCTCACGTAATTGATTTATAAATATTACAATTGTCTTAGTTTTATTAATAGAACCAGATAACTTTCTTAATGCCTGTGACATAAGTCTTGCTTGTAGACCTACATGACTATCCCCCATCTCCCCATCAATTTCTGCTTGTGGTACCAATGCCGCTACTGAATCTATTACAATTATACTAACAGCTTCACTCTTTACAAGTGCATCACATATTTCTAATGCTTGTTCACCAGTATCAGGTTGGCTTAATAAAAGTTCATCTATATTAACACCTAAATTATTTGCATATACAGGATCTAAAGAATGTTCTGCATCAATAAATGCAGCTCTTCCACCTTCTTTTTGAACTTCAGCTATCGCATGAAGAGCAAATGTTGTTTTACCAGATGATTCTGGACCATATATTTCTATAATTCTTCCCTTTGGATATCCCCCAACTCCAAGGGCTATATCTAAAGATATTGAACCACTTGATGTTGTATCAATTTCTATTTCTTTTTGTTCTCCTAATTTCATAATTGCACCTTTACCAAATTGCTTTTCTATATCAGCTAATACTTGAGCTAAGGCTTTATCTTTTTCTACTGACTTACTCATTGTTTCCTCCCTTACAGTACATTTTAATTATAAATGATAATATTTCGTTTGTCAATACTTAAATTGAACATTTGTTTGTAATTTCTGCAATAACCTTTTTACAGATTCTAAAATACTGAAAAAATAGTATTACAATTCTTGTAATACTATTTTCAGATTGTTGACAAAGTGATATATTTGAAAAAATATATTGCTTTTTCTTTGCTATAAATTATTTTTTTGATAATTTGCTGAAAAAATAGTCTGATTTGTTTAATATTTGTGTATTTTTTCTTGCTATTCCATCTCCA
>JAFQTN010000006.1 GCA_017409025.1 Bacilli bacterium | reverse complement strand
TATAACATTTTTCCAACAAAAAAGTAAGGTTTAGTAAGCTTAAAATTCGGTAAAACAATAAGCAACCTTACAAATTAATTATACTCTATTTTTGAAAAAAATAAAAGACTATTAACAAAATTTACTTTGTCAACAGTCTGATAAGACCTGTTAAGGTCTTATTTTTACATGCTATTTATAATTGTTAGTATATTCTTTATACTCATCACCAAGTTTAGTATCTGTAAATTCTAACTTAGCATCTTTTCTCATAGCGATTAAAGCTTTATAGTAAAGATCAGTATCGTCATTTTTTATATCTGCTGCTAAAACATCAACAACATCATCTTTAACATCTTCTAGACTAGGTTTATCCTTTTGATCTATTTTATAAACTATATGATAACCATAAGAAGTAAGAACTGGAGTTTTACTATATTTACCAACTTCAAGTTTTTTGCATTCCTCTAAATAAGAACTTTCTAAACTTGCATTAAATGCTTGGTATCCAAGTTCCTCATTAACTATTTGGTCTTTATATTCACTAACAACTTCATCCCAAGTTTTTCCACCATTTAACTTAGAAATAATTTCTTTAGCTAATTTTTTTGCTTCTTCATCAGATAATCCATCTTCACTATCTTTATCAATTTTAACTAAAATATGTTTTGAATCAACATCGCCAAAAACTTCGTCTTTGTAATATTTATCAATTTGTTTATCAGTAACTAAACCTTCAGCATAACTTTCATAATATTTATTTCTTCTGTAATCTAATTTTAAACTTTCAATAAAATCATTTTCAGAAGCAAAACCATAATTACTTAAGAAATCTTCTTTAGTATAACCATAACTTTGTTCATAAATATTAAAATAATATTCAGCAGTTTCACTAACTTCTGTATTCATTTCATCGTTATCTGGATACTTTTCAGTTAAAATAATATTATCAATTTCATTTAATAAAACATTAACCGAATAGTGTTCTTTCATTTTTTCATATAATTCATCAGCAGTAATTGTTTCTCCAGTAAAACTAGCTATTGGTTGCGTACCATCCTTTAAAGTAGCAATTCTATCTGGCCATAAAATACATCTAAATAATAATGTAGCTATTAAAAATCCAACTACTGAAGCTAAAATAACCCATCTATTACCATCCACAGTTTTAATGATTGAAGATAATTTTTCACCTTTATTTTTAGTTACTTTCTTCTTTTCTTTTTTTACTACTTCTTTAGTTGTATTTTTAGTATCGACAACTTCTTCAATAACCACTTTTTTAGTACTTTTTATTTCTTTTTTTGGTTGTATTTTCTTTTCTTCTTTTTTCACATTTGTTTTCTGTGTCTTCTTTACGTCCTTTGCCATCAACGATTCTCCTTTCTAAACACATTATTTATAATAACAAAAAACAAATAAAAAAACAATACCTTGTTGAAAATATGGGATAAAATACATAATTAACATAATTTTATAAAAAAATCCATTTAAATACTCACCAATTTTAAATATTACCATAAAATAATGTGAAAAGAGAAAAAAAGGAGGATGTATAATATGACAAATTGTGGTTCAGGAGCTGCTATCGTTTTAGTACTATTTATCTTATTAATAATCATACTAGGAGCTTGGATTTAATAAAAAGGAGGTTTATTTATGACAATAAATAATAGTTGCGATACTACTTGTACACAACATTGTGGATGTGGAAACGGTTATTTAATCGTACTAGTAGTATTTATTTTATTAGCAATAATACTTGGTTCTTACTTTGTTTTCTAAAATTTAACACTATAAAAGAAAAAGATTACAATCATGTGAATATAATATCACAATGTAATCTTTTTAATTTGTTAATATTTTATAAACTTCTTCAATATCCATTTTTCTTTTTTTCTTATACTTAGGAATAACATGTAAGTGATAATGTTTAACTTCTTGACTAATACCATTGTTTTGAATCAATGTAAATCCGTCAGCATTCATTTTTTCCATTAATAATTTACCCATATCCTTAGCACTATTTAAAATTTTAATTAAGATATCATTGTTGATAGTTATTAAATCTAACGTATGTTCCTTAGGAATAATAAGAGTATGACCAGGTTCCATAGGATTAATATCAAGAAAAACAAAAATATCATTATCTTCATAAATTTTATATGAAGAAAATTCGCCACTAATTATTTTACAAAAAACACAATCCATTTCTATCACCACCTAAATTATATCAAAAAAATATTTATTTTACAAAAAAATATTGCACTTTAAATAAAAAAATGATATTCTATATTTAGATAAAATAAAGAGGAGAAGTGATATTACAATGAAAAATGAAACTAGAGGAAGAGATATATTTTATGGAGTAGTAGCGGTAGCAACATTAATAGTAGCAATAGTAGGAGCAACCTTAGCATATTTCTCAATTTCTGTAAGCAGTAATGAGGGTGCAGTAAATGCAATCTCTGCTAACGTTAGTATTTCTTATGAAGATGGACAACAAGTAACAGCTCAAGCTGATAAATTAATACCAGCAACATTAGATATTGTAAAAAGTGTGTATGAGAAAAAAGTAAAAGAAAATAATCCAGAAAATAATCCTGGAAACGTATGTATAGATGATAAAAATCAACAAGTATGTAGTGCCTACAGATTTACTGTTGGTAGCAACGTAGAAAGAACAATCTCTGCAACATTAAATAATGAAGAAAATGGTTTCACGTTTTTAAGTTATGCAGTTTATGATGTGGATAATGACGTATGGCTAAAATTAGATGACGAAAACTCAGAATTAATGGGGTTATCAACTTGTTCTAACGAAAACGATGACACACAAGACAATTGTCATTCTACAGATGGAAATAATGTAAAAACATATAGTAGTGCAAGTCCGAAGGCTGTAAACTCAATTTTTGGATATACAGTAGATGGAGCAACTACTAAGTATAAAACACAACCACTAGAAGCAAACGGAACTAGAACATTTGATTTAATATTATTTATTAAAGAAAATGATGCTAACCAAAATATTGACCAAGGAAAAAAATATCGTGGAACAATAATCGTAGATGTAAATGATGGAACATCTAATGGCCAAATTACTGGATTCCTTAACCAAACAACAAATGGGTAATTTATAAGAAGCAAAAAAAGCTTCTTTTTTCTTTCTGTAAACAGAAAAATTAAACTTTTTAAATTGACAATTTTAAGTACATATTGTATCATTATAATAGGTGATAATCTATGATGGAGAGTAGCGAATCTAAAAAGAAAATGTTCTACATGATAGTCCTTGTTCTAACTCTAATTACAATGATAATTGGTGCAACATTAGCATACTTTTCATTAGTAGCAAGCCAAAAAGAAGAAGGTACTGTATTATACACAGGAAAATTAGAAATTACATATATTGATGGAGTATATATTAGAAATCCAGTGTTATACCCAGTAAATAATCCAAGTTATAATACATATCAAGATGTCTACAGAAATACTTTCTCCGTAGCAAGTTCCGGAACGCTAGATCAAATGATTTCAATAGAACTTGAAGTAACAAATAACGAATTTAATGATGGCTCAATAAGATATATTATATATAATGATAAAGGTATAGAAATAGCTAGAGGCAATGTTCCGCAAGAAGAAGGTAAAGTAATCCTAGCAAGTAATATGTTTCTAGAAGCTGTAGCAACAGCTAAATATACCTTAATAATTTGGCTAGATAATAAAAATTATAATCAAAATGCAGAAATGGGAAAAACCATAACAGGGAAATTAAATATTCATTCAAAACAAATAAGATACTAAAAAGGAGATTGGTAATATGAATAGATTGCCTACAAAACAAATATATTTACTTACTATAATTATCGTAGGCATTATTGCCTTATCAGTGTATTCCACATATGCAATATTTACATTTGAAAGTGAAACATCTGATATCGTAAGTATACATACACCAAAAAGTTTACAAATATCAGAAAATGTATATGAATATCAACAATTAGTAATTAAACCAAATACTGTTGCTACTACAGATATTGATATATATAATGCATACGAATATGAAATATGCTATAGTATCTGGTATAAAATACTAGGTGATATCAATATTCAAAATAAAGTTCAAATATTGGAAATATCAAAAGAAGGACTTACTTCAAGTGGTGTAATGCAACCATCAAGTAACTTAAGAGTTACCATAGCAATCATAAATGATAATGAAGAAGAGATAAAAATAAATATTGGAACAATCGGTTCACAAAAAGAAATAGATAGTTGTTCATTAAATTTATCAGATGATAAAAGTGTAATAAGTGAAGCTTATAACAGTATTGAAAAACTAACTACTAAACTACTTGAAGAAAAAGATACACAAAAAGTAGTTGAAGAAAAATATTTAACATATAACGATATAACTGAAGTATTAACATATACAGAAACAGATAAAATGTTCATATCAGATAAATTTAGTTATAAAGAAGAGTTATTTACTTTAGAAAACTCTGAAGAATTAACCATAAAAGAATTAATTGATAAAGAATATCTAGAAACTAAAGATATCTATTTCTGTAAAGAAGGCACTAGTTGTTCTATCCTATATAAAATTACAGATTTAGAAACTGAAGAAATAGATACTGAAGAAAAAAATAATATTATTTATAAAATAACTAAGTATGATAAATTGATAGGTTATAGTAAAAGTACAAATGGATTAAGACAAGTTAATGATAAAGATTATGTTTATTATGGAGATAATCCAAATAACTTTATCTATTATAATTGTGAAAATGATTCAGATGTAAATTCATGTGACTTATGGAGAATTATAGGTTTTTTCTATGATGAGGAAACAGATGAATATAATACAAAAATAATTAAAAATGATAGTATTGGTAAATATCAATTTGATAAAAAAAACAATAAATGGGAAGATAGTACCCTATATAAATACTTAAATGAAGAATATAAATTTATCAATAACTATGACATCTATATAGAAGAATACTCTGAAAAAGTAGAAAGAATTAGTTCTCTAGAAACTGACATAAAAAATATTAAATTAGAAAATGAAATAATAAACTCAAAATTAAGATTATTAAATATATCAGATTATTTATATACATCATCATGTCAAAATACAAAAATTAATGAATATAAAAATGAATGTATAACAAATAATTGGTTAAATAATATAGAAATAGAAAAAGAATGGACTTTAACATCTAAAGAAGTTATAGAGAAAAATCAAGAACAAGAAGAAATATTGGATTCTGAAGGAAATGAAGAAATAAGTGATCAATTTACTGATACGAAAGAAGTTATTAACTATGTATATTCCATAGGTAAAAATATAGAAGAAAATAACGTTAGTGAATTATTAGACATAAGACCGGTTATTTTTCTAAAGTCTAGAATGTTACTTTTAGATGGAAAAGGTTCAAAAGAAGAACCATATATAGTTAAATAAAAGAAGGAAAGGAAGTAAAATATGTACGATTATAATTATGGATATGGAACTCCTAGTTATGATACAGGAGCATCATTGTTAGGAGGGTTATTTGCATCAATGGGATTAATGTTATTAATTTCATCAGCGGTAGGAATACTTATGTTAATAAGCCAATGGAAAATTTATAAGAAAGCAGGAAAAAAAGGATGGGAATGTTTAGTACCGATATATAACATCATAGTACTACTTGAAATCGTAAAACTACCTATGTGGTATATAGCATTATTCTTTGTACCAATTGCCAATATTTATGCAATGTTTAAAATATATATAGAACTAGCTCATAAATTTGGAAAATCAACAGGATTTGGAGTTTTAACAGTATTCTTTAGTGTAGTATGCTTACCTATATTAGCATTTGGAAAAGATAATATTTATCAAGGAGGGAATAATCAAGTTAACACAACTAACAATATGACACCTCCAATGAACAATATGAATAATCAATACAATCAAATTAATAATATGAACAATATGAGTAATTTCCAAAATAGTGGGGAACCAGTAATGTTTAATCAAACAATGAATACTAATGTTAATCCAATGCCAGAACCTATGGTAAATGTAGTACCAACTGTTAATGTTCCAACAGAACCTGTGATTAATCAAACTACTACGATTCCACAACCTGTTGAACCGATAATACCTATGTCAATTGATCCAGTGATTACAACTCTTAACGGTGAACCTGCAGTTAATTTTAATCAACCAATGTCACAGCCAGTAGAATCAGTAATGCCGACGCAAACAGTTAATGTAGTACCAGAAATAAATGTTAATCAAAATGTAGAGAATGTTACTTCAGAACCTGTTGTCAATAATCAAATTAATACAGTTCCAGAACCGGTTACAATGATAAATCCAACTCAAGTAATACCTCAAGAACCAGTTATGAACAATGATGTAAATATCTTTAATCAAGATAATAATCAAAACATGTAAACTTAGTAAAAAGTATACTAAGTTTTTTCTTTTATAATAAAGCAATTTTATGTTATTATATATATAAGGTGATTTATAATGAAAAAAGTAGTACTGGTAGATGGAAATAATTTATTATTTAGAAGTTATTATGCAACGCTATATTCAGGATCAATGATGACCAATAAAGAAGGATTCCCAACAAATGCTCTTTATGGATTTGTTAACATGATGAATAAAATAATTCATGAAGAAAAACCTGAATATATAGCCGTAGCATTTGATATAGGAAAAACATTTAGACATGAAAAATATGATTACTATAAAGGTAAAAGAGATGAAACCCCTGATGATTTAAAAAAGCAATTTCCAGTAGCTAAGAAAATTTTATCAGCAATGGGAATTAAATATTTTGAAATAGAGGGTTACGAAGCCGATGATATTATTGGAACATTCTCAAAGAAAATAACAGAACTAGAAGAATTTACCGGAGTTATTGTAAGTAGTGATAAAGACTTACTACAATTAATTACAGATGACGTTGAAGTAAAACTTTTAAAACCAAAAGATTATATTCGTATGAATAAAGAAGTTTTCTTTGATACATATGGTTTAGAACCAATAAAAATGATAGATCTAAAATCACTAATGGGAGATGCATCAGATAATATTCCTGGAGTAAAAGGTATTGGCGAAAAAACAGCTCTAAAATTACTTCAAGAATATGGTTCGTTAGACGGTGTGTATAAAAATATAGATAACATAAAAGGGGCCACCCAAACAAAATTAATTAACGATAAAGAAAATGCTTATATGAGCTATGATGTAGCTACAATATACAAGGAAGTTCCTATAGATACTAACTTAGAAAACTTAAAATATCAAAAAGAAGATACTGAAGAATTAATAAATATATATAATGATTTAGAATTCTATTCATTCTTAAAAAAAACTAATCTACAAAAAGAAGAAAATAAAGTTAATTATACTTCAGTAAAAGATCTTAATACTATTAAAATAGATTCTAATGTAAGTGTATATCTAGAATTAGACAATGATAATTATCACTTAGCTAATATTGTTGGATTAAGTATCTACAATGAAAAATTATCTATCTATATAAAAGGAGAAAATCTAACTAATACAGACTTCTTAAAAGAAGTAAATATATATACATATAATTATAAAAGATTATATTCTGTATTTAAACGAAAAAATCTATATATACCAACATGCGAATTTGATACTATGTTAGCAGCATATCTTCTAAATTATTCAGTAAAAGATGACCCTGCATACTTAGCGAACATTCTTGATTATGATATGAAAATATATGATAAAAAGGCAGTTTTATCTGAAGAAGAATTTATAAAAAGAAGTATTGATAAATGTATGTTTATAAATAATACTCATCCTTTATTAAAAGATAAAATGATAGAAAATAACGTAATTGATTTATATGAAAACATAGAATTACCATTATCAAAAGTATTAGCTAAAATGGAATTAAATGGAATATCTGTTGATACTAAAATGCTTGAAGATATGAAAATAGAAATAAAAAATCAAATAGATATAATTACTAGTGAAATTTATAAACAAGCTGGAGTTGAATTTAATATTGCATCTCCTAAACAACTAGGTGAAGTTCTTTTTGAAAAATTAAATCTCCCATATGCTAAGAAAAATAAAACAGGATATGTAACAGATGCTAATGCTTTAAGTAAATTAATAGATTATCCAATAGTAAGATTAATTTTAGAATATCGAACATTAACAAAATTATATACAACATATCTTGAGGGTATCTTAAATGCAATTTCAGATGATGGAAAAATTCATACTATTTATACGCAAGCTCTAACTAGAACAGGAAGATTATCATCGATAGAACCAAATCTTCAAAATATTCCCGTAAGAACTGAATTAGGTAGAATGATTAGAAAAGCATTTGTTCCAGAAGAGAACTCTTTAATAATGTCATCAGACTATTCTCAAATAGAATTAAGAATATTTGCTCACTTATCAAATGAAAAACAATTAATTGATGCCTTTCTTCATCATAGTGATATACATACTAAAACAGCTATGGACATCTTTAAGGTTCCAGAGTCTGAAGTAACAAAAAACATGCGTCGTCAAGCAAAAGCAGTAAATTTTGGTATTCTTTATGGAATAAGTCCATACGGATTAGCTGAAGACCTAGGTATTTCTCCAAAAGAAGGAAAGAAATTTATTGAAACATATTTTGAAACATATCCGGGAATTAAAGAATATATGAATAGTGTAATTACCAAAGCTTATGAAGATGGTTATGTTAAAACAATTATGAATAGAACTAGAACAATCGAAGAATTAAAAAGTTCTAACTATATGCAAAGAAGTATGGGCGAACGTATGGCCCTAAATACTCCAGTACAAGGAAGTAGTGCAGATATTCTAAAGAAAGCTATGATTGAAATAGATAATGCCCTAACAGAAAAAAATCTAAAAAGCACGATGTTATTACAAGTGCATGACGAATTAATATTTAATGTAATTAATGATGAAAAAGAAACTATTCAAAAACTAGTAAAAAATATTATGGAAAATACTATAAAATTATCTGTACCACTTGAAGTTGATATCCAGTTTGGTATTAATTGGTACGAAGCAAAGTAGGTGAATTATGCCAGAATTACCAGAAGTAGAAACAGTCAAAAATGGATTAATAAAAAAAGTTCTAAATAAAAAAATAACTAGTTGTAAAGTATTGTATCAAGGAATAATTGCTTATCCAGATAAAGAAAATTTCATAAAAGAAATAACTAATCAAACCATTTTTGATATAAAAAGAAGAGGTAAATTTTTACTATTTGAACTAGATGATTACTATTTAATTTCACATCTTCGTATGGAAGGAAAATACTTTATTAAAAATCCAACTCAAGAATTAAATAAACATGATCATGTAGTATTTACTCTAGATAAGAAAGAAGAACTAAGATATAACGATACAAGAAAATTTGGTAAAATGCATCTAGTAAAAAAAGATGAACTAAATAATTCTCCATTATCAAAATTAGGTAAAGAACCATGGGATGAAACTCTAACTAAAGAATATCTAAAAGAAAAACTAAATAAGAAAAAAGCCATAAAAACACTTCTTCTAGATCAAACAATAATCGTAGGTATTGGTAACATCTATGCAGATGAAATTTTATTCCTATCAAAAATCAATCCAGAAACTCCTGGTTCTAATCTAACAAGTAAGAATTTATTAGATATTATTGATAATACTAAAAAAGTATTAGAAAAAGCTATCGAAGCAGGTGGTACTACTATTCATACATACACATCAGTAGATGGTATTACAGGTATGTTTCAACAAGAATTATCGGTTCACAATAAGAAAGATTTTCCATGCCCAGAATGTAAAACAAAAATCATAAAAATAGTAGTTAACGGAAGAGGAACATATTATTGTCCAAAATGTCAAAAATAAAGGATAAACATAAAAAATCACATTAAAATTGACAAATGTTTGCTTTTATGATACCATAAATAACCAATTAAGGGGGTATATTTATGGAAATAATGAATTTATCTCAAAAAAAATTTCACTCATTAGAAAGATATGAATTACCTAAAGAAATTTTTAATACTGAAGCGAAAATGTATATTCTACCAATAAAGAATAGATGGAATACAGTTAACAAAATCTTAAAAAGATTATATGTAACAAATGGTCCTATGTTTGGTAATAAATTACAAACTATTAACTCTTTAATTGATTTAAGAGAAAAAATAGATATACCAGAAATAGTATTCCCAGAAAAAATAGCTGCAGTAAATTCTGAAATAGTAGGATACACTATGGAATTGGTAGAATCTATAAACTTAGAAACTGCACTAAAATCATATGAGGTATCTCCAGAAAGAAAAATAAAATATTTAAAACAAGTCGGAGAAATCTTAGAAAAAATGAGAAAAGTAAGAAAATATAAAGGAATTAAAGATTTTTATTTAAATGATATACATGAACATAACTTTATAATAGAAGATTCTACAGATAGTGTTAGAGTTGTTGATATAGATTCATGTAAAATAAATGGAAACTATACCTTTGGAAGTAGATACTTATCTCCAATGTCTTTTATATCAACGACAAGAAAATATCAACCAGAAAAAAATGGCATTTGTGGAGGATTCTTCGTGCCTTCTTATGATACTGAAATCTATTGTTATATAGTGATGATTTTAAATACCCTATTCGGAGAAAATATTACAAAAATGACTATTCCAGAATTCTATAATTACCTAGAATATTTAAACGACATAGGCATAGATCTTGAATTATTACAAATATTTGAAAAAATACTAGATAATGACCCGAATGAAAATCCATATGAACTATTAGATTGTCTAAAAAATCATTTTGGTAGAGCACGTGGCAATGTCTATGCTAAAACCAGAAGAAAATAGTAATAAGCTATCGTTTTGATAGCTTTTTTCTTTACTAAAAAAATTACTTTTGTTATAATTAAACTAGGTGTTAAAGATGGATTATAGTATTAAAATAAATGAATTTGAAGGACCATTAGATCTTTTGCTTCATTTAATAAAACAATCTAATATAGATATTTATGATATAGAAATTAGTGAAATAACAAAACAATATCTAGATTATATTAATAAAATGGAAGAATTAAATATAAATGTAGCATCATCATATATTGTAATGGCTGCAGAATTAATGGAAATAAAATCAAAATCATTACTTCCTAAAAAAGAAGATGAAGAAGAAACTGATGAAGAAGAAGTGGTATCAAAAGAAAATCTAATTAATAAATTAATTGAATATCAAAAATATAAAGAAATGACATCTTCATTTAAAGAATTAGAAGTTGCTAGACAAAACATATATATTAAATCTCCAGAAAAACTAAACAACTATATAGAAGAAGTAGTAGTAAAAAATGAAGATACTACAATTGATGATTTAGTAGATGCATTTAAAAAATTCTTAGATAGAAAAAATTTAGAAAAGCCAATAACTACTAAAATAACTAATAAAGAATATAGTGTTAAAGAAAGAAAACATAATATTAAAAATATCTTAAAAGAAAAGAAAAAAGTTTTCTTTACTGAATTATTCGAAGAATTTAATACTAGTTTTATTATAGTAACATTCTTATCAATATTAGAAATGACTAAAGAAAAAGAAATTATAATTAAACAAGATACTAACTTCTCTGATATAACTATCGAATTGAAGGTGAAAGAATGAAAGGAATAATCGAAGGTCTTTTATATGTTCAAGGTGATTTAGGACTAACTATTGATCAAGTATCTGAAATCTTAGAGATAACAGCTGAAGAAGCTAAACAATTAATCTTATCTTTAAAACAAGATTATATAGATCAAGATAGAGGGTTAAGAATAAATTATCTAGGTAATTCATTCAAATTAACTACCAAAGAAGAACATAAAGAATATTATAAAAAATTACTAGAAAATCCTAAAAATAATACATTATCAAATGCAGCATTAGAAACCCTAGCAATATTTGCCTATAATGAACCACTAACAAGAGGTGAAGTGGATGAAATAAGAGGGGTAGACTCAGTTTACGTAATTCGTAGATTACTTGCTAAAGGATTAATTAAAGAATGTGGAAAAAGTGATAAACCAGGGCATCCAATACTATATAAAACTACTGATGAGTTCTTAGATTATTTTGGATTATCTTCAAAAGAAGAACTTCCACAAATAGATATATTAGAAACTAATGAATCTGAAGAAAAAGATTTATTTAAATCAACTTATAAGGATGTTTAAAAAGATAAAAGAAAAGGGGATATTATGAATATTATAGAAATAATAAATAAGAAAAGATTGAAACAAGAATTAACAGACGAAGAAATTAAATATGTTGTTGAAGGATATTTATCTGAAGAAATTAAAGACTATCAAATGAGTTCACTGCTTATGGCTATTTTATTAAATGATATGACTAATAATGAAATATATTCATTAACTAAATATATGGCAGATTCTGGTGACAAACTGGACTTAACAGTACTAGGTGATAATGTTGTAGACAAGCATTCAACTGGAGGAGTAGGAGATAAAACAACCTTAATTATTACTCCGATCGTAGCTTCTTGCGGAGTAAAAGTAGCTAAAATGAGCGGTAAAGGATTAGGCCATACGGGAGGAACTATTGACAAACTAGAATCTATTCCAGGATTTACAGTTAATATGAAAGAAGATGTTTTCTTAAATCAAGTAAATACTATTAACGCAGCAATTACTAGCCAAACAGAAAATATTGCTATCGCTGATAAAAAAATATATGCACTAAGAGATGTAACTGGAACAGTTGAATCAATACCATTAATAGCATCATCAATAATGAGTAAAAAAATAGCTCTTGGTACAAAGAAATTAGTGCTAGACGTAAAAGTTGGTAAAGGTGCGTTAATCAAAAATATCGAAGATGCTAAAAGATTATCTAGTCTTATGATAGATATTGGAAAGCATAACAATATAGAAGTAGTTTGTGTACTAACTAATATGGATATTCCACTAGGAAATAATATCGGAAACTCTCTAGAAGTAGAAGAAGCAATATCTATATTAAGAGATGGGAAAGAAGGTTCATTAACAGAACTATGTATTGAATTATCTTCACACATGGTAAGCCTAGGATTAAATATATCTTATGAAGAAGCAAAAGACAAAGTAATAGAAAACTTAAAAAATAAAAGTGCTTATAACAAGTTCTTAGAAATAATTAAAAAACAAAATGGTAATATTGATTTATTACCAAAAGAAGCAAATCAATATGATATAAAATCTATGTCTGAAGGATACCTTGTTGATATGGATGCCTATAAATTAGGATTACTTTCCATGTCTTTAGGAGCAGGAAGAAAAAATAAAGAAGATACTATCGATTATAGTGCAGGTATAGTTATCCATAAAAATATAAATGATTATATCAATAAAGAAGATATATTAATGACTTTATATACTAATAAAGAAATAACATCCCTAGATAACACTATCTTTAAAATATCAGAAAGAAAAATACCTGATAATAAATTAATCTTAGATATTATGAAATAATATAAATGTAGAAAAATAAATCTACATTTTTTAATTTCTAAAAAATTAAGTTAAATTTATGTCAAAAGACTATTTATTTAAATTAAATGTGTTAAAATATATTAAGAAGGATTGGTGTAGTATGCAGGATAAATTAAAAAAATTATTTGAAGAAATAAACGTTGAAGATTCAGTGTTAACATATTTTGATAATAGTTCTATTGAAAAAGTAGTATTATATGATCAAAATAAAATAATAGAATTCTTAATAAATACTGAAAATCTTATTCCAATAGATATCTATAATCAAGTATTAGATAAATTAACAAATATATTTAATACATTTGAAATAGTTAAATTAGTAATAATTCCAAACAATATAGATTATTCTAAATTAAAAGAATATTACTTATCTATCATGAATGAAATCTGTATAGATAGATTTAAATATCAAATATTTTTAGATAGAGATATCGATGTAGATAATAATATTATTACCATAAAAGCTTATAATAAAGTTGAATGCACTGATCTAATAAAATTAAAACAAGAATTAATTGATAAATTATTTAATTATGGATTTAAAGTAGAAATAAATATCGATTTAGTTCTTGAAGGAGATAAAGAACTAATTGACAAAATAGAACATGAAAAAGAAATATCAGAAACAGTAACTAATAATAATCAAAGTAATCCTACACCTAAAAAAGAAATAGAAGAACCTAAGAAAACTCCATATAGAGCAAAAAAAAGTAATGAAATAACAGAAATAAAAGATGTTTTATATGAAGTAGAAAATATTAATATTAAAGGAACCATCTTTGGAATAGATTATTTTGAATCAAAAAGTGGATATAAAATAATTACCTTAAAAGTAACTGATTATACTGACAGTATGTATGTTAAAATGTTTACTAAAGATGATGAAGAATATTCACTTATCAAAAAACTTCTAAAAGAAGGTAAATGGTATATTTTCTATGGTAAGGCAGTAATGGATAAATATGCTAATGAAATAGTTTTTAACACAAGATACAAAGATGTTGAAGAAACGGAAGCACCTCCTAAAGAAAAAATCGTAGATGATGAACCTGTAAAAAGAGTAGAATTACATGCTCACACAATGATGAGTCAGATGGATGGAATTACCAAAGTCGATTTAGGAAAACATACTTGTGAACTAGTTACACGTGCTATGGATATGGGATATAAAGGTGTAGCTATAACAGACCATAATGGTTGTCAAGCATTCCCAATCGCTTTTGGAATTATCTCTTCATATAATAAAGGAAAAGAAGAAAAAGATAAATTTAAAGGATTATATGGTACAGAATTAACCCTTGTTGATGATACAGTTAATATTGTAGT
The DNA here is from genome assembly GCA_017409025.1 of Bacilli bacterium. Taxonomy (GTDB): domain Bacteria; phylum Bacillota_I; class Bacilli_A; order RF39; family UBA660; genus RUG705. Next base: position 30,612 of record JAFQTN010000006.1, on the reverse strand, counting down.
AAGACCAACAGAAACTCCTTTAGAAGGTACAACATATGTTGTATTTGATACAGAAACCACCGGTTTTAATGCTGGTGGAGAAGACCAAATGATTGAAATTGGTGCTGTTAAAATATGTAATGATGAAATCATCGATAGATTTGATGAATTAATAGATCCAAAAAGACCATTACCACAAAAAATTACAGAATTAACATGTATTACAGATGAAATGTTAAAAGGCAAACCAGATGAAGAAACAGTCACAAAAAAATTCTTAGAGTGGGCTGGAGACTTGCCTATGGTAGCTCATAATGCTAAATTTGACATCTCATTTATTGAAATGTCTATGAAAAAGTATAATCTAGGTGAATTTAAAAATACAGTTATAGATACCCTAGAACTATCTAGAACTCTAGACCAAGGATTTGCAAGACATGGATTATCAGCATTAGTAAAAAGATATAACGTTCCATGGGAAGAAGATGCTCACCATAGAGCTGATTATGATGCTGAAGGAACTGCCCATGTATTTGCTAAAATGTTACAAAAACTAACAGCTCAAAATTATAAACTAATAACTGATTTAGATAAATTGGTATCTAAAGAAGAAATCCATAAATTTGGTAGAACTTATCATTTTAATGCAATTGCAAAAAATAAAACTGGATTAAAAAATCTATTTAAAATAATATCTCTTGCAAATACTACATACTTATATAAAACCCCAAGAATCTTAAGAAGTAAACTAAATGAATTAAGAGAAGGTCTTCTTATTGGTTCTGGTTGTTATGAATCAGAAGTATTTATTGAGTCACGTAGCAAGGAGGGTCAAGAACTAACTAATATTATCAATTTCTATGACTATGTTGAAGTACAACCACCTGAAGTATATGACCACCTAATTCAAACAAGTGACTTTAAAAATAAAGAAGAATTAAAACATCATATAGAAAAAATTGTAAATGCTACTAAGGAAGCCGGTAAAATAATCGTAGCAACTGGAGACGTTCACCATTTTGAAAAAGAAGATAAAATATATCGTGAAATTATTGTTAATCAAAAAGTCCCAGGTGGAGGAAGGCATCCACTAGCTAAAAATAATATTACTAATATTCCGTCACAACACTATAGAACTACTAGGGAAATGTTAAATGATTTTAGTTTCTTACCTGATGATCTAGCTTACGAAATAGTAGTAACTAATACTAATAAAGTTCTAGATATGGTTGAAGAATTAGAGGTAATTATAGATACTGGAGGTATCCCATTTTCTCCAAGAGTAAAAAGTGATGATGGCTCCCACTACCTAGATTGTCCTAGTGTAGTAACAGATCTAGTATACACAAAAGCAGCATCTTGGTATGGAGAAAATCTTCCATATAATATTGAAGAAAGAATAGCTAAAGAATTATATGGAGATATTGTTTATAAATGTTGGAAAGAAAAATTAAAAGAAGAAAATCCAGATATATCTGAAGAAGAATTAGAAAAATTAATATTTACTAACCTTCATAAAACAGTCCTAGAAGGTTTTGATAGCGTAAAAACTCTAATTAGAGAATACGTTACTAAAAACTGGAAAGAAGAAGATGGAGAATTAGATGAAAAATCACTAGAAAAAAGAGTAAAAAAAGAACTAGGTGGTATTATTGGTGGTGGATTTGACCCAATATACTTAATATCTCAAAGACTAGTTAAACACTCTAATGATGATGGATACTTGGTAGGTTCCCGTGGTTCAGTTGGTTCAAGTTTCGTAGCGACGATGATGGGAATAACTGAAGTAAACCCATTACCAGCACACTATAGATGTACAAAATGTAGAAATAGTATCTTTATAGATGATGATGGTAAAGAACTAGGCGCCACATATTCAAGTGGATTTGACCTACCTGATAAAAACTGTCCAAAATGTGGTGAAAGAATGTATAAAGATGGACAAGACATGCCATTTGCCACATTCTTAGGATTTAATGCAGATAAAGTTCCGGATATTGACCTTAACTTCTCTGATTTAAACCAAGCATCAGCTCATGAATATACTAAAGTATTGTTTGGAGTAGATAATGTATATAGAGCAGGAACAATTGGTACTGTAGCTGAAAAAACTGCTTTCGGTTTTGTTAAAGGTTATTATGAAGATAGGGGAATAACTAATAAAAGGACTTGTGAAATAGAAAGACTTGCTAAAGGATGTACTGGAGTAAAAAGAACTACAGGACAACACCCTGGTGGTATTGTCGTCGTACCAGACTATATGGAAGTATCAGACTTTACACCATTCCAATTTCCTGCAGATGATGCTAATAGTGCATGGAGAACAACTCACTTTGATTACCATGCTATTGACCAAGATTTATTAAAACTAGATATCTTAGGACATTCAGACCCAACCCAATTAAGAATGATTCAAGATTTAACTGGTACTGATATTTTAAAAGTACCATTAGATGATAAAGAAACAATGTCAATATTTACATCTACTAAAGCATTAGGTGTCACAGAAGAACAAATTATGTGTAAAACAGGAACCCTAGGTATCCCTGAATTTGGAACACCATTTACAATAGGTATGGTCGAAGAAACTAAACCAACAACATTTGCTGAATTAATAAAAATATCAGGTCTATCCCACGGAACTGACGTATGGTTAGGTAATGCCCAAGAACTAATTAAAAATAATATTGTTCCATTTAAAGAAGTAATTGGTTGTCGTGATGATATCATGGTATATCTAATGTATCACGGAGTAGAACCAATAAAAGCATTTAAAATAATGGAGTTCGTTCGTAAAGGTAAAGCCTCAAAAGAACCTGATGCATGGAAAGGACATGTAGAAACGATGGAAAAAGCCGGAATTGAAAAATGGTATATTGATTCCTGTGCAAAAATAAAATACATGTTCCCAAAAGCCCATGCTGCAGCCTATGTTATTAGTGCCTTTAGAATCGCCTGGTATAAAGTACATATGCCCGCATATTACTATGCGTCTTGGTTTTCTACTAAAGCCACAGACTTTAATGTTGAAGCTATGATTAAAGGATATGATGCAATTAAAGAAGTATTGATAGAAATCGAAAATAAAGGATATGATGCTACCAATAAAGAACAAGGTGTAGCTGAATGCTTAAAATTAGCCCTAGAAGCATCCGCTAGAGGAATTAAAATTGCTAATATTGATCTATATAAAAGCAGAGGATTATTATTCGATGTAGAAGATGAAAAAACAATAATTCCACCATTCTCATCAATTGATGGACTAGGTGATGTAGTTGCCAAAAATATTGAAGCAGAAGCAAAAAAACATCCATTTATATCAATTGAAGACTTCCAAAACAGATGTAAAGTTTCAAGCACATTAATTGATAAAATGAAATCGATGGGAATATTTGAAAATATGCCAGAAACAAGTCAATTAACGTTGTTTTAAACATATTTCTACAAAAATAAAAAAATATATTGCAATTTAAAAAATAATTTGATATCATTAATATAGTAAAGGAGGATAAGAAAAATGGAAAATAGAAGAGGAAGTGGAATATTTTTAGGAGTTGTAGGTGTAGCTACACTAGTAGTTGCAATAATAGGTGCTACATTTGCGTATTTCTCTGCAAGTGCAACAGCAACAAATACTGTTGATTTACAAGCATATGAATTCAATGCAACATTATCATTACACCAAGTTTCACCAACATCAGCTAATACATTAATCCCTATGGATCCTGAAGTAGCTGTAGAAGGTGCAACAGATACTAATAACACTAATTTATTATATGCTTTAAACAAAGCTGGATGTGTTGATTCTCACGGATTACAAGTTTGTGCGGTATATAAAGCAACAATCGTAAATAGTGGTTCAAATGATCTTACATTAAGTAGAACATTAACAACAACAGTAAATACTGCTGGTTCTACAGCAGGTGCTACTGGTTTTGTTAACCTAAAATATCTTGATCTTACAGGTCCTGAAGGTAGTTTTGCTCACGGAACACTAACTGATAATGTAAAAGATATAGAATCAGTTGTAGGTGAGTATGTAGAATTAGGAAACATTACTGTTGGTGCTGATGATACTGAAGAATTATACTTCGTAGTATACTTAGATGAAGTAGAAAAAGATACTGCAAATCCAAACTCTAATAATCCAGAAATGGGTTCTGTGTTCCAAGGAACTTTAACATTTGCTGATTCTGGATATGAACACCAACTAACAGCAACATTCAATGTTGGTGCATAATAATATAAATTAAGCGAGAAATCGCTTTTTTTAATTGCTATAAAAAATTAATCTTATTTCTCTTTCTAATATTGCAAAAAAAATATATATTTGATATCATTAATATAAGGTAGGATGATACATATGGATAATAATAAGAAAAAAACATTATTTGGAATTATAATAGCAATAGCTTTAATAATTTTAATTGGAGTAGGTTCAACGTTTGCATATTTCTCAGCAAGCATCACAGCAGACAATTCTGTAACAGCATCAGCTGCAGAGTTTAAAATTGATTTAGAAGAAGATGCTTCACTAATTAAGACTAACATAATTCCATCAATCGAAGAATATGTTGATATAGCTAGTAGAAGAGTAAATAAAAATGGTGAATTTTTAAAGCCATATAAAGAATCCGAAGATAGTGATAAATTAATAACTGAAGGAACAGTTTGTATAGATGATAATTTAAATGAAATCTGTAGTGTTTATACATTTACTGTAAAAAATCCTAATACAGGAAATGAACTACCATTATATATAACATTAGATCCAGCAGTAAATACATTTGAAAATTTATACTATAAAGTATTAGAATATGACGAAGAAACAAAACAATTTAATGAAGTAATTAGTGCTACTCAAATAATTGATAATAGATATGTTACATATGAATATACTAATCCTAAAAATAATAAAAAATCTATAAAATATGAAAAAGATGAAAATACAGGCGAATGGATTAAAAAAGAAAATTTTGATGAATTAAAAAAAGAACCTATTGTTTTAACTGGTATCAATAAAAATTTAGCCAAAGCAATCGATGAAGCAACTCCAAGTGAAGTAACTTATCATATTGTAACTTGGATTATGGAAACACACGAAGATCAAACACTTGAAGATAGCGGAAGAGCATTCGCAGCAAGATTAACTGTATCAACAGGGCCTGAAGGAACTGGTATAACTGGTGTATTCTCATCAGCAGGTACAGAATAGTTATTGACATTGTAAAAAATAATGATATAATAATATCAGTTTCTGTTTATTAGTGACAGATAAACAACAAATGAAACTAGACAATTTAATATAAAAATTTAAGAGCACGTAAGTGAAATAAGGTGGCACCGCGGATAATATCCGTCCTTATAAATAAACTTGACGTGTTCTTTTTTTAAGAATAAGGAGTGAAAAAATGAAAGAAAATATTTACAGAAGTGTCTATTGTGGAAATGTAGACAAAAGTTATGTAGGAAAAGAAATTAGATTAGCTGGATGGGTAAATTCTATTAGAAATTTAGGAAGTTTATTATTTATTACCCTAAGAGATGAAACAGGTATTGTTCAATTAATAAGTGAAGAAGTAGATAAATATATAAATATCAATAGAGAAAGTACAGTTACTATTACAGGTATCGTAGAAAAAAGATCTGATGATATGATTAATCCTAATATGAAAACAGGAGAAGTTGAAGTTAGCATCAAATCACTTGAAATCTTAGGTGAATGTGAAAATATTCTACCTTTTGAAATAGCACGTTCTAAAGAATCTACTGAAGATACTAGATTAAAATATAGATATTTAGACTTAAGAAATGAAGCAGTTCATAATAACATTCTATTTAGAAGTCAAGTAATAGATTTTATCAGAAGTACAATGAAAGGTTTAGATTTTACAGAAATACAAACGCCAATAATCACAGCAACATCACCTGAAGGAGCAAGAGACTTTATTGTCCCATCGAGAAAATTTAAAGGTAAATTTTATGCATTACCACAAGCACCACAAATATTCAAACAATTATTAATGGTATCTGGATTTAATAGATATTTCCAAATTGCACCATGCTTTAGAGACGAAGACCCAAGAAGTGATAGACTTTATGGAGAATTCTATCAATTAGACTTTGAAATGTCATTTGCAACAGAGGAAGATGTATATGAAGTAGGACAAAAAGTATTCCACGATGTCTTTACTAAATTTGGTAAATATGAAGTAAGTGCACTTCCATTTAAAAGAATTCCATATCGTGAATCACTATTAAAATATGGAACAGATAAACCAGATTTAAGAAATCCACTAGTAATTGAAGAACTAACAGATATCTTATCAAAAATAGATTTCCAACCATTTAAAGATACTACTATAAGAGGAATAAAAGTAGAAAGTGTAGATAAATCAAATTCATGGTTTAAAACTATGGAAGAATATATGAAAAACTTAGGTGGTGTATTAGGTTATATCAAAGTAAATGAAGATATGACTTTCAAATCATCTTTAGATAAATTTATGTCTGACGAAGTTAGAACTGAATTAAAAGAAAGATTATCACTAGCAACTGGTAATGTATTATTTATAATTGCCGATAACAAAAAATGTGCTAAATTAATGGGACAACTTAGAATAAAACTAGGTGAAGAATTAAACTTAATCGATAAATCAAAATATGAATTCTGTATTGTTAATGACTTCCCATTCTATGAAGAAAACGAAGAAGAAGGAACAGTAGAATTCTCTCATAATCCATTCTCAATGCCACAAGGTGGACTAGATTCATTGAATAATAAAAATCCATTAGATATCTTAGCTTACCAATACGATTTTGTATGTAATGGATATGAAATGGCATCAGGTGGAGTAAGAAACCATAATAGAGAAATATTAAAGAAAGCCTTTGAAATTGCTGGATATGATGAAGAAGTAGTTAAATCTAAATTCCCATCATTATATGAAGCATTCAGATATGGAGCACCTCCACATGCAGGAATGGCTCCTGGTATTGATAGGATTCTTATGTTATTAAAAGACGAAGAAAACATCAGAGAAATGGTTGCATTCCCACTTGGAGCAAATGGAGCAGACGCTATGATGGGATGTCCTGGAGAAGTATTTGAAAAACAATTAAGAGAAACACATATTAAAATTAGAGATTAATAAGAGGTTAGGGTAATGGTTGAAAAGAAAGAATTTGTAGTCTTATTCATAAAGAAAAATATAAATGAATCAGTAACTGAATTTATTCCTCATAGAGTAGTTGAAGGTATATATGATAAAGAAAACAATTGGTTTAACGACACAAAAGATGGAATACCATATCTACACATAGATATAACTCCATCTTCTACTGTCGGTTATGGATTAAGAACTACGATTGAATTACAAAAAGAAAGTATTTCTGATGAACTTTTAGAAAGTATCAAAAAAGAAATGCTAGATTATGCTAATAAATTTACATATCAAAGGGATTTAAGCAGAACAGAATCAATAATGGCTACTGACAAAGAAACTGGCGACATAACTATATTTACAGATGTTGATAATGTAGATAACTTTACCCAAAATAAAAAATCAGGTTCTGATGAAATATTAGATATGATACCATTAGATTTAGAAGAAAAAATAAAAAAGACTATTAAAGGTCAAGATGAAGCGGTAAGAAAAATAGTTACTGCATTATGGACAACAATTAATTTTAGAAACCTAAAAAAGAAAAATATGTTAATAATTGGTCCAACTGGCGTAGGAAAAACAGCAATATTTAAAAAAATAAAAGAGATTTTAAATATCCCACTAGTGATATTTCCGATACCAGGACTTTCTCAAGCAGGTTATGTAGGAAGAAGTGTTGATGAAATATTAAAACAAGTATATTATGAATCCGATGAAAATCTAGATTTAGCAGAACATTCTATTGTTATTTTGGACGAAATAGATAAACTAGCAAAAAATACAAATGGTACTGGTGAAGTAGCCACAATTGCTGTTCAAAATGAACTACTAAAAATAATCGAAGGATGTCAAAGATTTGTTGAAGCTACAAATCCACGTGACCCAAGTTTTATGATAGACACATCAAATATAATATTTGTTGGTACTGGTGCATTCCAAGAATTGTTTGAAAAAGAAAAGGCAAACCTGGGTTTTGTTGAATCTACTACAAAAAATCCAAAGAAAAAAGAGATAAACACAGACAGACTAAGAACGTATGGATTAAAAAGAGAGTTATTAGGTAGATTACCAATAATTGTTGAATTAGATAAATTGGATAAAGTTGCATTAAAAGACATAATCCTAAATTCAGATGAAAGTGAACTATTAGAAACACTTGATGCCTTAAAACAATTAGGAATAGAAGTAGAGAATATTGATGAAGTAATAGATATAATTATTGATGATGCTATAGAAAAACAAATCGGAGCAAGAGGATTAATTGCTACCATAAATAATATGTTTAGTGAAATATTCTATGAAGTAGGTAATAACCAAGGTAAATATAATAGCGTTACAATAGGACCAAATATAATTAAAGATAATAAAGATTATAAATTAGATAGAAAACAAAATAAAACTAGAAAAAAAGAAAAATAAGGGTAGTGATTTATGAAAGAATTAAAAGAAATAGAAAAATCAATCCAAAAGAAATACCGTAAAGAAATCTTTTCTAAGTTTGTTAAAGCAGTAAAAGACTTTAACTTAATCGAAGAAAATGATGTTATCGGAGTATGCATATCTGGTGGAAAAGATTCATTCTTACTAGCTAAATGTATGCAAGAACTAAAAAGACACAATAAATTTCATTACGAACTAAAATTTATTGTTATGAATCCCGGATATAATAAAGAGAATTTAGATAAAATAATATCTAATGCTAAAAACTTAAATATTCCAATAACTATCTTTGATTCTAATATCTTTGAAGTAATCAAAGAAACTAAAGGTAACAGTCCTTGTTATCTGTGCGCTAGAATGCGTAGAGGTTGTCTATATTCTAAAGCAAAAGAATTAGGATGTAATAAAATAGCCTTAGGTCATCACTTTAATGATGTAATAGAAACTATTCTACTTAATATGATATATAATGGAAAATTTTCTGGTATGATGCCTATTCTAAATAGTGATAACTTTGAAAATATGAAACTAATAAGACCAATGTTCTATATCAAAGAAAAAGATATTATCTCATGGGTAAAATATTCAGAGTTAGAATTCTTAGATTGTGCATGTAGTGTAACTAAGAAAAATATCGGAAAAAGAAAAGAAATAAAAGAATTATCATACGAATTAGTAGATATGTATGAAAATGCAGATATTAATATCTTAAACTCTATGTTTAATGTAAATCCAAATACCACATTCATAGATGAAACAATAACTAAGAAATAAAATATATAAGGATCTAAAAAGATTCTTTTTCTTTTATCTAAATACTTATGTAAACCCCTAGTTATAATGTTTGACTACTAACTTTTAATTATGATATACTTAAAATGAAGGTGATAGGTAATGAAATTAAAAATAGGTGTAATATTTGGAGGAAAAAGTTTAGAACATGAAATGTCTATAATAACAGCTCTTCAGGCTATGGAACATATAGACACAGACAAGTATGAAATAATACCAATATATATTACAAAAGATCTTACGTGGTATTCATCAGGATGCTTAAGATTTATAGATAGTTTTAACAATTATAATCTAATAGAAAAATATGCTACTAAAGTGAATCTAGTTAATAAAAATGGTAGATTTATTCTACAAACTGCAGGATTAATAAAAAGAGAATTCTCTGAATTACATTTAGTAATTCCTATGGTTCATGGTGCTGGTACTGAAGATGGTTCTATTCAAGGATACTTAGAAATGGTAGGTATTCCATATGTATCAAATAATCTATGTTCATCAGCAATTTGCCAAGATAAAGTATTTACAAAACAATTATTAGAACATAATGATCTACCAGTAGTTAAATATGTATGGTTTTTTGATAACGAATATGAAAAGAATAAAACTGAATTATTCAAAAAAATTGATAAATTATCTTATCCATTAATTGTAAAACCAGCCTCTCTTGGAAGTAGTATTGGTATTAAAACAGTTCATAACAAAGAAGAATTAGATACTATTATTAAAGAGGTATTAAAATATGATAGAAAAATAGTTATTGAAGAAAAAATAGAAAATGTTCTAGAATACAGTATCTCTGTATTAAAAACTAATGATAAACTATTAATATCGGCTATTGAAGAAATAGAAACTAATTTAGAATATCGTGAATATACAGATAAATGTAATTTAGAAAATTATCTAAATGGAAATATTGTAAGAAATCTACCCGCTAAATTATCTGAAAAAATGAATGATGAAATAATTGAATTATCTAAAAAAATAATTGATTTCTTAAATAATACTGGATTATCTACAATAGATTTCTTATATGACAAAAGCAAAAAGAAGCTATATATAGATGAAATTAATAGTATCCCAACATGTTTTTCTCACCATCTATGGGAAGAAGCAAATATATCATATAAAGAATTATTTACTATTATGATAAATGATACGATTAAGAATTTTAATAAAGATAATGAAATGATAACTACAATGGATATGAGTGTTCTTAAAAATTTAAAAAATAGTGATATAAGGGAATTTAAATAATATGTACGGATATATTAAAGGAATTATTAAAGATATAGAAAGCAATTATATAATAATTGATAATAATGATATTGGATATATAATCTATGTCCCTAATCCTTATTATTATAAATTAGATGAAGTATATACCATATATACTCATACACAAATAAGAGAAGACGAATATTCACTATATGGTTTTGCTAAACAAGATGAATTAAAACTATTCCTAAAACTTATCCAAGTAAAAGGAGTGGGACCTAAAATGGCTCTTCCTATGTTAGCAACAGGATCTGTTGAAGGAATATATGATGCCATTGAAAGAGAAAATATCTTATACTTAAAAAAATTCCCTAAAATAGGTGAAAAAGTAGCAAGACAAATAATTCTTGATTTAAAAGGAAAAGTAAATGGAGCACAAATGAGTTTGGTAACAAACCATAATAATGAGTTAGTAGATGCATTATTAGCATTAGGTTATAAACAAGCAGATGTTAAGAAAGTAGTAACTAACATAAATAGTAGTTTAACTATTGAAGACCAGATAAAAGAAGCATTGAAACTATTACTAAAATAAAAAACAGGTGGTGAGGTAAATTGGGTGGAAACAGAATACTTACAAATGAATTATTAGAAGAAGACAAACTACAAAATATAAGACCAGAAACTCTAGAAGAATATATTGGTCAATCGGAAGTAAAAGAAAATATTAGAGTATTTATAAAATCAGCAATTATGCGTGAAGAAAGTCTAGATCATGTCTTGCTGTATGGTCCTCCAGGATTAGGTAAAACAACCCTAGCATATATTATTGCTAACGAATTAGGTAGTAACATAAAAACTGCATCAGGTCCATCAATAGAAAAAAGTGGTGATCTAGCAGCTATTCTATCAACATTAGAACCAAATGATGTTTTATTTATTGACGAAATACACCGTATACCAAGATTTATTGAAGAAATATTATATCCAGCTATGGAAGATTTTTACTTAGATATAGTAATTGGTGGAGAAGGTTCCAGTAGAAATATTAAAATTGAACTTCCACATTTTACTCTAATCGGAGCAACAACCAGAGCAGGAGATTTATCTTCACCATTAAGAGATAGATTTGGAATTATTTCTAAATTAAATTATTATACCGAAGAAGAACTATTTAAAATAATCAAAAGAACTTCCAAAGTATTAAAAACTGAAATAACTGATGAAGCAGCAGAAGAACTTGCTAAAAGAAGTAGAGGAACCCCAAGAATAGCTAATAGACTATTTAAAAGAGTTCGTGACTTTGCATTAGTTGAAGGAGAAGGTATAATAGATAATAAAATATTAGATCTTTCACTAGATAAATTAAAAGTAGATAAATTAGGATTAGATGAAACAGACTATAATTTATTATTGTCGATAATTGAAAAATTTAATGGTGGTCCAGTAGGTATTGAAGCCTTAGCTTCATCAATTGGTGAAGAAGTATCAACCATTGAAGATGTCTATGAGCCATATCTATTACAACATGGATATTTAAAAAGAACAGCAAGAGGTAGAGTAGTAACAGAAAAGGCATATAACCATTTAAATATTGAAAAACAAATCACAAAAAAATGAACTTAAATAGTTCATTTTTTTGCTTCTTCTTCTAATTAAAATTTTCTATATAACCCAATTGCCTTTCCTAATATAGTAACATTATCTAAAATAATTGGTTCCATATAATCGTTTTCAGGTTGTAATCTAAAATATCCATTTTCCTTATAATATGTTTTTAAAGTTACCTCGTTATCATCATTCATAGCGACAACCATATCACCATTTCTAGCAGTCTCAGTTCTTTCTACAATAACTATATCGTCAGATAAGATACCTTTATTAATCATGCTTTCTCCATCAACCTTTAAAGTAAATACTTCTTTTTGTTTAGGTATTAAATAAGAAGGTAAAGAGAAAAACTCATTTGGCATCTCAATTGCTTCGATAGGAGAACCAGCAGTAACTTTACCAAGTAAAGGAACATTAACAACTTCTTCACTTCTAGTATCATATTCATTTTCTACTAATAACTCTAAAGCTCTATTTCCTTCCTTACTTCTTTTAATATATCCTTTATCAACTAAATGATTAATATGCACATGAACAGTAGCTGGTGAAGATAAATTTATCGCACTACATATCTGTCTAATTGAAGGAGGATATTTATTATCTGCATGAAATTGTTTTATAAATTCTAAAACTTCTTTTTGCTTTTTTGTTAATCCATCAGTTTTTTGTCTCATAAAAACTCCTTTCACTAAGTATAATATCACACGAACAACAAATTGTCAAACATTTGTTTATTGTTTTTTTTGTAATCATATAAAAATAAAAACAGCAAATAACGAAAAATAGAATTATAAATATATAAAAATTTGACATACGAACAAAAATATGCTAATATACATAGCCAAGAAAGAAGGGTTTATTATGCCTATAGATGAATTTGGAAGAAACTTGGATTTTGTCAAATATTTTTCGCTTGAAGAATATATTGATAAAATAGATTTGCTAGATGATCTGTTAAATCACCTTGAAGAAACAAGTAAAGAATTTGATGAGTATGTAAGATTGTTAGCAGCTTTTGCTGAAGAAGACATAATTAATTACTGGATAAGTTCAGCTCAACAAGAACTTAGAGCTAATCAGGATATTGAAAGAACAAAATTTAATGCCGAATTATTAAAAGAAAAGGGCGTTTTCTTTGATAAACTAAGTATCAGCCACAAAAGAATTCATGACTTACACGATTTTGTAATGTTATCTAGTGATGAAGATTATGTTCCGAGCCAAAGTTATCGAAAAGTGCCGGTAAATATTAGTAGATATACAGATCATGGTGAAGAAATCTTTTGGAGAGGAGCAAATCCAGAAGATGTTGATAAATTCATGAATGATTTCATAAATATTTATAAACAAAATAAAATTGCCCTTATATATAGTAACCCATTTTTAAGGGCAGCGATTACAAGTCTATTGTTTAATCGTATTCATCCATATACAGATGGAAATGGAAGAACGTCTAGAATTATTTATAATTTAAAATTTACAGAACAAATGAATAAAATTTATCAAACTAATTTAAGACTAAACCCGTTAAATATATCTAATCGTATTTTGGCTAATAAAATAACTTATGTAAAATGTATAAATAATATTGCATTTAATTTAAACGATGATACAAATGAAGCTATCAACAGATGGTTTGACTTTGTTTTAACTATGGCGGATGAACAATTAGCTTATTCGAAAGAAAGATTAGAACATTTGATAGAATCAACTCAAAGAACGAGTGGTTCAAACGAAGAAATAATAAGAAGAGTAAGACAAATGAAAATGTCAAGGCTAAAATAAAAAGGTGTTTTGAACAAACATCTTTTTTAAATATTTACACCAAATTGTAAAATACAAACATTTGTTTAAAAAAATAAAAAAATATATTGACGCAAACAACTGTATGTAATAAAATATAATTACAAAAGAAAGGGTGATAATAATGAAATTTTTAAAAAACAATAAAGGAGTAATCTTATTTTATGGACTTATCTTAATATCTACACTAGTATTAATTAATGATGCTAAGAAAGATAATTTACGTGAAGAAAATAAATACGTAATGACTTATATGCCAAATTAAAAATACATATTAGAGATTAATCCCTTGATATGTATTTCTTTTTTTCATTTCTTTATCAATATCATTAAGCAACTGACACTTCTCAGTTAACCAAACTGGTTCTAATAAAGTATCCTTATCTGGATCTGATGTTATTCTATTAACTATAATTTTAGGGTCCAATATTTCAAGTTGCTTAATAACTATATCTATATATTCTTCTTTATTAAGCACATGGAATTTTTCTTTTAAATATAAATTAGCCATTCCCGTATCCTTAATAATATGTAACATGTGAATTTTAATTCCTTGAATATCCAAAGTATTTAAATGTTTAACTGTATCTAACATCATCTCTTTCGTTTCGTATGGAAGACCATTTATAATATGAACAACGACATTGATGTGTCTTTCTCTTAATTTCCTTACCATTAAATCGAATTGTTCAACAGTATGACATCTATTGATTAATTTAGAAGTACTTTCATGAATTGTCTGAAGACCTAACTCAATAGTGAGTAAAGTTTTCTTATTAAGTTCAGTTAAATAATCCAAACACTCATCACTAATCGCATCACATCTAGTAGCAATATTTAATCCAATTACATCAGGAATTGATAATACTTCTTCATATTTTTTCTTTAAAGTATCAATATCTGCATAAGTATTAGTTCTAGCTTGAAAATATCCAATGTATTTACAAGGGATATGTTTTTTATTTACAATATCTCTCATTTCATAAAATTGTTCTGTTAAAGATTTTTCTTTATTACCACCAAATTCACCACTACCAGTTTTAGAACAATATATACATCCTCCAAAACCAACTTTACCATCTAAATTAGGACAAGAAAAACCACCATTTAGACTAACTTTAAATACCTTAATTCCAAATTTATTTTTATAATAATAATTTAAAGTATGATATCTTTTATTATCTAAAGTATATTTAAACATCATTACCACCAACAAATATTTTAACATATAATAAATAATAAAACAAATAATAACAATTTTTTCTTAAACATGATATAATTATAAAGTATCAAAAATGGAGTAGTGATAGAGTGAAAAAAACAAAAAAAATAAAAATTGCCAGTATACTAGGTATTATTGGTAATTTGGTTTTATTAATTATAAAAGGAATTATTGGTATTATAACAGGAAGTAGAGCTATGATTGCTGATACTTTTAATAGTGCTGGAGATATATTTACTTCACTTATGACCTTTATTGGAAATAAAATAGCCAGTAAACCAAGTGATGATGACCATAACCTAGGACATGGTAAAGCCGAATATATATATTCAATGATAATAAGTGTAACTATGATATTTATGTCTTTAATAATATTTAAAGATTCTTTAATATCTTTAATAAACCAAAACACTTACTCATATTCTTTTTGGTTAGTAATCGTATGTATAATAACAATTATAGTAAAATTAAGTCTATATATTTATACAAATAAATTAGCTAAAAAGTATAATAATTTATTAATTAAGGCTAATTCAAAAGATCACCTAATTGACAGTGTCATTACATTTTTTAACTTAATATCTTGTATTCTAGCAAAATCAAATATTTATATTTTAGACCCAATTATAGGACTAGGCATATCTATATGGATTATTTATACAGCAATCCATATATTTAAAGAAAGTTATAATGTATTAATGGATAAATCTATTAGTGATGAAACCAAACAAAAAGTACTTAACATAATAAAAAAACATAAAGAAGTAAAAAAAATAAACCATTTTAATTCTACCCCTGTAGGTTATCAATATCAAATATCTTTTACTATCTTCGTAGATGGTAACTTATCTACATATGAAAGTCATGATATTGCTGATAAATTAGAAAAAGAAATAACAGGTAGCAATGAAGATATATATTTAACAGTAATTCATGTAAACCCAATAGAAGTAAAAAAATAATTCAAGCCCCTCTTTTATTGACAAACAAACAAAAGTATGCTAGTATATAGAGCCAAGAAAGAGGGGATAAAAAATGACAAAAGGAAAATTAATAGAACTTCTTAAAAAAATTCAAAGAAACGAAATATCCAGTGAGGATGTATTCATGCTTAAAGAATTGACAGATGAAGAAATAGATATAGTTTTAAATATAAATAACAAAAACGAAATTATTAACTTATTTAAAAATGAAAATTTCAAAAAAATACCTAAAGAAACTAAAGAGATAATTATAGAACTTCTAAAAAAATTAAAAGAAGGTTCAATATATCTAGGTTATATAATAAGAATGGCTACTAATAAAAATATAATAGAATCTGGAAACTTATTAGAAATAATAGGTTTGATTGCCAAAACAAAAGAACCACATCAAATAGATTTAATCATATCTATTGCATCTAATCCTAACGCTATATCAAGTGGAAAAGTATTAGAAATATGCAAATTAATGAGTAGACGAGATAAAGAGCGTGAACAATTAAAAATTGCCGGCTTTGCTGCTACTGATACATATATAATAAGAAGTGGTAATGTAGTAAATGTAGTGAAAAGGATTATTTATGCAAGAAACAAAGAAGAAGCACTAAAAATATACTATGAAAGTATAAATAAATATAAAAATTTGACATTATTAGATTCTCTTTTTAAAGGACATATAAATAAAATTAATCTTTGGGATATGTTATTAGAAGAACCAGAAGAAGCAATTAGTTTGCTTGTTCAATTAAATGATGAAGATGAAATTAATCCAGAAGAAAAAATAAATAAAGAAAAGTTAGGTAAGTCTAGAACAAGAAAAAATAATAATTCTTAATAAATGGAAGTGATAATATGACATTTGCAATACACACATTCGGATGTAAAGTAAACATCTATGAAAGTGAGTTTATTATTAATAAAATGGAAGAAAACGGCTACACATTAGTAGACTTCAACGAAAAGGCTGATATCTACATAATAAATACATGTACTGTAACTAACGAAGCCGATAAAAAAGATAGAAAACTAATTAATTCAGTAAGAAAAAATCATAAAGATTCTATCCTTATTGTAATGGGATGTTATTCACAATTAAATCCCCAAAATATAGATGCAGATATCGTATTAGGAAATAAGCATAAATCCAAAATCATAGAGTTAATAGATGAATATAAAACTAAAAAAGAAAAAATAATTTTAGTAGAAGATTTATCTGAAACTAATTTTGAAGATATGTATATAAATAGATTTGTAACACATACTAGAGCCTTTGTTAAAATTCAAGATGGATGTAATGCATTCTGTTCATATTGTACTATTCCTTATGCTAGAGGAAGTTTAAGAAGTAAAAATTTCAATACTGTTATCGAAGAAGTAACTAATTTAGTAAATAACGGTTATAAAGAAATAGTCTTAACAGGTATTCATACAGGTAGATATGGAATTGAACAAAATACTAATCTAGAAAAACTATTAAAAGAATTAGTAAAAATAAAAGATATCTTCAGAATCAGATTATCAAGTATTGAAATAAACGAAATAACAGATGGTATTATTGATTTAATAAAGAATAACGATATAATGGCAAAACACTTACATATACCACTACAATCAGGAAGCAATACTATTCTAAAAAATATGAATAGATTATATGATTTGGAATTTTATTTAAAAAGAATTAATTATATAAGAAAAGAAATTCCAGCCATATCAATAACAACAGACTTAATCGTGGGTTTTCCAGGTGAAACAGAAGATTTATTTAAAGAAACTATTGATACATTAAATAAAATTAAATTTACTAAAATACATACATTCCCATATTCTAAAAGAAATGGAACTAAAGCAGCATCCATGCCTAATCACTTAGACGGACAAATTAAAAAATGTCGTGTTAAAGAAGTGTTAAACCTATCAGATAAATATGAGTTAGAGTATTATCAAAAAAATATAGATAAAGAATTTGATGGTATCGTAGAAACAAGAAAAGATAATAAAAAGATTGTTATAACTTCTAACTATATTCCCGTAGAAGTAGATACAAATCTAGATAATAACGTAAAAGTAAATATTAAAATTACTGAAATAGAGGATAATAAAATAATTGGTAAAATAACTGACAGGTAATAAATATACCTGTTTTTTAATTACTAGTTAATTAAATTGACATAAAAAAAAATTATTTGTTATAATCCAAATTATGGAGGTAAGTGTATGAATGAAATTAAAGAATTATCTAATAAAAGTATAGAAAAAATGATATACGAAATAAGAGGAAAACAGGTAATGTTAGATAGTGATGTATCGATGTTATTTGGCTATGAAACTAAATATTTAAATAGGCAAGTCCAAAGAAATATAAAAAGATTTCCAGAAAACTATTGCTTCCAATTAACAAAAGATGAATATAAAAACTTGAAGTGCCAATTTGGCACCTCAAACATAAAAAATACATATGGTGGAAGGAGAACTATGCCATATGTATTTACAGAATATGGAATCACTATGTTAGCAGGTATTTTAAAAAGTGAAGTTGCCATTGAAATGAGTTTAAGAATTGTAGACACTTTCATATCTATGAGAAAGTATATATCAAATAATTTAATTGAACAACGATATATAAATAATCAAGTACTAAAAAATACTGAAGATATAAAAATGTTGCAAGAATCTTTTAACAAACTAGATTCAAAGAAAACAGTAAATGAAATATATTTCAATGGGCAAATATATGATGCATATTCTAAAATATTAAGTATCATTAAAGAATCCCTTGAAGAATTAATAATTATTGATAACTATGCAGATATTACTATCTTAGATATGATAAGTAAAATTAATATTCCAGTAATACTAATAACCACAAAAAATAACTATCTAACTAAATTAGATATAGAAAAATATAATAGTCAATATAACAATCTTAAAATAATATATAATGATACATTTCATGATAGATATCTAATTCTAGATAAAAAAATAATATATCATATGGGAAGTTCAATAAATCATGCAGGAAGTAAAACATTTTCTATAAATAAATTAGAAGATATTATAGTAATTACTTCACTTATAGAAAAAATAAATCAAATTAAAGCATAAAATACTATTAATTATAGTATTTTTTTAAAAAATATGATATTATATAAACAACGAAAGAAAGGGAATATTAATATGGAAACAATACTTTTAAATGCAGAAGAAAAAATGGAAAACACAATTACTTCATTAGAAGGAAGATTTATAAACGTAAGAGCAGGTCGTGCTAACCCAAATATGTTAGATGGTATTTCAGTTGAATATTATGGAACACCAACACCATTAAAACAACTAGCAAATATTTCAATACCAGAAGCAAGACAATTAATGATTAAACCATTTGATAAAGGAATACTTGGTGGAATCGAAAAAGCAATTTTTGAAGCTAACCTAGGAATAACTCCAAACAATAATGGAGAATGTATTTTCTTAGTTATTCCACCACTTACTGAAGAAAGAAGAAAAGAATTGGTAAAACAAGTAAAACAAATGGCTGAAGAAGCTCGTATAGCATTAAGAAATATTCGTCAAGATGCAAATACTGGAATCAAGAATTTAAAATTACCTGAAGATGTAGAAAAAGAAGGTAATAATGAAGTACAAGAATTAATAAATAAATATAATAAAGTAATAGATGAAAAATTAAAAGTTAAAGAACAAGAATTAATGACTATCTAAAAATTCTAAAGGGGGGAAGAATTTTTATGAAAAAAGTATATATACCTTCAGAAGAAGAATTGTTAAAAATGCAAGACTTAACAAAGGTAAATGGAATATATCATAATGGTTCTATTATGTATAAGTATTTGCTATGTAAAGTTGTTGAAGCGTTAGTAATAGAAGGAAAACTAGAAGATAGAGGAATTTTAGAAAAAACTTACAAATATTTTAGGGAAAATCCACAAATAGCAATAGCAATATGTAAAATGTATCCAGAAGAAATAAAATTTTCTGAATATGCCCAAAATGATATACGCCTATGTGAAGACTTACTAACAGGTGCTCTTCTTCCGGATAAAACAATATATTCATTAGATAACTTAACTCACTTTCAAAATGGCGTTGGAGTTTATACAAATTATTATATAATGCGAAGCACGATAGAAACATTATACGAGAAGTTAACGACAACCCCACAATACAGATTTGAATATCAAGAACCAAATAGTTTGTTAGATAGTATATTTTCGTGCAACTTATCATCATATGAATTTAATTCACAAACAGCTGAGCAATTAGTTAAAATAGAGCCGGCTCATGCATTGAAATTAGATAAAAATGTATTTAACAAATATAATATTCAACGTATGTTAACCTCATCGTTAACGACTGTTCTTGAAAGTTATATAAATGCATATTGTGCTAGATATGGTATGGAAAGAATAGTATTCCCAGAATATTATCGTGAAGATATTATAAAAAATCCAGATGATAATGTTAAAAGATTATTAAGATATTTAGATAGACACAAAAGAACATATCAATAAAACAATGACAAGGAAGTAGTAGTATACATAAATTTATCTTTAAGAGAGTTAGTGATGGTGAGATACTAACAGATAAAAGTATATGAATTCACCCTTAGAGTTTTAATCGTTAACTGCGTTAAAGTTTTGAGAGTATAACATTAGTTATAAAGAAAGGTGGTACCGCGACTAGTTCGTCCTTTTATTGTTCCACCTTTTTATTTTTATATAAAGAAAAGAGGTAAAATTATGAATGTACAAGAAATATGTAATCAAATTAAAGAAAAAATAGATTCAGTAAAAACTATTCAAGAATTAAATAATATAAAAGTTGAATATCTAGGAAAAAACGGTATTATTACTGAATTACAATCTAAAATTAAAGAAATTTCTAATGAAGAAAAAAAAGAATATGGAATGAAAGTAAACGAAGTAAGAACATACTTTAATAATTTATATGAAGAAAAAAATAAATCATTAGAAGAAGAACTATTAAATCAAAAACTAGAAAACGAAAAAATAGATATAACGTTGCCAGCTACTAAAGTAAGAGTAGGAGCACCTAATATATTAGAATGTATCGTTGAAGAAGTAGAAGAACTACTTATGTCAATGGGATATGATGTCGTAGATGGACCAGAAGTAGAAGAAGATAGATTTAACTTCGAACTTCTAAATATCCCAAAAGGACACCCAGCAAGAGATGCTCAAGATACGTTCTACCTAAAAGATGATGAAATATTATTACGTAGCCAAACAAGTCCAGTACAAGCAAGAGTAATGTTATCTAAAGAAGGTAAAGAACCGATAAGAATGATTTGTCCTGGTAAAACATATAGAAGAGATGATGATGATGCAACTCACTCACATCAATTTATGCAAATTGAAGGATTACTAGTGGATAAAGATATTAGTCTATCTGATTTAAAAGGAACCTTTGACGTTATTGCTAAAAAACTTTTCGGAGAAGACTGCGTAACAAGATTTAGACCTAGTTATTATCAATTTACAGAGCCTTCCGTAGAAACCGATATTAGTTGTTTTAACTGTCATGGAAAAGGATGTAATATCTGTAAAAATACTGGATGGATTACTGTAGCAGGAGCTGGAATTGTTCATCCAAATGTACTTAAAAATTGTGGATATGATCCAGAAGTTTGGACAGGATTTGCATTTGGATTCGGTGCTGAAAGACTTGCTATGTTAAAATACGGAATAAATGATATTAGAACATTCTATAATACAGATTTAAGAGAAAGTATAACATTTGATAGAAAGGAGGCAGAATAAGATGATTAGTCTAAATTGGATAAAAGATTATATTGATATCGAAAACGAAGATTTAAAAGAATTAGCAGTAAAGATTACTAAAGCAGGAGTTAATGTAGAAAAAGTAATTACTAATCACATTGCTAATTTAGTAATTGGTGAAGTTTTAGAATGTACTAAACATCCAGATTCTGACCACCTAAATATCTGTAGCGTTAATATTGGAACAGAAACTACTCAAATAGTATGTGGAGCTCATAATGTAAGAAAAGGATTAAAAGTAATTGTTGCATTACCAGGAGCAATCTTACCAGGAAATTTTGAAATAAAAAAATCAGCTATTCGTGGAGTAGAATCTAATGGTATGATCTGTGCACTATTTGAATTAGGATTGGAAGAAAAAACAGAAGAAACATATAACAAAGGAATCCATGAATTAGATGATAATGCTCCAGTAGGGGCTGAACCACTAAACTATTTAGGATTAGATGATACTATTTATGAATTAGATGTTCATAAACATAGAAATAATGATTGTTATTATCATATTGGCTTTGCATATGAAATTGGAGCAATTCTAAATAAGAAAATAACATTACCAGAATCAACAACTAATCCAATCGAAGATAATATTAAAAATCATTTTGAATTAAAAGTAGAAACAGAAAAATGTCCATACTATTTAGCTAAAATGGTAACTAATGTAAAAGTTGGAGAGTCACCAGAATTTATCAAAAAAAGATTAGTATCTGCAGGAATGCGTTCAATCAACAATGTTGTAGATATTTCTAACTATGTAATGTTAGAATACGGACAACCATTACATTTCTTTGATAAAGATAAATTAGGAAATAAAATCGTAGTAAAAGAAGCAAAAGATAATGAAGAATTCATTACTTTAGATGAAAAAACCAGAATTTTAAATGCTAATGACATTGTTATAACAGATGGTACTAATCCAGTATGTATTGCCGGTGTAATGGGTGGATTAAATACTGAAGTTGATCATAACACAACAAACATTTTAATAGAAAGTGCTATCTTTGATGCTGTTAGTATAAGAAATACAGCAGCTAGACTAAATCTAAAGAGTGAAGCTTCAATTAGATATGGTAAAGGTCTAAATTATGAATATACTAATGATGCTATTGAAAGAGCTTGTCACTTACTAGAAAAATATGCTGGAGCAACAATTTTATCAGGAACAGTTTCACACGACAAGGTTAATAAAGATAAAAAAATAGTTACATTTGAAACTTCTGCAGTAAATAAAATGCTAGGAATAGAAATTAGCAAAGAAGATATGAAAGTAGAATTATCTAGATTAGGATTTGATTATGTGTTAAATGATGAAGAATTTACAGTAACAATCCCTAATCGTAGATTAGATATTGATCCAAATGTCAACGATATCGCTGAAGAAATCGGAAGATTATATGGATATCATAATTTAGTTTCAACATTACCTAAAGTTGGAATAAGAAAAGGTAGATATATTGGTGATGTAAAATATCGCAAACTTGCATCATTTAGATTAAGAAGCTTAGGTTTAAATGAAACTAAAACATACACATTAGTAAGTCCAGAAATGGCTAACTTATTCAAATATCAAGATAAAGAAAATCTTATTTTACCAAATCCAATGAGTGTTGATAAATCAGTAATAAGAACTACCTTAATACCATCATTACTAAATGTATATGAATATAATAAAGCAAGAAAAGTAAACGATGTATTCCTATATGAAATTAGTAAAACATATGATAAAGATTATAATGAAGATACTAAAATTACAGTCCTTATGAAAGGTAATTATATGAATAATAACTTTAATAATGTAACTGTAAAAACAGATTATTATTTGATTAAAGGAATACTTGAAAACTTACTTGATTATATGGGATTAAAAAATAGATATTCTTATGAAGTTAAACAAATACCTAATATGCATCCATATATGAGTGCATCAATTATATTAGATAGAGAAGAAATAGGAATAATTGGTAGAGTACATCCATCTCTAAAAAAAGATGATATATATGTATTTGAAATATCATTAAATAAATTAATGAAACCTATTAAACCAATTAAATTTAAACCTTCATCAATTTATCCTACAGTATCAAAAGACTTAGCTTTTGTCGTAGATAAAAATACACCATCATTAGAACTAGAAACAATAATTAAAAAGTCTGGTGGAAGACTTCTTACAAATGTTGAAGTATTTGATGTATATACTGGAGATAAAATAAAAGAAAATGAAAAATCTCTTGCATATTCATTAACATTTAATGATCCTAACCAAACTTTAACAGATGAAGAGGTAATGGAAGTATTTAATAAAATAATTAAAGATGTAGAAACTAAATGTAATGCAAAATTAAGAGATAACTAAGAATGAATTTATTTTCATTCTTTTTCTTTTTTATAATAAATTTATAAATAAAAAAGTAATTTAAAAACTTTTTACGAATAATACTATTGAGGGAGTATTAAATATGAATTATTATAAGGAAATAAAACAAGAATTAATTAACAATGAAGTATATAAAAAAGTAAAAGATTATTCAAAAAATAAAAATGATTTAAATACATATTATAATGTTGGAAAATTACTTTCTGAAGCAGGGAAGCATTATGGAGAAGGTATAGTTAAGGAATATTCTAAGAAACTAACAATTGAATTAGGAAAAGGATATACCACCAGCGCTTTAAAAAGAATGAAACAGTTGTATTTAATTATTCAAAAAGGTGCGCCACTGGCGCACCAATTATCATGGAGTCATTATTGTGAATTAATACCATTAAATAATATAAATATGATTAATTATTATATAAAAATATCTTTAACACAAAATTTGAGCAAGAGAGAATTAAGGACCAAAATAAAAAACAAAGAATATGAAAGACTAGATGAAATAACTAAAAATAAATTAGTTATTAATAATGAAGAAAACAATATTGAAGACTTTATTAAACATCCAATAGTTATAAAAAATAAATATAACTATCAAGAAGTATCAGAAAAAACACTAAAACAATTAATTCTTGAAGATATAGATAATTTCTTAATAGAATTAGGAGAAGGATTTAGTTATATAAAAAATGAATATAAAATAAAAATAGGTGATAGGTATAATTATATAGATTTACTATTATATAACTATAAATATAATTGTTTTGTAGTGTTAGAATTAAAAATAACTGAACTAAAAGCAGAATATATCGGACAAATACAAAAATATATGAACTATATTGATAGAAATATAAAAAATATCAACCAAGAAAAAACAATAGGCATAATTATATGTAAAAAAGATAATAAATTCATAATGGAATATTGTTCTGATTCTAGAATTTATAGAACCACATACGAATTAATTAACAACTAAAAAATACCTATGTCTTTAAACATAAGTATTATTTTACTAATTTCTTAAATTCACTAGGAATATCACACTTAATAGAAATAATCTTCTTACTAACCGGATGAATAAATTCTAAGATATTCGCGTGTAAACATAATCTCTTTATAGGATTAGTTTTACATCTATATTTCTTATCTCCAACAATTGGATATCCATGTTCACTCAAATGAACTCTTATCTGATTTCTTCTACCAGTATCTATAAAAACTTGTAACATACTATAATCTTTATTATTAGTTATAACAGAGTAGTGGGTAATTGCTTCTTTACCTATACCATTTTTAGATGAATAAACAAACTGTTTTCTATCTTCCATTAAAAAACTACGAAAAGTTCCACTACCAGATAATTTTCCATCTACAACAGTAACATATCCACGTTTTTTTACAACATTATTCCAATTATCTTGCATCTTATCTCTAATCTTTTCGTTTTTAGAAAACATTAACACTCCCGATGTATCTTGATCTAATCTATGTAAAACAAATATAAAATTTTTCTTGTTATTAGATTTAACATAATCAGATACCATTCTATAAGCAGTAATATCTTTTTCTTTATCATTAGAAATAGATAATAATCCACAAGGTTTATTAATAGCTATTAAATATTCATCTTCATATAAAATATCTAAATCATATTTAGGAATAACTTTCTTTTCATAAGATATTTCTATAATATCCTCTTTATTTAACATATGACTACTATTAGTAATAACTTTATCATTAACCCTAACCATCTTATTTTTAATGAAATTCTTTATACTTTTTTTAGACATTTCTTTCTTAAATTCATATATAGCATCTAATAAACTAATTTCTTTATCTACAGTAATTGTTTGTTTTTTTTCTTTCATCAATATCACCAACAATATAATTATACCACTCATTCATCTAATATTTAAAAAAATCTCCCCTTAGTGAATAGTTTACATTACAAAATTGAAGTGTTATAATTATATTAAATAATAGAGGTATGAATATGAAAAAGAAAGTAGATCCAAAAGAAATAATTATAATCTTAGCAACATTTATAATTATGTTACTTATTGTCTTTTTTACTCCGGTATATAATAAATATATAAATGAAGGTAAATTAATTATAAGTGAAATTATGCCTTCTAATAATTATACTATAAAGGATAAATATGGTAACTATAGTGATTATATAGAAATATATAATGGATATGATTATGATATAGACTTAACCGGCTATTATTTATCTGATGATGACTTTAATACTAAAAAATGGCTTTTTCCAGAAGTGACTATCAATGCAGATTCATACCTAATAGTCTTTGCATCAGGAAAAAATGAATATAGCGAAGATGAAATCCATACAAGTTTTAAATTATCTTCTGATGGAGAAATAGTCTCATTAACTTCACCTGAAGGAAAACTACTAAGTAAAGTAAACTATAAAAAAACAACTAATGATTCATCGTATGGATATAATGGTGAAAAATATGTCTACTATTATAGTGGTACCCCAGGATTAAAAAACGAAGGTGAACAAAAATTATCTCCCATATCTTCAAATAAAAGTAATGTTGATTTAATAATAACAGAATATATTACCAATAATATCAGTAGTATTCAAAGTAATGATGGCAAATATTACAGTATGATAGAAATATATAATAATATGGATAAAGATATTAATTTAAATGGTTATTATTTAAGTAATAGTTCTAAAGATATTAGCAAATATAAATTTCCTAATGTGAAAGTTAAATCACGCGATTATATTAAAGTATATACATCAGAAAAAAATGAATATGTAGATGGAGAAATCCATACAAATTTTAAATTAGATGAAAATGATACAATCTTAGTTTTAAGTGATAATTATAAACAAGAAATAGATAAGATAAATATAGAAAAAATAGAACCAAATGTCTCAATCGGTTTATATAATAATAAATGGTATTTTTATAATAATCCTACATTTGGTAAAAAGAATGACAATAATTATCAAACAAACATTGAAATAACAAAAGAAATTATAATAAATGAAGTATCTAGTATTAATACTGAAGCAATAGAAATAAAAAATATAACAGAAAAAGATATTAATTTAAGTGATTATAGTATCGGAGATAAAAGTGGTAAAACAATGAAATTTCCTAACATAACACTTAAAAGAGGAAATTATCTTGTTGTATATGGAAGTGATTCCTATAAATATTCTCAAGGTAAAATATATACCGGATTCCATATTAACAATAGTAATGAAATAATATATTTATATAAAAATAATGTTTTAGTAGATGAATTCGAGGTAGGAAGACTTGTTAATGGTGTAAGTACAGGAATAGACGAAACTGGAAATAAAGTATTTTATAAAAATATTACTATGGGATATAAAAATTCATCTAATAAATATAATGGATATACTAAAAGTCCAATTTTCTCGGTAAATGGCGGATATGTTTCAAAAAATACAAAAGTAAAATTAACTGCTGATGATAATAGTACAATCTATTACACAACCGATGGCTCATTTCCTAATAATAAATCTAAAAAATATACTGGCGAGATAAATGTTGATAAAACAACAGTTATTAAAGCGGTAGCCTATAAAGATAATTATATTGAATCAGATATTACATCAAGAACATTTTTTGTAGGAAGAATTCATGATTTGCCGGTTATATCAATATCTTCTAATCAAAGTGATTTAGATAAGTTATTAATTAATTATTCTTTAGAACAAGAGAAAAAAATAAATTTTGAATTCTATGAAAGTGATGGCTCATTAGGTGTAAGCTTTATGGCTGGAACTAAACTAACCGGTATGGATTCAAGAAAAAGAGATCAAAAGAGTATGGCTATTTATCTAAGAAAAGAGTATGGTATTCAAGAAGTTACTTATCCATTCTTTAAAGATAGTAATATATATACATATTCATCATTTACCCTAAGAAATGCCGGTGAAGATCCGTACGCTATAAGAATACAAGATACAACCATGACATATGCTCTTAAAAATCAAATGGATATAGATATGCAAGATTACCGTGCCGTAGTAGTTTACTTAAATGGTAAATATTATGGATTATACAACATGCGTGAAAAATTAAATGGTGATTATTTAAAAAGCCATTATGGTTTAGAAGAAGGAGAATATGACTTAATTAAATACACAACAGCCAATAAAGGAACTACTAAAAATTATCAAAATATATTAAATTACATAAGAAAAAATAATGTTAAAGACCAAAAAGTATATGAATATATTAAAAGTCAAATAGACGTTCAAGAACTATGTAATTACTTAATAGTTGAATCTTATTATGGTAATACTGACCAAGGAAATATAAGATATTGGAAAAGTAAAGAAGGTAAATGGCGATTTATGTTATATGATTTAGATTGGTCACTATGGAATACAAGTTTATCTATGAATTACATGGTATTTAATACAAAATCACCATCAGTAACATATGTTTATTCAGTATATGAAATAGCTAGAAAATTATATCAAAATAGTGAATTTAAAGATATGTATTTAAAAACACTATCATATCATCTAGAAAATACTTTTAAACCAGAAAGAATGCATAAAATAGTTGATGAATTATCAAAAGAAATAGAAACAGAAATGCCTTATCACATTGAAAGATGGCCTAATATGCATAGTAGTATAAATTCTTGGAATAGAAATTTAAAAAGTTTTAAAGATAAACTAACTAATCGTTATAATCATGTTAAGAAAAATGTAAAAAAAGAATTTAATTTAACTGATAGTGAATATCAAAAATATTTTGGTTCTCTGTGAGGTGAAGTATGAAAGAATATGCAAAGATAATAGTATTATTTATAATTATTATACTCGTAGTAAAATTAGTACCAAAGTTAAATGATGACTATGTTAAAACATCTAAATTATATATAAGTGAAATAATGGCTAGTAATAGTTATACAATAAAAGATGAAGATGGCGATTATAGTGATTATATAGAAATATATAATGGATATAATTATAAGATTGATTTAGATGGATATTTCTTATCTGATGATGAATTTAATCCTCAAAAATGGATGTTTTCTGATATTGTTATAGAACCAGGAGAATATATACTGATATATGCTTCAGGAAAAGATAAAGATTATCATACAAATTTTAAATTAAATTCTGAAAATGAAGAGGTAGTATTTAGTGATAATAATGGCAACATTATAAGTAAAGTACTATACGATAATATGTTAAATGATATATCATATGGATATACAAAAGGAAAATATATTTTTACAAACCAACCAACTCCAAAAGAAAAAAATAGTAATATAGAATTAAAAGAAGATAAACATGAGTATGATATATTAATAAATGAATATATGGCAAATAATAAGAGAAATTACTATTCAGAAGATGGTTACTATTATGATTGGGTAGAATTATATAATAATGAAAATAAAGACATAACTATTAATAATCTCTATTTAACAGATGATATAAATGTCTTAAGTAAATATAAAATACCACCTGTTGAAATAAAATCAAAAGAATATTTGATAATATATCTATCCGGAGAATCTTCTAAAATAAATGAAGACATATTTGCAAATTTTAAAATATCTAAAGATGAAGAATTAATTCTATCTAATGGACAAACTATCATAGATAAAGTAAAAATAATTGAATTACCAGAAAATATTAGTTATGGTAAAAAAGATAACAAGTGGTATTATTTTACTAACCCAACACCAGGAAATACTAATAATACCGCCGGTCATGAGAAATTAGGTGAAGCATCATGAGTGTACTTAAAACATTTAGACATGAATATAAATTTGTAATACCTTATGAAGAAATGTTATCTTTAAGATGCAAATTAAATAAGTTACTTGATATAGATAGAGATTATGATGGTTATATGATAAGAAGTTTATATTTTGATTCAGTTGATGATAATGATTATTATGAAAAATTAAATGGTGAGATGAACAGAAAGAAAATAAGATTAAGAATATATGATCCTAAAGGTGATTTAGTTAAATTAGAATTAAAGGCTAAATATGATTATCATCAATTAAAAGAATCTCTTATAATAAGAAAAGAAGATGCTAAAGAATTAATTAAAGGTAATTATCAAGTATTATTAAATTATAATGATGATTTAGCTAAAAGAATATATGTAATATTAATGGAAGGTTACTATAAACCTAAAGTAATAATTGAATATAAAAGAATTGC
>JAFQTN010000005.1 GCA_017409025.1 Bacilli bacterium | reverse complement strand
CTATTTACTTATTGTCAACAGTTTTTTTGACTTTTTTTTAAAAAGTTTAAAAGGTATAAAATTAAATATAAAAATCATCTTAATAATTTCTGATGACAGTTAATAATATACCAAACTATTTCTTTATTGTCAATTCTTTTTAGCTTTTTTGATAGTTTTAATTAATAAAAAAAGAAGAGATTCTTTTATGTGATTTGTTATGATTCACAATTTACCTCTTCTTAACATTTATATTATTATTTTTTGCTAATTCTAATCTTGATTTTTGTTGTCTTTGGAGAATATATTGCTTTTACATCATCGCCAGTTACTTTTATTTCTACTTCATGATCTCCTTCTTTATATCCGGATAAATCTACGATTGCTTTAATCTTATTTTCATCTAGAGAATTTAAAACTTCTTGCGTTCCCTTAACAATTACACTTGTTTTAATTGAAGAGGCGCCTCCTATAGCTGCTGCTTTATAGTTAGAATCTAAATTTGTCGTTTCTATCATTACATCTTTTATTTCTTTACTTACTTCTTCTCCTAGAGTAATGTTAATCTTTGTATTTTTAATAGATAATTCTCTTACACCTTCTGGCGCTACTAGCGATACATTAAACTCTTTGTTTGAATCTAATTTAACAACATCTACTTCTACTGGGAAATATTCTATTTTTTCAATAACGCTTTCACTTCCATAAATTGTTACTTTAGTTTCACTTGAAGTTATGGAGCTTATTGCTTTTCCAAATTGTACTTCACCTACTGGTATAACTTTTATTGGTACTTCTTTGTGCGGCGAATCTACATTAATAGTAGCCGTTACTTTACTTGGAACCATTTCCACTTCTACTACCTTACCATTTGTATCATATGCAATTAATGGGACATCTTCTAATGTCATTACTCCTACTTCTGGATCTACTAGTTTTTGAATATCTACTAGTGCTCTTACATTAGCAACTTCTTTAATTGTATGTTCTGCGCCTTTAATGATAATTTCAGTTTTATCAATTGTTACATCTGATACTGTTAATTTAGTATCTAGTGATTCTTTGTTTATAGTATCAATTGTTGCTGTTTTAGTAGTTGATACTTTAGGATATATTGTTATATTTACAGTAGATGGGTCTAGTTTGTAGTCAATAGAGTTGATATTACTTTCATAATTTAGAGCTACTTTATGAGTACCTTCCTTTAGATTAGAGATATCAACCGTTACATATCCACTTGATAATTGTTTTGCTAAATACATGTCTACTTTTCTTCCTATTAATGTTACATCAACTGTTTCTGGAAGACCATCTACTACATATGTTTCTGTATTATATATAGCATCTACTTTTTGATCATATAATACTTCTGCATATGAATCAACTAATGAAATAGATTTATTGTCTATAGCAAAGAAGGCTACAATGGCAATCAATAGAGATATAAATATCAATGTATTTTTCTTTACTAACCATCTTTCAAATCTATCAGTTCTTTTTCCCATTTTATCTGTTATTAATAATATAAATTTTGTAATAGGGGTTATAATTTTTTTATCAATTAATCTGATAAGTGCTTTTATGAATAGAATTATTTTTCTGGCTCTTTTTTTATTTTTCTTCATTCTTATCAGCCTCACTTTGTTCTTCTTCTAATTCATCATCTAATAATAATTCTTTTTTAGGTTTTAATTCTTCTATTAAAAGCATTCTTGCATCATCTAATGATAAATTATAATTTAATATACCATTTATAGCCATAGATATTTTACCAGTTTCTTCTGATATTATTATAGAGATACAATCGCTTTCTTCACTTATTCCTAATGCTGCTCTATGTCTAGTTCCTAATTTTTTATTTATTTTACCATTTAAGCTTATTGGAAATATTGCACCTGCACTTGTTATTTTGTTACCTTGAATAATTACTCCTCCGTCGTGCAATGGATTTCTTGGAAAGAAAATTGAAATCAACAGTTCTGATGATATTTCAGCTGATAGATTTTTACTTTTTTGAATGTAATCGTTCAAACTTATTTCTCTTTCAATTACTATCAATCCACCAATTCTTGCTTTTCTTAAGTAATCGATAGCATTCATTATTTCATATACTACTTTTTCTCTTTCATCTAGTGTTAGACTTCTATGCCTTGTTAAAATTTGTTTTTTACCCAATTGTTCTAATGCATTTCTAATTTCTGGTTGAAAAATTATAATTAATGCTAGAGTTCCCCATGTTAAAATATACTCTAGAATTAGTCCTATAGTAGTTAAATTAAAGTAATCGCTCAAGGCCTTTACTATAATTATTATTAGTGCACCTTTAAGTAGCATTACCATTTTTACATTATTTTTTAGGTTTTTTAATACTGCGTACACTAGTATCCATACTAGTGATATATCTATTAATACTTTTAACATTGTCCATATACTATTGATTGTCATTGATTTTACACCGTCCTTTATATTCATTTTATATTATATCATATTAAGTAGAAAATTGATATACTGAATTTTAATATTATTTTACACGATAAGAAAAAGTGCTTTATACAAGCACTTACTTTATTTCATTTAATGATTTTTTAGTATAATATGTTATGTAAGCCATTACACCGCAAAATATACCAATAGTTATTATGTATAAAATTTTACTATCTGATGTTTGAACATTTTTGAAACTATCTATTCCAAATTCACATGATACTGGTTCTAGGGTCCCCTCATTGGTTATTAGACCTTGTTTTCCTGTTACCTTATATACTAAATTTTCGCTTCCTGATGATTTCTTTGAAAATGTTATTCTTTGGCTAGACGCTTCGTCTATTGCTGTAACTTTTAATTTATTTCCTTCTGTTTCACACGTAATTCCATTATCACATTTTATATCATACGATTGCAATACATTATTTTTATCTGTAAATTCAGCTGTTTCTCCAACTTCTATTTCTATTTTGTTTTGACTTGAACAAAATGATGGGGTTTTATAATATTGGTTAATGGTGTTTTGAATATTATTTATCTCTTCACTAATATCTATTGTACTTTTACCTTCGTCATTGGTCCATCTAAAATTGTCTATTCTCATCTTTCTTACGCTACCATTTGTTTGATTATGATAAAAGTCTGAGGCGTAAAAACCTGTATCACTTATTGCTTGCCAAATTAGTTGTTGAGTAGCTAAATAGTATTTGTCTGTTTTTTTTCCTTCAGCACCATAACCAAATGTCATATAAAGCGTTAACTTTCTTATTAATTCATTTGCTTCTTTTTCACTTAATACGTTTTGAAAATATTCTTTTAATGTTTGTGGGTTCTCCGTAACTCCAGTAGATACGCTCATTCCAAAATCAATACAGAATCCTATATGTTCTTGGCCATCTATAATTATAGTAACTATTCCTGCCTTTCCACCAAGATGATTTGTTACTCCTGTTTCCGTATTATTATAATATTTTTTTACTTGTTTCCCATCTATTTTAATAAATTCTCTACTTTTTATTTCAGATGAAGCAAGAACATCTGGTGAGAAAATAAACAAAAATGTTAGCGCGATAACTATATATTTGGTTATATTTTTCATATTATACTCTCCTATCATATGACAATTATATAACATTTTTTGTTCTAATTCAATATTTAAACAAAAAAGACTAAATTTTATTTAGCCTCTTCAGTAACTCTTGTTTCTCTTATTACTGTAACTTTAATCGTTCCAGGATATTGAACTTCATTTTCTATTTTTTCTTTGATGTTTCTTGCTATTTGATATGACATTAAATCATCAACTTCTTCTGGTTTTACTACTACTCTTAATTCTCTTCCAGCTTGAATAGCATATGCTTTATCTACACCTTTTACTTCATTTCCAATTTCTTCTATTTTTTCTAGTCTTTGGAAATAGTTTTCAGAAGAATCATTTCTTGCTCCTGGACGAGATGCAGAAATAGTATCTGCTATATTTACTATTGATGAAATAACACTTGTCGAAGGGATATCACCATGGTGTGAACCTATTGCATTTATAACTACTTTATTTTCATTATACTTTTTAGCTAAGTCCATTCCAATATCAACATGGCTTCCTTCCATTTCGAAGTCAATTGCTTTTCCAATATCATGTAATAATCCAGCTCTTTTAGCAAGATTAATATTTTCACCTAACTCTGCAGCTAATAATCCAGAAATGTATGCTACTTCTTTAGAATGTTTTAGGGCATTTTGTCCATAACTAGTTCTAAAATATAATCTTCCAATTATTTCTATTAGTTCAGGATCCATTTTTGAGATACCTAATTCATAGATTGTATTTTTTCCATACTCTTTAATTTTTTGATTAACTTCATTACACATTTTGTCATATACTTCTTCAATTCTAGCAGGATGGATTCTTCCATCTTTTATTAGATTTTCAATTGTTAATCTGGCAATCTCTCTTCTTAAAGGATCAAAACTTGAAATGACTATTGCTTCAGGGGTATCATCAATAATTAAATCTACACCTGTTACTGATTCGATTGTTCTTACGTTTCTACCTTCTCTACCAATAATTCTCCCTTTCATTTCATCATTTGGAAGAGTTATAACAGAAATTGTTTGTTCATTTGTTACATCTGCAGCATATTTTTGCATACAGTTAACAATCATTTCTTTTGCTTTAGAGTCTACATCTAATTTAGCCTCTGTTTCTCTTTCTTTAATATATGCAGCAATTTCTTTGCTCATTTTTTCTTCAACTGTTTTCATTACAGCTTCTTTAGCTTGTTCTTTAGTAAATCCACTTATTCTTTCTAGTTCTTCTAGTTGTTGTTTTTTGATTTCTTCCATTTTTTCTTTAGTTTCTTGGATTTCATCTTGTTTTCTTAAAAGATTCTTTTCTCTTTCATCAAGATTTTTTTCTCTTCCTTGTAAACTCTCATCACGTTTATCCATATTATTTTCACGTTGTAAAAGACGTTCTTCTGCTTCTTTTACTTCATTTTTTTTCTCTTTTATTTCTTTATCCGCTTCTATTTTCAATTTATGGATGTCTTCTTTTGTTTCAAATAAAGAATCTCTTTTTATTTTATCTGCTTCTTTTTTAGCTTTTTCTATTATAGAATCGGCTGTTTTTTCTCTACTTTTATTTTTTATATAATTTATAATAAGTATTAAAATTATACCAATTATTAATCCAAGAACAAATGCTAAAATGGAGAAAATTGTATCGTTCATATGAACACCTCCATTCTTATTTTTATTTATAGAAAAAATTATGTTATTAAATTTAAACTATACAATATTAGTGTATATGACTTTTTATCTAAAGTCAAGTTCTTTTACTACTAGTGACTAAATTATTTAATTAATATTTATCACCAGGCTTTTTATATATTTGTAAAAAAAGAAAAAAGCATATTTGCTTTTTATTTTTTATGGAACTAGTTTTCTTGTGGTTGATTTATTTTCTTTCAACATTGTTTTGCTATATAAATCATTTAATTTATCTTTGTATTGTTTTAAGATTTCTTTTGTAGTTTTTATTACTTCTTGCATTTCTATTCCTAAAAAGCTAGCAATTGATTCACATGAAAAACATTTTCCGTCAATAAATCCTAATTTTAATGTAATTATTACTATCGTTTTAAGTTCTAAATAGTCCATTAATTCTTTGAATGGTTCTGTTTTTATTAATTCTAATAGATTTAAATAATCTTTTTGAGTTATTTTTTCATTGGTTTCTCGATTTATCAATTTTCCTTCTGTTAAGTATGATTTAGAGTTTTCTTTTTTTATTCCATATGTATCATTTAATCTTCTATCTATCATTGGAATAACTGACCCGCAATAAAATTCACAGTCTTTTTGGGTTGCAATTGGTGTTTTTTTTGGATGTTCTAAATCTTCTCCGTCCATAATTTTTATTGTTAATCTATGTTTTTCCGGTAATGATGCGATAACGCTTTCTATTTGTTCTTTTGTATATCCTTTTTCTTGAAATTTTTCGATAATACTTTTTTTAAATCTTTCTTTTCTTCTTTTTTTATTAGTTGGATTGTCTAATGTTCCTTCGCAATCGGTGTTTTCCAATGTTGTTCTTTTATTTTCATCTCTTTTTCCATATTTTTCACGCAATAGAATTTTAATGTTCATAAGTGTTATCTCTTGATACATCATTGTTATTTCTTCAGGTATATTTTTTATTCTGACAGGATTATCTAAGTCACTACCATTCATTATCGATATTAGAACTATATCTTGTTCAGTTAAATCATATATAATAGAAATTATTTCTTCTTTGCTATATTCTCTTATTTTATCAAATATGGTGTTGTCTACTTTTACTGTTTCAGATGACAAATCTATATTATAGTTTGAAATTGTAATAATATTACAATTATCAGTAGATTGTGAAATTTGTGATACTCCATTATTCCATGCTTCTATCCTTTTTCTTTGTTCTAATAACTGTTGGGCTTTTTCTACTCCACTATTTTTTTTGATACTTACGTTTGTATTTAAATTATTACGATAATATTCTTTGAATACTTGAATGTTTTTTTGTGCTTCGCTCACATCACCTGTAAAATCAATTATTTTTTTATAATATGGTGACATTCTAATTTTTCTTAATGCTTGATTTTCAATTTGTCTAATACGTTCTCTAGTTAGGCTGAAATATTTTCCTATTTCTTCTTGAGTTTTAGTTTCACCACCGTAAAAACCATTTCTTAACAATAATACTTTAATTTCTCTTTCTGTTAGTCTTACATTTTGAAACAATAATTTTATTTCTTCAGATAAACTTACTTTTTCATATAATTCTTCGGGCATTAAACCTTCGGATGGAATAAAATCTTCTAATTCTGTTTCTTCACTATCTTCAACGTATGTGTTTAGACTCATATTATTTTGACAATAACATATCAATTCATTTAATTTATTTATAGTAATATTTAATTCATTAGCAATTTCTTCTTGCGTAGGTTCTCTTAGCAATTTGTCTTCTAATTTTTTTTTAACTATTTGATATTTATAATATTTTTCTTGAAGGTGAACTGGTAATCTAACATTTCTTCCTTGGTCTGCTATTGCTCTAGTCATAGCTTGTCTTATCCACCATGTAACGTATGTTGATAATTTAAATCCTTTAGTATAATCAAACTTTTCTATTCCTTTGATTAAACCAATGTTACCTTCTTGAATTAAATCTAGGATATGTAGACCTCTTCCTACATATCTTTTTGCTATACTTACTACTAGTTTTAGATTGTGTTCTATAAGTTTTTCTTTAGCGAAATAATCACCTTGTAATTTTCTTATTGCTAATTCTGTTTCTTCTTCTTTAGTAAGTAGTGGTAAATTTATTTCTATTAAATATGTTCTTACATTATCTATTTCTGACATATCATATTCGTCTAAATTATCTTCATTAAAATCTAATTCCTCAGAAGTCATATCTTCTAGATATTGGATATTATTCATCTCACAATAAACTTCAAATAAATTATTTATTAGTTCAGATTCTTTTGTATATTGAATTAGTTTTTGTTTTGATAAAGTTATATTTTCATCAATTATTTTCTTAACAATTTTTCTTATTATATTATTGTTTTTTATCAATTCAATATAATCGTCTGGTCCTAAGGTAATTTCATATTGTTCTAAAAAACTACCAAGTTTTTTTAATTCTTTTATATTATCTTCTTCATTACTCTTAACTCTTATTTTTTTGGCAATATAGTTATTTATAATTTTAGTAACATTTTCTGTTTTTTGTATTATTTCTTTTATATATTCTTCTAAATATATTTTTATTCGTTTTATATAATATTCGCTTTCATTTTTTTCTGCTTCTTCTTTATTATATATGTCTAATATAAAACTTTTTATTAATTTTTCTAGTTGTTCTTGTGATAATTCTAAGAAGAAATAACTAGAAGTTATCTTTCTTATAGAAGGTAATAATTTATTATATAGTTTTTTAAATTCTAATGGTTCTTCTTTGTTACTCATTGTTACCTCCTATGGTATCAATTTTTTTAATGTTTGGTTTTTATTATAACATATTTTATGAATAGATATCAATTATAACAATTAAAAAAGTAATACTTTTTGTATTACTTTTAATTAGATATTTTTAACTTTTTTAAGATTTTTTCTGGTAGCAATACTTTAATTTGTTTAAAGTTAATTAATAGATATATTCCTCCACAGAATATTCCTGATATAACCAGATTTATTATTGCTACTAATCTATTTGGATTATCTATTGGTAATATCTTATTAAATATAAATAACATTACTAATAGGATGATTAAGGAAACGATAAATCTTGGAATAGATTTAATTGTTTCTGTGTAGTTAAATTTCATTTTTCTTTTTAGGTATATAATGCTAACTATATTTGAAAATGCGGTTCCAATTAATGTTGCTGTTATAGCTCCATAGTAGGCTGGTAAATTTAGGGCATGGAATAAGTTCATTAATGGAATATCTAATCCTAGATTTATTAATATACCTAAAATTACACTTATATATATGACTTTGGGTTTGTTTAAACTTTGAAGGAGTGAATTATTTACTATGTATAGGCAATCTAGAATAGTTACGATAAGACTATATTTAATTATCATCGGTCCATACGTATTTGCTCCATAAAATACATTCCATAAACTAGAACTCATTCCACTTAAGAATATAGCTAATGGTGCAATTATTAATAGAATTATTTTTAAACATTTATTAAAATTACTGTTTACAGCTTCCATATTTTTTTCAGTATAGTCTTTAACCATATTAGGAATTAAACTTATAATTAATCCGTTTGGAATAGAAGTTATGATAGTATTAAATTTGATTCCCCATGTAGTAAAGACACTACTTATAAATTCTGTATCTGCTGCAGAAAAGCCTAGTTTTGGTAGAGTTTTTATCATAAGTATCATGTCAGTTGATGCATATAGTGTATTAGCTAGACTAATGATAATAAATGGGATTGAATAGAAAATTATTTTTTGAATTATTTCCTTATCTTCTTTTTTAGTAGTTTTATATTCTATACCAAAGCCTATTTCTTTTTTATTTTTCCTAGTGACTATTTTTAGATATATAAGAGTAGCTAAGCCTCCTATGCAGGCTCCTAGTACTGAAATTCCTACAGCATATTGGATTGGTAATTTGAAAATGTGTACACATAAGTAACTACCTATAATTATTATAGCAATTCTGACTATTTGTTCTATTACTTGGCTAATTGATGGTTCTTTGATGTAACGATGTCCTTGAAGATATCCTCTTTCAATACTTAGAAATGGGACTACTAGTAGGGCAAATGAGATTAATCTTATGACTAGGGTTACATCTTTTAGGGTATTTCCTCCTTCTAATTCTCCAATTATTAAATTAGATAATTGTGGGGCAAATATGAAGCAAATTAAAAATGATAATATAGAGAATACCATAATTGCTTTGGTAGCAATATGATACATCCTGGCTTTTTTAGCATGCATATTAAGAGTATTATATTCACTTGTTAATTTACTTATTGCTAGTGGTATTCCTGCTGATGATATAATTAAGAAAACATTATATATGTTATAGGCATATCCATATAGAGTTCCACCTTGTTCACCGATTATTTTATAGAATGGGATAACATATATTATTCCTATTATCTTAGTAATTATAATACAAAAAGTAGCAATGAATGCTCCTTCTAAGAAGTTAGATCTTTTTAACTTTTTCATACTTTCACCTTCATAAATATAAATATTTCTTATATTAATAATTATAGCAAATGAGATATAAAATGTAAATTGTTAGTATCTTTTTTTATTTTATAACATATATTTAAATGTATAAAGAAAGGAATGATAAAATAATGGAAACACTTAAAGTAGGAACTAAATCTAATCCTAATTCAGTGGCTGGAGCTTTGGCTAATGTTTTTAGAGAGAAAGATTCTGTTGAAATTCAAGCGATTGGAGCTGGAGCTTTAAATCAAGCAATTAAGGCAATAGCGATCGCACGAGGATTTGTAGCTCCTTCTGGAAAAAATTTAGTATGTATACCGGCATTTACAGATATAGTTATTGATGGGGATGAGAGAACTGCTATTAAGCTTATTGTAGAGACTAAATAGGTCTCTTTTTTCATAATTAGAAAAAGAATAGATTTTTATCTATCCTTTATTAGTTTTAAAATATATTTTTTATATTCAATAAATTCTTTATTGGCTTTATCTACTTCAAGTACAAAGTTTATTCTTCCTAGTAATATGTTTAAATATTTTTCTTTTGGAAGTGACATTTTTTGATAATTCATATGAGAATTTAGTCCATATTTTTTGATATAGTATATATTCTTACGAATTTCTTTACGATAATCTATACTTACTTGAGCCTTTTTATTTACGACAATGCCAGTTACATATTGTCTATTCTTTTTTGTTATTAGTTTAGTTTTATCATGGTTTAAAGTTAATCCAAGTTTCTTTAATTCTGATTTGACAAGATTAATTATTTCCATTTTAGAAAAATTTCCTGAAAATGTCATATCATCACAATATCTAGTATATGAAACATTATTTTCTTTACAGTACTCACCTATTTTGATATCAAAATCTAACATTATAATATTTGAAATATAGGATGATGTTGGTGCTCCTTGTGGTAATGAATCATTATATGTACATAAGTTAGTTAGAAGTGTTCCAATAGATTTAGGAAAATATATTTCTTTGAAACATGAGCAATATACTTGGATATACGTAATATTATTGAAAAAATTTTTAATATCCAATTTTAATATCATATCTTTATCTACATGTTCGTTAGCATTATCTTTTATACTGATGCCTTTTTTGTATGCTTTAGCAGAATATGATATGTATCTATCTTCAAGAATATTATGAAGAATATTCTTTTGAATTATTTTTAGATTAGGGTTTGGTTCATAGATAGTTCTTGTTTTACCATTTCTTTTTTTTATTTTAAATATTTTATAGTTTTTTTCAATATTATTACTTATTGTATATATTTTATTTAAGATATCTTCATCATTAACTCCATTAATTAAATGAAGAGATAATAAAAATTCTTTTTCTTTATCTTTAGATAAGTACTTCCACAAATTTATTACCTCCTCATAGTAGTATCAATACATTAGTGATATTGTAATATGGAATTGGACTATAAGGCGAAGCCGCGCTACACGTAGTGTAGTTAGGTCCATTGGAGTATTACAATTCATCATATTAATAAATTTTATGCTTTAACGACTCGCTAAAGTGGATTAGAAAATCCAAACGCTATTGATACTGATAATTATTTTACCATTGAATATAAAACTGCTATTTCTTTATTAGTTAGTTTGCGATATTCTCCAGGTTTTAAACCTCTTAAATCTAAATTAGCATATTTTTCTCTTTTTAGTTTTAATACTTCGTAGCCGATACATTCAAACATTTTTCTAACTTGATGATTTCTTCCTTCGTGAATAGTTAATTCTACTAGTGATTTATTATTCTTTTTATCTATACTTTTTAGTTTAACTTTTGCTTTGGAAGTCATTTTACCATCAATTAATACTCCACTACGTAATTTTTTAATAGCATATCCTGATACGATTCCTTCTACTTTAGCTATATATGTTTTTTCTATATTACTTGATGGGTGTGTTAATTTATTAGTTAGAACTCCATCATTAGTTAAAAGGATTAGTCCAGTAGTATCATAATCTAGTCTTCCTACAGGATATATTCTTTCACTTGTAGTTATTAAGTCTGTGACTGTTTTTCTTCCTACTTCATCACTAACTGAAGAAATAACTTCACGTGGTTTATATAATAAATAATATTCATAATTTTTATTATTATCTAAGATTGTGTTTTCTACTTCAATAGTATCACTTATTTTTACCTTTGTTCCTAATTCAGTTACTGTTTCTCCATTTACTTTTACTTTACCTTCTAGAATTAGTTCTTCTGCTTTTCTTCTTGATGTGTAACCTAAATTAGCTATTACCTTTTGTAATCTTTCCATAATTTTTTCACCCGAGGTTATTATATACTATTTTTTAAAATTAAACAATAGTGTATAATTATGTTAGAGGTGATATGATGAAGGCATTAATTACTGGTGCTAGTAATGGTATTGGGAAAGAGATGGCGATTTATTTATCTGAATTAGGATACGATTTATATTT
This sequence comes from Bacilli bacterium, assembly GCA_017409025.1. Taxonomy (GTDB): domain Bacteria; phylum Bacillota_I; class Bacilli_A; order RF39; family UBA660; genus RUG705. The sequence continues at coordinate 90,832 of JAFQTN010000005.1, read as the reverse complement.
AGTTGCTAGAAGCAAGAATAAATTAGAAGAATTAAAACGGGAATTAAAAACAGAAGTTAATGTTTATGAATATGATTTATCCATAATTGATAATTGTTATAAATTATATGAATTATTAAAAGATGAGAAAATTGATATAGTAATTAATAATGCTGGTTTTGGAGTTTTTTGTAATTATTCAGATGATACATTAGATAAAGAAATAAATATGATTGATCTTAATGTTAAGTGTTTACATATTTTGACAAAATTATTTGTAAATAATAAACATACTAAAAGAATACTTAATGTATCTAGTTCTGCAGGGCTTATGAAGGGTGGGCCATTAATGAGTGGATATTATGGAACGAAGAGTTATGTTTGTAGTTATTCATTTGCTTTATATGAAGAACTTAGAAGAAATAAGTCTGATAAAAAAATTTCCGTATTATGTCCAGGGCCTGTTGATACAGGATTTAATAAAAGAGCTAACGTTAGATTTAATTTAAAGAGTTTGGATGCTAGATATGTAGCTAGGTATGCAATTGATAAGATGTTTAAGAATAAATTAATAATAATACCTGGTTTTGCTGTGCGTATGGGAATTTTCTTTTCTAGATTTCTTCCTACGAAGATTTTGTTAAGAATATCATATAATATTCAAAAAAAGAAAGATAAAAAAAAGAAGTAGATTTCTACTTCTTTTAAAATATCTATTTTATAGTAGGACTACTAATAGAGTTACTAGTGCTACTAGTATTAGTAGGGCTAGAATGAATCTCCAAATATATCTTAACCATGTTGTATATGGAACATTTAAGTATCCTAATGCAAAGATTAAGATTAAACTTGTAGGCCCAACTACACTAAATACTCCATATATTCCTTGGAATAAGATAGCAACTGATGCATATACTGTTTCATCAGTTATTAAGTTTAAGATTGGAGAGAATACTCCACCTACGATATAGTACATATCTATATTTAATAGGCATCCTAAGAATGCTAGTAATGAAGATAGTCCATAATTGAATTTACCATATGATGTTACAATATATTCAAAGAATCCATTAGTGTATGAAGAAACTAATACTGTGTATGCTACCATCATTATAACAGTTGTTGGTAGTAATTTTTTCATTCCTTCTTTATAACTATCAATAGCGTCATTAATTTTTACTCTTCCTACTAGAACTGTTACCAATGTAAAGAATAATAACACTATACAAATTAACATATATGTCATTGAATCTCCCATTGAATACCATTCACCAAATGCTACTAAATCTGTGCTTATAATATTTGGTATTATATTGAAAGTTTTTATTTCTAAATCCATTAACCATGTATGGAATTTAGTAAATATTTCAGTTTCAAATAATGCATTCCAAGGTACTAAGCCTAGCGTTAATATTACAAATAATAATGATAATACTATAATTAATGGCCAAGTTTTGATTTTTTTGTAATCACTTTTTACTTCATTAATTTTTAATTCTTCATTATCTTCTAATTCATATTTTACTTTTTTGTTCTCTACGTTTTTGATATGGCTATTTACAAAATAAATTAGTAATGTTATTCCTGCGAAAAGTAATAATAGTTTTGGAAACATATTTCCAAATTTGTTTTCTAGTCCTACGAATGTTTCATATGTTGTCATTCCATATGTATTAGGGTTATAGAATGTAACGAAGATACCTCCGATATATCCTACTACTATACTTACTATTGTAGATGTAATAGCTACTAATTTATCATATCCTAATAGTAAAATTATAGATATTACAAATGGAACAAATATTAATAATGGTAGTGTCATTCCTGTAAGGGAAGCTACTACTGCAAATATTAATATTGTAATAAATATAAACTTCTTACCTAGTGGTTTTGCCTTTGCTACTATGCTATCTAGAAGTTTTTGATATGCTGGTACTTTGTTTAATACTCCATAAAAACCTCCAATACATAATATAAATAATACTATATAGAAGAAATAGTATAATGATTTAAATCCATTGAACACAACATCTCCTAGTCCAATAAAATCTTTTATTCCACTTCTTCCTGTTAGAACATAACTAGCTATTACCACTAATAATAGAAGTATGCCTAATATTTTTAATAATCCGTGTTTTTTCATTTTTCCTCCTCTTTTAGTATCACAAGTCTTTTCTTTTTTTCTTCTCTGCTATTACTTTTTCTTCATTTGAGGGAACAAAATTACATCTCTAATTGAATCTTGTTCTGTAAATAACATACATAATCTATCTATACCATAGCCAATGCCTCCAGCTGGCGGCATGCCATATTCTAGAGCTTCAACAAAGTCCATATCTATGTCGTTAGCTTCATCGTTTCCTAATTCTTTTTCTTTTAATTGATCTTCAAATCTTTCTAATTGGTCGATTGGATCGTTTAATTCTGTATAAGCATTAGCGAATTCTTTTCCACCAATAAATAATTCAAATCTATCAACAAATCGTGGATCTTCTGGATTTCTCTTAGTTAATGGTGATATTTCTACTGGATGTCCATACAAGAATGTTGGTTGAATTAGTGTATCTTCAACGTATTTTTCAAAGAATAAGTTAATGATATGTCCAACGTTTTCTTGGTGAGATTCAACTTCTATCCCATGTTCTCTTGCTAATTGCATAGCCTCTTCTACTGTCATTTCTTTTTTGAAATCGATTCCAGTTTGTTCTTTAATAGCTTCAACCATGCTCACTCTTTTCCATGAGCCACTTAAATCTATTTCATTACCATACCAATTAAATACATATTTACCAAAAACATCTTTAGCAATAGTTTTAAACATATTTTCCGTTAATTCCATCATTCCTTCTAGGTCTGAATATGCTAAGTATGCTTCCATTAAAGTAAATTCTGGATTGTGTCTTGGATCCATTCCTTCATTTCTGAATGTTCTTCCTATTTCATATACCGCTTCCATACCACCTACTAATAATCTTTTTAGTGGTAATTCTAGGGCGATACGAAGATACATTTCCAAGTCTTGAGTATTATGGTGGGTTGTAAATGGTCTTGCTGATGCTCCAGTTAATAATGTTGATAATACTGGAGTTTCTACTTCCACAAATCCTCTTCCATCCATAAAATTTTGGATACATCTAATTATTTTTGGTCTTGTAAATGCAATATTTTTAGCATCTTCATTCATAATTAAATCAACGTAACGTCTTCTGTATCTTTCTTCTATGTCTGTTAGTCCATGGAATTTTTCAGGTAATGGTCTTAATGCTTTTACTAGGTGAGTATATTCAAGACATTTTAGTGTAACTTCACCTGTTTTAGTTTTCATTACTTTTCCACGAACTCCAACGATATCTCCAATATCAGCGGTTTTAAATAGGTTATAAGTTTCTTCACCAATATCATTCACTGATATATATATTTGCATTTTTCCTGTTTTATCTTGAATTGTAAAGAATGATGCTTTACCCATTTTTCTTATGAACATTATTCTTCCTGCTACAGTAAATTCATCATTTATGTTTTCAAATTCATCATGTTCTACATCTTGATATTTTTCTTTTATTTCTAAATTATAAGCAGTTCTATCAAATCTAGTTCCATATGGGTCAATTCCCATTTCTCTTATTTTTTCTGCTTTTTCTCTTCTTATTAATTCTTGATCTGTAAATTCTCTCATATTGTTACCTGCTTTCTTTTATAACAATTGTATTAGACATCATATCATGAAGTCCTCTTCCATCTTTTTTGTATAAGACTAATATAACTGTTATTAATACAAATATGGTTTCTATTCCAAGGAATGTTCCATAAATTGTATAGTAAATATTTTGTTTTAATAAATATAGTGTTATCAAGGATATTGTCCCAGACAATGCACTTGTTATTATAAACGTTCTTAATAGACCTTTTAAAATAGTTATTGGTTTTTTAGTTTCTTTATCAACTACTTGTATTTTTAATAGTTTTTTACCCAACGTTTGTCCTTTATTCATATATTGGAAGACTACAAAGTATGCTACTGTTAAGGCTAGTGAAATACCAGAAGTTAAGATTGTTTCTTTTTGATAATCATACATTATATCCATATATTCATCAAAGTACTCTTTAGTTGTTATTTCACTTTGTAATAATTTATTGTCTAATTCTTCAAGTAATAATTCTTCTGTTTTTGTATTATCTCCTATACCGAAGCAAATTACTGAAAAAATTAAACTTAAAATAATTGTATCTAATAAGTAGGCCCCTACTCTTTCAAAAAATGTTGCTTTCATATCATCCCTCTTTTTTTAATTATATAATTTTTTTCTATAATTATCAAGTATTTCAGTTATTTCTTCTTTAGTTTTTGCTTTAAAACAAAGGGATTGTATTTCTTTATACTCTGGCATTCCTTTTATATACCATGGTATGTGACTACGCATTTCTAATATAGCTATTCTTTCTTGTTTTATTTTTAAAAGATAGTCTAGATGCTTATAGCACATATTTATTCTATCTTCATATGTTGGTTTATCTAAAATTTTTCCGGTTTTAAGAAAAGTATCAATTTCTTTTATTAGCCAAGGGTTTCCTAGTACACCTCTACCTATCATGATGGCATCACATTTGGTGTACTCTAACATATGTTTAGCTGATTCGATATCTTTTATATCACCATTACCTATTACAGGAATATTTACTGCTTCTTTTACTTGTTTGATTATATCTAAGTCTGCTTTACCACTATATAGTTGGCTTCTTGTTCTTCCATGAACTGTTATGGCTTTGGCTCCGGCTTCTTCACAAATTTTAGCTACTTCAACGGCATTAATTGAATTAAGGTCCCAGCCACTTCTTATTTTTACGGTAACTGGTACTGGTACAGATGCTACTACGGAAGATACTATTTCTTTGATTAGACTTGGATTTTTTAATAGAGCGGATCCTGCTTGTGATTTTACTGCTACTTTAGGTACAGGACATCCCATATTGATATCAATAATGTCTGGTTTCATTATTTCATATACTCTTTTAGCAGCTTCTACAAAAGTTTCTTTATTAGCACCAAAAATTTGTTGTGATATTGGTCTTTCGACTTCTTCAAAATATAACATTTCTTCAGTTTTTTTACTGTTATAGATCATACCTTTATCACTTACCATTTCAGCGCATACTAAAGATACTCCCATTTCTTTACATATTTTTCTAAAAGCACTATTGCAAACTCCTGCCATTGGAGCTAATATTACTTTACCATTTAATTCTACATTTCCAATTTTCATATGTCACCTACTTATGATATGATTCATTATTTAATATTTTAAAACTTCTATAAATTTGTTCTAATAAGATTAATCTAAATAATCCATGGGGATATGTTAATTTAGAGAATGATAATAACATATTACTTTTATCTAAGATATCTTGTCTTATTCCATTAGAACCACCTATTATAAATGTAATATTTGGATTATTTATAAATGTTTTATCTATCTTTTCTGCTAGTTCTAAAGATGATAATTCAGTTCCTTTTATCGCTAATGATATTATATAATCTTTATTAGATAGATGTTTTAAAATTTCATTTCCTTCAGAATCAATATTACTATCTGGTAATTCAATTAGATCAATCTTGTGATATTTTCTTAATCTAGTTAAGTAATCTGTTACTCCATCTATTAAATATTTTTCTTTTAATTTTCCTACACATATAATTTTTATCATAGTTATCCCTCTTTAGTTATTTTATCATAAATAAGAAAAAAGTAACAATATTATGTTACTTAAATGTTATTTCATTAATAATAAAGTCATCAATGTTAATAATACAAATGTTATTATACTCATTATTAAGAATCCTATTTTAGTGAATGCTGCATTCGGGGTAGATGGATTATCTGGTACCAATCTTCTTACTTTTGGTTTATTAAGTTTTTGTTCTGGCGATTCATATCCTTGTTCTAGACTTTCTGTATTTTCTTGTTGATTATCCGTGCTACTTCCATATATTTTTTCAGTTTCTTTGTATATTTCATATTCTTGTGTATCTTCGTTTTTTCTTACTTCATATGCTTCATTATTTTCTATATTATAGAATATGCCAGTATTTATATTTATTCTAAAAACATTTGGGTTAATAAGTATATTAGTTACGAAAAATTTTATTTTCATTAGTAACTCTATGCTAATATTTGGATACACAAAAGCTTCATCTAATGTCATTAGAGTTAATTCTTCTTTTTCTTGGGTAGCCATTTTATTAAAAACCTTATCTGCATCTACACTTTTTTCGTTATTGTTTGCAATAATTTCATTTTGTTTTTGTTTAAATTCATCTGTGAAAGCACTAGTCCCTTCTTGTGTTGTTAGTATTCTATCAGATTCTTTTGATATTATTAGATCTTCTTGTTCCAGATCTACACTTCTATAATTGCTCATATCTAACGTCGTATTTGTAATTTTATGTAATTCATCAAATAAATCTAATAATTCTTTGATTTGTCTGTTATCAATATTAAGTAATCCTTTTTTTCTTAAATCTAGTATATAATCGGCCAACTCTTCTTTACTTTTATATTGATTATTTCTAATTTGTCTTTCAATGTCTGGTATTGTTAACTCACTTCTTCTAGATTGATTTAAATTTCCATTCATATACATCCCTACTTTATAATATAATTTTATACTATATATTTAATTATGTCAAAATTTATTAATAATTTTTATAAATTGATAAACCATGAATTTCACCTTTTTCTTTGGTGTTTTCTATAATATATTTATATATTTCTTGATTGTATTGTGATAGTTCTTTGTCCGTTAATTCTTCTTTTCTTAATAGAAATGTACATTCTTCATTATCACAAATATCTTGAAAATCTTTAATTATTTTATATTGTCCATCTTTTCCTAAATTTCCATCGTTAAGTAAATCATATTTATTTATTGGGATATTTGCTTCTAATTTTATTAAATATGCTGACATATCTACGATAAATATTTTTTTGTTGTTGTTATTTTTTATGTAATTAGAAATACTTTTTATATAGTCTACTGCTGCTGTTGATATTTTATTGTATTTGCATATAGAAGAGTTATTAGGATAACTAAAATTTTTAGTTGAATATAGATTTATATTATATATGAATACGGTAATGTTTGAAACAACAAATCCAAGCATAATAATTTTCTTATTTAATTTTATGTCTTTTAGAAAGTATGCTAAAGCTATTATAAAAGGTAATAATACATGATACATATCAAATATGGGAAATGCAATTAATTGAAAACATAATATATATATTATTTGTATATCCCTACTTTTTATATATTTATATATTAAAATAATCATTGTTATAATGAATATTATTAGACAAAATGGGATTATTTTGATGTTTTGAGTTGCAAAACTATTTATTCCTAGGAATGTATAATCTATAAAATTATATAGTATGTTATTATAAATCAAATATATTAAGAAAATTATGTTTGGTATTGAAAAACCAATTATTCTTTTTACTATTATTTTTATATCTTTTCTAAATAATGTTGGAATCAATAGATACAATCCTATATTTTGTTTGGATAGAAATGACAATCCTAAAAATAATCCTATTAAATAGTCATTGTTTTTTTTCTTTTCTAGATTCATTAGTATACAGAGTAATAATAAACTAAATAAATTATATCCAGGCATTGAAAAAAATAGAAATATCATATATACAATATAATAATTATTTGGAGTTATTTTTTTTATGTGGTAGAAAATAGTTGTGCTAACTAGGGAACCAAGTAAATAGTAAATTACAAGACTTTCTCCAAATATTTTCATAAAAAGAGCTCCTATAAAGGCGTATAATGGGGTTATTACCATGTTGAAATCTTTATATGGAACTAGTCCATTTAGTATGTTATAAGAAAAACCATAATTCCAAATATCATCATTTGATATTCCATTACATAATAAATTGAATAATAATGTTAGTATAAAAATTATCGTTAATTCTAATATTTGATATTTATTTTTTTTGATTTTATCAACCATTCTTACCACCTATATATATTTTAACATAAAAAAGAAAAAAGTAAGTTTACTTACTCTTCTGATTCCAATTTTTCCATAAATTCTATAAATATACCTTCATTTATTTCTCTATCATTTAATGGAGGGATATTATACATTACTTTTGAATGAGATTCATATTCAAAATCAGTTATGTCTTTGGGGCTTAACATACTTTTATTTAAGACAATTTTTTTACCATATAATTTCTCAAAAATGTCTTTGTTTATTAACATCATTTTATTTAATTTGATTGTACTAGGTTCAATTAAGTAGATTATATCATCACATGCTGCTTCGTTACCATTATTTAGGTCTACGAGTATATATGAAGCATTTCCAAATTTATTTATGGCTGCATTTAGGTTTTGTTGATTTATTGAATACATATCTTTTTCATTAAAATATCCAAAATCATTTTTGTTTACTTCTAATGCTACGACATAATACTTTTCTGATAAGTATCTTTTTAGCATATAAACTAAAGTCGTTGCTCCGGCACTTGGACTAGCATTTTTAAATCCGATAACTTTAGCATTTCTTGTCGGAGCTGCTACGTATACTGGTTGAGTATCATTACTTTTGTTTGCTTTATTATTAGTAGGTGATTCGTTTGTTGTATTCATACTTAACTGGTGAATATGTGCTACATCTTTATAACTATTTGGATGATTATATAGATATAGTAAAGATTCTTTAGTATTTGCAAAGTTGTATATTCCCATACTTATTAATTTTGATAGAAATACATTATCATTCATTAAGTTACTATCTAATAAGAATATTACCTTTTCTATATCTAAGCTCATTGATAATTTTTGAATATTTGTTATATTTGTATAATTTTTTATTGATGTAATATCTAAAAACATTCTGTTAAAAAAGAAATTAGAGAATGTCTGAATAATTTCTTCGGCTTCAAATTCACCGTTAATTGTTTTAATTACATCTATGTCTAGACTATTTAATAAACCTTCATTTTTGTTTGATACTATTACATTCATTCTCTAATCTCCTTTTCTTCTTTTATTTTTTTACTACTACTTTTGCTTCTCCAGTTATTTCCCATGTGCCACTTACAATGTCTTCTGAATTTTCTTGTCTTCCACCTAGAGCTAAAATTTTATTTAGGGCACCAAGATTCCAATCAGCATATGTTAATACTTTGTAGTATATATTTTTGGAATTTGTTCCTTCGATTATTTCTTCTCTATCTTTTAAGATAACTATTCCATTATAACAGTATCCTTCAATTTTTCCTTCTGCTGATATTACATTTCCATTTCCATCAGAGCATGTTTTATTGTAATTTGCATTTGCTAGTATTTCGTCCAACTTACTTGTTTTATCACGAAAATTTGAACTATTAAAATCAATGATCTCATTTTCTTCGATAAAGTCAATAATACTATTTTTAACTCTATAAGCTTTGGCATAATTTAGTGAAACAGCAGTAAATGCTACATATATGAAGATAAATACTAAAAATAAATTTGTCATAAATACTCCACCAAAGGAATCTCTCATATATTTTCACCTACTTACTCTTTATCCATTAACGATTAATCTTGTTTCTCCTGATATTTGCCATACTCCTACTGGAACTGCTCTTTTGGCATTATTTCCGTTTAATGCTAATAAGTTATTCAAAAAAGGAATGCTCCAACCTACATATGTTGATACGCGATAGTAGACACCTTCAGTGTTAGTTGCTTTTTCTATTTCTTCAATAACTATACCTGAATTATGACATATGGCAATAGTATTACCAAAGTCATCTTCAGTATCTATATTTTGACATATGTTTAAATAATTTACATTATAATTCATATTTCCTAGTATTTCTCTATCAATAAAATCTTGCATAGCCAACATTTGATCAGCATCTATATCATCTAAGTTACTAATCTCACTACTTTCTAAATATTCAATAATCTTATTTTTTACTTTAAATGCTTTTGCATAATTTAAGGCTACTGCTGTAAATCCTATATAGATTGCTATAAATACTAGGAATAGTTTTATCATAAAAGCTCCACCAAAGGCATCTCTCATACGTTATCACATTCCTTTTTATTAATTATTATTGTCTTGTTGCTGGATTATATGATCCACTTCCTGCGGTGTTACCCCATAATCCTGAAATACTATTTTGAATAGTAGGCCACATAAATGCTAAAATTGCACCTATTACCGCTACTGCTACTAGAGTTATTACTGTCATTGATACTTCACCTGTTGCTTCTTTCATTTATTTCACCTCCCCTACCTTATTGTTATTATAACACTTTTTTCTTTATTTATATACTAATATTCATAAATTTTACATTATCCCATCATTGAGAATGATGCAATTAACATTATTATCAATGATACTCCACCAGTACAGATTAACATCTTCATGGTTTGGTTTTCCATTGTACCAAGTCTTGCTTTATATTTTTGTTCTCTTGCCTTTAATTGTAATGATGATACTGTTTTAGAGAATGATAGCATTTGTTCATGCTTTTTATCTTGTTCTCCAAGACTTAATCTATATAATAATCTCATCATTCTCATTGAGTCTCTTACTGGATATTGATTAGCAAAATCCATATATGGGTCTACTGATGAATCACCATTTTCTATTTTAGCTACTAATTCTTTTAGGCCAGGCTTGAATACTTCTGGAGCATCTTCAATTGATCTAGCTAAAGCTACTGGTACTGTATAGTGTTGAACTAGTATTTCTAAACTTTTTAGGTAATATGGTAATAGGGTATCTATAGTATTTAGATGCTTTTTATAGAAACTTTTTAATTCCATATATTGAGATTTAAATACTAAGTATCCTACTACTATAGCAATTAAAATATATAGAGGTTTTAAGTTAGATATAAATAAGAACATTACTACTAATATTGCTATTAGTCCTTGAAATACTCTTTTTCTAAATACTTGACTTACATCATACACTCTTTCTCCATATTTTGCTCTTAATAAGAATTCATAATCTTTTTCTTGTAAAAATTCAAATAAACCCTTATTTTCACCAAAGAATTTTGTTGTACTAATTGTTCCATTATAAATAAGAAGGAAGAAGATTATTACTGCTACTAATAATATTTCTATATACATTATTCAGCCCCCACATTCTCATTATAGTATCTTTCTCCTTTTAATAGGAAATAACTATTTATAAATACTACTGCATGAACTAATATTTTCATTAGTACATTGTCTAACATTTCAATATATGAGTCTACTCCTAGTATTAATTGGATTAACATTATTAATGTATATAAGATTAAACCAAACATTAAAAATTGGTTATGGAAATTTTTTCTGTCTGCTCTATCTCTATATACACCTTCTACTAGGATGTCTATGTCACTTAACATATTGTCAAAGGTTTCTTCGGTATTTTTTGCACCTTCTTTTGTTACTTGTAAGAATAATTGATGCATATTTTTTACCATATAATATGGATATTTGGAATTCATATAATTAATTGAATCTGTTACATCACCTTTTTCATAAGATAATGCTATCATAGTTTTAACATCCGATAATACTGGTTCTTCTAACACACCTGATTCTACAACACCTTCCAGGGCTCTTACAAAAGATTGGGTTGTATTAAATTCCATTATAGTATTTGTTGTATATACTTGAATTTGTTCAAATATAAATTCACTATATTGTCTTTTACATCTTAAATATGTTAGGTATGGTATTGTTGATACGGCAATAATTGCATACACAACTACTACTATTAAATTGTAGAAATATAGATATCCTATTACTCCAGCAGCACCTGCAAATAGAGCAATTTGAATAGTATATTGTCTTGCAGAATAATCAAGTCCTAGTTCTTTTATTTTTTCTCTCATCATTTTATATGAATAAGGTGCATATTGATCATAAAGGACTGTTGCTTGATTTTTTACAAACTTGTATATACCTTCACCTGAACTATTTCTATAAGTCATTACGAATGCTAGTACTATACCTATTAATATAAATTCCATATTTATCACCTACTTTCTTATTGTTCATTTGGTTGTACCACCGGTTGTTGATAAATCTGTTGCGGATTTACATTAGTGGTAATTGGTTGATTATTATTAACCATTGGTTGTCCTATATTATTTACTTTTTGATTTGGCATTTGTGCATTGTACATCGCTCTTTGTACTTGTCCACTATATTGATTATTATTTGGATAAGTCAAGTTATTTACAAATCTTCCATTTACTGGTTGTGGTGCTATTTGACTGGTTTGGTAAATTTGATTGTTTACCATTGGTCTAGCAATTTGATTTTGAGAATTTACTACTGGAATGTTAGGAACAGAAGTATCTACTCTATATTCGTTAGTAGTATTTTCCTGTGGTTTAAACTCTTCTTTTACCAGTATATCTGGCTCTATCATTACGCCTTGACTTTCAAGATATCCTAATAAATATTTACTTGGATTATGAAGAGTAACTTTTCCATCAGGTGTTTTTTTATATAATGTATTACTCTTGGCTTCATTTTCTTCAGTTACATAGAATTCTGTTACTTCAGCTATTTCTCTATGAAACTTTTGTCTTTCTTTACTATAATAACCTTTTATATGTACTCCTAATTGTACATATCTATGAATACTTCTTAAGAATTGTTCTAAATCTAGATTTGATTCTAATAGGCTATATAATCTGCTAGGGATTGATGCTGCTTTATCGGCATGTATTGTTGACAAGATATTATGTCCTGATGATATAGAGTTTCTTACTGCCATTACGGCTTCAGCACTTCTTACTTCGGATAATAATATCCACCTTGGGTTTTGTCTCATACATGTTACTAGGACATCTGAGTAACTAGCAATATTATTTGTTTTCATAGCTACGATATCTCTATGTGGAAATATTCTATCTAAGTGTAATTCTAGAGTATCTTCAATAGTTATTATTTTTTCATTTTCCTTTGTATGTGAAGCTAAGTATTTGATAAATTCTGTTTTACCTGAACCAGTTTCTCCACTTACTAAGATATTACAGTGTCCTTCAACACATTTTAATAAGAAATCATGTATATCTAATCTAATATAATCGTCTTTTATAATTTCATCTTTTTTCAATCTTATCTTTGCCGGTGTTTTACGCATTAGCAAGGCTACACCATTTTTAGCGATTGAATCATGAACAAAGTTTAATCTCAATTCAGCACTTTCTGCGTCTAGGAATGGGTTAGCCATATTGAATGATTTTCCCATTGTATTAGCACATTGAAATGCTATTTTTTCAATTAAGGTATTATCTATTCCAGTATTTTCTACTCTAAAAACTCCTTTTGATAATGTTTTTAACCATACTTGTCCACCATTACTATAGGAAATATCGGTTACGTCATCATTATCTAAAAATTGTTTTAGAGGTCCAAAGTCTACTTGTTGGAATTGTGTATCCATTGGCCAACTCCCTTCTTTCTATTTTTTTATTCTCCTATTTGATTTTGTTCTTTTTCTAATTCTGATTGTTCTATTTCATTTAATAATTGATTATATAATTCTTTTTGGCTGTCAATTTGTTTGATTTTATCAATTGTAAAATCATATAAATAATCACTTGTAACTTCTGTTGCAGTTATTTCTTCTGCTTTGAATTCCATTGTATTTGGTACTAATACTATTTCTATTTCATAAGTTGCATAGTAATTTTGAATATGTTGTAGTGAACTAAATAATAAATATTTAGCTTCTTCTAATGAGAAATAAGTATATGCTGGTGTTCTTACTTCATCACTACTTTCAAATACATTTTTTCCTGATGAATCTTTTACTGCTAAAATTTCTACTTTTTCAAAGTATTCACCATATACTATTTTATCGCCTTCCATTAATTTTACATAAACGTCTACTTTGTTTCCTGGCATAATTGAGTTTCCATAAGTTGATTCAGTTGTTACCGGAAAACTAACAAGTTTTTCTCCTTCGTTCATGTCATAAAACATTGCATCTGGTAAGTTTTCTTCTTCTACTAGTAAGTCTGAGTAGAATAAACTTCCTTCTGCTATTAGTGTGTTATAATTACTGTATTTTCCTACGATATCATTATAATTTTGATAGTATGTTCCTAAGATAAATGATTGTGGAACACTAGTTTTTGATATCATATCCTCAGTAATTAGTGTTTTAGGTTGAATAGTTTGATTAGCATAATATACATCTACTAAAGCTGTTTTAGTATTAATTCTCATTGTATATCCTGCATATAAAATTACTAGACAAACTATTACTCCTAAAATTGTTACTGTGTTCTTATTTTTTAAGAACTTGCTAAATGATTTACCCATATTTTTTCCTTCCTTTCTTTTTACTCATATACATCTAATATTGCTGATAATTCATTTACTATATTAATTTGTGTTGCATCTAAGTCAACACTAAATGTATTGTATATATTGTATGAATTTGTTGAATCTACGATTCTTAAACTTACTTTTGGTGGTGTTTCACTTATTTGATAGAAAACAATTTCATAATTTCCTTGTCCAAATGTAGAAGTTTCTGTGAATCTTCTTGTGAAATTTTCAACAAATTTCTCTTGACTCATTTTTATTTCTCCAGTGAGTCTATAATATGCTACATCTACAGATTCAATCATTGCAGCTTCTGCTGCATCTTTTAATGTATAATAATCTTGTTCATTACTTACGGTAATTTCATTAAATAGGATTATAATTAAGAATCCGAATAATCCTATCATAATTAATCCTAGGGATGCGAACGACCATTTCATGATGAACCTCCACAATGAAATTTATTTTTATTAGCAGGTCCACATCCTAGTTTATATATATTTCCACTAGTTTTTCTTTGTATAATAAAATTGTTACCACTACCTATATAACTACTAGTGCCATCTAAGTTCATATTGGTCCAACTTGTATACGGATTTTCTTTCGTATACTCTCTTATTTTATCAGCATTTATTTTTTCTGTTTGATATGTAATTGTAGTAAATGATTTAGAGATGTCTGGATTTTTTTCAGTATTTTTACTCCATAAATTCCATAAGCTACTTGCTCCTATTCCATTTGGAAATGGGTCATTTATATCTATTGGTCTATAATAGAAGTTAAATCCTTTTAAACTAATAGTAGAATCTTCTTTTGTTACTTCTTTATAAAACTCTTGAGATATCGGGAAATATAGTTGAACATAAGAATTACATGATCCTGCTTGTTCCAAAATTAATAAATCATTATAATAATTTCCAGTAAAAGGTATGTCACCAGTTTCACCTTTAGCTATTATCTCATAATGATAATATTCAGGATTTTCATTTGTCATATAGTCTTTGCATGTGTCAAATGAATATTCTTTGTTTTCATTTTTTACTATCGAAAGATAGAATACTTGATTTCTATTTATTTCATTTTCAAATTCTTCTGTATATTCTTTGGTATTTCCTTTTGGATGCGGAGCACTGTTACTTTTAATGTTTAATGGAATAAAGTAATGCCAATAATTAACTTCTTTTTCTTTGTTTTCATCACGTACATTGACAGTGCCATTTTCTATTTTAATTTCGCCCTCTGATTCTTTACATTCTCTGCCATAAAACACTTCCGAGGTTTTCATGTTCATGCAGACATTTTTCTCTAAAATTTCATATTCTCGTCGTAATTTACCGCTTGTAGCACCACTATCTCTACCTGATTCTTTATATGTATCCAAAGTATAATTGTTTGCTGCAGAATAATCTATTGTTTTCGTATCCGTTCCTACTTCTAGTGGATATCTGTTAGTTGTAATATAGGTTACAGCTGCATTAGAATAACTTACTTTTCCTTTTGCCTCGCCATATGTTTTTTCTCTTGCTTCATTTTTTGCTTTATCTTTTATTGTATCGCTCACCTTATCAGTAACTTCTTCTCTTTGTGTATTATCAACACCTTTAGGTGTAGCGTCTTTATAGTCTCCTTTGCTATATCCGTTAGGTCTGTTGTTTTTGCACTCTGTATCAACGTTCGCGCTAGGTTTTATAACAATATTTTTAGTTGTACTTGATGTACTAGATTTAGTAATTGTATATTGACAAACCCATCCATTAGCGCCTTCAATTTTATTTAAGATAGTGCCTTTATCATTTGCTACTATTTTGTCGCATTCAGTTCCTGTATTAGTCGTAGTAACACGCATTCTTTGTTCTTTAGTAGTTTTTTTATAATGACATGTATATTTTTTATATGGTAAATAGAATTTAAAATTTGATACAGACCAGTCGGCAGAATGAATTTCTGTTGTATTTATTCCTATCCAAGTTCCTGCTTTAAAAAAATGCTCTGTAGTCTGATCTCTTTTTTCTGGTATCAATGAATTGCCTTCCATATCATAAACGTCCACAGAAATCTTTGTTTGCGTTTCTATTATTTTAGTATATTCATAACTATATTCTGTATCTCCTTCTGTTACGCTTCCTCCATCACAGTTATTTTGAGGTGTACAATCGTCCGGATTTCCCGATTGGTTACCACCTCCGCCAGAAGAATTGCTTATACTATTAAATTGCATTGTTTTGGCTTCATATTTTTCTAGATTACTCATTAATAAGATAATTACAAATATAAATAATGTTATTTTTCTTTTCATTCTAATCGCCTACTCTCTTTTATAGATTTGGCTGTTATAACAATAGTAATGGTTAATAATATTGCAAACGATGATATTATTATAATTTGTCCTAAATTATCTTTTATATATTGAAACATGTTTAATTTTTCTTCAATTTGTTCCTCTTCTTGTTTTTCATTTGGTTTTTTTGTCTTTTTGTATGTATTTACTCTAGACACAAATGTTTCATAATCAATCTCCTTATCATATGTCGGTTGACAAAGAACAAATTCTTCAATACCCTCACATAAGGGGTCATCTGCATATTTGTTGTATTCCGGTAGTTTTAATGTAATTGTTTTTAATGTATCATTACATTCTTGGGTAACACCTACAACATTTATTTTATATTCACCAGGTTTTTTTATTCTTGCAGTAAAACCCTTTTCATCACTTTTTATATACTCCATATCAGATAAACTTTCATCTGTTTCATATCCATACATATTTGATTTTGTATACCCAAATGTTACTTCATAGCTTTTAGTAGTTTTGTCGTACTTGTATTTTACTGTATATTGATCTTCTATTTTTTTGAATTCTTTTTTTGCTTCTTCAGTACAGGCAGCATAGGTATTAGTTATACATATTAGGAATAACATTAATGTTAAAAAACTATATTTTATATTTTTCATTGTTACCTCCTTTGCCTAGTAGTCTACTATTTAAAGTATAGCATAAATTTACAATAAAAAAAAGACTTTTTTTACAATCTCTGATTGTATCAAGTCTTTATATTGTCTTTTTAAATAATGTAAGTGCTTTAGGGATTGACATTCTATCTTTAGGAGTTGGTATTTTAAATTCTTGTAAATAGTCTCTAAATGGGATTATACTATCAAAATTATCTTCATTTGGGTTATAGAAACCATTGTTATTTATATTATATAAGTCTACTCCATCTCTTAAGAATAGGCATCTATATACTGTATTATCTGTGTTATTTTCTCCAAAACTATAAATTTCTAAGTTATTTTTACTTAGCATTAAGTGTAATGGTAAATTAAAATATTCTACCCTCATATCCATATCTTCTGGAAGAGTTCTTTCTTTTAGAACTATATCTCCAACGTAGAAATCTGAAGTTAATTCTTCTTTTTCACTATACAATATTGATTCATCTTCTTTAAATAGTGTATCAAATAAATCTAAGGCTTGCGCTAAACTAATTTCAGTTATTGCATTTGTATTTATTTGTGGTAATAATTCAGTTAGTGGTATTAAATTTTCAATAATAATTGGTGTACCCAACTCATAAGTAACTCCATTATGCAAGCAAATATATTTATCTCCTTGTTTATAGAATATAGTTAAAAAGCCTTCATATGTTCTTCTATTTTCCCAATCTATATATCTACTTATTAAATCTCTTTGAAAATCTATGGCACCAGATAGTGGAAAATTTTGTTTAATACTATTATTATTTTTTACATCTGTTTCTATTGACAACAAATTTGCAAACTGTTGATATAGATAAATTTCTCCGATATAAAAATCTTTTATTGGATGTTTTTTCTTTTGTTTCATAAAATCACCTGGTTGTTATTATAGCACATTTTTATTTATTTATGAAATAATTTTCAATAGCATTGGATATAGATATGGCTAATTTATCTTGATATTCTTCTTTTGTTAATCTATATCTATCGTTTGGATTCGATAAGAAGCCTAATTCTATTAAAATGCCTGGAGTATTTATTTGTTTATACATATAATATATATTTTCTTTTTTAGGTTCTCTTATAGTATTGCTTGTTTTCTTTAAATACGATGTTATAGTATTTGCTATTATTTCATTTTCTTTATTTTTATTGTTATAAAATATTTGTAATCCTTTCCATCTACTGTTAGAGATATAATTTAAGTGAATTGATATATATAAATCAGCTTTTGATTCATTTATTAATTTTGCTCTATTAGATAGATCACTTCTTTTTTTATTTTTGGTAGTAGTAGATAAATCGATATCACTTTCTCTTGTTAAATACACCGTTGCACCTTTTGCTGTAAGATATTTTTCTATTTTTTTAGATATTATTAGATTGATATCTTTTTCATAGATATTTTTATATATAGCACCACTATCTCTTCCACCGTGTCCTGGATCTAGATATATTACTTTGCCTAATAAATTGTAATTAAAAATATTTGCATATACTTTAGATATAGATATGATAGAAAAAAACATACCTATAATAATTATTAATTTAAATTTATTCATACTAAAATATATGTATCTTTAATAATATTAGACTTTTCTTTTTATTAATATTATGTTAGAATGTATGTGAAATTTGGTGGTATTATGAAAAAAGTTGAATTGTTGGCACCTGCTGGCAATATGAAAGCATTAAAAGCTGCAATTATGGCTGGGTGTGATGCTGTTTATTTAGGTGGAATTAATTTTGGTGCTAGAGCATTTTCTAAAAATTTTGATAATGATGAAATCGTTGAAGCAATTAATTATTGTCATTTGTATGGGGTTAAAGTTTATGTTACAGTTAACACTTTAATATATGAAAATGAAGTAAATAGTTTTATGGAATATATAGAGTTTTTACACAAGAATAATGTTGATGCTGTAATAATGCAAGATTTTGGAATGTTTGATTTAGTGAGAAAAACTTTTCCTAATTTAGAAATTCATGCTTCTACACAGATGCATATTCATAATTTAGATGGTACATTATTAATGGAAAAATTAGGAATGAAAAGAGTTGTTTTAGCTAGAGAGACTAGTATAGATACGATTCGTGAGATAGAGAATAATTCTAATGTAGAACTTGAAGTATTTGTGCATGGAGCTTTATGTATAAGTTATTCTGGTCAATGTTTAATGAGTAGTTTAATCGGAGGAAGAAGCGGTAACAGAGGAGCTTGTGCTGGTAGTTGTAGGCTTAAATATGATATTATTGATGAGAATGGTAAAAAATTAAATACAGGTGAATATCCTCTTAGTACAAAAGATTTAAATAGTTTAGAACATGTTGGAGAATTAATTGATGCCGGTATTGCTAGTTTTAAAATTGAAGGTAGAATGAAATCACCAGAATATGTTTATATGGTTGTTAGTTTATACAGGAGGGCAATTGATTCTTATTATAAATATGGTTATGTTAAATTAGATGATGAAGAGATATTAAAATTAAAAAAGATATTTAATAGAAATTTTACTCGTGGATTTTTATTTAACACTAGTAACAATGATTTAATAAACGGTTATAGACCTAATCATATGGGTGTTCCTGTTGGAAAAGTAATAGAATATAAAAAAGGAATTGCTAGAATTAAACTTAATGACAATATATCTATTGGTAGCGGACTTAGAGTTATTGGAAAGAAAAATGATGTTGGTATTAGTGTTAACGAAATATATGTAGGTGGTAATTTAGTAAAGAAAGCTTCAAAGGGAGATATTATTAGTATTAAAGTTAATAGTGATGTTTTTGTAGATGATATAGTAGTTATTACTATGGATAAAGAAATTAGTGATAATATAGAAGATATTATTAGTAGTAATTTACGTAAAGTTAATATTAGTGGTAAATTTTCAGGACATGTTGGTATGGAAATGTCTTTAACTTTAAATGACGGAGCAAATGAAGTTTCTGTATCAGGAAGTATTGTAAATGAATCTGTCAACAGACCTGTTGATAGAGATATGATTTGTGAAAAGTTAAGTAAACTTGGAGATACTGTTTATAGTTTTTCTCAATTAGATATTGATATTGATAATAATATATTTATTCCTATTAAAGAGATTAATGAACTTAGAAGAAAGGCAATTGATAAATTAAATGAGTTACGTTTATATAAGAGTGATTTTAAGAAGTGCGAATATTATATAGATGTTCCTGATTTTAAGAAAGAAAGATTAGTTACTTGTTTAGTTAATGATATGGATAAGTATAATAATTTAGATAGAAAATATGATATTGTTTATAGTGAATTTATTAATGATAAGACTATATATAAGTTACCTAGAGTTATTGAAGGGTATGTGAATAGTGATAAGGTTGTGATGATTGGTGAAATTGGAGCATTTAATAAATTAAAGAATGCCCACACAGATTTTTCTTTGAACGTAGTTAATTCATATACGGTTGCTTTCTTACATTCTCTTGGTGCTAGAAAGATCACTTTATCTTATGAACTTAATGATAGTCAAATTAAAGATATTATAGATAATTATCATCAAAGATATGGAAAACATCCAAATGTAGAATTAATAGTTAATGCTTATGAAGAAGTGATGATATCTAAATTTAGTTTAAATAAATATTTTGGTAATGATAAGATATATTTAAGAGATATGTTTAAAAATAATTATAGAGTTATTACTAAGAATAATTTAATGTATATATATAATTATAAGAAAAGAGATAATTATAATACTAAATATTATGATATGGGGGTTAATAGTTTAAGAATTAATCTTGACATTTAGTAATTTATTGTTATAATAAATTTAAGTTTTGTGAGTATATATATGATATTTATATATCTAGCTATATAGGGTATATGCCTACACGTATAAGATACGGAGTCACTAACTATAGTGATTTTGTGTCTTTTTTTGATACACATCACAGAAAGGAGGATTTATGAAATATTTTAAAAAGATTGTTGGAAAGAGAATTTATTTATCGCCGATGAATAGTGAAGATTATTTAAAATATGCAGAATGGATGAACAGTGATGTTGTTGCTAAGAATATTGGAAATTATTGTTCAATTGTTTCTATTGAATCTGAAAAAGCATGGTTAGAAAAAGCTACAGCTGAAAAATATAATTTTGCTATTGTCGATATGGAAAACGATATGCTTATCGGAAATATTAGTTTAATGAAAATTCATGAAGTTAATAGGACTGCTGAACTTGGAATATTTATTGGAGATGAAAATTATCATTCAAAAGGTTATGGTAGTGAAGCTATTATGTTAATTTTGGATTATGCTTTTAATCATGTTAATTTAAATAATATTATGCTTAAGGTATTCGCAAGAAACAAAAGAGCAATTAAAGCATATGAAAAGTGTGGTTTTAAAACTTTTGGTGTATGGAAAGAAAGTCGTTATTTTGATGGTAAATATGAAGATGAAATTTACATGAATATAACAAAGAAAGAATATAATAATAAATAAAAAAGTTATATATTGGGAATTATTCCTATATATAACTTTTATTTTGTATAAAAATTTATTTTTTCTTCACCATCGATTGTTAGTAGAAGGATATCTTCTAGTTTTTTACCCAATACTTTTAATTCATGTTTAAGCCATTTTTCTGTCTTTTTAGCATGTTCTAGATTATCTTTTAATATTTTACCATCTATGATTAGATTGTATACCAAACCTTTATTATTAGATTTTATTCCCATATCTTTTTTAGTAGCTGGTTTTTCTTTATCTTTTGGTTCAAAACTGATCATACCATTTGGTTCTAGAATAGCATTATTTATTTCATCTAAGTCAAAATAACCCATTAGTCTAGCTTCTGTTTGTAAAATATTAATAGTTATTTTGTTTTTAGACATATTTTCTCTATTGATTTTGCCATTTATAATAAGAGGTACTTCTTTACTATTAAAGAAATTTCTTAGGTTAACACTTTTTAAACTTAGAATGGATACGAGTATATCAGTAATACAGTATATTAATAGTGATACTAATCCTGCTATAAGATTTTTATCTATATCAAGAGATATGTCTGCAACAATTGATCCAATAGTTATACCGGTAATATAGTCAAACATACTCATTTGAGATACTTGTTTTTTTCCCATTAACTTAAATGAGATAAATATTATGATTAAGACAATTAGGGTTCTTGTTATAACATTTGTTATTTCGTTCATAAAATCACCAGTTATATTATTGACAAAAAAAGGAATACATATGTATTCCATATTTAATTTTTATTTTTTTATTCCTTTAGTACCTTCAAAATTTTCTAATATATTTGTTTGAAAATGAGATACTTTTTTGTTACTTATTTTATATTCATCTATTGCTTGTTTTATTAAGTCATCTAATAATTCTTGATATTTTTTACCAATTGGTTCCCATAGATAGAATGATAGTGAACCAGGAATAATATTAGGTTCATTAACATATACTTTATTTTTCTTACTATCGATTAGATAATCTATTCTGCAAACTCCGCTAAGATTTAGGGCTTTAAATGTTAATATACTTAAATCTTTAATTTCTTTTTGTAAACATTCATCTATATTGGCAGGGATTCTTCTATCGGTATTGACCATTCCCTTAGAAGGACCTTTCATTTTTCTATGACCAATATATTTATCTTGGTAAGTTAAAATATCGCTACTACTGATAACTTCTTCTAGAATGCTTACTTCTTGATGATGATAATTTCCCAGAACGCTACAGTTAACTTCTACTAGATTGTCAACTGCCTTTTCTACTAAAATTTTTCTATCATATTCAAAAGCTTCTTCGATAGCTTTATCAATAGAATCTTCATCTTTTACATAGGTTATACCAACACTGCTACCAAGAGATGCTGGTTTTACTACTACGGGATAACCCATTTCTTTTATTTGTTTTAAATATGTGTCTTTTGATACTAGATATTCACTATCATAAAACCATACAAAGTCAGTAACTGGAATATCATTAGCTTTTAGTACATATTTTAGAATAACTTTATCTTGCCCTAATGCTGAACCTAGAACTCGACTTCCTACATAAGGAACGCCAATAGTATCTAGATAACCTGCTAATGAACCATCTTCTACTCCCGCACCATGAACTATTGGGAAAGCAACATCTATTTTGTCTACTACTTTTCTTAGTCCTGTTAATGATAATAGGCAGAATTCATTATTAATTTTACATAGAGTTACAGCTTTAGAAACTTTTTTAATTTCTTGTAAATCTTTATAGTTTTCTATTTTAAGTAAGTTTTTTCCAGTATATAGTTCTTTTTCTTTTGATATATATATAGGAACAATATTGTATTTATCTTTATCTATATTATTTATTGCTTGGATGGCAGAAATAATACTTACTTCATGTTCTACACTTTTACCACCAAAGATAACACCAATTTTTAATTTCATATATGAACACCCCTTTAATTTTCATTAAATATGTCTGGTAAATCGTTTTCCAATAATATATATTTTTTTCCTTTCGTATTTATTCCATCGATTATTTTGAAGGCTTCTCTTACATCATTTATAATAAAGATATTTTCTTCTTTATATTTCTTTTCTTTCAAACCATCTAAGATTGGTTTTGTTTGTTTTTGGCCTACTAAAATAACGTAGTTTGCTACATTAGAAATATATTCTCCAAATTTTTTATTTAATTCATATTGTTTATCTCCTAGTTCTATCATTCCAGGGGTAACAACTATTTTAATACCGTTCATTAAACTTAATACATCTAAGGCCATTTTAGATCCTATTGGATTAGAATTATAACTATCATCAATGATTATGTTGTCTTTATTTTTCTTTAATTCTAGTCTGTGAGGAACTGGTTTAATTTTTCTTATTCCAATATCAATTTCTTCTAAAGTCATATTTTTATGATAAGCTAGGGTAATTGCTCCTAGGATGTTATAGATATTAGAAGTTCCTAATAATTTTGTATAAAATCTTTGATTAAGATTATCTTCTTTAAAATATACATTAAAACTCATTCCATTT
The DNA here is from genome assembly GCA_017409025.1 of Bacilli bacterium. Taxonomy (GTDB): domain Bacteria; phylum Bacillota_I; class Bacilli_A; order RF39; family UBA660; genus RUG705. The sequence goes on along the minus strand of JAFQTN010000005.1, from coordinate 66,487 downwards.
GCATCCATTTTAATATCACTAGCTATGATATCTGCTTCTTTGTTATCAATTGAAATCCATTTAACGTTGCTTTTATTTTTTAATTTATAGTTTACTTGATATTCGTCATCCATATTTAAGATGGCAAGGCCTTCACTAGGAAGAGACTCAATAAGTTCAAACTTACCTTTTTGAATGTTTTCTCTACTGCCGAAAGTTTCTAAATGGGAATCACCAATTCTTGTAATGATACCATATTTAGGTTTTACTAGATTACATAATATTTTGATACGACCTAATTTGAAGGCACCCATTTCTGCAATAAATAAATCATGAAATTTATTTATATAGTTATTAATTGTGATTATTAACCCATATTGAGTATTAAAGTTTTTGGGAGTTGCTATAGGATTATATTTAACACTTAAAATTTCATTTAAAATACTTTTGCTACTTGTTTTACCATAGCTTCCTGTTATTCCTATAACTTCTAAATTAGTTTGTTTACTTAATTTGTTTACTGCTTTATTTTTATAGTGGTTAAATACTATTTTTTCTATGGGAATATTGATAATATTTGATAAGTATACTACTAAGAAAGATATAGATATATATAGTGAATATATGAAAGTAAATAAATATATCTTTTTAGTAAGATTATATATAGCTATTAATGATAAATATAATATTATATTAGTTATATATAATCTTTTTACTCTTTTTGTACATTTTAATGGTATTTTATAGTAAGTATTTTTTTCTCTTTTCTTTTCACATAAGTATAGTCCTAAATATAGAATATTTACATATAATAGGATTTCTTTTTGGAAGAATAAATTTATTAAGTTTAATATAAGAATTAATATACTTTTATAATCTAATATATTTGATATGTTTTTTATTCCCCATTTTAGATATCTATTATTTTCGTTGTAGAAGTTTTGTTGTAACATATGGATATTTTTTTTGAGTTCTAACATTAAGTAAAATAAAGAAGATAAAATAATAATTATAATTTTCATTAATGCCTCCTTACATTAAAGAATGAATCTAATACAGGAATTAGGTTATTAAGTCTTTCTAAATATGCATAATGGGAGGCACCTTCATATTTGATTACTGCTGAATCTTTTATTAGTTTTTCTAATTCGTAGGCTCTTTTTATTGGAACAGCCGTATCGTTTGTGCCCCATACTAGTAGTGTTGGACAGTTTATTTTTTTTATATATTCTTCCATTTCTACGTTAATAGATTTAACTAGAATACCTCTCATTACATCACTTGCATTTTTATAATCAGATGATCCTATTAGATTTTTCATTATATTGGCTAACCAAGATAACCTAGGTATTTTTTTAACTTTCTTATATATTCTTATTTTTAATGGTAATTTAGTTATTTCTTTACAATACGGGCTTGCTAGACATACTAGTTTTTCTACTTTATAAATAGATGCATAAATTAAAGATATTCTTCCACCAAAAGAATGACCAATTAAAAAAATTTTATCAATATTTAGATAGTCAATTAGTTTTTTGATACATTCAACATATTCATATATACTCCATGAATATGGGGGTTCATCACTTTCTCCAAAACCGGGAAGATCTATTATTAATACGTTAAATTCATTCAAATATTTATTACCTATATGTTTCATCATTTCTATATTTTGTCCCCAGCCATGTAATAAAACGATAGTCTTTTCTGAACTTATATTTGAGAAATAATAATTTATATTTACATTCATTATCTTTTTTTTCATAAATAGTATCCTTTATTATTATAAATATGCTATTTAATTATTATAAGAACTATTTTATTACATATAAAAAAAGAGTTTTTTAACTCTTTTTAGTATAATTTAGTTTAATTTTGATAATATTTCTTCTAGTTTTTGTTCTTCTTTTTCTAGTTGTATACAATCATTTTCTACGACATTAGCAGGAGCTTTATTTACATAATTTTCGTTAGATAATAATTTTTTTCTTCTTTCTATAGATGATGTTAATTTTTCTTTTTCTTTAAGTAAATTTTCTCTTTCTAATTCGTGGTCTATTTCATCATTATATAAAATATCTATATGTAGATTATTTAGTTTAATTTCTTGCGTTAATTCATAATTATTATTATTTTGTTTATCATTTAGTTTTAACATATTTAATAATAATACTTCTATTTCTTTATTATCAACATGGCTAATGATAGAAAAATCTTTAATATTTAATTCTTTTTTCTTATTTCTAAATAGTGTAATAAATTCTAGGGCATTATCTACTTCATTTGTTTCAAATACTAATTTTTTATCATATTTAGGATAATTAGATATCATAATAGATTCTTCTTCTTTAATTGGTAACATTTTATATATTTCTTCAGTTACATATGGCATAAATGGATGTAACATTTTGATAATTCCAGTTAGTACTACATATAGAGTACTCTTTGTAGCAGTTGTATCGCTAGTGAATTTTGACATTTCAATATATTTATCACAGAAATTATCCCAAATAAAATCATATAATGTGCTTCCCACGATATTGAATTCATATTTATCCATATGTTTTTTTACTTTTTTGATAGTTTCAGAATATTTTGTTAGTATCCATTTATCATGAATATTTAATTCTTTTAAATCTGTTTCTTTTAAATCTTCAATATTCATTAATACGAATCTTGATGCATTCCATAATTTATTGATAAAATTCCATGTAGATTTTACTTTTTCTTCATCATATCTTAAATCTTGTCCTGGTGCTGATGATGTTGTTATGAAATATCTTAGTGAGTCACATCCATATTCTTCGATAACATCCATTGGGTCTACACCATTTCCTAGACTCTTAGACATTTTTCTTCCTTCTTTGTCTCTTATAAGTCCATGAATTAGGCAATCTTTAAATGGCCTTACTTTAGTAAATTCAAGTGATTGGAATACCATTCTACATACCCAGAAGAAGATAATATCATATCCAGTTACTAATACATCAGTTGGGAAATATCTTTTATAATCATCTGTCTCTTCTGGCCATCCTAAAGTAGCGAATGGCCATAATGCTGATGAAAACCATGTATCTAATACATCGTTATCTTGAATCCATCCTTCTTCAGTTGGTGCTTCCATACCTACGTATATTTCTTCACCTTTATACCAAGCTGGAATTTGATGCCCCCAATATAATTGTCTTGAGATACACCAATCATGGCAATCTTCCATCCAATGATTTAATATTTTTTCAAATCTTGAAGGTACAAAGTTTACTTTTGTATCTTTATTTTTTTGATTTTCTAGTACTTGGCTAGATAATTTTTTCATATCTACGAACCATTGTTTAGATAAATATGGTTCAACCATAACACCTGTTCTTTCTGAATGTCCAACGTTATGAGTTATTTTTTCTATTTCAATTAATAGGTCTTGTTCTTTTAAGTCTTCAAGTAGTTTTTCTCTACATGCAAATCTATCCATTCCATTATAAATGCCAGTATATTCATTCATAGTAGCATCTTCATTCATGACAATAATTCTTTCTAAGTTGTGTCTATTACCAACTTCAAAGTCATTTGGGTCATGAGCGGGAGTTATTTTAACAACACCTGTTCCAAATTCCATATCGGCATGTTCATCAGCAATGATAGGAATTTTTTTATTCAATATTGGAAGAATTACATTTTTTCCTATTAAATGTTTATATCTAGTATCCTCTGGATTAACTGCTACGGCAGTATCACCAAATAGAGTTTCTGGTCTTGTAGTAGCTACTTCTAAAAATTCTTCAGAATCTTCGATAAAATATTTTAAGTGGTAGAAAGCTCCTTCTACATCTTTGTAAATTACTTCTTCATTAGATAGGGCTGTTTTAGCTTGAGGGTCCCAGTTAATTATTCTTTCTCCTCTATATATAAGTCCTTGTTCATATAATTTTAAGAATACAGTTTTTACAGCTTTTGTTAAATTTTCATCTAATGTAAATGCTTCTTTACTATAGTCAACTGAAAGTCCTAATTTAGCCCATTGATTTCTGATATTTTCAGAATATTCATCAGTCCACTTCCAACATTCATCTAAAAATTCTTGTCTTGTTAAATCAGATTTTTTTATTCCTTGTTCTTTTAATTTTCCTACGACTTTTGTTTCTGTGGCTATTGCGGCATGGTCCATTCCTGGTAGCCATAATGCATCATAACCATTCATTCTTTTATATCTGATGATTATATCCTGTAAGGTTGTATCCCAAGCATGTCCTAAGTGTAATTTTCCTGTTACATTTGGCGGTGGAATAACTATACAAAATGGTTCTTTTGATAAATCTCCAGAATTAAAATACCCTTTTGTTTTCCATTCTTGATATTTATCTTTTTCTACATCTATATGATTATATTTTTTATCTAACATTCTAATCAATCCTTTCTGCAATATATTTATTTGTATATTCTATATATTCTTTAAAAATATCTTTATTGTTAATTTTTTCATATATCTTATCATAGTATTTATTTTTATCAATAATTTTAAGGCTTTCTTTAAAATTGATATCATAGATATATGTAAATGGTATAATCAATTTATCATTTTGTGTTTTTATTTCTTTTATATTTCCTAATTTATTATTAATAAATGCATCTTTTATTTCTTTAGAGATATCATCTTTATTATCTTTTTCAAGCATATCAAATTTATCACTTCCAAGAACATATAATATATCTAATTTATCCGCATCTTTTATTAGTTTTGAAAAGAATAATTCTCTTTCATTTTGTGTGTTTTCGATTCCATATTTGTTATGATTTTTTACTGCTTTATATACTACTTCATAGTCTTCCTCTAGAATATCAAAGTGCTTCAAAAAATTTGTTTCTTTTAATAACTTTTCCCCATAATCTCCATGATCAAATTTTCCATCTTTAAAACTATCATATAGTTTATCTTGTTCAAATCTTCCAATATCATGAAGTAAGCCAATTACTTTTGCTAATTCAATATCTTTTGGGGATAAATTTAGTGTTATAGCTAACTTTTCCATGATTTCCATAACTCTGTAACTATGGTAATATTTATAGTTAATGTCTGGGTCATTCATGTCGTAATTGGATGTGTATTTATCAAACATATTCATTGTGTATCTCCTTTCTTATAAAAAAAATCTATAATGAAAGGACGAGTTTACCCGTGGTACCACCTTTCTTATAGATTTTATCTATCACTTGAAACTTTAACGCAGTTAACGATATATCTTACTTATATTTCAGATATACAACTTACAAGCTACCTTCATCCATATTTATTATTAGTTTCCACCAAACACTAACTCTCTTTAAATAAATAATAGATTACTCCTCTTGGTCTTTGTTTTTTAATTTTAATGTATTATAACATACATTTTTATTTTTGCAATATTAACTTATTTTTTTCTTTAAATAATTATTTAATACTGATTCAATTTGTTTAAAGAATTTTTCTATCTTTTTATCTTCATATATTAAAGAATTTACTATTTTTGTTACATATTCTTTTTCTAATACTTGAGCACAACTTGATCTATAATTTAAATCAAAAATATTAGATAGAGCAATTAATATATTGTCAGCATTATTATCTGACATCTTGCTATTTACTTTATTAAACAATTTGAAATCATTATATACTAGAGTGCTAGGATAATCGTTAATTCGATTATCTATATATGGATAGTTAATAACCATTCTTAATTCTTCTAGTTTATATACATCTTTCATAATATTACATACACATGCTGTTTTTTCATCAATATTTTTAGGAAGGGCATCTTTATTGTGACAGAATATTCCTAGTTTTATCAAAGTATCATATTTTGTTTCATCTGTTATTTTTCTTAGTAATCCTTCATCAAATAATACATGTATAGATTTCATAGTACTATCTTCTTCTTGATTATCTAAGTAATTATAGTTCTTTTGTTCAAAGTTTCCAATATCATGGAATAGTGCAATCAATTCAATAACTACTAATTCTTCTTCGTCAAATATATTAAAATTACTTGCTATATTTCTAGCAAGATCCATTGATTTTAGTGAGTGAAAATATTTTGCTTTTGACCAGGTATTGTTCATGTCTATTTTTTTTATGTATTCTTCAAAATATTTTAATAATCTACTGCTTTTCATAAGATACCTCTCTTAATTTATCTTTTAACAATATACTTATAGTAAGTATATAACAAATACATATTTTTTTCAATGATTTTAATCTTGATAATTTATTTTTAATACATTCTTGGTAATATTTGCACCAACATTGGTAATATTTTGTTAATATCACAAATATTCTCTTTAAATTTATTATAATTTTGGTAGTTTAAGTGGGAGGCTGTTATGGATTTAGGAAGCAAAATTAAAAATATCAGATACAATCACAATCTTAGTCAGGAAGAATTAGCTAAAAAATTAGAAATAAATAGAAATTATTTATCTAGAATTGAAACTAACAAGTCATTACCTACGGCAGAAATATTATCAAAATTAGCACACTCTTTTAATATTAGTATTGATAATCTACTTGGAATTAATTTGGATGGTCACGACGGAGCAGATATTAGAAAAGAAAAAATTAAAAAGATTAATCAATATTGTATATCATTATCTAACAAGGATTTAGATTTTGTTTTAAAAATGCTTTGTGTTATGACTAATAATTCTAAAAAATAATATATGAAACAGTATTTGCATACTGTTTTTCTTATTAGTATTATATTATAATCTGTGATATAATTTATTTGAGGGTGATACAATGATATACGTTAGAGATATTATTAATTTATGTAATGGAAAATTATTTTCTAATATAGAAAATTTAGATTTAGAATGTATTAATTTTTGTACTGATACTAGAAAATTAAATGAAGGAGATATTTATGTAGGTATTAAAGGAGATACTTTTAATGGAAATAATTTTTATAAAGAAGCATTTTCTAAGGGTGCTAGTCTTTGTTTATTAGATAATGATACCAAAATAGATGATACTTATAGAGATAAAAATATTATCTTAGTGGATAATACGATTAGCTCATTACAAGAGTTAGCTAAGTATAAAAGAAGTTTATATGATATACCTGTTATAGCTGTTACTGGTAGTGTTGGAAAAACTTCTGTTAAAGATATTATATATTCAGTTTTAAAATCTAAATATAGAGTTTTATCTACTAAGGGAAATTTAAACAACCATATTGGTGTTCCTTTGACGATATTAGAACTTAATGATCATGATGCTTTGGTAGTTGAAATGGGAATGAACCATTTTGGAGAACTACATATTTTATCAAATATAGTTAGGCCAACAATTGCAGTTATTACTAATATTGGGACTGCTCATATTGGTAATCTTGGTAGTAGAGAAAATATTCTTAAAGCTAAATTAGAAATACTAGATGGAATGGATGATGGTATTTTAATTATTAATAATGATAATGATATGTTAAGAACTGTTAAATATAATAATTTAATTACTGTAGGAATTGAAAACGAAAGTGATTATATAGCTAAAGAAATTCAAGATAAGGTTTTTGCTAGTAATTTTTATATAAATAATCAATATATAGAATTACCTGTTGGTAGTAAAGCATTTATATATAATGCATTATTTGCTTATGCAGTAGGAACAAAACTAGGAATATCTAGTGAAGAAATAAGTAATTCATTAAAATCATTTACTTTAACTCCACATAGATTAGAATTAATTAAGACTGATAGTATTAATATTATAGATGATACATATAATGCAAGTTTAGATTCTGTTAAAAATGGTTTAGAATTACTTGGCAAAGTTAATGGTAGAAAAGTGTTTATTTTTGCTGATATATTAGAACTTGATGAATATGGAGAGAATATTCATAAGGAAATTGGAAATATTATTATTGAAAATAATATAGATTTATTAATTACTGTAGGTAAATTATCAAAATATACTTATGAGGTTGTGAAAAATAATAATACTGAATGTTATTATTTTGAGAGTAATGGGCAATTACTGCAAGATATCGATAGTATTCTTAAAGATGGAGATACTATCTTAGTCAAAGGATCTAATGGCATGAAATTAATTGAAGTTGTTAATTATTTAAAGAATAAATAAAGAGATCGTTTCTTAATGAGACGATTTTTTTATGAAAAAAGAAGCATTTTTTTGCTTCTTAATATTCTATCTGGGACCAGTATTAGAACCATCTACAAAGATATCGATTCGTTAATGTAATTATAACTCTGTTTTGCTTCTTATTCAAGTGTTTTTGGATTTTAAACGTAATACTAGTCGCCTTTTTTTGTATATTTATTAATTTTAGCTAATAAATTATCTTTTTTTAGTGGTTTTAAAATATAATCATTAAATCCTAATTTTAAATGTTCTTCATTATATTCATAACTATTATCTTTAGTTAACAAAATTATAGGTGTATTAAAATTTCTGATTTCTTTAATTTTTTTGATTAACTCTATTCCACTTATTTGTGATAATTCTTCATCCAGTAATATAATATCGTATTTATTTATTCTTATTTTATTTATACTATCTTTACCATTTATAGCTTTGTCTAGTTCAATATTTGTATCTTTTAACAGCTTATCAATTATTTTAAGTCCAGACTCCAAATCATCAATGGCAAGTATTTTTACATTATTAAATATGTTCTCATATTTTGATACTTCTTTATTTTCGATTATTTCCATTTTTTGATCTAATATTATTTTAATTTTTGTGCCTTTGCCATAATCTGATGATATCATCATCGTACCATTCATTAAAGTAATTAATTCATTTGCTTTAGATAAGGATTTTTTAGCTATTTTTATTTTATTAATATTTTCACTACTAATACCAGTTCCTGAATCTTCAATTGTAATTATTAATCTACATATATCATTTTTTATAATTGTATTAACGTTAAATTCAATGTATCCTTTTTCTGTATATTTAGTACTGTTATTTAAAATTATTGTTAGTATTTCTTTTAATTCTATTGAATCTCCATATAGTATTTCTGGTATATTATGATCAATATTAGTAATAAACTTTAATTCTTTATCTTTACTAATATCCGTGTAGATATTTACAATGTGTTTAAGAAGGTTTTTGATGTTATATTTGGTGTTATATACCTTTATATTAGATGAACTTATTTGTGAAATATCTAAAATCTCATTAGTCATTGAATTAAATTTAGATGTTAAAGATTTAATATCTCTAGCACTTTCATAAGTTTCTTCCCAATCTTTACTATCTAAAATAATATCTGCATCATCATCTATCTTTTTATTAATATTTCTAATTTCTTGAGTCATATTATATAAAAATAATGTTTTTTCTTCATTTGCACTATCTGATATTTCTTTTGATTTATGAATTTCTTCTAATAATTGTATATCAGGATTTTCAATTGTATAGTACATTACATAGTTTACGAATGTAAGCAATATTGAAATGACTGTTATGTATGGATTAAATGTGAAGATTAAAATTAGTAATATAAACATTAATATTGTAATTATTAATGGAATATGTTTTTTTGTTATTTTCTTAATATTTAAAAGTGTTATAAATATTGATTGTATTATATTTAATCCACATCCAATATACGTTGGATATAAAGCTGTTCCTGAAATACTAATAATTTCTCCATTTGTAATCAAATGTACATCTAGTAAAAATATCAAAATCATAAAAATTATATTCATAGATATTGTTGCATATAATGTCTTTTTAAATTGCTTATCGTTAGGTTTTATCGTTATTATGTATATATATAAGAATAAAGCTGAAGTAAGTACTATTAAGGTAGTTGCATCAAATTTATTTAGAACTCCTACGACAAATTGTGTTATTTGTGGAATTTCTAATAATTCTTGGTTAATAACTAATCCTTTTTCTAGTGTTACTAAAATACTATCTATAAAAACGCAAATTAGCATAACACAATACATTTTGTTTTCCAACAAATTTATTCTTCGTTTTGTAAAATAAACTATTATTAATAACAATGAAAAAACAATTGCACAAATTGGTAACGATAACTCAAAAATCGAATACACACTAACCACTTCCTATTATGTTAATTATAACATAATGTTTTTCAATCTGGTTATTTATTTTGCAATTGTTAATTTTCTTACAGGGCCAGTTGTCAATAATTCACCTTTTTCGTTATATGGAACTGCATTTATAGGGTGATATTGATAAAATTCATCACTTGCGCCATATATTGTATTTTTTTCAATTTCATAATTTACTTTCATTAAATCCATAGTATCTAATCTTGATAATAGATAACTAATATATTCTTCATTAGAAATTTCTTCTCTAGAAAAAATTCCTTTTTGTTCAATCAAGTTATATCTAATAGTTGCCATAGCATCTCGCAATTCTTCTTTCTTTGCTTGGATATTATCATCATAAGAAACATATATTGGCATACCAAATCTTACTGTACAACTTTTTACTCTATTTTTTCCATCTAATCTAGAATTATCAAAATCATATTCCTGAACTAGTGGTACTATTGGTGCTTGCATTTTTTTTGCTATATCAATTACTCCACTATGTAATGGAAGTATTAATTTATTTGGAGAGCAATTATATGTTGCTTCCGGAAACACAACAATACTTTTACCTTTGGATAAATATTCCATTAGATGCATTTTAGATTCAAATCTACTTTGTGAATCATTTCTGTCAACATACTCAATACCGTGTATCCCCATGACGAATTTAATTATACTAGGGACATTACTAGAATTTAAGATAATCATATGAGTTGGTATAGATAATACAACATTAAAATGGTCATTAAAATCTTGGTGAGAAGATGCATAGATTACTGGCCTAGTTGGAATTATACTCTGATTCTCTATGAATAAATCATATCCTTTAATTTTATCAACTATAGTTCTTACTACTTTTTTGTTTAATATTTCACAAATTGTTAAATACTTTTCTTTAGGTAAAGAATATTTTAAACTAGATAAATATTCTTTTAATCTTATATAATATATTTTTCTTTCATCTACTGTAAGTTTCTTTTCTTCTTCGTATGTTAATACCTTAAAATTTTCCATATTTCCCCCTGTTAATGAATAATATAATACCATAATTTGTTATCCTTTTCCATACCTTCTTAAATATATGAAAAAAGAAGCTCATTCCTGCTTCTTTATATTCTATCTGGGACGGATTGTGGGAATCGAACCCACGTATGTTGGAACCACAATCCAATGTGTTAACCACTTCACCAAATCCGCCAGTACGTTTGTAATTTTATCATGAATATAGTTGTTTGTCAACAATTTTATCTAATAAACATTATAATTGCTATACATATAAGGATTATACCTCCTGTGAGTTTGGAATATTTTCCTACTTTACTTCCTATTATATTTCCTAAAAGTAATCCTGTATATGTAAATATTAAACTAGACAGAGAAAATGTTATTGATGAGATTAAATAGTTGTCTGTTAGTGCTTTTAAGCCAATACCTACGGTAAGACTATCTATACTGACAGATAAGCCAAAGATTATAAAGCCTAGTTTGTTTATTTCTAATCTATCTTCTTTTTTAGAATTAGAGATTATTAAGTCAATACCAATATAAATTAGTATTAGGGATGCAATAATATCAATACTCATTAAATTTATATTATCTAGGATAGTTCCAAATGTTAATCCTATTAATGGCATTATAAAATGATATATACCTACGATTAAAGACAATAATATTTTATTTCTTTTTGACATACCTTGCATACCATATATTAAAGCTAGAGAGAAGGCATCCATACTTAGACTGATACCAATTATTAGAATAGTTAAAAAAGAAGACATAATATCACCTATTTAATATTACTCTTCTTTTTATTTTTTAGAATATTTTATTAAATAACTCTTTGAAATAAGATTTATATTCTGTATCTTTTTCTGTATCTACAAGGCAAAAATTTGGAAACAAGACACACCACCAATTATCTCCTTTTGCATCTCCGATATATATTACTAATGATTCATAATACCCTTCTTGATAATTTTCTCCAGCAAATGTTTTTTCTGGAAAATAATTATAACCAAAATTTACTTCATAAGGAATATTATAATTATTATCTTTAAAGATATTGTCTATATTTGTTTCTATTTTAGGAATATTATTATTAATTATATTTCTTGCCGAATCTATATCATTTGTTTCTTTTAATAGTGTATAGACATCTGTTTCTAGATAGTCTTTTACTTGTTCTTTAATATTTATATCCATAGAATTATTACTATTAGGTATTACTCTTAATCTAATAGATGAATCTGGTATAGATAATTCTGTTTCACTTACTGAATATATTGCTATTAAGATTAGTCCTAATACTAACAAGAATATTTTTCTTTTCATTTTATCACCTATTAGTATATTGTTATATATTTTTATTTTCTAAACAAAAATGAGTCAAAATTAATTATTTGGCTCATTAGTTATAAATATAAATCTATCTTTATCTGAATAGTCTTTATGAACAGAAATGTTTACATCTTTTAAATATTCTTTTGCTATATCAACAATAACTGTTGATTGTGACTCTCCTATTTCAAAGCATACTAAATATTTGTCTTTAGTTATGTTAGGAATATTTTTTATTATTTCTTTATAGAAATATAGGCCATCATCATTGGCATATAAAGCTAAGTGTGGTTCATTATTCTTTACAATATCCATTATTTCTTCATTGTATCTTATATATGGTGGATTAGAAATAATTACATCGTATTTTTTTTCTTTATATATAGTCATATCTTTATGGATAAAATTAATTTCTACATTGTTTTCTTTGGCATTAGTTTTAGCTACCATTAATGCTTCAGAAGATATATCTAAGGCATCTACATTAGAATTAATTTCTTTTTTTAATGTTATAGCAATACAGCCACTACCTGTACCTAGATCTAGAATATCTATTTGTTTATCTTTAAAGATATTTTTTATTTTTTTTATTGTAAGGTCTACTAGAAGTTCTGTTTCAAATCTAGGTATTAGAACTGAAGGGTTAACTTTGATAATATTACCATAAAAATCTACATTACCTATTATATATTGTATAGGTTTTCCTTTTTCTAATTCTTTTAGGCATTCATTATAATAATTATTATCTAGTTTGTTTTCATTAATATATTTTTTTAAATAATCTAAGTCACTTTTATTATATTTCATGATTTTCTAATTCTATTCTTTGATTTTCATTTATTAGAGCTTCAATTATAACTCCTAGGTCGCCAGTCATAATTCTATCTAAATTCATTGATGTAAAACCAATTCTGTGGTCTGTTACTCTGTTTTGTGGATAGTTATAAGTTCTTATTTTTTCTGATCTATCACCAGTTCCAATTTTATTTTTTCTTTCTGCGGCGTTTGCTTCTTCTTGTTCTCTTAGTTTTAAATCATATAGTCTTGTTTTTAAGATTTTAAAAGCTTTTTCTTTGTTTTTGATTTGGCTTCTTTCAGTTTGAGAGTATACGATAATACCTGTTGGTAAGTGAGTTAATCTTACAGCTGAATCTGTAGTGTTTACTCCTTGTCCACCACATCCACTACTTCTTGTTATATCTATTCTTACTTCGCTTTCATCTAATTCATAGTCAAATTCCTCTGCTTCAGGCATTACTAATACTGTTGCTGTTGATGTATGAACTCTTCCTTGTGATTCAGTTTCTGGAACTCTTTGTACTCTGTGGGCACCTGACTCATATTTTAATTTTGAGTAAGCACCTTCACCTTTTATCATGAATTCTATTTGAGAGAAACCACCAGCAGTCCCTGCTTCTTCGTTTAGTGTTTCTATTTTCCAACCAAAGTTATTAGCATAATGAGTATACATATCAAATAAGTCCCCAGCAAATATATTTGCTTCATCTCCACCGGCTGCACCACGAATTTCTACGATAACATTTTTTTCATCGTTAGGATCATGTGGTAATAATAATACTTCAAGTTCTTTTTCTAAGTCTTCTTTGATAGAAGTTAGTGAAGATATTTCTTCTTTGGCAAACTCTTGCATTTCTTTATCTTCAAGCATTTCTTTGGCTGCTTCAATATCAGATAATACTCCTTTATATTTTTCATATATTTCAACAGTTTGTGATAATCTTCTTTGTTCTTTTGACAATTCTGTCATTTTCTTTATATCATTTATTACTTCAGGAGATGATAATTCTTTAGATATTTCATTATATCTATTTTGTATTGCTTCTAATCTATTTATCACAATAATCAGTCCTTTCTCTTGCGGTATAAGTATATCATAAAATATATCTTTTTTGCAAATAAATTTATATTTATATGTTATAATTTAAATATAATAATTGAGGAGTTTTTATGGGAAAGAAAAAAAAGAGATTTATTACTAAGAGAAACATTAGATGGAAATTATTTGATACGATAATTTTTATAGCTATTATTATTAATTCATCGAGATTGATTTTTACTCAATGGGAAGATGTTATAATTATTTTCAACAGTACAGACGATGTTATGGTTCATATATTTTGGATAGTTATTTTATTATTTATTATATTTTTAAATGCTATACCTCACACTTTGATATACTTGGGGTTAAGATGGGGTATTAAAAAATATAATAGAAGTAGAGTTACTTTTGATGTGAAAACAGATCTAGAATACTATAGGGAAAAATTTAATGGAGTTACGCCCGCTACGATGAGTTTACTTATGGATTTATCTTTAGAAACAGAAAAAGATTTGGGAGCTATGAAATTATATTATGAAATAAATAATATTTTTCTATATGAAAAAGATGGTAGTTTATATTTAAATAATCCTAATAATGTTAGAATAAATAAAAGTGATGATATTTTATTAAATTGTTTATATAAATGTAAGAAAGATATTTTTACACTAAATGAGTGGAGAGAAAATGTTATTTGTGAGGCAGTTAATAATAACTTAATTAAGAGAAAAAAGAAAGATGAAAAGAATAAATCTGGATGTGGAATTTTCTTGTTTTTACATCTTTTATCTTTAGGGTTTATTGTATTTTTTTGTTTCAATGCAGAGAAAATATCAACATTATTAAATAGCGGATCAACTACTTTAGAGAGTAATCTCGATCTTTTAAATTTTATGGTTGATAATCCAGATTATATTTTAGCGTTTTTAATGGGGCTAGGACTAATTGTCTCTATACTCGTTGGTTTTTGGAGTTTTATTTCAGGTATTATTCATTTAATTGTTAGTAAGAGTATGGCTAATAAAGATAAATTCAAAAGAACTTATGAAGGTAATGTTTTAGCCGAAAAATTATATGGAATGAAGAATTTTATACATGATTTTAGTAATTTAGATGAAGCTACTAAAAAACATTTGGTTTTATGGAGAGAGTTTTTAGTATATGCTGTTACACTTGAAGAAAATGATATTATTTTAAAAGAAATATCTGGTTTATACAATACGGATTTATTAAGTTATAAACATTATAAAAATTAATTGATAACCATAAATTGGTTGTCTTTTTTATTATATAGCATTGATGTTTAAACATATGTTTGTTATAATTATATTGGGTGGTAGTTATGAAGGAAAGAATTATTTTGCATATTGATTGTAATAATGCTTTTTTGTCATGGACTGCTGTTAATATGTTACATAAAGGAAGTAAAATTGATATAAGAAATAGATATGCGGTTATTGGTGGAGATGAATCACTTAGAAAAGGAATTGTTCTTGCTAAGAGTATGCCATGTAAGAAAAAAGGAGTTATCACCGGAGAACCTTTATATAGTGCTAGAAGGAAGTGCCCTTATTTAGAAGTATATAGACCTGATTATAACATTTATAAGAGATATTCTGATATGATGTATACTTATTTATGTAATTATTCTGATAAAATTGAAAGATATTCAGTGGATGAATGTTTTATTGATTATACGGATAGTTATAAACTATTTGGTGATCCAGTTAAGTTAGCATACAAGATTAAGAATGAAATAAAAGAAAACTTTGGTTTTACAGTAAATGTTGGCGTTGGTAACAATAAACTACTCGCTAAAATGGCAAGTGATTTTTCTAAGCCTGATAAAGTTCATACTTTATTTAGTTATGAAGTGAAAGAAAAAATGTGGCCTTTGGATGTATCCGAATTATTTATGATTGGTAAATCTAGTAATAAGAAATTACATGATTTAGGTATCAACAATATAGGTGAACTAGCTAATAGTGATTTAGATTTTTTAGTTAGACACTTTAAAAGTATGGGGAAAATGATGTGGAATTATGCGAATGGAATTGATTTTTCTGAAGTAGAAAGCGATTATGGTAATCCTAAGAGTATATCTACTTCAGAAGTTCTTCCATATAACTATACTAGTACTGAAGATATTTACAAGCAGTTAAAGAAATTATCTATAGAAACTGGAATGAGACTCAGAGAGAAGAAAATGTATACTCCAAACGTTGGTATCTGGGTTAGGTTTCATGATTTTACTAAAATTAGTAAACAAGTTACTTTAGAAAATTTAATTAATAGTGATGAGGATATTTATAATAATGCTATTAAGTTATTCAATAAAGTATGGAATCCCGATGATGATAAGAAAGTTAGAGGATTATGCGTATCAGTATCTAATTTAACGGATGTATATAAGGTTCAATTATCTATATTTGAGGATAATAATATTAAGATGGAGAAAAACGATCATTTGCAAAAAACTATTGATGATATAAAGAAAAAGTTTGGTGATAAATCTATTACTTATGCTGATGAATTAAAAAAGAAAGATTAAACCTTGTTGTTGTTTAATCTTTTTTCTTCATTATATTTTTTATCTTATTAGTAATAGATTTTTCATCTAGTTCTAATAACTTTAATACTTCTTCTCTTTTTCCTTGTTTAATAAATTCATCTTTTATTGCAAATATATTAATATTTCCTTTATATTTTTTTTCTTCTGCATAGTTTACTAGGTATGAACCTAGGGAATTTATTTTTGTATTTTCTTCATAGATAAAGATATTTTTATATTCTTTTAATAATTTATTATATAATTTTTCATCAATTGGTTTAAGATATCTGGCATTTACTATTGATAGGTCTATTGTTTTCGATAGATTCTTTTTAATCATTTTTGCTTTTTCTAAAAGGGAACCATATGTTATTATAACTGCATCTTTTCCTTTTTCTAATATTTCCCAAGAGCCTATTGGAACTATTTTATAGTTTTCTTTATGATATTCTAATTTTTCTTTAGAATATCTTATAGCAAATGGTCTTTTTGATAGCATTGCAGTATATAAAATATTACCTGCTTCAATACTGTCTTTTGGGGTTGATATTATTAAATTCGGGATAGGAAGAAGAAATGTTAAGTCATATATTCCTTGATGAGTTTCTCCATCTTCACCTACGATACCCGCCCTATCTATACCTATTATGACATGGGTATTCATTCTAGCTATATCGTGGATTACTTGGTCATATCCTCGTTGTAAGAAAGTTGAATAGATTGATACAAATGGAATTAAACCTTCTATACTCATGCCATTAGCTAACACTAAAGCATGTTCTTCCGCAATTCCTGCATCAATAAAATTATCTGGATATAATTCTTTATATTTAAATAGCTTACTTCCTCCTGCCATTGCTGGTGTTATTACTGTTAAATTATTATTCTTTTCGGTTAAGTCAATTAAGTGGTTACTTATTACTTCACTCCATGTTATTTTATTTTCTTCTTTTTTTATAAATTTACCAGTTTCTATATCAAATGGTCCTACTCCATGCCAAGAACCAAGCCTATCTTGTTCACTATGAATATATCCTTTTCCTTTTTCTGTTATAACATGAATTAATACTGGTTCATTTTCTTTTTTAGCCATTTCTAGATATATTAACATTTCTTTATAATCATGTCCATTTATGGGGCCATAATATTTAATTCCTAGTTCTTCAAATAAAAATCCTTCTTTTAGATAAAGTTTCTTTATAGATGATTTTAAGTTTGTTATACCTAGACTTATTTTGGAACCTATTAAAGGAATTTTATTTAAGATATCTTTTGTTTTATTTTTAGCGTTGTTATATTTATAATTAGATCTTATTTTATCTAAATTATTATGTAGACCTCCAACATTTTTAGATATACTCATTTCATTATCATTTAGGATAATTATTAATTTTGTTTTAGTACTTCCTATATGATTTAGAGCTTCATAAGATAGTCCATTTCCCATAGAACCATCACCAATGACTGCGATGACATTATTTTTTTTATTTTGTTTATCTCTTGCAAGAGCCATACCTAAAGCAGCGGACAAACTTGTCGATGAGTGTCCTGCTTCATATGCATCATGTGGACTTTCTTCTCTTTTTTGAAACCCTGATAATCCGTCTAATTGTCTTAATTTGTCAAATTCTTTAGCTCGGCCTGTCAATATTTTATGTGTATAACACTGATGAGAAACATCAAAAATTATTTTATCTTTAGGTGTATCGAATACTTTATGAAGGGCAATAGTTAGATCTACAACTCCTAGATTAGATGATAAGTGTCCACCAGTTATAGATACTGAATCTATAATATATTTTCTAATATTATTCGATAACAATTCTAAATCTTTGATTTTTAGTTTTTTTAAAAAACTTGGGTTCTTAATATTTTTTATATCCATGTAAATCACCTTTATGTCTAATTATTATATTAAAATTAATATTTATTAGCAAGTTTAATGGTTATGGTTTAAATTTAATTTTCTTTTATGTATTTACATTTTGGATAATTTGAACAACCTACAAAAGTTCCATATTTACCATTTTTTAGTACTAATTGATTCCCACATTTTGGACATAACATATTATCTGCTTTTTGATTATCTGCTTTTATTTTAGCCTTGATATTACTAACATGTTTTCTTCTTTGGTCTTTATTAGTAATATTTAATAGTTTAATTTTATCGGCTATTGAATTTATATCCATATCTAGTTGAATTTTATAAAACTTTTTGATGGTTTGAATTAAATAATCTAATTGTATTACAATACTTTTACTATTTACTTTCATTTTTGCCTGGTTTGAAAAACATATTATTGGAATGAAAACATTATTGTTTAATTGTAATATTTCTTCTAGTGCTTTTATATGTCCATAATTTTGATGAATTGGATTTTTAAAATAATATTTTTTCTTTCCTAAGTGTTGTGTCCAGTTATTCTTATATTCATCTCCAAATATTAATCCATAATAATTTTTCATTTCAATTACAAATATACCATACTTTGAAATAACTAAATGATCGATTTGATGTGTCCCATTTTGATTTTCTAACATAATATCGTTTAATACAATATATTCTTTTTTTGATAGTTTATTTAATTCTAACTTTACCCAAAATTCACCCATAAATCCTCTAAATTTGGGATAAAATAATTTCATCAATAATGCTAGTAATAATAAAGATAATATTGTTGGATTACTTATAATTGATTTTATGCCTATCCAGAAGACTTCTAATATTTTTAATAATTGTTCCATAATTTCACTCCTAACCAAATTATACCATAAATTTTTGTTATTTTTTGCTTTTGATTAAAAGATTTGAATAATAGAATCAGCTATATTGTGGTTTGTCATAGGCTATTTTTATAAAAAGAATGGTAGAAAAATGAAGTTTATTTATGTTATAATTATTTATGCATAGAAAGAAGGATGTTATGAATAATTTTATAATAGAAGAAATTGCAAAAGAATTAGATATTAAAGTTAAACAGGTAGAAACTGTTTTAAATTTATTAGAGGAAGGTAATACAATTCCTTTTATAGCTAGATATAGAAAAGAAGCTACTGGTGCTATGGATGAAGAGAGTATTAGAAAGATAGATGAGGTATATCAATATCAGGTTAATTTAGCTAAGAGAAAAGAAGATGTAATTAGATTAATTGATGAGAAGGGATTACTTACTGATGAAATTAAAGATAGTATTCTTAAGTGCACTAAATTAGTTGAAGTAGAAGATTTATATAGACCATTTAAGGAAAAGAAGAAAACTAAGGCTACTGAGGCTATTAAGAATGGATTAGAACCTTTAGCTAAAGAAATATTAGCATTTCCAGTTAATGGAAGTATAGATAACATTGCTAAAAAATATATTAGTGAGAATGTTCCTAATATAGACAAAGCGATTGAAGGGGCTAAATACATTATTGCTGAATATATTAGTGATGATGCTAAAATTAGGAAAAGCATTAGAGATAATACTTATAATTATGGTGTTATCAAGAGTAAGATTAAGAAAAATGCAGTTGACGAGAATAAAGTATATGATATGTATTATGATTATGAAGAAAGAGTTAAATTTATTAAACCTCATAGAGTATTAGCACTTAATAGAGGTGAAAATGAGGGTATTATTAGTGTTTCTATCGATAATGATAGAGAAAGAGTTATTGAATTTATAAATAAACGTATTATTAAGAATGATAAATCTTTTGTAGTGGATATAGTTAAAGATGCTATTGTTGATTCATATAAGAGATTAATTGAGCCTTCTATAGAAAGAGAAATCAGAAGTGATTTAACAGAACTAGGGGAAACTGCAGCAATAGAAAATTTTGGTAAAAATTTAGAAGCATTACTGCTTACTCCACCAATGAAAGATAGAGTTGTATTAGCATTTGACCCAGGATATGTTAATGGTTGTAAGATAGCTGTAGTGGATCCTACTGGTAAGTATTTAGATTCTACTGTTGTTAAACCTTTCTTAAATGGAAGTAATACTGACAAATTAATAGAACAATCTATGGCAATCGTAGTTAATTTAGTTAACAAATATAAAGTGGATATTATTGCTATTGGTAATGGAACTGCTTCCCGTGAGAGCGAGAGAATGATTGCTGATATGATTAAAAAATATAATCTTACTTGTAAATATGTTATTGTATCTGAAGCTGGAGCTTCAATATATAGTGCTTCACCTATTGCATTGGAAGAGTTTCCTGATTTAGCGGTAGAAAAAAGAAGCGCTGTTAGCATTGGAAGAAGACTTCAAGATCCTTTGGCTGAACTTGTTAAAATTCCACCTGAAGGTATTGGGGTTGGTTTGTATCAACACGATATTCCTCAAAAGAAACTTAAAGATAACTTAGATTTCGTAGTTAGCAAAGCAGTTAATAGTGTTGGTGTTAATGTTAATACGGCATCTCCTTCTTTACTTAAATATGTCTCTGGTATTACCAAAAGATATATTGAAAAGATTATTGAATATAGAGAAAAAGTTGGAAGAATAAATTCTAGACGTGAAATAGAAAGATTACTTACAGATAAAGTTTATGAACAAGCTATAGGATTTTTAAGAATTACTGATGGAGAAAATATTTTAGATTCTACAGGTATACATCCAGAGAGTTATGGTGTTGTAATTAAATTACTTGATAAATTAAATATGAGTTTATCTGATGTAGGTACTAATGAATTAATTAATAAACTAGAAGGAATAAATGTCAACGAATATAAAGAAATGTTAGATACTGATATTTATACTTTAGAAGATGTTATAGATTCTTTAAAGAAACCTAATAGGGATCCAAGAGATGAAATGCCTCAACCAATACTTAAAAGTGATATTTTAGAACTTAAAGATTTAAAGGTTGGTATGCAGTTGCAAGGAACAGTTAGAAACGTAGTTGATTTCGGAGCTTTTGTTGATATTGGATTACATGAAGATGGATTAGTTCACATTTCAAAGATTACTAATAAATATATTAAACATCCTAGTGATGTGCTTAGTGTTGGCGACATTATTGATTGTTATGTTGAAGAAATAAAATTAGATAAAAATAAAGTTAGTTTGACAATGATTAAATAATAAATTAAAATTATGCTGATTTTTTGGTTAAAATGTTACATTTTTTCTTTAAGGTCAGCATAAAATATAACAAAAGGTAATATTTTAAACAGTTTTTTGCAAAAAACTGTTGACAAGGAAGGCTGAATATACTATAATTTATATTGCCTACTTGATTTGCGGATGTAGTTTAATGGTAGAACTTCAGCCTTCCAAGCTGACCACGTGGGTTCGATTCCCATCATCCGCTCCATATGTAATTGATCTAGTGTGTAATAGCACTAGTTTTTTTATTCCCAAACCCTACTCTATCTATAGACCTATCTTAGGTCTTTTTGTATTATTCTTTGTACTATCTTTTGTAGGTTTATTTGAAGTTTTACTAATAAAATAATTTCTAACATATCTCTTAATCCCTTGTAATGTATACTTTTCTTCATCTACAAGGAATAGTTCATCTGTCTCATGATATTCATCATAATATAACACCAGTAAATTGTATTCATTCTTACTAAAAACTAGTCTATGTGGTGTGATTGAATATACATTAGTTTTTTCAAAGCCTAGAATATATCCATCATAATATGAAACCTTTATTCCACTTCTTTTAAACGACCTTTCTAATGATTCTTTAACCTCACCATCAAACAACAATCTTTCTACAAATATTATTTTGATTATATTCACCTCCTGAAGTTATATATTAACTTCACACAAACAATACCGCATAATTTTATAAATATCCAGCTAAATAAAAAAAATTAAGGTTTTTCCTTAATTTTATTTTTTATAAGATGTAATAATCCAATTACCATCTATATTTTCTAACACTAAGTTTACTTTATCATAAGTTTTATTTTCGGATGGGTCGGTTAACTCCATAGTAGCAACACAAATAACTTTATTTTCTGTTTGTGAAGTTATTTCTACTTCTATATTTCCATGACCATACATATAACCTTTATATGTTTCTTCACAATATAATTTACCATCTTGTTCTAAATAATACTCTTTTGTTGTAGCCGCCCAAGGAGTTTTACCAGATATTACTTCTACACTCATATACTTTTTCAACGAATTAAGCAATGCATCGTAATTAGTAAATTCAGTTGATGCATATCTATCTTTTCCATAAATATTTACGATTGTATGATCAGATTTTCCGCAATAAACTGTTGGCAATTCATAATAGTTGTATGCTACTTCGAATATTTCTTTGATATCTTCAACTTTAATATTACTTGTTTGAACATTATTATCATCGTTGGTATCATTGATATTTTCATTTATTTCATCATCATTAGCTTTATTTGAATTAAAACTAATAGTTCCTGTAGCAAATAAAATACATAATGTTGATAATATAACAATGATTACAATTAGTAATGCTATGACTCCTTTATTATTTTTTTGATTCTCCACTTTTTATTCACTCCTTTCATTTAAATTATACCATTAATTATATTGTTTGTAACATTAAATTTGATAATTGTTGAAATTTTGTACTATTTATTGTGACTTAATTTACAACTCATTTGCAATTTATTTTAAATTTTTTGTTGACTGATTGTAGGTTTATCTATAACATCAAATGTAATATATTAAAAACAAAAAATTTAAAATTTTTATCTGTTGTTTTTTCAAAAATATAGGTATACTTTTATATACATATATTAAAAATATATAATTTTTAAACTAATAGAACACTTTATTTCTTTGGATTTGAGCATTTAAGGGGTTCGGGAAATCACCAGCAGTCGCTCCATGTGTAATTGATCTAGTGTGTAATAGCACTAGTTTTTTTATTCCCAAACCCTACTTCATCTATAGACCTATCTTAGGTCTTTTTGTATTATTCTTTGTACTATCTTTTGTAGGTTTATTTGAAGTTTTACTTATAAAATAATTTCTAACATATCTCTTAATCCCTTGTAATGTATACTTTTCTCCATCTACAAAGAATAGTTCATCTGTCTCATGATATTCATCATAATATAACACCAGTAAATTGTATTCATTCTTACTAAAAACTAGTCTATGTGGTGTGATTGAATATACATTAGTTTTTTCAAATCTTAAAATATATCCATCATAATATGTAAACTTTATTCCACTTCTTTTAAACGACCTTTCTAATGATTCTTTTACATCATTATCAAACAACAATCTTTCTACAAATATTATTTTGATTATATTCACCTCCTGAAGTTATATATTAACTTCACACAAACAATACCGCATAATTTGGTAAATATCCAGTAAAAAATAAAAAGAGAGATGCAATTCTCTCGTTAAACCTAATTAATTAAAATATTTATCAAAAATAGTTTCATTATAGTTATCTATGCTATAGAAATAAAATGAACCTTCCATATTTTTATATTCAGCATTTTTTTCATCATATTTATTTTGTTCTAAAATGTTTTTTAATTCATCGTCTAATTTATCAACAACAATAGTTCCATAATAAATTTCAAATTCATATTTTTGATCATTATTTTCGTAAGCAATAGTTAAATGGTCTTTATCTGGTCCACCTCTACCTTGACTCCAAGTTTTAGTTAATTTGCTATTTTTAAAATTTGATAAAATTTCGTTAACTTCATCCATTGTGATAGTTTCTGTTTTACTAAAATCTTCTGTATCTCCAAGGTCTTTACTTCTAATCCTTGAAACCTTTGCATCAAGTATATGACGAGATAATAAATAATCAACCCAATTAGATTCTTTTTCTTCATCATTATTTTCTTCATTAGTTTGGTTATTATCATTAATATTTTCGTTTGTTCCACTATTATCTACGTCATTAGATTTTAAAGTTATTGTTCCTGTAGCAAATAGTACACATAAAACTGATAATATAACAATTATTACAATAAGTAATGCTATTACTCCTTTATTATTTTTTTGATTCTCCACTTTTTATTCACTCCTTTCAACTAAATTATATCATAAAAACCTTTGTTTGAAACATTAACGTTGGTGATCGAAGAAATTTTGTGAGATTTTTTGAGATTATTTTGAGGTTCTTATAAAACAAATTGTGGTCTGTTTGTAGACTTTTTGTGGTCGTTTTGTGGTAAATTTGTAGGTTTGTTCAATATCTCAAATAAGTTGATTAAAAATAAATAAAATTTACATTATTAATTATTAGTTTAAATAACTTTTATTAATATTTTGTTCAAAAAAGTGTTAACCTTTGATGGGAATCTAACCCGTTTCCCCTTTATTTATAAGGGTTTTATTTTTTTAAGGGGTGCGGGAAATCACCTGCAGTCGCTCCATTTAGATTAATACTCACACACTTGATTAGTGGTGTGAGTTTTTCTTTGTCATTTAATCGAACCATGTGGTCTGCTTGATAAGATATATAGATTATTGTTACAATTTAAAAAGAAGTTCTACATTAAACTTCTTGTTTTCGAAATTCTTTGTCAACAGTTTTGTTCATATACTCAATAATATCATCAAATATGTTATACCATTTGATTTGAACACAATACCTATCTTTTTCATATAATGGATTATAGTTTAAACATCTATTTTTAGGTTGGCATGTCATTGCTCCAAAATGTACAGCACTTGAATAAATATCTTTTTTTGATAACATTATTTTTTCTATTTCTTCTCTTGTTGCCCACACAAAGTCATTTACTTCACCATAAATTATAGCCGAAATATAATAGTTTGAATTTTTTCCTTTAGTAATGAATCTAGTTGTAGCACTTTTTAATAACTTTTCGTTTCTAAAAGCATGATTTATTTTATCAATATTGTGTTGATTTTCTTTTTTATATTCTTCCGCCGATATTCGTTTATTTCCCTTGCCATTTGTACTACCATCTGCATATTGATATTTTAAATATTCAAGTACCACTTCTCTATCTACTTTGTTTTCTATTAAGAAATGGATAAAATCCGATATTCTTTCTACATGAACTGAATTTTTTATTCCCTTCTTTATGCTTATGCCTTTCATTGATCCATTAATTTTAATAAATATATCTGCTTTCTCTTTGTAGTGATTTTTCCAACATTTAATTGTTGAATTTTTAGTTTCATTAGGAAATAATTTATCTATAAAACCCCTAAACATAGGATTTAATTCTGATATCTTCTTTCCATTTAGATATTTTACAAATTCGTATTCATTTTCTTTTCCACTTATGTTAGTCATTTTTCCTCCTTCAATAGTATTATTCGTAAAAACTTTTCAATTTACTTTTTATTTTGTCATTTAATTTTTATTTTCTTAGATTGCAATAACTTTTTTATATTCTTAGTGACAAATATTCAAAAAGATGGCGTCTATATTATTGTTAATTGAGTCATAATAAAAGAACGGAGAAATATTTTTAAATATTCTCCTTCTGTTTATATAACATTTTTTCTTTTTTATAGTCTCCAGTTTGTGATATTATTTTATATCCGTTTTGTTGTCTCCATTTTTTTCTTTCTTCTTTATTCATTATTTTTACTTCTTCAGCTATGTCCATGTGTAATATACCATCTAAGTGATCCATTTCGTGTGATAGTACTGTTGATTCAAATCCTTCAAAAGTTGATTCTTGTTTATTTCCATTAATATCTGTATATTCTAAATATATTTTATATGGTCTTAATACTCTTCCAAAATTGTCTAAGCAGCTAGCACAAGCTTCCCAATATTCTGTTAATCCTTCTCTTTTTTTAATGATTGGGTTAATTAATACTCTTGATTCATTATATTTTTCTTCGTTTTCTGTTGCTTCATTTGTTTGAAGTTTATTGATGATATCGATGTTGGTGTTTTTCAAATATACTATTCTTTTAGGAATACCTAATTGAATAGCTGCCATCGCCATTACTTCGTTTTCTTTACAAAATTCTTCTAGAACTTTTATATCTTTCTCTATTTCTTTATCATTTTTTATGTCTACTGTTTCTGATATTTGTCTTAAATATTTTTCATTATCTTCAATAGTTATTGCTTTCATTTATTATCACTCCTTTTTGAATTAGCCTTTCAATGTAGATGAATTATTTACTATTAATGTACTATACATAAATAAGATATCTTGATTAGTAAAATCTATTAA
Source organism: Bacilli bacterium (assembly GCA_017409025.1). Lineage (GTDB taxonomy): Bacteria > Bacillota_I > Bacilli_A > RF39 > UBA660 > RUG705. The sequence continues at coordinate 39,580 of JAFQTN010000005.1, read as the reverse complement.
ATTATTGTATTGGGTACTACTTATATATCTATTATCTATCAGAGTTATCTTTTTGTAGTATTCGGTTAATAATGGAGTAATACTACTTGCAAAAGAATCTCTAAATATTACTAATTCTTTATCTGATTGACTATTGTTATTGTATATTTCTATATATGAACTTGCACCATCTAAGAATACTTCATAGCTATCTAAACTAGTAAGATTTTCTAAATTATATATAGTTTTTAGATTTTTATTTTCTAAGTATTTTACAGAAATTTCATTTAGATTATCATTAGTTAAATATATCAAATCTTCTGGATTTCTATTTATTGCTGATTCTCCATAATATACTCCATAGAAATCATTATAGATATTTTTTTGATATTCTATTTTTTGATAATTAAAATTCATAGTTTTACTCATTTGATATATTACTTTATCTAGTTTTTCTTGTCTCCAATGAGTATCTGTTTCATAATAATCTTCTAGTGTCATAACATTTCTAATATCTATTTCTTTAATATTTAATTTATTTATTCCATTATATATATAATTATAATCTATATGTAGAAAGTCATTCGATTTTAGATAATAATTTTTATCGGGAATTATCATAATATATGTATCGTTTTCTTTATTTAAATTTTCAGTTACTTTACTAATATTAGATATAAATTTTGATATAGAACTTTTATTAGTAGGATATTCAGATTTAAAGATATAGTTATCTTTTAAATAAATATTATTGTTATCTAATTTTTTTAATATATTATAATTAAAATTTGCTTTGAGACTTCTAAAGTTATCTCTTCCAGGAAAATGATCTAATAGATATTTATCTATTTTATTTATATATTCACTATTTAGGGTATATTCAGGAAAAGATGATAGTTTTCTTCTTTCTGATACACTTATCTCTTTATCTTTAATGACTATTCCTAAAATTGGGAAGATAAATATATATACTATAAAAATAATTGTTTGTATTTTATTTTTCATATGTGTGTCTCCTAAAATCTAAAATATAAAAATGGATTGAATGATTCGTCTATTAAAAACGTTGTTGATAGAATTAATAGTATAATATAAAAGACAGGTTCTAATATAGATATTGTTTTCTTTATATTTTTGTTTTCAATTTTTGATATTATATTTTTTATGAGAGGGGTAGCTGATATAGAAGCTACAACAAGAGTAATTAAATAACTTTTTAAGTAATATATTGTTTCCACATTAATAAATTCGAGATTATTTAAGCCAAACATATTCTTTAAACTAATAAAAATATCTTTTGTTGTATTTGAATTAAATATTAAGAAACTTATTATAACTATTACTAATGAGTATATATATTTAAATATTTTTGTTTTTTCTATATATTTCCCTATAAAGAATTTTTCTATTACTAGAATAATTCCAAAATATAATCCCCAGATGATAAAGTTCCAACTAGCTCCATGCCAAAAGCCTGTTAAAAACCATACTGCAAAGATGTTTCTAATTAATTTTACTTTACCTACTCTATTTCCTCCTAAAGGAATATATACATAGTCTCTAAACCAACTAGATAATGATATATGCCATCTTCTCCAAAAATCTGTTATAGATGATGCTATTAGTGGATAATTAAAGTTTTCTAGGAATTTAAATCCAAACATTAATCCAAGTCCTATTGCCATATCACTATATCCACTAAAATCGAAATATATTTGTAGTGTATAAGCTATCGGTTTTAACCATGATGATACAATGGTTTCTGTTATTAATAGTTTAGAAAACTCACCTAATACATTAGCTAGCAATACTTTTTTGGATAATCCTATAACAAATCTTTTTATTCCTTCAGCAAAATTATCAAATGAATGAGTTCTTTCTTTTAATTCCTTTTCTACATCAGCATATCTTACTATCGGTCCTGCAATTAGTTGAGGAAAAAGGCAAAGATATGTCATAAACTCAATTATATTTTTAGCAGATTTATGTTTTTTTCTATATACATCTATAATATATCCAACAGCTTGAAATGTATAGAAACTAATTCCTATAGGCATTATTATGTACATAAATGGAATTTTAGTATTAAATATATTATTAATGTTACTTATAAAGAAATCTGTATACTTAAATATTAAAAGACTTCCAATGTTATAGATTAATGCTATTATTAGATATAATTTTGAATGTTTATCTTTTTCTATTTGTTTACTTAATGTATAGTTAATAATGCAAGATAAAATTAATACTAATATATATTTAGGTTCTCCTAAGAAATAGAAAAGTAAACTAAATATTAATAGAATTAAATTTTTATATTTAAAAGGAACTATGAAATAAAAAATTAATAATATTGGTAGAAAATAATATATAAATGTTATGCTTGAAAATATCATATTTCACCTCTAAAATAAAAAGTCTTCAAATGAAGACTTATAGATTGTCAAATCCTTGTTCTAATTTGTTTCTAGTAGTTTCATTTTCAACCATAATAAGAATAATTAAGTTCCCTTTATTCTTTACTATTACGTCTTCTTTTTCTACTCCTACACAAATCCATTTTCTAGGATTTACTGTTTCTTTGATTTTTGATTTTGCTGATTCAATATCTGCTCCATCTTTCATTCTTACTAAAACTACTGAGTGAGCGATTGAACCTACCATTGATTCTGATGCTAATATTTCTTCATATTCAATTTCTTTTGTTCCAATGAAACTTTCAACATTATCCATTTCTTCATTTACTTCAATATTTCCTAACATCATTGGTTTTTCATCATCATTTAAATCTGCATATACTTTGGTCATTATTTCTTCAAGTGAACCTTCTACATTCTTTTCTCCACATGCAGTTAGTGATATAGTTACAAATCCTACTAATAATAATAGTAATAAACTCTTAATTTTTTTCATATTGTTTCCTTTCTACAAATCATTATTATATTTGTCATTTAATATTATATCACATTTAAATATTTATACTAGTATTTTTATTGTTTTTATTATTCATATTTTAACTTTCCTTGTTTTAAAAGATTTAGCAGATATAGGTTTTGGTCTGCTGTTCCTTGATAATTATTAATATCATTAATTTTTGCTAATTTTTTTCTATACTGATATGAACTATTTATATTTATTTCATTTAGCGCATCAACAATGGAATTTCCTTTGTAATTTTCGTTAGATAAATATTTATATTCTTTTTTTGATATTATTACATCATTGTTAACCCAACCTATTTTACCATTTTCTAACAAATATGGGTTTCTAACATTTTCTATAATTTTTGTTATTTCTCCTTCAGTTATTAATGGCCTTAATTTCTCTTGACTCTTACTAGATACATATACACCATTTATTGTTACTATATCTCCTATTTGATATTGTTGTTTTATTTCTTCGAATGGCAAATCTTTATTCAGATACTCTGTTGGATTGATTCTTTTATTTTCTTTCCATACCTCAAAATGTAGATGTTTTCCATAGGCATTACCACTATCTGACATATATCCAATAATTTGACCCTTATTAATTTTTTGATTCTTTTTTAGATTTAGACCGTTTTTTAGATGTGCATATAAAGTATAATATCCATTTTGATGATTTATTTTTATGTAATTGCCATAAGAAAGTGTACCACTACTTCCTTTCATATTTCCATATCCATCTTGTATTATATCAATAATTCCATCACTATGGGCTATTATATCATCTAATGTGTAATTATCCCCAACCATATCAATTGCAGCGTGACTATTAGTATAATCTTGTGTTATTATACACTTTCTTTTTTTTAATACTCTACAATCCATTTTATCACCTTCCCTTTCTCTGTATATAGTTTATTCAGTATTAATATTTGTTAATAATGAAGAGAACTATTATTATATTTTTTTCTTTTTTATTGGTTATATCACTTAATTATTTTTTTATATTATTCATACATTATATTAGGAGGTAAAAAAATGAATTTTGATAATATGGATAATGCTAACGGATTTGAAAGAGCTTTAGAAATTATAAGAAGAGATAGCAAGAATAGACCACTATCTAGTTGTTGTTTTGGACCGACTGGCACTGGTGGAGTCACTGGACCTACCGGACCTACAGGTCCTGCTGGACCTACTACCATCGCTGTTGGGACTACTACTACAGGAGATCCTGGCACCGCAGCAACTGTTACCAATGTTGGTACTGCTGCTAATCTAGTTTTAGATTTTGTCATTCCCGAGGGTCCGACTGGACCTACTGGACCTGCTGGAGTTGATGGTGTAGATGGTGCGACTGGACCTACCGGACCTACTGGGCCTGCTGGAGTTGACGGTGTAGATGGTGCTACCGGGCCAACTGGACCTACCGGACCTGCTGGTGTTGATGGTGTAGATGGTGCTACCGGGCCAACTGGACCTACCGGACCTGCTGGTGTTGATGGTGTAGACGGCGCTACTGGACCTACTGGACCTACCGGACCTGCTGGTGTTGATGGTGTAGACGGCGCTACTGGACCTACTGGACCTACCGGACCTGCTGGAGTTGACGGTGTAGATGGCGCGACCGGGCCAACTGGACCTACCGGGCCTGCTGGAGTTGACGGTGTAGATGGTGCGACTGGACCTACCGGACCTACTGGGCCTGCTGGAATTGATGGTGTAGATGGCGCGACCGGACCTACTGGACCTACTGGGCCTGCTGGAGTTGACGGTGAAACTCCTACTTTAACTATAGGTACCGTTACCACTGGTGATCCAGGAACAGAAGCCGCTGCAACTATTACTGGTACTGCACCAAACTTTGTTTTAAACTTAACCATTCCACAAGGTCCTACCGGGCCTGCTGCTTAGCGTTTCATCGCTTATAATATATAAAAATGAAGTGAATTTCACTTCATTTTTATATTTCTATTAATTCATATTCTCTTGAGCCTATGTTTAATGCTTCCGCAGATTCAATTGTATGGATACCATTTCTAGATTCTATTCTTTCAATTAAATGTTTTTTACCTTCTTCTTCTGAATTATATACTAAATCTATACAAGCTTGATCTATAGCAACAGGATCTGTTGATGAAAGAATACCAATATCTTTTATACATGGATCTTTGGCTGTAGCACAGCAATCACAATCAACTGACATATTACACATTATATTAATATATATTATTTCTTTATTAAAATAATCAATTACTGATTTTGCCGAATCTGCCATAGCTTCTAAAAATTTATTTTGGTCTACTTTAAACATATCTTCATATGCTCCGTTTTCTTTTCCTACACAATGGATATATCTTTTTCCTTTTGAGGAAGCTACTCCGATGGATAGTTGTTTTAATGCACCACCATATCCGCCCATCGGGTGTCCTTTGAAGTGAGATATAACTAACATTGAATCATATTTTTTTATATTTTTACCTACATAGTTCTTTTTTATTATTTTACCTTCTTTTATTTCTAATACTAAATCTTGATCTTCAGAATCTAATATATCTACATTGTAGTGATTGGTCCAACAATGTTTTTTCATTAATTCTTGATGTTTTTCTGTAGTATTTCTTGCTCCATCATAAGCAGTGTTACATTCTATTATTGTAGCATTTAACTTTTCTACGATATCTTTATACATTTCTGGCTTGATAAAATTTTGGTTTCCTAATTCTCCAGAATGAACTTTTATAGCTACTTTTCCTTTCAATTCTTTATTTAATATTTCATACATTTTTACTATTGCTTCTTTTGTTATTTCTTTAGTAAAATATACTTTGCTTTTCATTTCATCACCCTATTATTATTTTAACACAAATATTTTATTTTAATATCATAAATTTAAAAGCCAACTGTTTTAATTTTAAATAAAACATTGATGACTTTTTAAATATAGTTTTACTTTCTTTTTCTTCTGTTGAATATACTTCTAAATAATCTAGGGCCATTATTTTTTCTTTCTATGCTTTGTGGTGTATCAGAAGATATTTCTATAATTGATTTTGATACATCTTTAGGTAATTTTATTTTTAAATCCCCTCTTTTAAATAAAATTATATCTTTTAATGAATGCATTTTGAATTCTAGAAGTTCATGTTCAAATATCATATTTTGATTTTTTTCTCTTTGTGAAGGAGTCATGACATTATATTTCTTTGCTAGGACATTCATTTTATCGGCCACACATTTTCCTAATTCGATTAATTCTTCTTCTGTTAACTCTTTAACTTCGTTATAATCTATTATCCAATCTAGTTTTTTAAAAAAATCTATTTCTTCAGGCTTAGTGAATTCCATAAATTCATATCTATTCCTATCATCTATAATTACTACACCTTGTCCAAAAACTTTCATAAATATTGATGCAGGAATAGGAAGATCTGTTTGATTTAAATATGCGATATCATTTTTTTGAACATATACTTTATTTTCTGTAAATATTTTCATTCTATCACTCCTTAATTGTTTTATATATTATCATTATTTTTATTATAAATCAATAATAATTTTTGCCTTGTATATTATTTAGTTATTTGGAAATAATATTTATGGAGGATGATAATAATGGAATACACTAATGTCCCTAAGATGATTAGTTGTAAAGATTTAGATTATTTAAGTGATATGTTTAATTGGAATTATGGTGCATATAAAAGTACATTTAATGCTATTAATAGTGTTAGCGATATTGAAATTAAGGATATGTTAACAAGAGCTTCAGAAATGTTTTACAATAATATGAATTCTATAATAAGTATTTTAAACGATGAGGTGAATAATGGATAATAATAAAATTAGTAATACTAAAACAGAAGTACCTACTGGTAAAAGTTTAAATGATAAAGATTATATTAATTGTTTATTAAGTTCTTTAAAAGAAATGGTAAAAAGTTATTCAGTTAGTTTAACTGAAGCTAGTAATGAAAATTTATATAATAATTATAAGTCAATGTTTGATAATTATATTAAATTACAAAGAAAAGTTTATGAACTTATGTTTCGTAAAGGATGGTATAGTTTAGAAAAGGCCGAAACTCAGAAAATTAGTAGTAAAATTCAAATGTTAAATCAAGAAATTAGTGATTTAAATAGTTAGATATAAAAATCTTTCCTTTTGGAAAGATTTATTTTTTTATTATTTTGAATTTATTTATTAATGGTAGTTCTTTTGCTTCACCATTACAAACATTTATTATTCCTATTACTGCAAAAATCGTAATGAATACATGTAACACTGTTCTTAAAACAACTTTTATAAATATAAATGGCCATAGTATTAGTGAATTAATTACGGATACAGCTAGGCTTAAAATGATAAATATGATAAATAAATTCATCCCTTGTATAGCGTGATAATGAACCCATTTACTTTTTGTTTCAACAAAATATGGTATTGGTGCAATTATGTAACATAATGCAGCCATTGCTTTATTTTCCTCGATATCTTTTTTATCAAATTTCTTGCTACTATCTTTGACATCTTTTAATATTTCTTCAGTTTTCTCTTTTAAATCTTCGATTTTGTCTTTGATATTACTGTTTTTTTCTTTTTGATTTGACATTTTTTACCTCTTTTTCTTCAATATCTACTTCAATTATCTTATTATCTTCTTTATTACTTTCTATAGTAGAAATTACTTTAGTATTAAACAATAAATCATGTAATCCTCTTTGATCTTCTCTAGTAAGAACTAAGAAAATTATTACTGCTTCAACTACGCTCACTAAAGTTGTTATTAGAGAATCTGCTTTTAGATATACTGTTTTAGTGGCAAATGCTAAGAATAATATTCCAATGGTATTTAATAAGATATCATTTACTATTAATGATCTAAAAAGATAATTAAAGATATTTAATTTTTTATTATTTGCAGATATTACTTTTAATTTAAATATCTTTTTACCAATAGTTTCTCCTTTTAAGAAATATTGAATTACTCCAAAATATAATAAAGTACACACTAGAGTTATTATTGAATTAGAGATTCCTTTTTTACTTAAGATGTATACATAGTCTTTAGCTATTTTATCAAATTCTTCATTTATTTCTTCCACTGCATCATCATATTCATCTTGAGATAGTTTTTTATCTTCATATTTAGTTTCTATTATTCCTTTATATTCAGTTGATTCTGTTAATTTAGTATACTCTTCTTCAGTTATTTCTTCATCTTTATATGATTTATCTAATAGAGTAAGATATTCTGAATATTTATTATATTCTTCTTCGTATTCATCGTATGTTTTTTGATAGTCATCCATACCTTTATTTAGAAATGGAATACTTGATATTAGTGATGATACTGCTAATATTATAATTGTATCTATTGCATAAGCTATAGTCCTTTTCATAAATGGTTTTATGTTTGTCATTATATACCTTCTTTCTTTTATTAATTATAAGTTAATTATATAGAAATTATTTATCTCAGTCAATAATATTTGTCTTAAATACTTTTCTTTTATGGTATAATTATTAATGAAGGTACAAGGAGGAAGTATGGACTTAAATGGATTAAATAAAGAACAAAGAGAAGCGGTTACTCATATTAATGGACCGATGTTAGTTTTAGCTGGTGCTGGGTCTGGTAAGACTAGAGTTTTAACTAATAGAATTGCTTATTTAATTGAGAATGGAATAATGCCAGAGAATATATTGGCTATAACTTTTACTAATAAGGCTGCTAAAGAGATGAAAGAAAGAGTTTTTAAACTTATAGGGCCTGAGGCTAGTTCTATACAAATATCTACATTTCATTCATTAGGCTTAAGATTATTAAAAGAAAATTATAGTAAATTAGGATATAAGAGTAATTTTGTTATTTTAGATAGTGATGATACTTTGACTGTAGTTAAAAAGATAATGAAAGAGATGAATTTAAATCCTAAATTTTATAACGCTAGAGAGATTAGGAATAAGATTAGTTCTGCTAAAAATGAACTTATGAGTCCTAGTCAATATGCTAAGTTAGAATTCGATCAAAATATTATTCAAGTATATGAGAGATATAATAAGAAATTAGTTATCAACAATTCTGTTGATTTTGATGATTTACTTTTATTACCTATTAAATTATTTAAGGAATATCCTGATACGTTAAAATATTATCAAGAAAAATATAAATATGTTTTAATCGATGAGTATCAAGATACTAATGAAGCACAATATATATTTAGTAAGATGTTATGTAATAATCATAAAAATATATTTGTCGTTGGGGATAATGATCAGGCAATATATGCTTTTAGAGGGGCTAATTTTAAGAATATTTTAAATTTTGAGAAGGATTATGCTGATTGTAAGGTTATTCTACTTGAAGAAAATTATAGGTCTACTCAAAATATTTTGGATGCTGCGAATAGTGTTATTAAACATAATAAGCAAAGAAAAGATAAGAATTTATGGTGTAATAATGATATAGGTAGTAAGGTTAAATATATAAAGACTGATAGTGACAAAGATGAATGTAGTTATGTTTCTAAGACTATTAAAGAATTACATGATAATAATGTTAATTATGAAGATATTGCTATATTATATAGAACTAATGCACAATCTAGACTTATTGAAGAAGAGATGTTAAAGAATGGTATTCCTTATAAGATTATTGGTAGTTTTTATTTCTATAATAGAAAAGAAATTAAAGATTTACTTTGTTATTTAAGATTAATTAATAATCAAGACGATGATGTTAGTTTACTTAGAGTTATTAATACTCCTAAAAGAGGTATTGGTGATAAGACATTAGAGAATTTAGCTAATGTTGCTAATATAAATGGAACATCATTATTTGAATCAATAGATAGTGGTAAAGAATTAAAGTTTAAAGAATTAGTTTTAAGTATGCGTGATAAGTGTGAGAATGCAACACTTACTGATATGGTTGAAATTGTCTTAAATGATAGTGGTTTAAAAGAAGATTTAGTAAGTGACAAGAGTTTAGAATCTGAAATAAGACTTGAGAACTTAGAGGAATTTAAATCCATTACTAAAAGTTACGAAGAAGAATATGGAGTAATTTCTTTAACGGATTTTTTGAATGAAATATCTTTAGTAAGTGATGTATCTGAACATCAAGATGGAAATAATAAGGTTAATTTAATGACAATACATGCCGTTAAAGGACTAGAGTTTGACAATGTTTTTGTTATTGGAATGGAAGAAGGGATATTTCCTCATTATAATTCAATTAATGAAGGAACAATGGCTGCTATCGAAGAGGAAAGAAGACTTTGTTATGTTGCTATTACTAGGGCTAGAAAAAATTTATGGATGTTAAATGCTAAGAAGAGAATGTTATTTGGTAATACGCAAATTAATATGCCTAGTAGATTTATGGATGAAATTGATAGTAAATATTTGGATATAGAAAACAATAAAACTACTCTTGTTGATAAAGTAATCAATTTCTCTAAAGAAGATATATTTAGAAAAGAAGATGTATCTTTTGAAGCAGGAGACCATGTTAATCATCCAGACTTTGGTGATGGTGTTGTAATCATGGTTGATAAATCAATTGTTACTATTGCTTTCCCACACCCATATGGAGTTAAGAAAATGATGAAAAATCATAAGAGCTTAACAAAAGTTTAATATACAAAAAAGAAGAATTTATTCTATTGAATGTTCTTCTTTTTTACATTTAGTACCTATTTTACAATTTAGAATATAATATCATAGGTGAATTTATGGATTATAAGATTTTAGTTAATAAAGATAATACATTAGATAAATCCTATATACCAGATGATTTAGTAGATGCTCTTAGTAGTTATAGGGATGGTATATTAATTAATAAATTGGTATTGAAACAATTTAATTTAATGCGAGAAGATGCTAAAAAGTTAGGATATAATATAGATATTATGAGTGGTTATAGAGATTATATGTATCAGGAGGCAATTTATAATAAGTTACTTAAGGAAAAAGGGTTTGCTTATACTTTTAGAAGTATCGCTAAGCCTGGTACATCAGAGCATCAAACTGGTCTTGCAATAGATATATGTATATATAAAGGAGATAAATGTTATATTGAACATGAAGTTGAAGATAGTGAAGAAATTAATTGGTTAATTAATAATTCACATAAATATGGATTTATTTTGAGATATCCTAAAAATATGGAAGATAGGACAGGATATAATTATGAACCTTGGCACTATAGATATGTTGGTGATATAGCTGAATATTTATATAAAAATAATCTTTTATTGGAAGATTATTTCAGTAGTTAATAGTAAAGATAGACAAATTACTTATTAAATGTTATTATATTTATAGGTGATGTTATGAGCATAAAGAAAAAAGTAATTATATTGGTAAGTATTTGTTTGGTTATTCTTGTAGGTGCTTTTATTGGCGATAAGATTATGAGTAAGACTTATCTTAACGAAATTAAATATGAAGATTTAATGAATAAGATACAAAATAAGGAAGATGTTATTTTACTTATTAGTCAAACTACTTGTAGTCATTGCGCTAGTTATAAGCCTAAATTAGAAAAAGTTGCAAATAAATATAAACTTGATATATACTATATCGATGTAGATTTATTAACTGCTGAAGAGGAGAAAACTTTTGAATCATATATAGGATTTGATGGAACTCCTGTTACAGTGTTTTTAAAGAATGGTGAAGAAACAACAGTTGCTAATAGAATTAATGGTAATGCAAGTACTGAGAAAATTGAAAAGAAATTAAAAAGTAATGGTTTTATTGATTAACCATTACTTTTTTAGTTGTCTACTAAATGAATATTATCTAAAAGAATACCCGTTCCTTCTGCTACACATGTTAATGGGCTTTCAGCAGTAAATACAGGAACTTTTAATTCTTGTGCTAATATTTGACTAAATCCATCTACTAGTGATCCGCCACCTGTCAATACTATTCCTTTATCTATAATATCAGCTGATAGTTCTGGAGGTGTTTGTTCTAGGATTCCCTTAGCGGCATTTATTATTGTATAAACACTTTCTCTTAGTCCTTCTTCTACTTCTTCACTAGTTAATGTGATTGTATGTGGAAGTCCTGTAACTAAGTCTCTTCCTCTTACTTCCATTTTTTCATTTCTACTTCCTGGGAAGACTGTACCAATTGTTATTTTTATATCTTCGGCAGTACGTTCCCCGACTAGAAGTTTATATTTATCTTTAATGTATTTAATAATATCATTATCAAAGGCATTTCCAGCGATTCTAATAGAAGCACTTTCTACGATTCCACCTAAAGATAAGATAGCAATATCTGTTGTACCTCCGCCAATATCTATTACCATGTTTCCTGATGGTTTTGAAATGTCCATTCCGGCACCTACGGCAGCTACTTTTGGTTCTTCTTCTAGAAATACTTTTCTAGCGCCTGTTCTTTCAGCAGCCTCTTTAATAGCATTTTTTTCTACTTGTGTTATATTTGATGGACAACATATTAATATTCTTGGTCTTTGAAAAAAACTTTTTCCATTTACTTTTTTTATAAAATAATTTAGCATAATACCTGTTGTTTCAAAGTCAGCAATTACACCATCTTTCATTGGTTTGATAGCTTTTACTTTACCGGGTGTTCTTCCTAGCATTTCTCTTGCTTCTGATCCTACGGCAAGAGGTCTTTTAGTATCAGAATCTATTGCTACGACACTAGGTTCGTTTAGTACTATACCTTGTCCTTTGATGTATATTAGAACGTTTGCTGTTCCTAAATCTATTCCAATATCTTTGTTGAACATATTATCACCCTTTCTATGTATATTTTACCATATATTTACAGTTTTTTATAGTGTAACTTGCCTTTTTCTTAGAAATAATTGTCTAGTTGATTCTCCACCTTTTATATGTCTTGTTTCTATGTGTTCATTCATTATTTTCTTTACCATATTATACTTATTTATGTCTATTTGACTTAATCTTTCTTGTAAATCTTTATGAACTGTACTTTTGCTTATATTAAACTTTTTAGCTGTTTCTCTTATAGTTTCTTTAGTATCTAATATATGATTAGCTACCTCAAGAACTCTTTTTACGATATATCTATTCAATGTTATTACCCCTTTAGTAAATTATATTAGAGAAAAAAAGGCATATGCCTATAATTCGTCAGTTGTTTTTTCATAATATTCTTCTGGGTTAACATTTTTTCCTTGATGAGTTAATTCAAAATGTAGGTTGTAATCACTACTATAAAGTGAACATGAGCCACTTGTAGCAATTACTTGACCTCTTACTATAGTATCATCTACTTTAACGTTTAAATCTTCTAGGCTTTGGTATGTGCTAATTAAATCATTTTCATGTCTTATTTTAATAGTTTGACCTAATATTTCATTATTTGTTACTTCAATTACTGTACCATCTAATATAGCTACCACTTCAAACATTTCTGTGTGTTTATAATCTATACCAGAATTTTGCATATATGTATTTTCATAATAGATTATAGAATTTTCTTGACTAGCTGATTCTCCCATATAATCATAAAATGTTTTACTTACACTTACTTCTTCATTTATATATGGTTTAATTATAATGTTAGTTTGGCTTACTACAGGAATATATATATTATCATTTACTATTTCTTTATCTACATACTCCATATTCGTGTTATCTTCAAATGTTTGATTATTTACTGCTTTTTGAATTAAGTACATACTTGTTCCAAATACTAATAAAGCTAATGTATAGATAGCAGGAACAGTTAAATTCTTTAAATTTGTTTTAATCATTTCAATCACCTATTATAAGTTTTAACAAAAATTAACTTTATATACCTTAATTTTTTAATTTTGTTATTTCAGTATCTTTATAATAGTGTTTTAATATTTCTTCATAACTATATCCTTCTAGAGCCATACCTAGCGCTCCATATTGACTCATTCCTACTCCATGTCCATATCCTTTAGTAGTTATTTTTACTTCTTCACCAAGAAGTTCTATTTCAAAGTCAGTAGATCTTAGAGATAATTTATTATATAGATCAGTTCCTTTAAATTCTACATTATTTATTTTTAAAAGAAGTATTCTGTTAGTAGTACTTCTTTTTAATATTTCAATATTTAAATTTTTACTATATGGAATGTTTATTTTTTTATAAAATTCTGTTAATTTCATTGCTTTTTGATATTTGTATGCACTAGACACATCTTTATCCCATGGGCTTTCTACACTTTTTAAATAATTACAATCAAAATTAAAAATATTTTGACTATCTTCGGTATAACCATTACTAGTTGAGAAAAATAATGCATCTGCGATGGAACCGTTATGTTCTAAATATTCATCTAAGGTTTCATTAACTGCGGTTCTTAATTTGTTAATATTTTTAACATAATTAATTCCCCAGGCTTCTTTTAAATGTTCTTCATCTAAATATACTTGATTCATAACGCTGTCTACGACATCATATTCTTTATCTTTATTATACTCAATTCTTTTTAAAGCATAACTTCGAGATGCAACAGCTTGGGCTTTTAATGCTTCTAATTCAAAACTTATAGGCATTTCTCCAGCTAAAACTCCGACAATATATTCTTCTAAAGGAATTTTTTTGATAGTATCATCTTTTAATTTTTTCACTCTTATATAAGTAGTACTAATATACTTTAATTCTATTTCTTTATAATTTTTATTGTATATTATGACAATAAAAAAAGGAATAAAAATTAATACTGTTATAAAGATTATTATTTTCTTCATATAACCTCTTTTCTTAATTCATACTTCCTTATTATTTTAAACAGTTTATAAAATCTATTATAAAATTTGTGACTAGATAAGTTATGCTAAAAACTATCATTATATAGAATACTCTTGCTTGATAGATTCTATTTTTTTTGAAGATAGCATTAATATTTACTCCGTCCATAGTCCAAATTACTATTACTAAGATAATTGAATATAATAATAAATTATACATTATTTTCTATATCCTTAATTTTATTATTTCTATTTTTATATCTATCTATATTAGAAAATGGTGTTTCTGTAAAAGTTTTTATTACTTCTTTCATTAGTTCTCTATCCATTTCTTCAGATATAGCGATAGTATTGGCATCATTGTGGGCTTTACATAGTGCTGCTTCACTTTGATTTGATACTTTAGCACAATATATACCTTTCATTTTATTTAGGGCAATACTCATTCCAATACCTGTTCCACAAATAGCGATACCTAAGTCAACTTCTTTTGATAATATTCCTAATCCTAACTTTTTAGCATAATCTGGAAAATCTGCTGGTTCTTCACTGTCAGTTCCATAATCTATTACATTGTATCCCAATCTAGTTAAATATTCTGTCAAAAATTGTTTTACTTCTACTCCTCTGTGATCATTAGTTATACCTATATTCATTTTATCAATCCTTTCATATAGTTATCTAATTAAATATTATTTCAGTTATTAATTAAAGTCAATACATTTAGAAATTTTGACATATTTTTGACAAAGAAAAACGAGAACTATTTGTTCTCTTCTTTAAATCCATATTTTTTATTAAATTTCTCTACTTGTCCTTTTCTAGTAGTAGTATTTTGTGTTCCTGTATAGAATGGATGACATGCAGAACATACTTCAACAGTTATCTCTTTGTTAGTAGACTTAGTTGTGAAAGTATTCCCACATGCACATGTTACAGTAGCTTCAACATAATTTGGATGTATATTTTTCTTCATACTATTCTCCTTTCGCCATGACTAATACAAGTCATAGTAATAAATACATTTGATATTATATCAGTATTTTTTTAAATTTTCAACTATTATTTCATTTATTTTACTATATCCATTACTATTTAGATTGAAATTATTACTATTTTCATAAAATTTTGGATTGTTTTTTAAGATATTATTTAATTCTATATATGTGGAGTTGTTTTTTTCTACAATTTTTTTCATTTTATAGTTTAGGTATGTGAAGATATCATTATTTTTATTAGTAATATTATAGTATCCTAGGACTATCACTTCTTTATAGTTATATTTATTTATTAGTGATAAAAGTGTTTCCATATTATTTACCATATTATTCATATAAGTATAGATATCTTTGATATTGTCATTTAGTTTAGAATATATGTCATTCATTCCAATTGATAGTACTAGTATGTCTGTATTTTTCATTAATCTGTGAATAGATATTTCATTATTATTTACTTCTAATTCTTCATTATATTTAATTATATTTATTAAATCTATGATTCGATAGTCTTTATTTACATAAGTATTATTATACTCTGTTATTAGTTCATTTTCTTTTATGTAGATATTATCGCCAATTTTATCACCTAGGACTAGGCAAGATATGTTATTGTCTTCTGTTAAGTTATATATTAAGTAACAAGATAGAAAAAGAAATAATATTAATATTATTTTTTTCATAGTTATCACTACTTAATAATATTAAATTATTTCTATTTTAGCACCAACTTCAGTTAATTTTTCTATTATTTGATCATATCCTCTTAATATATAAGAGATATTATCAATAGTAGTTTCTCCTTCAGCTATTAGACCTGCTACTAGAAGAGAGGCTCCTCCTCTTAAGTCTGTTGCATCCACATAAGTTCCTTTTAGTTTTGCTTTTCCTTTAATTACTGCAATTCTATTATCTGGGGCAATTTTAAACTCAGCCCCCATTTTCTCAAGTCTCAATAGATTTTGGAATCTATTTTCGTAGATTGTTTCTTCTATTAAAGATTTCCCTTTGCACTGTGTTAAGAATGTTGCCATTACTTGTTGTAAGTCTGTTGCAAATCCTGGATATACTAGTGTTTTAATATCGACTGCTTTATAATCTTTTACTTCGTTTATAATAATATTATCTATGCCTATTTCCATATCTACTCCTGCTTCAGTAAGTTTGGCTATTAAGGCTTCTAGATGATTAGGGATCATATTAGCTATTTTTAATTTTTTTCCTAAAAGTGCCCCTATTATTAGATATGTACCAGCTTCAATACGGTCAGGAATTACTTCATGGAAGCAACTGTGTAAGTATTTTACTCCAATTATAGTTATAGTACTAGTTCCTGCTCCTTTTATTTTAGCGCCCATATTATTTAGGAATGTTGCTATATTTACTATTTCTGGTTCTTGAGCTGCATTATCGATAATTGTTTTCCCTTTAGCTTTTACTGCTGCTAGCATAATATTAATAGTAGCTCCTACACTTGGAAAATCTAGATATATATTATTTCCTTTTAATTTATCTGCTTCAATAATAAAATGATTATCTTCTTCAGTTATTTTAGCTCCTAGTAGTTCAAATCCTTTTAAATGAAGATTTATTGGTCTTGCTCCAATAGCACATCCTCCTGGGAAATACATATCTACTTTTTTAAATCTACCTAATAAAGCTCCCATAAAATAATATGATGCTCTTAGTTTTTTAGATAGTTCATATGTAATTTCTTTATTTATAATATCACTAGAATTTATTTCAATAGTTCCATCTTTTCTTACTGTTGTGGCATTTAAGTGATCTAGGATATTTTCTAAGTCGTTTACGTCTGTTATATTTGGAACGTTACTTATTTTTACTTTTTCATCACAAAGGATAGCTGCTGGTATAAGGGCAACTACACTATTTTTTGCGCCAGACACTGTAATTGTACCTGTTAATTGGTGTCCACCCTCTATCTTTATTTTAGGCATAAGTTCCTCCTTGTATATTTTATGAATTTATACTATTTTGGTTCATCTATACCATACCATATTATTTTTTAAAATGCAAGATTTTTAATCTTTTGATAATTTTATCGATATTTGTTTGAATTTTTTTACTTATATTATATAATTAACATAGGAAAGGAGTTTATTATGGATTATTATGGATATACTGATTATGGGTATACTGACTATGATGCAGCTTTCGGGCTTTTAGGTGGAATTGCAATAATAGGTTTAATTGCAATACTTATTAGTTTGGCTGTTTACATTATACAAATAATCGGATTATGGAAAGTGTTTAAAAAATCGGGAAAAGGTGGATGGGAGGCTATTGTTCCGTTTTACTGTAACTGGGTTTTAGTAGAAATCTCTGGTCTTAACTGGTGGTGGTTCTTATTCTTTTTTGCACCTTTAGTACTCGGGGTTATTGGATTGGCATGGCTAGGTAGTTTAGCTTACTTATTTGCTGTATTTAATTGTTATTATAATATTTCAAAGAAATTTAATAAGGGAACTGGTTTTGCAGTATGTTTAACTTTATTTACACCGATATGTATTCCTATATTAGGTTTTTCAAAGAATAATGTTTATAATAATGTTCCAGTTAGCAATAATGGTGTTTTTGCACCTACAGAATCTAATACTACTAATGATAATGTTAACTATGCTTATCAAAATACTAATAATGCGCAACCAATGTATAACAATACTGTAAATAACAGTCAATCATCGCCAGTGCAAAATAATTTTGTTAATAACGATGAAACTAGCAGTACACAACAAAATATAACCGATACTCATGCACAACAATTTTCTTTTTGTGGAAATTGCGGAACTAAATTAGATAATAATGTTAGATTTTGTCCAAATTGTGGTAAAGAAAGAGTTTAAAAACTATATAAATTAGACCAAAAAGAAACTGAATTAAATATTTATAAATTCAGTTTCTTTATTTTGTTTGGTTATTATTATATTATCTACTTTAAGATTTTCTTTGGTTAGTCTATCAACTAGGGTTTCATAAGCTAGTTCTTTAGTATTATTTTCTTCGGATAAGTGAGCTAATAAGATATATTTAGTCTTATCTCCAATAAATTTTGATAAATACTTAGCTGAATCATAATTCGATAAATGTCCTTTATCAGATAATATTCTTTGTCTTAAGGCAAATGGATATGAACTATTATTTAACATTTCTACATCATGATTACTTTCCATTATATAAACATCTTTATTTTTTAGTGCATCAAAATATTTTCTAT
This sequence comes from Bacilli bacterium, assembly GCA_017409025.1. GTDB lineage: Bacteria > Bacillota_I > Bacilli_A > RF39 > UBA660 > RUG705. The sequence continues at coordinate 20,702 of JAFQTN010000005.1, read as the reverse complement.
TTATATATCCTGTATCTGTTATATAGACAATAGATTTGTCTTTATTATTTATGATGTATCCTACTGAATCATTGGTATCATGCGATGTTTTTATTACTTTAATAGACATATCTTTTATATTTATTGTTTCTTCTTTTATTACATGATAATTCTCTAAATATTCCATTTCCGGATACATTTTTTCAGTTATATAAACTGGTATGTTATATTTTTTTTGAAATGTACGCAATCCTTTTATATGATCAATATGCGTATGTGTAATAAGAATTGCATCTAATTCATATGGGTTAACTTTTAATTCCTCTAATTTTTCCTTTACATATTTTGAACTATTGCCAATATCTATTAATATTTTTGTTTTTTTAGTTTCAATATAGGTAGTGTTTCCTTTGCTACCGGATGATAAAACGCTAAACTTCACCAATATAATCTTTGAGGATTTATATGTGAACCATAAGGTGCCCCTACTCTTACACTAAAGTGTAAGTGAGTTCCTTTATATGGACTAGATTTTGTTGGTACGGGGTATACATTTCCGGTGTTACCCATTGTTCCTATTTTTTGGCCTCTTTCTACCGTTTGACCTGTTTTTACATAAACTTCTTTAAGGTGCATGTATATTGTATAATACCCTCCAATATTGTGATTAATTATAACAAAGTTTCCTTGTCTTCCATTGCAAGATAAGTTTCCAGCTACACATCCAGTTCCTGCCTTATATACTGTACCATTATTCGCTGCATAAATTGGAGATCCATACGATACATATATATCAAGAGCATCATGGAATTCTCCCCATCTCCATCCATAACTTGAAGTAATTGAATATGGTTTTTTTGTCGGCCATGCCCAATAAGATAAATCAGCTACATTTGGAACATACTTGTCTCCTTTGACTAAAATTTTACTAACCGATGGTTTAATTTCAACGCTTCCTACTAAGGCTACATCTACTGCTTGTCCGTTAATGTATTGAATTTTTCTAGTTACTTTATCTAGACCATTTTCCCCTTCTCTTTCAACATATGAATAACCTATAATCAATGTATCATCATATTTAATTTCTGTAGTATAACTTTGAACTTCTTCTTGTACAGAGTGCTTTTCTACAACTATATTTATTAATGGGTTGATTAAGCCTACTACAACTTCTTGCGATTCATATAATAAATTATTTGCACTAGTAAAATCTGGATTAGCTATCAAGAATTCTTGAACGTTAAGTTTATTTTTTTCTGCGACACTTTCTATTGTATCTCCTTCTTTTACAATATATGTATTTTGTTTTTCTGTATTTCCATACATCAAATACATTTTTAGTTCATCTACATCAGTGAATATTTTTTCATTAGTTGGTATGTAACTTTCTTTATAGGTTACATTTTCTTTAATATAAATATCTTCGATTAATTCACCTGTATCTACGATTGGTTCTTGAGTAGATGTCATAAAAGCTTCATATTCTTCATCATCTACATATGCTTTTATTATTTCAACTATTGCTTCATCAAACATTTCTTTATTTAATAAATTTATTGTTAAAACTTCTTTTTCTGTTTCTTCTTCCTCTTCTGTTTCTTTTTCAATTTCAATAACTACACCTTTGATTGTGAAATTTTCTGATGATACTAGATTTCTATATATTTCTTCATTAGTATTAGTTTTATTATTATATGTAATTACTTTTTTTATTTCTACTCCCTTTGGAGTATATATTTCTTCGACATCATATTGTTTTTTTAACTTTTCTTCTTGTTTATTTATATATTCATTAAAATCTTCTTGACTTTTTACTGTTCCTATTTTGTTTCCATCTAAATAGACAGCATACATCTCATTTGGTGTTTTATTTTTAGTTATACCAAATCCTACTAGAAGAAGGCTTGATAGAGATAATATCACTACTAGTATTATACTGAATGTCAATTTATTCTTTTTAGTTTTCATTAGGACCTCCATCCTTTTTAAGCGATAAGAAAGTTGATGTTTTCTTTTTAAATAACATATCAATAGTAGCTGTTGGTCCATTACGATGCTTTAATAGTATTAACTGAATTGGTGCCGGAATTGAATCGTCTGTAACAGGGACTTCGACATCTGGAGCATGAAGTGCTGCTACGATATCGGCATCTTGTTCAATAGCACCAGATTCTCTTAGGTCACTCAATACCGGTTTTTTATCTTCTCTTTTTTCAACACTTCTTGATAATTGTGATAATGCTATTACCGGAACATTTAAGTCTAGAGCCATTGTTTTTAATTTTCTTGATATTTCAGATATTTCTTGTTGTCTTGCACCCTGATATTTTCCAGATGAATCAATTAATTGTAAGTAGTCGATTACTACTAATCCTAGACCTTCACCTTGAGTTGATAGTCTTCTACATTTCGCTTGAATTTCACTTGCAGTAGTAGCAGTTCCATCGTGGAAGAATATATTTGTATCTGCTAATTGGCTCATAGCCTCATTTAATCTACGATAATCTTCACTTTCTAATCTACCTGTTTGCAACTTTTTATTATCTACTTGTCCTAGAGAACTAATCATTCTTAGAACTAATTGTTCTGCGGGCATTTCTAGTGAGAATATAGCAACGTTTTTCTTAGTAGCTTTAGCTGCAGCAGTTGCTATATTAAGAGCAAATGCTGTTTTACCTACGGCAGGACGCGCGGCAATGATTATTAATTGTGATGGATGCATACCTTCAGTTATATTATCAAGATCTCTTAATCCATATGTTAGTCCTGTTACTTTGCCTTTATTTTTTACTAATAATTCAATATCCTCTTGTGTTTTTACTAAAACATCTTGGATTTTTCTAAATTCACTTGTTCTTCTAGTTTTACCAACATTAAATATTTCTTTTTCTGCTAATTCTACTAAGGCTGATACATCAGGTTCAGATTCATTAGCATGCTTTTCTATTTTTGTTGCCGCTTCGATTAGTCTTCTTAAAGTATATTTTTCTGCTACTGAATTTATATAATATTCTATATTAGCGCCTGTTGCTACGCTATTTATTATTTCAGATAGGTATTCTACTCCACCTACTTGATTTAAGATGTTTTTAGCAACTAATTCTGTTGTTATAGTATTTACATCTACTGGATCGTGTCTATTGTATAAATCTTTTATTGTTTCAAATATTTTAGCATTACTATCTAAGTAGAAAAATTCAGGCTCTACTTCTTCACATCCTTTTTGAAGGGATGCTTTTGACCAAAACAATGATCCAATAAGAGCTTTTTCAGCATCTATATTATTAGGTAATCCTTTGTTCATAAATTCACCTACTTCGCATATTTTTTCTTTTCTTCTTATAAGTAATTATACTATAAAATAAGAAATATGTCATTAAATATAAGTTAATATTAAAAGAAAAAATGGTTAGATTTTCATCTAAACCATTATTTTAATACTACCTTTAATTCACATTCTACTTTTTTATGTAGAGCAATTTTAACATAGTGTGTACCTAAAACATTTAGTGGTAATTCTTCTTTTATTTGTTTTTTATCAATTTTATGTCCTAATTCATTTAAATTTTGTGCTATTTGTTTGGTAGAAATTGTGCCAAATGTACGTCCATCTTTTCCTGCTTTTACACTAAATGTTAATTCTAATTTTTCTAATTCTTTTTTTAGTTTATTAGCTTCTTCAATATTTTTTTCTTCTTCAATAGCTTTATTTTTAAGATTAGTATTTAGTATTTCGTTGCTTGTTTTAGTATATTTTACTGCATAACCATTTTTGATTAGAAAATTTATTGCATAGCCATCTGACACTTCTTTTATTTCATTTACTTTCCCTTGTTTTTTTAAGTCTTTAATAAATATTACTTTCATTTTATTCCTACCTTCTTTCTTTATTTAAAAAAATAGATATGGTTATATCTATTTAGTTGTATATGGTATAAATCCCATGAATCTTGCTAATTTAACTTGTTCTGCTACGTGTCTTTGGTGTCTAGCGCATGTTCCAGTAAATCTTCTTGGTAAAATTTTACCGCTGTCATTTATATATTTAGTGATTACATTTACATCTTTGTAATCAACATTTTTTCCAATACACATATAGCATACTTTTTTTCTTTTCTTACGAAATTCTGCCATTTTTTGTTCCTCCTTTTTTAGAAAGGTAACTCGCTATCACTTATTTCTACTTTTTCTCCGAAACTAGCGAATGGATCGTTATCTACTGATGTTGTATCCATTACAGGTTCTGAGTCAAATGGATTTTCATTAAGATTTTCGTTATTAACTACTCTATTATTGTCATTTGCTGAACCTAAAAATTCTACATTGCTAGCAATTACTTCAGTGACATAAGTTTTCTTACCTTCATTATTATCATAATTTCTTGTTTGAATTCTTCCTTCGACAGCAATTTGTCTTCCTTTTGCAAGGTATTTTGCTACGTTTTCTGCTTGTTTGTTCCATACTGTTACGTTGATAAAATCAGTTTGTGGTTCTGTACCTTGTGATACAGGTCTGCTGATAGCAACATTAATTTGACAAACTGCAGTTCCTGATGTTGTATGTCTTAACTCAGGATCTCTTGATAATCTTCCTATCAAAAATACTTTATTCATATTTCCTCCTACTTTTCAACATTTAATATTAAATGTCTTACTACTGCTTCATCGATATTTGCAATTCTATCAAATTCTTTAATTGCTGTATCTTTTGATGAATCAATGTTATATAAGTAGTAGAATCCAGATTTGAATCCTTTGATTTCATATGCAAATTCTTTTTGACCTAGTTCTTTTGATAAAGTAATTACTGCTTTGTTATCAGTTAAAATCTTTTCTAGTTTCTTAACTGTTTCTTTAACTGCGTTTTCTTCTAAATCAGGTCTTACTATGAACATTATTTCATACTTTCTCATTTAGTACACCTCCTTATGGTCTTATGGCCTTTTCAGGCAAGGAGCTTTCGCTCACGGAGTATTATAGCAAATTATTTTTTTAAAGTAAAGATTTTTTTGCATTTTACATAACAATTTCAAGTATTTATGTGAATTTTAGTAATTATATTCCTATACTTTTTAATTTATGTGTTTATATATAAAAAAACTTCTTTCGAAGTTTAATTATAATATTTATCTAAATCTTTTGGAACTTGATCATTTACTACGGCGTTAATTATTTTTTCTTCTTGTTCTTTCGATACTGGTCTACCTGTCATTTCTGATAATGTACTTATTACTTCTTTTAGTGTTTTTTCATCTTTCATATTACCATTTTGTAGTTTGTTTGCTAATGAAATAATAGTTTCTTTATTAACTTTTGTCTTTTTTTCTACTTTCTTAAAAAAACTATCTGAAAAACCCATTATTCCTCCTTATGTAATAGTATATGTAATTGATTTTAATTTATTTAAACTTAATTATTAAATATTTACACGAAGGATTTTAATTACTTGCTATGAGTTAATTTTTACTTGGAGTGTATATTGGTTTAAGCATCTTTTTTAATGGTGTTGAATTTACTTCACCTATTATTACATCTGGTTGCTTTGATAATAGTGCTACCTCTAATCTTTGAGAGATTTCTTCTAGAGCTTTGTCTGCTTCCTTCGCTATTGTACCACTATAATTATTAGTAACTATTATTGGGTTTTCCAAGTTGTCATATCTGATTTTATCTATTTCATGTCTTTTGTATTCTTCAAACGGAATTCGTGACATGTACTTTGAATTTCTATGCATAGCTTCAATAGAGACGGGTTCCATTAATATATTGATTACTTTGGCTTCTCCTAATTCTTCTTTTTTAAAGAAACGATCAGCATATATATCAGAAAAAATAACAACTTTTGTGTCGCTTGACAGGAGACTATCTAATGGTGCGCATATTAAGTTTCTTTCTAACAACACATCAGAGTCAAGGTGAACGGAATTACAAATACGACTTGCTAAAATGTTAGAAAATGATGTTTTTCCTGTGTCCGGGCGACCTGATACAAATATAAAAATTCTTTCATCAGTGTCAAAACTAACTCCAAAATATTTTGCTGTATATTTTTCTTCTTTTTGTAATTCTTGATTTAAGGAATTACAATATTCTAATATTTGTTTGCTTGCTATTTCAATATATTTTAAATAATCACGTAATATATAACTTTCATCCGGATTTGGTGATATTGTTTTTAAAACTTGGTCACATATATTTGATATAGCATCTCTATATTCAAGCATTTTTCCTGTGTATGGTTTTCTTTCGTAGTATGGACCCCACCACGCTCTAGAGAAGCGCTCTTCTCGACGTTTTGCAAATTCAAATGCCACTAAAACTGGAATTGCTTGTAAAGATTCATCTAACTGATTAAAATTATCTGAATTAGCTAATACAAATTTTACTAAAACATTTTCTGTCATGCACTCCGTAGGCACATGTTTAAATTCTGATTCTAGTTTAAATATGTCTGGTCTGGAAAATATTAGATCTACTATTCTTTGACTTCTTAGTATTTTTTTTATACTTTGTAATGTACATGGACGGTTGTGTTTATCACTTTTTATATAATTTAACACCTCATTATAGACTTCTGATTCTGTTTTCATACCATTACCTCCCATTGATGATGATTATTCTAGCACTTATTCATTAGTTAATCAAGATTATATTCTGGCCATAAAAAAAGAGTGGTTTTTATTACTAACCTACTCTTCATTTCTATTTTTAAATTCTATTTGGATTGGTGTTCCTTCAAAGTCAAATGATTCACGTATTTTATTTTCTAGATAACGTTCATAAGAGAAATGAACCAATCCTTTGCTATTTACATTAAATACGAATTTTGGTGGAGTTACACCTTTTTGAGATACAAAATATATTTTTAATCGTTTCCCTTTGTACGAAGGTGGTTGGTTTAAAATTACGGCATCTCTTATAACATCATTTAAGACACTTGTCTTAACTTCTTTCATGGAATTATTATATACTTTTTTAATTTCTGGCATTAAAGTATGAATTCTTTTTTTAGTTTTTGCTGATAAGAATACGATTGGAACATACGATAAAAATTGAAATTCTGCTCTCATTAATTTAGTATATTCTGCAATGTTAAATTTATCTGCTACCGTATCCCATTTGTTTACTACTAGGACTAATGGTTTACCTGCTTCAAGAGCATAACTTGCGATATGCTTATCATGTTCTATTATTCCTTCTTCTGCATTTATTACAACTACACAAACATTACTTCTTTCAATGGCTTTCATAGCTCTAATTACACTATATTTTTCTATATTTTCATATATTTTTCCGCTTTTTCTAATACCTGCTGTATCAATTATAACGTATTCTTCTTTTTCATATGTAAATGGGGTATCCACAGCATCTCTGGTAGTTCCAGCCACATTACTAACAATGGCTTTTTCTTCGTTAAGAATGGCATTTACTAGACTACTCTTCCCTACATTAGGTCTTCCAATTACACAGAATTTGATTTTGTTGTCGATTAAATTTACTTCTTCTTGTGGATGAAAATCTTTAGTAATTTCATCTAATAATGAAGATATTCCAATATTATGTTCTCCACTTACAGCGATGATATTATCAAAACCTAATTCGTAGAATGAATAAATATCATTCATTCTTTTATCATTATCTATTTTATTAACTGCTAAAATTACTTTTTTACCTGATTTTTTTAGCATATCTCTTATTACAAAGTCATTTCTATTTAATTCTTCCTTGCCATCTACGATAAATACTATGATATCTGCTTCATCTATGGCAAGTGATGCTTGAATAGTAATTTCTTTGTTAAAATTTTCTGGACCTACATCTATTCCACCAGTATCTATTAAGTGAAATTTATAATTTTTATAGATTACATCTCCATAGATTCTATCTCTAGTTACACCTGGAGTATCTTCAATTATAGATATTTTTTTACCTACTAATCTGTTGAATATTGTAGATTTACCTACGTTAGGACGACCTACTAAGGCTACTGAAGGTATTTTCATAATATCACCTATCTTTCTATTATTTTAATTCTAATTTATCTATTAATTTAGAGTATATTTCTTGTTTTCCTGTTTTAGTTACAGATGAAAATAAGATTAAGTCTTCTTTTTCTAATTCTAATGTTTTACAAATTTGATTTATACATTTAGAATGGCTATTTTTACTAACCTTATCTAATTTGGTGCAAACTACCGTTACTGGTATGTTGTAATGTTTTAAATATTTATACATCATAACATCATCTTCAGTTGGTTTATGTCTAAAATCTATTAGCATGAAAACCATTTTTAAGTTTTCTCTACCCTCTAAATAATCTTCCATAATTAAACCGAACTTATCTTTTAATTGTTTATTTACTTTTGCATATCCATATCCTGGAGCATCTACTAAATAGAAATAATCATTTATTAAGTAGAAGTTTAATGTTTGAGTTTTTCCAGGTATTGATGAAGTTCTTGCAAAGTTTTTTCTATTTATTAATGTGTTTATAAAACTACTCTTTCCTACGTTAGATCTTCCTACTAAAAGGAATTCACTTTTTTCTCCTTCAGGGAATTGACTTTTTCTAACGGCAGAGATAGTTAATTTAACATCTAAAATTTTCACATAAATCACCGATTATAATTATATCAAAAAAAAGATAATTTAGCAAATTCTATGGTAAAATAATATTGTGATTTGTATGAACGATGTATTAAATAATTGTAAATTATGTCCTAGAAATTGTTCTGTCAATAGAAACCGTGGAGAGAGAGGTTTTTGTGCTGCAGGTAGTGAAATGACTATTGCAAAGTATTATCTTCATAAGTGGGAAGAACCTTGTATTACTGGGCAAAATGGATCTGGGACAATATTTTTTTCTTATTGTAATTTGAAATGTTTATTTTGCCAAAATTATAAAATTAGTACTTTAAACTATGGAATTGGGATATCAATAGAAAAATTTAGTGATATTTGTTTAGAATTACAGAATAGGGGTGCAACCAATATAAATTTGGTTACTCCGACACACTATGTTCCTTTAATTATAGATGGTATTAAATTAGCAAAAGAGAAGGGGTTAATTATTCCAATTGTATATAATAGTAGTGGATATGAAAATGTTGATACGATTAAGATGTTAGAGGGAATTGTTGATATATATTTACCTGATTTTAAATATTATAGCGATGAATATGCAACAAAGTATTCAAAGTGTAAGAATTATTTTAAGTATGCATCTTTAGCAATAGATGAGATGGTTAGGCAAAAGGGCAGGTGTATTTTCGATAAAGAAGGGAATATGGTATCTGGGGTATTAGTTAGGCATTTATTGCTTCCCAATATGGAAGAGGATTCTAAAAAAATACTAAAATACTTGTATGAAAAATATAATGATAACATTTATATTAGTATCATGAATCAATATACTCCAGTGAGAAAGTGTAAATATGATGAACTTAATTCTAAGGTTGAAGAAGATATTTATAATGATATTATTGATTATGCATGGGATATTGGGATTCGAAATGCTTTTATTCAAGAAGATGGAGCTCAGAGTGAGAGTTTTATACCAAATTTTAATGTAGAATCATTGACTGAATAGCAAATTAGATGATAAACTTATAATGTCAGGGGTAGATAAAATATGTCAGACTTAAATATCAAAATATTAGACTTAATTGATAAGAAATATACGGTTAATGAGATGGTTACTGAACTTGGTATTTCAAGAGATCAGCTTTATAAAGTTTTTCGTAAATTAAAAAAGTTAGGGATGAACTTTAATAAGAAATATTATAGTAGTGGAGATATTATTTATGTGCCAAACAAAGAAATATATATTCCTCCTAAATGTAATCAAGTTGATATTATTACCGAACCCAAAACCGATAGTTTTAGAGCATTACTTATATCAGACTTGCATATAGGAAATGAACTTGAATGTGCTATTGCTTGGCAAAAAATATATGATTATTGCATTGTTAACAACATCCATATCATTATTATTGCAGGTGATTTTTTAGACGGAATTAGTATAGGGAGAAAAGAATCTAAGTTACATAATCATCCATTCCAGCAGATGGAATATGCTGCTAGAAACTATCCTTTTGATCCTGGTATTTTAAATTTTATTATTCTTGGTAATCATGATATCGATTCACTTATTTCTTTTGGAGTTGATTTTATAGAATATTTAAAAAATTTTAGACATGATATTGTTCCTATTGGATATGGAAGTGGAATAATTAATGTTAAAAACGATAAAATTTTACTTGCACATCCTTTAGGGATCGGTGTCAGTTGTGAACACGATTTAACATCCAATTTTTTGTTATTAAAAGGTCATCACCATGCTTTTAGAAGTATTATTGGTGCTAATGGTAGTTGTTCAATATCAGTTCCATCTCTTAGTAATATATTTACTTCTGAAAATGAATTTCTTCCTGGAGCAATAGATCTTAGTATAAAATTTAAAGATGGATATTTTGAGACCATCTACTATGAACATTTACTTATAGGTGATAAGATATATGCAGTTGGTTCTATGCAACATTCTGTTTGTTTTGAAAAAGATAAGCGATTTGACACTCCTATAAGACATGAAGAGCACTTAGTCAAAAAGAAAGCGAAAAATAAAGAAAAAAAGTAAAGAACTTCATAACGAAGTTCTTTTAATCGTCTCTTCTTCCAAGTACTATTAAGGCTAATCTTAATATTTGAAGTAAGGTAGTTATAAGGGAAGCAACATATGTTAGAGCTGCTGCTCTTAGCATTGTACTTGAATCATCTAATTCATAATCATCTATTACATTTAATTTTATTAATTGTTTTTTAGCTCTCGATGATGCATTAAATTCTACCGGTAATGTTACTAATTGAAATAATAACATTGCTAGTAATAGCATTAATCCGATAAGAGCTACTTTAGGAAAACTGAAAATTAATCCTATAATTACTACTAAGTAACCAATTTTTGTTGAAAAGTTAACAAAGGGTACTAAAGCAGATCTTACTTTTAAGAAGATATAACCTTCTTTATGTTGAATTGCGTGGCCACATTCATGGGCAGCGACAGATGCTGAAGCAATAGTGTCTCCTTGGTAAATATCCGTAGATAGGCTTACAACCCTTTTTTTAGGGTCATAGTAATCTGTAAGATTACCTTTTACTTCTTTAACTTTAACATCTTTAAGCCCGTTTTTATCAAGAATAGTTCTTGCTATTTCTGCTCCAGTCGCTTTATTTTTTAAACCTTGATATTTATATTTATTATAACTATTATTTACGTATATTTGCGCTACCAAAGTTATAATAAATCCTAAAAATGGTAGTGCATAATTTATTAACATATAATCGCTATAATCCACTATTTTATCACCTCAAATGTAGTACCTTCTCTAGTATCTTTTAAAATGATTCCTTTATCTAATAGTTCTTTTCTAATTGAATCTGCTAATTCATAGTCTTTATTTATTTTAGCATTTTTTCTTTTTTCTATACTATCAGTGATATATTTTAATAAATCATCATCAATTTCTTCTTCTTTTTTTATTAGGTTTAATGATAATACTTTATCAAACGAAGAAATTAATGCTAGTTTTGTACTGTTATTAGTGTCTGCTTTTAGTACATCATATAGAACAGTTAGAGCATTTGATGTATTTAGATCATCTGATAATGCTTCTTTAAAATTATTATTATATTTTTCATATACTTCTTTATCTATCATACTCTTATCTTGTTTTAAAGAGTTAATTCTAGATATTAGTTTGTTATATGCATTCCCGGCAATATCTAATGATTCATAAGTAAATACTAATTGTTTTCTATAGTGTGATTGCAAGCAGAATAGACGGTATGCTAGAGGGTTATATCCTTTACTTTCTAATAAACTTACTGTTAAGAATTCACCTTTTGATTTACTCATTTTACCGGTTGCATCATTTAAGTGTTCAGTGTGAAACCAATAATTACACCATTTATCCCCTAGGTAACTTTCAGTCTGAGCTATTTCATTAGTATGATGTGGGAATATGTTGTCAACCCCACCACAGTGAATATCTAATTTATTTCCAAGATATTTTAATGAGATACATGAACATTCAATGTGCCATCCAGGGTAGCCTAATCCCCATGGACTATCCCATTTCAATTCTTGATCTTCAAATTTTGATTTAGTAAACCATAAAACAAAGTCTGTTTTATTTTTTTTGTTTGTATCTTCTTCAACAGTATCTCTAACTCCTGAAATTAATTCTTCTTCATTATGATTAGTTAATTTGTAATAATCATTTAATCTAGATGTGTCAAAGTATACGTTACCTTCAGATAGGTAAGCATATCCTTTTTCAATTAGTTTTTCTATAAATTTAATATATTCATCAATTTGAGAAGTGGCTGGTATTACTGTTTCTGGCCATTTAATATTTAATTTATTACAATCTTCTTTAAAACAATTTGTGTAATATTCTGCTATTTCAAGAACTGTTTTTTTCTCTCTTTTAGCTCCCTTTAGCATTTTGTCTTCTCCGGTATCAGCATCACTTGATAAGTGTCCTACATCTGTTATATTCATTACTCTTTTAACATTGTATCCTAGATATTTTAGACTTTTTTCTAGAATATCTTCAGAAATATATGTTCTTAAATTACCAATGTGAGCATAGTGATACACAGTTGGTCCACAAGTATATAGTTTTACCTCATTACCATTATTTGGTATAAATTTTTCTATTTTCTTTGTTAAAGTATTGTATAAATTCATATATATGCCTCCTTCTTGCACTCTTTAATTATAGCATTTTATATATTTTATGTAAATGATTTTATAAATAGAAATTATGTGTAAAATACTTTAAATTATGTGATTTTTCTTTATTTGAGATATTAAATATGTTATTATTTAGTCAGGTGAAGATATGAAAGTTATTTTCTTAGATTTCGATGGAGTAGTAAACAATTGGAATAACTTTGATGGAGTAGATATTAATAATGTATTGCCTCTACTTGAAATAGTTAAGATGACAGGTGCTAAGATAGTAGCTACTAGTTCTAATAAATATAGTTTTCAAGTTAATGGAGTAAAATATGATGATAGTAGATATTCTTATTATGTTTCTGAACTTAAGAAACTAGGGATAGATATTTTTGATGTTACTCCATATTTAGAAGGTAATAGAGAAAAAGAAATTGCTAAGTACTTAGAAGAACATCCTGAAATAGAAGATTTTTTGATTTTAGATGATGATTACGTTATCAATTCTTTGAAAAAACATCAAGTATTTCTTGATTTATATATGGGTATTACTAAAGAACATGTAGAACCTTCAGTCCGTATTTTAAATGGAAAACTTGGTTTTTATCCTCCTGATTTTAATTTTGATGAAACTTTGGAAGAAAGAAATATTAGAATAAATCAATATCATTCAAGAAAACGATAATAATTTTATTTATAATGAGGTGAAAATATGAAAAAAGGAAAGTTTATAGTTATATCTGGACCTTCTGGAGTAGGAAAGGGTACTATTTGTAATCAATTATTAAAAGAATTAAATGCATGGTATTCTGTTTCTATGACTACTAGAAGCATGAGAGAAGGGGAAGTAGAAGGGGTTAATTATTATTTTGTAACTAAAGAGGAATTCAAGAAGAGAATTGAGGATGGAAAATTACTTGAATATAATATTTATAATGATAATTATTATGGGACACCTAAGGATAAAGTATTAGAAAAATTAGAAGAGGGAATTAATGTTTTTTCTGAAATAGATGTCAATGGTGCTAAGAATGTTAAGAAAATATTTCCTGATGCATTACTTATATATATTGCTCCTCCATCTATTGAAGAACTTAAAGAAAGACTTATCAGTAGAGGAACAGAAGATTTAGAAACAATTGAAAATAGACTTAAGATTGCAGCAGATGAATTAAAACAAGCCCACTTTTATGATTATGTAGTTGTCAATGATAATTTACAGGATGCTATTTTAAAAATTAAAAATATTATCAATGAAGAAATAATATAACTTATATATTACTTATGTTAGGAGGTTTATCATGAGTGCAAGTGTTAGTAAAACAATAGATTCTATTTTAGATGATTATTATAAATGCATTGGGGCCTTTAGAAATTGTGAAGTAGTATATGAAGAAACACAAAAAATTATGAATTCTTATGAAAAAGGTTCTGATGAATATAGAATTGCTAAAGGTAGACAAGATGATTTACTTTCAAATTTGGGTAAAGTAGGGGAAAAAGCATTAAAATATATTATTTCTTTAGAATTGCTTCGCACTAACCCAAATATGAGTTCAATTGAACTAGATGATTTTTTTAGGAAAAAAAATACATTAAAAAATTTTGCATCTAGACATGGTATAAATTTAAATGATTCTAGGTTGGAGGCTTTATTAAATTATCCAGATTTAAACAATCAAAAAGGACATAATTTTGATTATTGGTTTTCGGTTTTAGAATTAACTATGCCGAAGGTTATCAATACATTTAAAAGTTTAGTATACAATTCGATGCAAGCAGAATCTATTCAAAAGTATTGCGAGGAAAACGGATATGGTATAGGAGGGGATTTAGCTACTCCATGGAGTAGAGATTCTGAAATTTTTTATACTCATGCTATTCCATTAAGTCTACAAACCATTATATCTCCAGGATTTATGGAACGTTTAGATGAAGAAGATGTAAAAAGAATAGAGGGTTCTAAAGATAATTTTTTCATCAAACTATTGTTAGATGCAGAAAGAGAAAATATTAGAAATTGTGGTGATGTTTTTACTAGATTAAGATATTCAGCAAACAATCCTGATAAAAAATCTTTTTCAGCTAGCAAACTATATAAAACTATTGGTTATTTTATCCTTTTGATTTCTTTAATCCATGATAATATGGATGATTTAAGTATTGATGTTAACACTGCATTTGGAAAATATCAAATGATTTTGTATAAGGAGAAACTAGGCGTTAGTAAAAATGATATTGAAAAGATTTTTAATAACTATGTTAATACCAGTTGGGATATGGATAAAATTTTAACTTCAAGATTTTCTTTAGCAGAAATCGTTAAATTAATAGATTTGGATGTTAGTATGGATGAACTTTATTATATAATAGAGGAATCAAGACTTACACCAAGAACTATTGAATATTATAAATCTGAAGGTATTTCAGATTATAATGAAATGGTACGAAGACTTGAAAAACATCTACGTCCTGGAATATGGGCAGGATCTTCTAAAAAAGAGGATGATTAACTAATTAAAGAAACATATATTGTTTCTTTTTTTTATTTTTTCATTATAACACCATATTTTTTCTATTTATAAGAAACAATATATGTTAATTGCATTTTTATATTTTTTTGTTATAATATACTTTACTATTTTTAGGGGGGATATTATGGAAAAAATTGCTACGACCAATTTAGGATTAATTATTACAGAGAAATGTAATTTAAATTGTCGTCATTGTCTAATGGGTGGTGCTACTAATAGAGTAATGAGTGATGAGGTTATAGAAGCTACGCTAGGGCAATTTAAGTATATTATGAATTTATGTATATGCGGAGGCGAACCTACTTTAGCATTAGACAGAATGAAAAAGATATTTGATTATGTTATCCAAAATAAAATTTTAGTAGATAATGTTAGTGTTACAATTAATGGAACCATTTATAGCAAGGAATTTTTAGTGTTACTTGATCAAATAGAGGATTTTATTAATCCTAAACATAAAAAACCTGTAAGAACTAACTTTAGAATTTCTTATGATGTATTTCACGGTGAAGAGTTAAATAGGTCAGGATTAATAGATAAATATGTAGAAAATGTGGAAAGATATAGTAAAAGCCCTTATTTTGGTCGATTAGCAAAATTAGGTAGCAAAGTTTTTCGTGAGGGGAATGCAGAAAATTTAGATTCAAGAATAACAGTTCCCTTTCATCCTTATAAAATGCTTATTACTTATGTTGGAAGTAAACATGAACTTGATACAGAAAATGGACTTTGTTATATTGGTCCTTTCATAACAATTAGTCCTGATGGAATTGTTACTGAATGTGATGCTTCTATAGAACATCAACTTAATGAATATAATTATGGCTCTGTTTTAGAAAATTCTATTGAAGATATTTTTTTAAATAAAAACGTTTCTGTTGTAAAGCCTAAAAGAATGTATAGAAGCGTTAATAAAGAAGTTAAACGATATTTAAATCAACTTAGATAAAACACCATCATTTCTTATTACAAGATGATGGTGTTTTTCTTTTTCTTTTTACATTTTGTCTGGTATTGACTACTAATGCATTATATTCATAATATTTATATGTATTGATTAGAAAATTAATTCTTTCTAGAATAGCTTCGATTATATTCAGATGCGTTTGAGTTAAATTTCTATTTTCTAAAATATAGTTTATTATCTCTATAGTTTCTCTAACATATTTATTTCTAAATGTTTCAGTAGATGATATTACATCTGTTATATTATCTAATCTATCACATAATTTGATAACTAATGCCCAACTACTCATATTTTTCATTTTTAGTTCTAAATATTTTGTTTTTCCTACTTCTTTTTTTAAGTCATCGTTATTAGTTAATTCTAAGACGATACTTGCTACTTGTGGACCATACTTTTTAATAATATCATAGTATGTTCCTTCGGTGTCTTCGATTATATCGTGTAATATTGCTGCTATATATAAGTCTTCAATGTTGGAAGAAATTTTGAATTTTTTAACAAGATTAGCAACACGTAGTGGGTGATTGATATAATTTGAACCATCATGTCTATATTGGAATTGATGCATTTTAGTGGCATATGATATAGCATCCCAAACTCTTTCACTTGTGTTTAATTTTATTTCTTCTTGCTCTTTACTTTCTAAAAGTGGGCAATCATACAATTCTTTTATTGCAAACATACCACATATTCCATTGTTTTCAATTGATTTTTTTATACTATCGACATTTTCTGTTGGTAATATAAATTTTATAAAATATGTACCATTAGTTTCATTTTGGTAAATTATGATGTGGGAATATTTGCTTACATCTATTTTCTTTCCTATTTCCTCTAATTCTTTTTTTGAAATTGTTTTCATTTTTTCACCTCTTTCAATTGTATTGTATTACATATTTTGTTATAATTAAAATACATATTTTTTATACTCACTATAACTGGAGGTTATGATGATTAATTTAGAATTGTATAGAATTTTCTTTGTTGTTGCAGAAGAGGGAAATATTACTAAAGCTAGTGAAAAGCTAAGTATTTCTCAGCCAGCTGTTACTAAACATATTAAAAATTTAGAAGAGCAATTAGGAAATCCCTTATTTATCAGAACTAAAAAAGGAGTTGTTTTGAATGAATTTGGCAATAAACTTTTTGTAAAGGTTAAGCAGGCTATTAACTTGATTAATGAAGCTGAAAAGGAATTAAATAATTCTTTAGATACAGATAGTGGAACTATTAGAATTGGTATTAGTACTTCTTTAACAAGAAAAATTCTTCTTAAACATATGGAATTATTTCATAAAGAGTATCCGAATGTTGTTTTTGATATTTATACTGATCCTTCAAAAGAGTTAGTAAAGAAATTAAAAAATGGAATGATTGACATAATTGTAGGAAAGATTCCAAATAATAAAGATATGGAATTAGATTATATAAATTTAGGAGAAACTGAATACATCTTCGTAGGAAATGAAAATTATCGTGAACTTTCTTTAAAAGAATTATCATTAGAGGAAATTTCAAAATATCCTTTACTGCTTCAAAAAGAACCATCTAATTCTAGATGGAACATTGATAAATTATTTGAAAAGAATAATATTCATATTGAACCAAAGATGAATATAGCTAGTTCTAGTTTATTAGTTGATTTTGTTTTGATTGGATATGGAATTGGTTATGTTACTAAATTGTATATTGAAGAAGAATTAAAAAATATGAAATTATTTGAAATTAAAGTAAAAGGAAATGATTCAAAAATTGAATATGGTGTAGCAAAACTAAAAAATAATGTAATGAGTTCTCATTGCAATAAGTTTGTTAGTTTATTGAAAAAAGAAATTATTTAATATATATTAAATTTTTATTTTGTTTTTTCCGATTTATTTGTTATAATATTTTTACATCAGTTTTCTTGCCAAGTGCTGATTTTAAAAAATTTAGTCGATAATTTATATTTTTAGGCAAGAGAAAATATATCTATTCGGGAGTATATCTTTATACGGATATACTCTTTTTTATAGGAGGAATTACATGAATTATGGTTATAAGAACGAAGAAGATTTTGTAAATTTATTTAACAATAAGTATTTTTATGAATTAGACAAAACTTCACAATCATTTTTAAAAGAACTTTTTGGGGAGATTATAAATAATGATGAAAAATTTAGATCATGGAAAAACAAAATGAATCAAAAAACTGACATATTTATTAAGTATAAAAATTATCTAAAAAATATTAGTTTAAAGTGTGGTAATAGCAATTCTATACATCATGAACAAATACAAGAATTTAAAAGGTATTTAGAAAAAATAGATATTCAATACAATGTTATAGATAAATATGTTAGTTATCATTATGGATATGCTAAAGATCAAGATGGAAAGATTGACTTTTCTAAATCTTTAAGTTCTGATGAATATAAAAAACTTTTTCAAAAAGAAATTGATATTTTTAATGAAAGTATAAACAAGACAAGGATTATCGTAGATATGGTTGATAGATTTATTGTTAGAGGTCGCAATTCAGATTATGATATCGATGCTTTAATTTGTGGGAAAATAGATAATTATGTGTGGTTAATGAAACATGATATATATGATTTAATTTTATCAAAAAGGTGTTTAGAATTTACTTCTCCTCATATCGCTTGTCTGACTATTGGTCCTAAGAAAAGAAATTTAGATGGAAATTCTAATAATGCGAAAGAGAGGTATATTGTTTGTATAAGGTGGAATTTTATAAGAGAAGATATAATATGTTTCAAGAACAATAGACAAGGGTGAGACGGGGGGAGGAGAAGATTTTCCTCATTTGCTCCATAATAAAACTAGTGCTTTTGCACTAGATATATTTTCATGGAGCAGATGAGGGGAGTCAAACCCCCGTCTCAGCCTTGGCAAGGCCGAATTCTAATCGTTGAACCACATCTGCAAGTAAGTTAATTATATCAAAAAAATGTTAAAAATCAACCTTTTTATTAATTTTTTTTAAATTTAGTGTATAATTGTTGTAGGTGATTATAATGTTTGAGAGTTTAAGTGACAGATTACAAGGTATTGCCCATAAGATCAAAGGGTATGGAAAAATAACTGAGGATAACATTGCTGATATGATGAGAGAAATAAGACTCTCTTTACTTGAAGCTGATGTTAATTATAAAGTAGTTAAAGAATTTACTAATAATGTCAAAGAGAAAGCTTTAGGAGAAGAAGTTAATAAAAGCTTATCTCCAGGGGACTTATTTGTAAAAATTGTTAGAGATGAGTTACAAGTTTTACTTGGAGGGGATAGCGCTCCTTTAACTATTGATAAGAAACCAACTATTTGTATGATGGTCGGGTTGCAAGGTTCTGGTAAAACTACGACTGCTGGTAAATTATCTAATTTTCTTAGAAAGAAACATAGTAAGAAACCATTACTTGTTGCATGTGATGTTTATAGACCTGCTGCAATTGATCAATTAAAGCAATTAGGTAAGGAGTTAAATATTCCTGTATATTCAGAAGGAAAGGGAAATCCTGTTGAAATAGCAACTAATGCTTGTAAATATGCTAAAGAAAATGGGTTTGATTATATTATAGTAGATACTGCTGGTAGACTTCATATTGATGAAGATTTAATGGATGAGTTAAAAAATATTACTAGTTCTATTAACCCTCATGAAACTTTACTCGTAATTGATTCAATGATGGGACAAGATGCTATTAATGTTATAACTGGTTTTAATGACGCACTTAGTATAACGGGTGTAATTCTTACTAAATTAGATGGTGATACTAGAGGTGGGGTTGCACTATCTGTAAGACATTTAACTAATATTCCTATTAAATTTATTGGTGTTAGTGAAAAAATGGATGGTCTTAGCGAATTCCATCCGGATAGAATGGCTAATAGAATAATTGGAATGGGAGATGTTATTAGTTTAGTTGAAAAAGTTGAAAGTGAAATCGATGAGAAAGAGGCTATGAAAGCTGCCAAAAAGATGACTAAAGGAACATTTGATTTAGAAGATTTTCTTTCTCAATTAAATCAAATAAAGAAATTAGGACCACTTGAAAATTTAATCAAAATGATACCTGGTGCTAAAAAAATTGGTCTTAGTGATGCTAAAATTGATCCTAAACAAATGGCACATATTGAAGCTATTGTTTTATCTATGACTCCAGAAGAGAGACACAATCCTGATATAATTAAAGCTAGCAGAAAGCAAAGAATTGCTAATGGATGTGGACTTACTGTTACAGATGTTAATAGACTTCTAAATCAGTTTGAAGAGATGAAAAAAATGATGAAAATGCTTGGTAATAATAAAAATTTTAAACTGCCATTTTAAAAGAATCCTTTATGAACTGAACCCCAAAAGTTGGACAGTTTATAAATAGTTTCTAATTAGAGGATTGTAACCTGTAATTTACAGGTGACAGTCCTTTTAATTTTACCTTAATTCTATCATAATTATAATAATAAATATAGTCGTCTATTGCTT
>JAFQTN010000032.1 GCA_017409025.1 Bacilli bacterium | reverse complement strand
TAAAAAAAGACCTATTGCTGGAACAATAGATCAAATAGAAATCGTATATTTAAATTCGACCAAGAATAAAAATATTAATTATAGAAACTATAATGTTTTTGGATTTCCATTTACATTATAGCAGTTTTTTCTATTTTACACAAGAAAGGAAGGTTATAATGTCAGTAAATAAAGCTAAAACTCCTACTAAAGATGGGAAGTATTGGTTCTTTAGAGTAGTTTATAAAGATGAGTTTAATACTCCTAAAAGATATAATAGTAAAAAGTATTTTACAAGAGCTGAAGCTAAAGAAGCAGAATTAGAATATTTAAATAAATTAAAAGAAAATGTTAATGTTCCTACTAAAATGACTTTTGAAGATTTATGGAATGCTTTTTTAGAATATCAGGATGATAAAGTTAGAATCAGTACTAAAGTTGGCTATAAGTATCGTGGTAAGTATTTAGTTCCTCTATATAATATTAAGTGTGTTGATTTTAACATTGTTTATTATGAGAATTGGAAAAAGTATATTAATAATCAACCTAATATGAAAGATGTTTCTAAAAATGATATTTTAAAAGTATTAAAAGCAGTTCTTAGATTTGGTATTAAAAGATATAACTTTAATTTTAATCAACTTCTAATGTTAATGGAAAAGTTTAAGAATCCAGACGAGAAGAAAACAGAAAGACAAATTTACGAATATGATGATTTTATAAAATTCTTATCTGCTGAAGATGATTTAAAATATAAATGTCTTTGGCAAACTTTATATTATTGTGGACTTAGAATTGGTGAAGCTAGAGGACTTACTTGGGAAGATATTGATTTTAGCAGTAAAAGACTTCATATAAATAAACAAGTTTTAAGTATTGATAACTACTCTTCTAATTACTATGTCTGCAATCCGAAAACTGATTCAAGTATTAGAGAGATTCCTATTGCTGATGAACTATTATCTGACTTACAAAAATATTATGATGAAGTTTCCAAATTTAAAAACTTTGATAAGAAGTTCTTTGTATTTGGTAACGACTATGGCATTAGACCTTTAGCATATAAACAAGCTCAACGAAGAAAAGGAGAAATTGCAGAAAAAGCAAATGTTAAACAAATTCGACTACATGATTTCAGACACTCATGTGCTTCTTTACTTGTTAATAATCAAGCACCGATAACAGTTGTTTCCTCTTTTATGGGACATAGCAATACAACAGAAACTCTTAAAACTTATTCACACCTATTTAAGGGTAAGTTAAATGAGACTATGGATATAATAAATAACTTAAGTAAATAATGGGCAGAAATGCTCTTTTTTTGTGTCTACTGGATCTAAAAGTGGATCTAATGTGTATTTGTATGTTTTCTGTCAACATTGCTTAAACCCTTTTAAAATGGTTAATAAAGGCATATTTAATAATGACACTCTACAACCTTTTTACCACTCCTAAATAGGAAATAGACATAGAAAAAACAGATATTTCTATCTGCTTTATAAATTGTGATTTGTTACTCTAAACTATCTATATATGGTATCAAATAATTATTTATTAACTCTGTTCTAATTTTAGGATTATAAACTAATGAACAAGCACAGCATATTAC
>JAFQTN010000031.1 GCA_017409025.1 Bacilli bacterium | reverse complement strand
CCAATTGATTTTTTATTAGATGATGAGAATCATTGCTTTGTAGATATGAATATTGAGGATATTGATGAAAAAGATGAATTCCTTGAGTTACTAGCTAATACATTTGCTATTGATTTGAATGAGTATTATTGGACACATCTAAAGTTAAATAATTATCTTGATGGATATAGAGATGGTCAATATCAAGCTCAATTGTATAATAATGAGCATTTAGGAGTGTATATTATGAATACTCTCATAGATTTAGAGGATACTGAAAAATTAAAAGTATTATTATTCATGACTATAAAATGGAGATATTTCAATGATATTGAAAGTATTGATTTGAATCCACAATTTTTTAAAGAAAGAGAATTGTTATCTTACATATCTGATGTTAAAGATAAGGAATTATCAAGCAAAGCATTTAAAATTGTTTATGGTGAAGATACAAAAGAATATCTTGTTAATATGAGAAAATCTCTTGTCGAGGATTTAAATACTGTTAAACGGCTTATCAAAAGTATTGATGAAAAACTTGAGAATGAATTTCCTGAAGAGTAGTATAACTTCAGGAGTATCATTTTTTTTAATAAAAAGAGTGTTGGCAGAAATTATTAATTTTTAATTACTGTTCAATTTTTTACTAATTTTTAACATTTTTATTAAATTTTGTTCAATTAAGATTATTCAATTTTTTTTACCCTATTTTTTTGTTATTTTTTTAATTTATTCATAATGTTCTCTTAAATTTATATATACTATTCTAATAATTCATTATTTTTAATAATATTAATTATTTACTTTTTATTCTAACTATAAGTTATTAAAATCTATTTATATTATAAATTACAAATATATAAGTAATTATAGTTTATTCTATGGTTATATGATTGAATTTATGGATTTTTGATTAGAATGATGTTGGATAATCAAATTTTAAAAGATAATGGTATGGAAATTAGTCGAATGGAGAATGAATTTCAGCTTATGTATTTTGCATCAGTAATTGTTGATGGTGCTTTTAATTTCTTTAAAATTGAGCGAAAAACTTCAAATGTAGGAAAACCGCCATTTGAACTTAAAAATATGATTAAATTAATTTTTTATGGTTATATGAATAAAATAACAAGTACTGTGATTTTGGCTTATAATGCAAAATACAATCATTTATACAATTTAATTTCACAAGGTATTGAACCTAGCGATAGGACAATTAGGGATTATTGTAAGTATTTTCAACCAATTTATCGGTTAATTATTAGTTTTATTCTTATTGTGGCCAATAAATTGGGTTTAACTGATTTTGAGCATATTGCGATTGATGGTACAATAAAAAAAGCATATAATTCACCTTTTAATATAATCAAAGAAAAAGACATTAGTTTGTTAATAAAGCATTATATGGTTGAAGAATTGTCAAAAGATGAAATTAAACAGCTTAGAAGAACAGCAAGAAAATTTTTAAAGGATAAATCAGTTACGGATGATGAAAAAGTAGATATTTTGTTTCATTGGTGGCGTTTGTTGGATTATTCTGGTCAAGTATCGCTTGCTTTAAATGATTATGATGCAAGATTAATGAAAATTAAAGATAAAGGACAAAAGTACCCTAAATTTTCATATAACATTCAATTAGGTACTGATACAAAATCAAAGTTAATTTGTGGAGTTAATGCAGTTCAAAATCCTACAGATCATTATCAAATTCCAGCATTAATGAAACAAATCCTCGTTAATTTAAACACTAAACCCAATAAAATTAGCGCGGATACAATATATTCAACACTAGCAAACCTGACATTTCTCGAAGAATTAGGTATAACTGCTTTAATTCCAACAAAACAGCAAAATAGACAAAATTCAGGTAATGCACCTGAAAATCCTTTTGCTATAGATTATTTTGTTTTTGATGAATATAAAAATGTTTTCATTTGTCCAAATAAAAAAGAATTAACTCTTGATGGAGCATATCCAGCACCTCAAGAAAAAGGAGGCGGAAATAAAATCAAACTAATCTATTCAAATTACCAAGCCTGCAAAAAATGCAAAGACAAAAAAACCTGCTACAAAACTAATCACAGAACAATTACAAGATATGTTCACGAAGTTACATACAAAACAGAAAGATTAATGTCCACTAAAGATGGAATAAAAGAATATAAACAACGTTCAAAGACAGTAGAAGCACATAACGGAACATTTAAAAGAATCTACAACTACGACCACATACCAATAACAGGCTTAAAAAAGGTACAAAACCTAATGTATACTATTATAGCATCCTATAACCTAATAAGATTATTTAATCTGATAAAAGAGAACAAAATGGATTTCTATTCTATCATTAGTGCAATAAAATTCATATCACTAACATGAAAAAAACTGTGGAAAATAAT
>JAFQTN010000030.1 GCA_017409025.1 Bacilli bacterium | reverse complement strand
TCCATTATTGACATCCCCATCCAAAACCCTTACAATAAAATTACATATCTGGGAAACATCTTAATCAATTCGATTGACTATCCCCATATGAGCAAAATAAAATATGGCGGATAGGAAAGAGGCCGCATATATTCCTGTCCGTAGCAGAGCAGGAGGAAAGAATATGCAGAAGAAAATGGAGTAAGAGAGGTATAAATATGAATACATTTATAAAAAAATTTGCAATAGGAAAATTATTTGGTAATCTAAATATAGACATTGATTTTGAGGAAAAAGCGAAAATTATCGTTGGAGAAAATGGATGTGGAAAAACAACCATTCTTAATATTATATATTATACATTATGTAATAATGATACTGAATTTTTGAAACTCAAATATTATGATTTTCAAAACATACAGTTAGTGTTCGCTGATAATACAAAAATCGAGTTTACAAAGAAAGATATTATTGCTTGGGAGGCAGTCCGCTTACCGATTGAGATTAGGCGTTTGTATCGTTTTTTATCACCGGATAAAGTAAAGAAAATAATAGATGACACTAAAATGGGTAAAAATTTAAAAGAAACGGAAGAAATATTAAAAAATTACGGAGTAAATATTTCGAGATTTAAAAAATATATTGAGGATATTTCCGGACAAGAAAAAATGAAAAATAGTATGCAAGCTGCGAGAAAAACTATTTGTGAAAAAGTACCGGGAAAAGTCCTTTATTTACCAACATTTCGAAGAATTGAAGATGATTTAAGGAGTCTTGATGTAAGTGATGGCTATACTAGAAGGTTAAGCGCCGAGGTAGGTATCAATTTTGGTATGAAAGATGTAAAAAATCTTCTCGATAAAACAACTAAGAGAATACAAGAATCCTATCGCAATGGTTTTTCTAAAATATTTACAGAAATGATGTTTGATTTTTACGATGATAAACAGATGAGGAATAAAAAATTCAAGGACAAAGAAGCTATTATTAAAATTGTGAAAAGGATGGATGAGAATCTTATAGATAGTGAGAAAAAGGAGAGTATAATAGAAAAAATAGACAATTACGTCAAAACCGATATGGAGAGTCCGGAATACAACTATTTTTTTAATAAACTGTGTATTATTTTTGAAGAACAAATAAAAACAGAAAATGCATTGCATGAATTTGAGAAAAAATGCAATCATTATTTGGTTAATAAAGAAGTCGAAATAGATAGTAACACATTAGAATTGACTATTCATGAAAAACGAGGTATGCGTCGTAAAATAGAATTAGAACAATTATCTTCTGGTGAAAAGCAAATTGTGGCTTTATTTGCTAAGCTTTATTTAGATAATGAGAATGAATATGTTATATTATTTGATGAACCGGAGATTTCATTATCACTTAGATGGCAGAAAACATATTTGGAAGATATATATAATATGGAAAAATGCAAATTTTTATTAGCAGTTACGCATTCACCATTTGTTTTTGATAATGACTTAGATAAGTATGCAGTTTCAATGGAATATTATATTGAGGGAAATTAATATGGATTTTTTGCAGGAATTAAGAGAAGATAGAAAAGAAAAAGTCATTGTATATGATAAATTTATGAAGTTATATCCTAAGAATCCTACACATATATATTGTTTTTATGAGGGGAAAATGGATGATAAATACTATGGACTGCGAATTGATAAGTATTTTGAACAAGAAAAAGAGCATTTGTGTTGCGAAGGTAAAAGTAATGTATTGTATATGAGGAAAATGCTTAGGGAGAGCGATATATATAAGGATTGCAAAGGTTTGTTTTTTATAGATAGAGATTTTGATGAACCGGTGGAAGACGAAGAAGTATTTGAGACACCTTGTTATTCTATTGAAAATTTATTTGTGCAACAGTATACAGTGGAACAGATTATAAAGAGGGAATTTTTTATTTCTGAAGATGATTCGAATTTTGAAACTATTTGTAATATGTATGCAGAAGCATTGAGTAAATTTCATGAAGTAATAAAAGCATTAAACGCATGGATATATTTTCAAAGAAAACAGGAGAAAATACATCAAAAGAAAAAGAAGCTTCACCTTGAAATATTATCTGAAAAAAAGCTATATGTATTGACTTTAAATAAGAAGAATACTATTGTAGATATAGAGAAAAAATATGATTTGGAAGATATAGAGAGAATGTTTTCAACTGCGTACCCTATTTCAGAGGAAGAAATGTGTGAACACATAAAAATGGTAGAAAAAATGCAACCAGAGTTGGATTATAGGGGAAAACAAGAATTTGAGTTTCTATGTTGTTTTATTGAAAAAGTAAAAGAAGAATTATCATTATGTAAAAAGAATAAAAAAAATCGTGGATTATTGATATATAATTCTGATATGCAGAAGATTTCTTTAGATTTATCAGCAAAGGGAGATATACATATATCTAAATTAACGAATTATGCAGTCACGCCACAGGAATTAAATGCTTATTTAAAGAGAATGGCTCAGCAATATATGTAAGAGGTGAAACATGTTTATTTTAAAAGATGTGCAACAAATTGTAGAGGATAATTATGCAGATGATATTTATAATAGTGTTGCCAATTATATCAACAATTTAACAGGAGGAGAATTTCAAGATATATTTGAGAATACAATAGATTTTGGAGTGTGTGAAGGAATTGGAGATATGAATGTTATTTCTTATGATGTCAAAGAATTTGATGGTCAAATAGAAATTACTGGTGAAATAGAAGTGGAATCGGAAATAACAGGATATGTCCATTGGGATGGTGAAGATGTGGAATTGGATAGCATAACTGCGATTTTAACAATAACTTTTTCGCTATATTACAATAAGGGAAAATATGAAGATTTTGAAATAATTGATATTTATTTGTAATATCTTGAATGGTGTAAACGCCAAATAGCGAGTACTTCAGCAGTTTGGGGATATAAGAAAAGATAATGATTTCATTATCGGTCACAGAAATCACAGGGAAGATGGAATCTCCAGAGTTTTTGTTACAATGACATTGAAACTGGTATTAAAGTTGGGTTTTGGCGTGGAAATTACAGATGCCGATTTATCAAACGCAGTATTGTCAGTAATCTATGCCAGAAAGAAGCAAAAGATAAAGTACATACCAATTACCTTCCGACCAAGACAGGGTGGTGTCAATTCTATTAATTTGAAAAAGATTTTTGGAATCGGGAAAAAAGCAG
>JAFQTN010000029.1 GCA_017409025.1 Bacilli bacterium | reverse complement strand
TCCATACACAATGGCTCCACGGACGCGACTTTGTTCAATTCGGCAAAATCGCTATTAGCGCAAACGAAAGGGCAGATACTGGCAATATGTAATCTGCTTTTTCGTTTACGCTAACAGCGATTGTAACCTAATCAATTTGCAATGTCAAACTCTACAGGCTCCTCATTTTCCACATCCACACCCATGTGCGTTCCTATAGTCTTATAGCAGTCCTCAAATCCTCTCACACCCTCTGCTGGATGTACATTTAATGTAATATGCATGCCTCTCTCGTGAAGGTTATCAAGAAATCTCTTTGGCTCCGGGAACAACTCTCTATTCCATGTATATCCCGTCCATCCACTTCCATACTTCTTATCAATCTGCACAAGATGCCAGTCCATATCTATAACTGCAACAGAAAAAGGAATGCCTTCCTTGGCAAAATCATCCATAAGCTTCATATACGACTCTTCTGAATACCTATAATATCTACTCCACCAATTACCAAGAGCAAATCTAGGCAAAAGTGGCGTACTACCGCACAAATAATAAAAATCCTTTATAGCCTCTCTGTACTGATGTCCATAGCAGAATACATACAAATCCTCTGATTTTGTATTACTTCTAGGCTTCACATAATCTTTAGTAATAATAAGTGACTTACTATCATCTAATACAGCAAAACCATTACGACTAATGATACCCTCTTCAAGGTTTGTAACACCATTGACATTATCAAGGGTTCTGGCAGTTCCACCTAGGTTAGGCGCTGCCTTACCATAATACCACTCACTATTATAATTCATATTCGTACCGTAGATTTTTATATTCAAACCATTAGTAGAAAACTTCTGCTTATTATAATAAAGCTTAGCGTTAGATGTGATTATCTCAAGATAATCCTCTTCCTCCTTAAGCTTATATGGCACCTCTTTAAAATCTCTGTTAAGCACCGTCTGTGTGGGCTCATCATTGAATACGCCTTCTTCACTGTATTCTAAACGAAACAGCGACTCTGTAAGTACTGTAATTCTATAATTCTTGCCTGGGATAATATTCTTCTCATTGGCAAGAGGATGGGAAGCTAAATGTAAATTGTTCAAAGTATGACCTCCTTTAGTTTATGGTTATCTATTTTTATTTTAATATCAAACACATTCTCTTAAGGCTATTTTATAATAAGCTTCGGGAAATATCTACTATTATTGGATTATTTTTTGAATAATTCCAAATGCATTCAGAACAATATCAAAATTAGAGATAAAAAAATGCAGTCCCTGTATTAGGGGCTGCATTTTATAGCATTTTCTTCTTATTAATTATATTTTCACATTAAAGTCATTTGCTAAAAACATTTTTATTACATTTACTATATACCCTGCATTTTTGTATTGTATCTCTGCTTCTTCCTTAGAGGCAACATAAAAATCATCATAATCACTTGCCTCTCTCTTTTGTTGTAGCGTTGCTAAAATACGTCCCATAGTTTTTTCAAACCTTTCATTTGCTACATAGTTTTTATTAAAATACGCAACAACATCCTTATGTCTTTTAAAATCAACTTCTTCAATTGCCAATACTGCTTTAATTGCATAAAACGCCGCGTAGTAGCTTCTGTTAATAGCATCTTTATAATGCTTAATATCCATACAAGCTCTTGCCGCCTCTAAAGTTTCTATAGCTGAATTAATACGATAAACACACAAATCTATACTTTTATTCTGCATTAATCAATACCCCTTCTTCTCTAACATTTTTATAAAATGGCAACGTATCTTCCCAATACTTAAAATGTTCTTCATTCTTTATAATTACAGATATATGAATACCTTTTTCCAATTCTATATCATAAGCCATATCATATATCTTTGTATCAATCTTCTTTATCTCTTCGTCTGACAACTTTGTAAGTATCATCACATCTACATCTGAATTCTCTCGATAATCACCTCTGGCATAGGAGCCATATACGATTACTTTAGATAAATCTGTACCAAGCAGTCTTTTAATC
This sequence comes from Bacilli bacterium, assembly GCA_017409025.1. Lineage (GTDB taxonomy): Bacteria > Bacillota_I > Bacilli_A > RF39 > UBA660 > RUG705. The sequence continues at coordinate 25,817 of JAFQTN010000029.1, read as the reverse complement.
TGTAATGCAAAATTATAAATTATATTATTTATTATATCTGGCATACCTTGCCTCCTTTCTACACTTACTACGCTTTATATAAAGTATACACTCTATCATTTGTATTTTCAATATTTACTTAAGATTATCAACCCATTTATTTCATCCCATCTGTAAAATAATCAAACATATCATATTCACAATATTCTTTATCTTCATTTCATCTTCCATACCAGCGATTATTATTCTCAATCAACTCCTCAAATGTAACAGGCTCATAGCCATTCACATCCACACCACAATTCAATGCTGTAGGAAGATTATTTTTAATAAATTCATACGCCATACATTCTCTATTATTATGTAAATGCCCGTGAATTAAATAAGACACCCCTTGATGAGCATATCTACTTCTCGGCCATTCTAACATAGGATAATGAGATAAACATATAGTTTTACCATCTTCGTTTAAAATAAGCATATTGTCAACACTTTCAAAATACTGTGACATATCCTTTATATTTTTCATCCACCCAGAATCATGATTTCCTATTATCAAATGCTTCTTACCCTTCATCCTATCTAAATAATAGCTTATATGATACTGACAACGGTAGGATAAATCTCCTAAAATATACACCTCATCATCATCTGTAACCTTTTCATTCCATTTCCTTATCAAATATTCATCCATTTTCTCTATATCATCAAATTCTGGACGTATGGACAATATATTATTATGTCCAAAATGCAAATCCGATGTAAATAATCTTCCCATTTACCGTTCCTCGCTTCCAATATAAATCTTAACATTTTACTCTTATATTCTTTCTTTTAATCCTTCACCATCTATACTTTATCTTTTGAAGGAATCAAAAAAACTATCAATACCACCTCAATCCATATAAAACCGTTCTGAATCAAAAATGGTAAATCCACTCCAACATCTATCCCCGTTACACCTAAATGTTTAAGCACTGATATCATCGTACCAATTGCCATAGCAATAACTAATGATATGGCATATCTTTCATCTTCCTTACTTACAATAAACTTCTTCACATATAAATATAACAATACTAAAATCAAAATATAAGCTACTATTACAAATAATACACCTATATTTGACATATATTCCTTTATGCTTGTAAATGGATTATAATATGCATACCATACTGATAACTCCTCATAATTTCCTGCTATAAACATCTCACTTTGTTTTATGACATCAGCATCTTGTTCAAAAACTTGTCGTAATATTTTTATGGCATAAGTGAATGAAGCTTTCTTCTCAACCCCATAAATAATTGCATATATTAAGGCTACTGAAAACAGTCCAAATACAGCATACCTATTCTTCTTTTTAGAACAGCATATGTAATATATAATAATATACAACCCTACTATTAATCCACCGCTTAAACCTCTAAATAACATAACACTCAAAATCAAAATAGACGTTGCATACAAGGCTACTATAATCACTTCCTTTTTCATTTTCATCTCAATAAGATGATTTATCCATCTTCCAGAAAATGCAGCTGCGAGAAATACCATAATAATTACATAACTCACATTTCCATATCCAAAAAATGATATCCACCACTCTTTTCCATCAGCTTTTATTCCAAAACCCAAAACCATCAAAAGCTTCGTTATAATCATAGCCACTGGCAATACCCAAAAGTATATCTGCTGTTGTTTATTTTTTTCTAAAAGCTTAATAACATAAATCACAATCATAGAAAATATAATTATCACTAATAGATTTGAAATATATTTTGAAACACCACCGTACGAAATCGATACACTTACACTATTCCAATGCTCATTATTAACTATACCGATTATCATTACAAAAAAAATGCACAATCCAACTAAAAAAACATAAGATGTCTTCTTTGAAAAAAAATCTATCTGCTTCAAAACTTTTCCTCCTAAGTATAATTTTATAATTCAAATATTTCATGCCAATAATGTGCTGCATCTACGAACAAATAATCTGTATAATCATCATCAAAAGATAGTATAGGTAACTTTATATATGATTTTAACATTTCTCTTTTTTCATAATAATCCGCACACTTATCTGCATATCTTATATCAAACCTATCTAGCTCCTGCAATATTTCTTTATCTTCTTCTGTAAATTCTCTTTCCCACCTAAAGAACATATCTAAATATCGACACTGACTTTCATTTAACTTACAATTAAAAACTAGCGGATACTTATAATATATATCAACAAGCAGTCTGCGTCTAACTTCATTTTCGATAAGACTAATGCCAAGCTCACTGTCAACCTTTTCAATCAATTCTATTGGCATATCTAATATCTCACTAGGAATAGTTCCTAGTAAATTACAGTTATCAATATTATCTAGAAACTTTGCAATACTATGTAAATGTGCCTTTCTAAATACTTTCCTCGGATTATTGCTCAAACCTTGATATAAGTTATTACTCATATTATTCTTTTCATTTACTAGTTTCATAATCTCACCCACTTTTATTAGTTCTGTGATTCCTTTTTGGATTTGTCAAAGTAGGGACTCTTGCCATCTAAAACACTTTCGTCTAAATACATATAAGTATAATTTTCCTCTAACATATAGTAATCATAGGTTCCAAGTACTACATCTACCATATTTTTGACAGAACGAGCCCCTAAATCTTCATCAACAGCCATTTCCACTAGTTTATTCACTAATTTAGGGCTAAAATCAAAATCCAAACCACATTTCTTAAATACATTCTTTTTCTCGGCTATATAACCATTATAAGGGTGTAATAGGACACATTTCAACTGCAATTCATTTAATTTTGGTAATCTAACAATGCTTCGAACTCTACCTAAAAACTCACGTTGTGCGCCCATGGATATAAGATTATCTCTTAAGCTTGCTTCTTTAACTAATGATACCTGGCTATTATCATTATAAGAAAATCCAATTGATTTCTTTATATTTTCCTTCTCTATATTATCCAACATATAAAATGCGCCACCTAGCACAAAAAGAATTTTCGAAGTATCTACACCATCTATAATCGTTCCAGATAACATATTCATTAACTGGTGTTGAACTAATGCATTGACATTATTCGAGTTTGAATCGTGATTAGGTACTATAACTTTATCAATTTCATCAAGATAAATAATTCCCCTCTTATCGACATTAAAATCCTTAACCGCTTGATTTTTAAATATCTTGATAATATCCGACATACTTTCGCCAGTAAAACCATTAGGAGTAAGTGATGAAGCATCATAAATCAAAATAGTAAACTCTTTTGGTTTCAATAGTTTACACTGTTTCAAAACTTCTATAGCATAGGTTTTGCCACAACCTGTGGGTCCGATTACAAGCAACGGTGCTTCATTCATGCCCAATATGTGATACCTGTATATCTTCATACATAGTTGTTCAAGATACGAATCTTGTCCAACTACATACTGTTGAATGTAATTCTTAAGCATAATAGGGAATAATTTATTATTCACCTCACCCATATCATCCTAACCTCCTAATACTATTTATCTTCACCATCCGATTCTGAGATTTCTTTGATAAAATCATTCATTGATATATTTTCGCCTTTCCCTTCAGCTTCTAACTCATCCAATAATTCCTTTCCAATCTTAGCATCAGCCTCAGCTTTTTCTTGTCTCTTGCTTTCTTCATACACATCCGACAGATAGCTAGTTTTCACTTTTTCTCTATAATATGTATCCACTTCAGTTCTAACATCATTAAACTCTAAAAAAGTACGTAATAATTCATCAACATCCCTTCTATAAGGTAATTTTCCTGAAGCTACTCTATCAAGTGATTCTATATCTTTTTCCAATTCCAATATCATCAAATTATGAAAATAATCAAAAGTATTTAAAGATATCGGTATATCTCTAAACGGTAAGGTAGCACGCATAGTTACATCCCCAAAATCTTCAACTAAAATTGTCCCCATTTTCTTTTCAATATTAATTCTACTTACATACTCAAGGAACATCTCTCTATAACAACGTTTCACCATTATTCCCGGATAAACATCTAATATAGCCACATTCATTAGTTTATCAAGTTTACATGACACTAAATACGTCCTCTCATTATGCTTATCCTTACGCTTAGTTTGTACCATCATGCCTTCCATAGGTTTTTGTATTTCTGCAATACAACAATTAGGCAAACTACTAAAATACTGTTTACAAAACTCCTTTGTTATATCATAATTACTCTTTTCCATTGTAATCTCTCCTCGTATAATATCTTTTTTTTGCTGGTGATATGGTATTTCAATATCACCAGCCTATAAAAATACTTAACTACTTCAATACATATTTCACATACTTAGTTACATTCGAAACATTCTCTTTTCCTGTTGGATTATCTTTTGATTCTTTAACCTCATCTTTCTTAAAGTAATATGTATATGTCTTAGTTCTATCAGCATATCTATAATATGTTGTAACTCCAGTTGCAGTCTGCTCTCTAACCATCTCATTGAACCATGGCTGAGAATTCACGTATGTACCCCACGACTGTGAACTATTTCCAAATTTAGTATATAAATACTGCTCTACAGTTGACCAACCAAGCTCCTCATATACAATACTATGACCATTTGCTGCTGCAGCTGCATAACTATATGTGTAATACCACTTATTATAAGTTGTATTATAGTATTTATAATGACTGTAATTAAACTCCTTACGACCTGTATAATATGTATATTTCTCTTGCTTTGTTTCTACCTTACGCGTATCTGAAGAATTTATAGGGGTAGTTGACCATCCACTCCAACCACCATAATTTCCATATGAAATCTTAGTATCATATAAAGTCCAACCTGAGAGTGTCTTTGATGAAGAAGTTTTATAAGATGTCAATGTATACTTATATTTCTCATCTGTTATCATTGCACCCTTAGGTACATCACTAACCTTTACCCAATCACTTTCATTTTTAAGCTTCCAATGAGCATATAGTGTTTGATTTTTAGATAATGACACCTTAGATGATTCAGTAATCTTATTACCATCCTTAGGAGCTGTATACCATCCATCAAATACATAATAATCTCTATAAGGTGTTGGTAGCTTTCCATATGTTGAATTATTAGTAACTGTCTTTGATATAGTATCAACATTTCCACCATTTGCATTGAAGGATATTGTAAATGTTTTTTCCTTCTTTACAGTTGTTTCTTCCTCAGGTGCTTTAGTTGTTTCTTGTTCTTTAGTTGTAGGTGGTTGTGTAGTTGGCTTAGGAGCCTTGGTTGTAGGCTGTGTAGTAGTTTCAGGTGCCTTAGTTGTAGGCTGTGTAGTAGTTTCTGGTGCCTTAGTCGTAATTTCTTCAGGCTTTTTTGTTGTATGTTGCGCTGTTGTAGTTTCAACAACTTTAGTTGTCTCCTCCATTGTAGTAGTTTCTGGTCGTTTTGTAGTTTCTGATTTTGTGGTAGTCTCAGGATTTCTTGTTGTCTCTGGTTTCGTAACACTTTCATATTCTTTTGTTGTCTCTGGTTCTTTTATCTTCTCATAAATAGGCAGTCCATATCCATAGAGGTCATCTTTGCCTTCTTGCCCTAAATCTTCACAATAAGATATTAAATGAGCTGTTAAATCCTCTTTTGTATCTATACTTACATCATCTAGCATTGATAATATAGAAAAGCCTGTAATAGCTGGTGCTGAAAAAGATGTTCCATTCACATATGCCATTTCATTATTTGGTCCACCTGTTAAGATACTAACACCCGGTGCTGTAAAGTCTACTTCTGAACCTATATTTGAAAAATATGCTATATACTTATTTGAATCTATAGCACTAACAGCTATGGCATTTTCATGAACAGCGGGATGTGACACCACACTCGCATCATTTCCAGTAGAACATATTAAAATCACACCTTTTGATGCAGCATAATCAAGTGCATATTTCATCATTGAATCACAGCCATTCGCACTCCAGCTGCAATTAATAATATCCACACCTTTATCAGCATAATGCATAACAGCATTAGCTGCATCATATATAGACCCCATTCCATTCTCTAACATTTTTGCATTAATCAGATTCACTTTCGACATAACATCTTTACCAACAGTATCTAAAATCGTATTTCCTACATACGTTGCATGATCATCAATCTCATCAAATACATTACTATCCATATTTACAAAATCATAACTATCAGCAATATTGATGTATGGTGCAATGGTAGAATTCTTATTGTACATACCAGTATCCATAATAACTACTGTTAGCTTTCTCTGAGAATCTGAAACATCTTTTGCATATTCTTCTGTGTTCATAAGTTTAGGAATATATGACAAATTACTATTTGTACTACATATTTCTTCATCTGAGATTACATCCTCTACTATCAAATCATTATTGGCTAACTTTACAGCAAATTCAGTTTTCTTACTATCCTGTAGATTAGAATAATCTTTTAAATATATTTCTTCGTCATTGTAAGAAAGAAGGAAGTTTCCATACTTATCTACCTTAATCTTCTCTGGATTAATAAATGTTGGAAATTCGTATATTCCATCCTTAGGACGATATACAATAACATGCTGTTCTTCCGCTAATATTTCACTTGCTGAAACAAGTTTTTCTTGTACTTCTACCTCAACCTTTTCATCGATAGAGCTTATAAGTTCATTAAGCTTATAGGTTTCTTCTGGTTGATTATCATTATTATTCCTACTAGAGCAGCCAGTGAATAATGATGATAATATTGTAAGAGTTACAAATAATATTAAGGTTCTTTTTAATAAATTCTTCATAGTGATACCTCCTTGTACTTTTTAATTTAACATTTTATTTCTTTCATAAAGGTAATCCCTATATCAATCTAATTTATCGCAAAAAAGTTAAACTGAAATTCTTCAGTTTAACTTTTTTAATTCAATGTAATATTATAACCGGCCCAATACTTAGGCTCACTAAATATCTTAACATAATCTGGCATTTGCGCAATTCTTCTCATCTCTTCTGCTACCAGACCAACTTTTTTTATTAACTTATCTTCAAACCACCCCTCATTCTTTAATTCCAATATACTTACAGACTTTAAGTATTGCTGTGCTTGTCTTAACGCTTCTGATGGTTTCATATCTTTCATATTTTCATACATTTTCTTTATCAAAACTGCTGATGCAAAGTCATCTGCCTCCCATAGACATGAAACAATTTCTCTAACTTTATTTGCCAACATAACAGTCTTAAATCCTATAAGCCCTTGCGAATAATCAACTTCACCATTTCCTGAAAAACACATAGAAAACACTGCAATCTTGACACTTCTAAAATCAAATTTATACATTTCTTTAGCCGTAATTCTTCCTGTTCCATATCCTTCAACAGCTTTTCCAGTAATAATATAATCGTTTGCACCAGCCAAATACATACAACTATAAGAAAGAGGATCTAATTCTTTTTCCTCTTCTTTACCTTGTAAAATTTGCCCATGTGTTGCTATATGTAATAATTCACATTTTGCATTAACAAACTTATTAATATTAGCTTCTTTTTTAACACATGCTTTTACTCCTAGATAATCTGATACAATATTTGCCTCTATTTTACTCAAAGGCAACTGTGTTAAACAGTTTTCATTAATCTGCGATAACAATTCCCTATTTATTGTATATTCAGGATTACCTAATACTAACGAATTATTTAAATTATATGAAAATATACTTTCCTCCAAATTAATATTTCTAATAGAATTCATCATTATAATATTATACTTATCTATCAAATATTTACCTTGATTATCTTTAAGTGCACAAAATGGAATACTTGTAATCTCTACATCTCCTGATATTATTATTTTATCACATTTGCAAGATATCTTTTTTTCTGTTTTTTCCATTATTAGATTGTACAATGAATTAGGCATACTTTTACTATTCAATATATTAAATAAGCTTTTTGAATTCGCTTCATTCTGATTGGCTCGAATACTACTATTTAATATCAAGTTCAAGTATCTCTCTTGTAATAACAACACTGGATTATGACGTATTATTTTTATCTCATCTTCATACTTATTTATTGATATAACCATTAACGCAAGATCAGCTAGAATTGTTTCTTCTCTTAAAACGTACGGAAACTGAACATAATCCATATAACATGTATTATTAGGTACTAAATCACATACTTCATTGAATGACATCCAGCGCCAATTTACAGTTTTAACATCGCTAGCATATTTCCATATATATAACATATCAGGTAAGATATTTTTTAAATTAACAATAATCTCTACTAATTCTTCTTCTGATAATTTTAATATCCCTTTATTTTCAAATGACAAAATAAGCCTTAAAATGTAAGTAATATTTCTTGAAAAATTCAAAACCTCATCAACATTAGTACATAATAATACATTATTAACTCTATATTTCGTTGTGTATGCTATTGTCAGTAATATATTTTTTAAATAATCACCTTCAAAAATCTTTTCTAAGCAGGTCTTATACCGTACTATACAATTATATGTATGATAAATACACTTATCACTAGCTATTTCTTTTGAATAACCTTGCTCAAAATAATCTTTTGCGTTTTCATAATCACCTTTTTCTAAAAAACAAGAAAACAGTAGATACTTCAAGATAACACTATACTCATTATTATGAAAATCTATATTCATATTATCTATAACAACTAATATGTCACTATACACTGCTATAGATACATTATTAGATAAGCCCTCATTCATTTTATTCAAAACTAAAATAAAATTGATAATTGTTCTATACACAATATCCTCGGGTATCTCAAAAGAAAAACTAGCGCATATAGCATCATATGCATATCTTTCAGCTAATTTAACTTGCTCTGTTTCTAAGTAATATTTTGTATAATCTATCAGTATACATATTTCTAATATTATTCTCGTTTCTTCATCATTTACTTTTTCACTATATTTTTGAGCCTTATTTAAATGAATATTTATCAATTCTTTATCGTATGTTTTAACACCCATCAATGCTTCCACATACATAAGATGAGTCATACACATATTTTCGTCAAATAATTCATTTCCCTCATCATTAAAAATAATTTGAATATTATCTAAAACATAATCAAAATCTTCACTAGCAATTGCCTCTAAACAACTAATATATACTTGTTCTTTAATACCATTCTCCATATAATTCATCCTATGTAGATAGTGTATAAACCATTATCTATATTAATTTTTCCAATATAACAGTTTTCAACTAGCTCCAATTGCTCCACATGCTGTATATTGCCCTCTTCATCAACTAATGCAACCATAGATAATTCACCTTCAATTTCCTCCGCATCAATTTTTAATTTCAAAACACCTTCATCTATTCTAACTGTGTTATATTCATTTTCTTCATCAACAATAATATTATGTATTTCAGATAAATTATTTTCGCCTCTTGAACCCATTACAATTGGATAATAATAATTAAATAAATTCTTCCCCAAATAATCAACCACTAACCTTGCACCTTCTTCAACCTTAAGCGTTACCAAACTTTTCCATACACTATTTATACTCAAACTCCTAGAATTTCTTTGATGTGATAAATCATACAAACTATTTACTATATCATATAACCTTTTGCACTTATCACATTTCATAATATGAGAATTAATTCTTTGAGCAAAAATAACCATAGAAGAATCTAGTGTATCAGCATATACATATTTAACAATATCATCTAATTCTAAATGTTCTTTCATTATCGCTTCAACTCCTTACACTCTATATCTTCTAGTTTCTTTTGTATTCGATTATTCCCATCTGTAACCTTTTTAACAGTATATGTAAATACTCTGTTTCCAACTAAATTGCCATCCTTATCAATTGAATCCAGTTTATTTTTCAAAGGTATAAATACATATTCAGGTATAGCAATACCCAACGAACACTGTAAATCTTTTTTCATACAATAGAAAATATCATATAATGACTTTCCCGTCAAATAATCTACCGCAATTGATGGTTTACCACTATTACGTCCATCACCTTTTAACACCAATTTAGAATAAACATAGCCCAATATTTTTTCTGGTGCTGTTTTCATATCAAGTAATGTATTAAACAAATCATGCATACATTTTGTAAATTCTTCTTGCTCAACTATACCACTTCTTGCATCTGACATGGAAATATTACTATTTTCATCATCTATAGACGCTATTTCTTTAAAGCACTCCTGCTTTTCATAGTAATCTGCAATCCTTCTATTCACAATCGTTAACAACCAAGACATTCTCTGTGCAGGTTTCATATTTTCAGATTTAAGTAGAAAATCTGTTAATCTTCTCCATACAGTAAAAAATACTTCTTGATACACATCATCTACTGAATCATGAGGAACTTTTCTGTATATTAACCCATATACTGATTTTTTAATTACTTTCTCAAGTTCAAAATAAATTTGTCCATCTGACTCCTCTTTCATTACCTCTGTTTTTAAATATTGGAAGAATTCGTCTGAAGCAAAATTCACACTAATCAACTCCTCTTTAGCTTATTATGTCATAATATACTCTAGCTATTTATAAATTTTATTAATAGTTTATTGTCACATATGGTCTTTATCCCATATACAACATCTTTTTATAGAGAAATATATTTAGAAACTATATCTTCTACAATTACAGAATAAAATAACATTTTAAACATTTTACCTAAATAACACATTATTAAAAATGACCCTATATTAATACGTTTACTCCCTGCATACACACCTATAAAATCAAATATTGGCAATGGCAGAAACGCTAAAATAAAAATTAATAAATGAATCTTTTTTATTTTTTTACTAATTGTACAAATTATTTTTTTCCATTTTGTGCTTATATTACTTACTGATTCTCCAAACAAATATCCAGTCAATTCTCCTATTGTTGTACCCAGTGCTCCTATTAGTACCACTAATATCGGTGACAATATTTGAGCATAATATACAATAACAACTAAGCTAGGTGCTGGTAATAAAATTGTCATATTAGATAGCATACACAAAATAAATACAGCCATATATTCATATTTCTCTATTACACCAAACTTATTCCTTAGCATGAAAATAACAAATGAACTTGCTATTACTCCTAAAATGATAAAATAGTCTTTTGCAATCTTCATAAAATCATCCTCCACTTACCAACGCTACAACTATCCCAACAATGAATATAAAAACTAATATAGCTGAAACCACGCCAATAATCAAAGATACAATACCGTATACTAGCGCAATTGTTAATGATACGAGTGCAATTATAACTAAACTTATACAAAAAAAGCAAAAACTTGAACCAATAATTAAAAAGAACAAACTATCCGTTAATTCTACAAGCCTAATAACTTCGAAATAATAAAAACTAAAAAATGGACCAATAAAAATTCCACATATGGCGCATATTTTATATACTATATCAAACCCGGTCTGTGCCCATGACTCTGGCACACTAAATTCGCACACAAATTTTATTATTGAAGAATCAATTTTATTATATATTTCAAACATAATAATTGCCCCAACGCTCATTGCCGCCACAAAATATATGCATATTAAAATTTCTCTTACAGTCTTTGTGTTTCTCTTTGTTAAAGTAACTATTTTTTCTTGTATGTGCTTAAAAATGATATCTACATCTACTCCTAAATTAATTTGCTTTTCTGATTCATCACTTATTACTAATGACTCTCTATATGTAGCACATTTTTCTTTATTCTTTACTAAATCTCTTGATATCTGCTTTAATTTACACTCGCTATTATATATTGTTCTATAATATCTATCTTCAAGCAAATTTCTGATTAATAACACTAGAAAAAATAACACCATAGAAACTTCAGCGATAACACTAACCCAAAAAACACTTTTCATTGTAACTACAAGATATAAATTAAAAAGCATACCTGCTGTATATATCATAGATAAACAAATTCTTTTAATTCTAGAATTATTTCCCTTCTTTTCTTCAAGAGTTTTATTAATAATATTTATTTGACTTAATCTAGAGTCAATCTCTGATAATGCATATTGAAAACAATTAAACAATTTTTCCATATGTGTTTATCTCTCCTTTTCTATTATATCTTTATATCCTATCGCAACTTCTCTATCCAAAAATCTATATAAAAAATAACCTCGCAAATTTCTACATTTGATTACCTTTCCATTATAGATCCCTGCTTCAACTAATACTGGATTATTTTGCATATTTTCAATTAGCAAATCAATATATGTTTTTATCTGTAATAACTCTTTTCCCATTAAATTAATGGAACTAATGTTAATTTGGGGCATTTTTTTTATGGTATCAATTATTTCCTTTCCCTTTTTTTCACTCGAACAGTAATCTTTAGTATTTTTTATTAAAAAATGAACATAATTTATATCTCCATATGGTCCATGAAAAAGATATGCTCTTCGAATTTTATCTAATAATTGCATATTATTAAATTCCTCTGTAATTTTCTCAACCATACAAAAAAATAAATGTACTTGTTCACTTAACTTTGCAGGCATTTCCTTTATGAATTGCAAAACAAACTTATCACATCCGATTTTATTATCTCCTCCACTACACATAAAACCAAGTAATTTACATCCTTTTTTTAAATCTAGAATATACTCTAGATATCCATTTTTTTTATACAACTCATTTGGCTTATCAATTATACCTTCTATTAATTCTATTGGATTCATATATTTTGTATTATTGTATATAATAAATTTTTCTGTTGCGAATATATACGCAAACCAATAGCAAGCAATATCCTCATTTACTTCAGCAGCATTTTCAATATTTAAAATAAGTTCCTTTAATTCATGCTCATTTTCCAATAAATTTATAACATTTATCCATTTAGATATGACTTTATTATTTATTAATATCTTATAAAACGCTATATCACTTGCTTCAATAATTTCATCAGCTAATTTCTGCAAACTCTCCCACTTTCTTCCTTTCCATACTAGTGGAGTATCTAATTCAGAATAAACAAGCATACATGCTTCAAATAGCGCTAAATCACCATCAATATCTAAATCAGGATATTTATTATCCACTATTTTTTGCAATTCTTGTGAAACATATGATTTGTTATTTCTTTTAAAATGCTCTTCAAAATGACCTCTGTATAGTCGTTTAATTGCTTCGTCCCAATTATTTACCATCCACATCAACAACTCTTTTTCAGTATAAATCAATTCTTTCTTTTCACTTCCCTGAAAAGGAGACGACCATTCAATATCACTTTTATTGCTATTCAACGTCTTTCCTTTATAAAAAGGATCTTCAAGCCATTTGCATACATCTTCATAGTCAAACCTATTTTTCGCATCGAACTGAAACAAACCATCAATAAGATTTTGTAATAAAAGTGTTCTCTTATCTTCCTTATTTCCCAGCTCAATATGTCCAGAATAATAACTTTCTTGATATTTCTCACCATCAAATTCTCCATTGGTAAAAAAAACAAAATGTCCAACATATAATGTTGCAATTGTAACACCCAAAGAATAATAATCTGTTTTCGGAGTCAATTTAAAAAAAGCATATGCTTTTTCAGCTTCTGGTGATTGATATCCTAATGTTCCTCCAACTTGTTTTCCCATATGTGTAACCCGTGTTACATATTTTCCATCTTTCATTTCTCTAGTTATTCCAAAATCTCCCAATACGATATGATTATTGTATTGATAGATATTTTCAGGCTTAATATCCATATGCAAAAAGCCATTCGTATGAACAAAATGTAATGCTTCATTTATCTCTTTGACTATTCCAACTATTTCATTGTAGGAACGTTTGCCTTTTGATAAAAGATTACCTTCTCTACATAACGGTTGTACTTCAAAATAATTCATTTTTCCTATAGATAATTCAATATAGCCTTTATCAATAATAGGAAGAACATATTTGTCAGCACCTTCCATATTAGTAAATTTGATTATTTTTTCCCTTTTTTCAAACGACACATTTTCTATATCCACATATATTTTTACAGCAACCTCTCCGTATTGCTCACAATAACACTCTATAACAATACCTTCTCCACCATCTAAGGATACAATATTCTTATATGTATAAGTTACATCTTTATCAGAAATAAAAAAAATCTTATTTTGTATTAATTCAGCTAATATTTTATTATTCTCTTTTACATCAACTTCAGATTTTTCTTCTATCACAGTTTTTATTTTTCCTGCATTATCTTTTGCTGTATTAACGTTTAAATTATCATCAGTATTCATATATCTCTCCTATTAATCCTCTATTTCTGCTATTATAATAGAAATATTATCTTGATTTTTTTTTTCTTTTGCTAAATAATAAAGTTTTTGTACTTTTTCTTTCAAAGAAAGGGCTTTTCCTAATATTTCCTCAATTTCAGCATCTGTAACAACACTCCACAAGCCATCTGAACATAACAAGTAAATATCTTTTATATATACATTATTATTAATTTTATGTATATACGGCGGCAAAACATTAACAGCTCCTAAACACCTAGTAATACGATTACAATTCATTAATTCGATCTCGTAGTTTTCTATATATATCCCCTTGTCAAGCATCTCTTGTGTTATATTATGATCTTCACTTAATTTACGTAAAATATTGTTTCTATACCTATAAAGCCTACTATCACCAGAATTATAATATATGACTCTATCTAAAAAAAAATTTATTCCAACAATCGTAGTTTTCATTGCATTTACCATATAATTACTATCCTGTTCTAAAAGTAATTTCATATTTATCTCTGATAAAAAATCACTCATCTGTTTTTCATCATTTAAATCAGCAATATCCTTTTCCTTTATTTTATTTAATACAAACTCTGCTGCACTATCTCCCCTGGGCGCCCCTCCTACTCCATCACATACAGCAAGACTACATGGCATCTCTAGTATTGCTTCATGAATTCCTACATCATACACTGATTTATGCAATAATATCCTATCATCATTTTTTTCTCTACCACCAATATCAACAAAACCAACAACCTTTATCCTTGTAGACATTACGCTTCACCTCTAAACTCAATTACATTATTATCATTTATATAACATTTTATCCTTGATAACTTCCCATTATAGCTACATATATATTCTGCTAATGGATTAATAAACTTATCTTCAATCATATTTCCAATACCTCTTCCTCCATTTCCACGATTGGCTATAGCCTTATTTTTCATAAAATTAACTATATCCGCCACATCAACTTGAATATCTAATTTTTTATTTATTGCAACCAAAATATTTGATATTTTTGATTCGCATATAACTTCCGCAACCTTTCTATCAATAAACTGAAATACCACAATATTGTTTTCACCTAATCTATTCAATAACTCTGGTCTACCAATATTAATAAAATAATTTTTAACTCCATTCTTTATTATTTTATCTGTTTTTTCTTTAAATTCCTCACTATCATCATTAAATGGATCTGAAATCGAGATAACCGCTTCTTTTTTGTGATTCCCAAATTCATCATATATCGGTCTTCCCATTGAATCATACAATAATTTACTAATCCCGATATTACTTGTAAAAATAATAATACATTCACTAAAGTATACTGTATTTCCTTGATTATCTGTCATTCTTCCATCTTCTAATATCTGTAAAAACTTATCCATAATTGAAGGATGAGCCTTTTCTATTTCATCAAATAACAAAACTGAAAATGGATGATTTTTTATTGCATTAGTTAATTGTCCCCCTCCTTCATATCCTACATATCCTGGAGGTGCTCCAAATAATTTTTGGTCACTATGTTGTTCCCTATATTCGCTCATATCAAATCTAATACATGCATCCTCATCACCAAATATAGTTTCTGCTATTGTTTTAGCTGTTTCAGTCTTCCCTACACCTGTTGGTCCAGCAAAAAACAATACACCTCTTGGTTTGCTATCAGCACTTGAATGCTGCAACCCTGATAAACCTTTAACAGCCCTCATAATTACTCTTTTCACGATATCTAATGCTGTATCTTGCCCTTTTACTCTTTCACTAAGTTTTAAGTTTAGTCGTTCTACTACATTATCTCCAAGTTCTTCCCACGGTGACTCTTTTATGCCATATTTATATATTTTTATAGCTTTTTCTATTTCATTAATTTCTATATTTTCACTTGTAGCTAAACTAATTAATTGGTCAATTTCTGCGCACAGTAAACCATTTGTCTCAATTATAAACTTTTCAATTGTATTATTATCCATATTTTTTAATAAATTATTATTATTGTAATTTGCCAACACAGAAAAATACTTTTTTCGTGTCTTTCTATCCGGACATTCAATATGAAATGTTCTAATATTAGGATTGTTATGATACATCCATAAAGGAATATCATTATATTTATCAACAACCATAATGACCATATTTTTCTTTCCATTAATTACAGACGCATTATTTATTGCTAAATATAAATTCATAAACATCTCTGTCCTTGCCATTTCGTCTAAATTGCAATTCTCAAGCCTAGACGCAAAGTTTATTACAAATATTTTAGATGGGTAATCTTTTTTATTAACAAAATTACCCGTATTACCATCATATCGTGCTTCTCTATTTACCATTGCCCTTAAAACAACCTTACTCATATTAACTTGCTTTAAACTTTCCTCTTCTGTTTCACTAATATCTTTACCGCTACAACAATTAATTACTTGTATTTCATTTATCTTACCTTCGTTCATACTTTTTTTGTTCTCATATACTGGTATATATGTACCATATTCATATTTCAAAATCTTTCCCATTTTACATACATATCCCTCTAAATAAGGCGCTAAAAAAGCCTCTTCATTAGATTCATAACAATAAAATCCCTGTATAGGATTATAAAAAACTACCTCTGAACCAATTTCTTTCCCATATGTATGTATTATTCTATCAAAATCATCAAAATCTTCTTCTCCATTTTCTTTATAATAATATTTATCTAAAATATTACCTTCTACTAACATTCCACTTTTTATACCCAAAAAACTTCTTAATTCGCGTTGCCATTTTGCCTCATTATTTATACACATAATCAATCTCTCCTTTGTATACCAACTATAATTACCTTTTCTTTATGAATAAAGGATTCTAACATACCATTCTGCTCCTCATACTCTTTATATTCCGTAGCAAGAACATTATTAAAAAAATGTATTTTTTGATTACACGAACCATATAACCTACTTACTCCACGATTTTCTTCAGCAATATATCTACCATCAACCAATACATCTATATATTTTAGACATCGACTTAAATTTTTTTTCTTAATTATTTCATCTAATGTAAAACCTGTATAAACTAAAATGTCTTTAAAAAAATGTCTTACCCCCCTAAGTAATTTATATAATTCATGAGGTTGCTCAAATGGATCTCCTCCTGATATAGTTAATCTATGGCAATTATTTCTTTCTGCTTCCTGTTTTATCAGCATAACCATCATATCTACTGGAACCTCTTTTGATTTATCAAATATCTGCATTTCTGGTGAAATACACTCTTTACACCGTTTTGAGCAACCTTGAAACCATATCCCAAGCCTTCGTCCTGGCCCTAAAGAATGAATTGGAGCTATCATCCTAGCTAATAACATCTATATTTACCTCCAATACTGTCGATGTAATTGTTTTTCCTAATTTAATAACATCACCATTATTTAACTCCACCATAATGTTCGGCTGAATCACTTTACCATTTATCATAGTTCCATTTGTACTTTCCTTATCTACAAGTTTCCAATATCCCTGTTCCATAATTATTTCAAAATGTTCATTACTAATACGATTGTCATACTGAAAATACTCTTTTCCAAAAGCATTTCTCCCCAATATACAAGGGCTATCATTTTCTTTAATTTCTAACTCAAACTTTAAATTAATAATTCCTCTCATATATTTAAGACAAATCGAATTATGTATATCACATATATCTTCCCAAACAGGTTCTGCCTCCTCCCCTATTTTTTTCACCCTCTCTTCATCTTCCTTTTCATAGTTATTATCCTCTATTAGTTGAATCTTTTGCCTAGCAATTTTTCTACTTTTACATACTGGACAAATCTTAAACTTTTCATCAACTTCATCTATTATATTTTCATGATAACATTCTGGACATATTTGACTATACTTCTTCACACTTCCACCTTCTTCTAATAATGCAATGCTAAACTTTTATTTCTAGCTTTATTTGCATTTTTCTTTTTCTGTTCTTTTCTTGCTAATTCCTGTCTTTTTTTAAGATAATACTTCTGCTCATTCTCAGAAAATGTCGTATTTTCATTATTTGTACTAAATTCAAAAGTAATATTATCTGCTGACATACTTTCTGTAAAATTTGCTACCACAAACCAATTTTCCTTCATTCGCTTTTCTAATAATTTAGTTTTTTTGCAGTGCTCTTTTTGTATTTCCACAATTTTATTATCTGCTTTACTAGTTAATGCAATTGTTTCCATGGTACTTGAACCATCACTATGAACAATTAGTTGAAGTCCAACATCATCATTAACTTTAAAAATTCGAGTAATTGAATTTTTTTCTAATCGATAAAACGGAATCTTTTTGTTAGCTACCATTGCATATTGTAATTTACGATGTAACAATTGTTCTGCTACATCTTTTTTTTCTACAGAATAATTTAAGTTATTTAATTCCTTCTCAAATGCCATACAAATATATGCTTCTTTACCAAGTTCCGAATATAATTCAGAACATACCTTCATTCTTTCTAACTGTTTTATTCTATAATTAACTTCTTTTTCCAATTCTTCATACGAATCGAATTCTACAGCATCCTTATAATCCTCTCCCATTCCCTCATATGACTTTATATATCTCAAATATAAGTCCATAAATTTTTCCTGTTCCTTATCCAACAGCACCTTATATGTATAATATGATTCAATTCCTTTACTGATTGATTGTAAGCGTTCCTCAAAAATCCATTCTTCCTCTTCATACTGAAGGTTCATAATTTCTTCTCTAATATCACTAAATAATGTTGCCATTCTATCTATAGAAATCGCTGAAATTGGATAATTACCATAACGATCTATCTCTCGATTTATAATAGTATAAAATTCTTCCTCTAATAATGTTTTTTTATCATATAATTTTTTCAGTTTTACTCGCTTTTCACTCATTATCTCAACATTATGTACAAAACTAAAATCACTAGTAACTATTGTTTCAAACAGCGAATCAATAACTTCAAAAAAAGATAACATTTCATTATTGTTTTTTTCTTTTTCAAGAATCCTGTTTCGTTGTGTCTTATATCTATCTACCAATTTTTTTATTCGATTAATATCACTATAATTTTTCATTTCAAGGGAACTTATGTCCATCTCTATCTCACTATTTATATTTTCAAGTTCATTTACTAATTCTTTAGCTAATTCTGAAATAGAATTGCTTAAACCTTCTGTATCTTCCTTGCACTCAATAATATATTTTGAACATTGCTCAATAATTTTCTGTCTCACTTTTTTTGCCTTTTCTATTCTCTCCCTTGCTTGCGCTTTTTCTCTATATTGTACTTCCAAAGCCTCCTGATGCTGACGTACCAAAGAATCTTTAACAGCCTTACCTGCCTTATACCATCCATAACCAGCAGCAACTGGTGTCAAAACAGCAAGTGCTGCTCCAATGCCGATTACACCACCTGCCAAACCATCAACAATGTCTACACCACCAACTCCGTAACTACTCATTTATAAAACCATACCTTTCTAATCTCAAAATATAAACTAATTAACTAATTTTAATAATACTGCTTATAAAATACATGGGTGTGAAAAAGCTAATCTTACACACCCATACTTCATATTAATGATCCTGTCCATATCTAGACTTTACGCAATGTCCGCCATCGCATGATGAACGATCACTTGAATTGCTATTCACTTTAATAGACACTTCAAATTTCACTACTTGTGGTTTTACGTACTTCATAATTTCACCTCCTCCACTAATTAATTATTTAAAGAAGCTTCTTTTATAGCCTCCTCAAATGCTATTTCTCCGGTATAAAATTTCCTACGAATTTCTGCTGGCAAACATACTACATTAGGGCGTTTCTCTGCATCTCCATATATATAATCCATTTCACCAGGACAAATATCGCAAAAATATCTTGATTTACATTTTTTGCATTTATAATTTTCGCTTGCTCTTATTTCCCCATATATTTTAAATTCATCCCAAATTCTATCAAAAGGTTCTTTTAGCAAGCTTTTTCCCTTATGTCTTAATTTCATACAAGGTAGCATATTTCCTTTATAATCAATAATAAAGCTATTCTTCGCAACATTACATGCATATACATATTCACATTGCATTAATTTATCAATCTCTTTTATATCAATTTCTCCAAGCTTTCTTTCACCTTTATATACTTGTTCATAATAATTATTAAACTCATGCTTTAAACTAACGTCTAAATTAACTTGATAATTAAGCGGCTCATAACATTTATCAATAGTAGGTGTTATATCAAACGAATATACAAAAGGAATACCTATTTTTTCAGCAATCTTCTTCATACCTCCTATTTCATTTAATGTCATTTGTAAAATAGGACTTTTTAATGCTACCCTAATACCTGCTTCTGTTAATTTTCTACAATTATCTACTACTTTTGAATACATACCATTTACTTTTGTTATTTGAAAATATGTTTCTTCATTATCTCCATAAAGAGAAATATCAACTAACAAAGGTGGATATTTCCTAAAAACTTCTATAATATCATCTGTAATCAATGAACCATTCGTAAATAATTCAACTAAGAAACCTCTCTTTTTTGTGTATACATAAATATCTATAAAATCGTTTCTTGTAAAAATTTCTCCACCTGTAAAAGTTAAAAATACAATTCCCTTTTCATACAAAATATCAATGATATGTATAATATCCTCATAACTTAGTTTATTATCAATATGCGTATTTTGCATATAGCAATGAATACAATTAAAGTTACATACAGGTGTTAATTCAAATAAGACTGAAAAGGGATTTCTTTGCCTTACCCATTCTTCTCTTTTGGTTTTGTCAAAATTCAATATATCAAAATGTACTTTTTCATTTATTTCTTCCATTTTATTCTACAAATCCCTCCTGCATTAAACCTAACATATATTCTTTAACATCTTTAGTAAGAATATTTTTATCAACCTCTCTATCCACTTTCTCATACAATTCATTTACAATTTCATCAATATCTAAGCAACGTTCCATTAATTTCCATATACAATACCCAACTTCATTAATTTCAAACAAAATACACTTATCACTGCTATAGTTTTGCTCAATATCTATCAAAAAATATGAATTATGAATTTTTCTAGCTACTATATTTTCTCTTATACGAAACACTTCTGCCTCCCAGTATAATCCATACCTAATCCTCAACACTTTTTTAGTTAACTAACAATCTCGTCAAAAATATCACTTACACATTGATAATATCTTTCCTCTTCTTCTAATTTCGCCTTACTTTTTCCAATTGTAGATACCATCTGACCAAATACCGAACCGATTTTATAACTCATTTCTTTTCCTGCTCTATCTGCTCTATACATTTCTTCACGATAAGCTTTATTCATCTGTACGCTTTTTCCGAAATCATTAATAGACACAAATGCATACATTCCTTGATGACTAACTCTAATACAAAATTTATAGTAATCATTTTGATGTAAAGGATGATACATTACCATACATTCTTCTATAGATGAAGTAAATAGCCCACCTGATTTAACTTCATCATATCTAAATTCAACTGGAATACCATATTTATGAGCACATTCCTTAATTGCCTCACATACTACTGCAAGTGTAATACCCTCTCCATTTTGATATCTAACCTGTGGTCTAAATTCTCTTAACTCGTCTACTTTAATCATACTTAATGACCTCCTTGAAATTTTATTAATTATTTTCTACTTACGAATCTATTAATTATTATACCACTTTTTCACGTTTTGTAAACCTCCTAGGTTTGTTTTTGTACATTTTTATAACCTTGCAGTTAGTTAATATTTATAATACTTTCATTTAAACTATACTTAGGAGGTTCAGTAAAACTATGGATAATAATTATTTAGTACCTATCGGACATAGACTAAGAGAAATTCGCCATTCTCACGGTATGACACAAGAAATACTTGCAGATAGATTAGGCGTTACTCCTAAGCATATATCCCACACTGAATGTGGTAAATCAAGTTTTTCTATAGAAAACTTAATTGAGTTTTGTAATATTTTTAATTGTAGTCTTGATTATATATTATTAGGAAAACAGGACATAACATTATCTAGATTACCTAAAGAAATTACACAGATTTTATACTCTGGAAATGATAAAGAAATCTCACGATTAATAAAATATCTAAATGTCTATATCGAACTTATAAATAACAACAATAAATAAACTGAGGGCGATCGGAACATACGTCCGATATCCTTCTAAGCAGATTAGACACTAGGAGGCTTGAAAAATCAAGCCTCCGTTTTGTAAAAAATATCCATACAAGCTCTTGCTGCCTCTAAAGTTTCTATGGCTGAGTTAATACGATAAACACATAAATCTATACATTTATTCTGCATTAATCAATATCCCTTCTTCTCTAACATTTTTATAAAATGGCAACGTATTTTCCCAATACTTAAAATGTTCTTCATTCTTTATAATTACAGATATATGAATACCTTTTTCTAATTCTATATCATAAGCCATATCATATATCTTTGTGTCAATCTTCTTTATCTCTTCATCTGACAGCTTTGTAAGTATCATTACATCTACATCTGAATTCTCTCGATAATCACCTCTGGCATAGGAGCCATATACGATTACTTTAGATAAATCTGTACCAAGCAGTCTTTTAATCTGTAATGCAAAATTACAAACTATATTATTTATTATATCTGGCATACCTTGCCTCCTTTCTACACTTACTACGCTTTATATAAAGTCTACACTCTATCATTTGTATTTTCAATATTTACTTTGATTTTTGCTGCTAACGACTGGTACTTCACAAAAAACTAAAGGTAGGATATTTAAACTACTCAATATAAACCAATCCATCTCTTATAAAATATGACCTATAATAAATATTTCCGCTTCCAATATTTACATACAGCCCCTTCATATAATCACTATAATTATCCTTCGTTATTTTGCTATCATAAAAATATGCTTGTATATTATTACCGTCTTTTTCACACTTTTCCATATAACTCTTTAAACTAGCAAAGTCATAAATTCTTGGTCTATATTGCACCTTTACGCCTACACACATATACACTGACTGTCCTAAGTCATATTCGCTAGTAATATCAAGGTCATACCCCATAAGAAAATCATTTTCCTCTAAATAATGTGATAACCATATCTCATTACGATGGTCAGGTACAAGACTGTCGCCTAAACATATAACTCGCATATCTGGCTCCATTTCGTTCTCAAAAGTATCTATATACTCTTTTATCATAACCAATGCCTTTTCTGGACTATCTGCGACGATTAGCTTTCTACCATCATTAAAATCGCCAATCATTATGTATGTATAACCATCTCCTGAAATGCAACTAATTGCTTCTTGAATACCCGCCTTAGCTGTCCATCGATATACTTTTGCTTCGCAGATATCACTCTCCTTATTGTAATATATATCACCATTATAATTTTCCTTATCGTCTGCAAATATCTCATTTACACAACGCATTACGACTTCCTGCCCCTTCTTCTTGGCTTCAATACCCTTTTTAATCATCGCAATACACTCAGCCTCATTAGTTGCAGTAAGTATGTTATCCTTTCTTTCATAAAACCATATATCGTAACCTTCATTTGAAAGCTCTGAACCACTGTTTTCATATGGCTTCAAGGTTTTTACAACAATACTATCAATAGTTCTTTTATTCTTTTCACCATCACCATTCATACAATATACTGCAAAAAAATCGACGTCAGTCTTAGCTATATTTTCAATATCTTTTTTAAATCTTGCCATATCATTAATGTTTGTAAAATAAGCCGCTCTTTTTGTCACAGACGCATTAATAATATCTGGAATACTTATGGAAGATTTGCATATGCTAGGCTTCTCTGTGTAATATTCGCCTTCCTTGTATGGTCTATGAGTTTTGTAAAACTCTGCATCTGACAATAGAAAGAATTTATAGCTATTATGCAAATTATCATCGTGTTCCTTATTATTCCATGTAGGGTCGTCCCAAGTCAAATCTAGATTATACCACTTTCCATCTATCTTAACCTGGCTCCAGCTATGATGCTGGTCACCTAATCCTGTATTGCCATATCCACTTATCTTCTTAGTTTCTATGCCAACCTCCTCAGCCATCATACTAAATAATTCTA
This sequence comes from Bacilli bacterium, assembly GCA_017409025.1. Lineage (GTDB taxonomy): Bacteria > Bacillota_I > Bacilli_A > RF39 > UBA660 > RUG705. Next base: position 1,408 of record JAFQTN010000029.1, on the reverse strand, counting down.
CATATCCATTACATACTACATATCCGCTCTCTAAACCACCATAAGCAGTATGTGCATCTTTTTTGACAGTGCCATTCTTATAATCATTATATGCATAATCCATATTGATAACTATCCAGTCATGTATAGCTATGACCTTTTGAAGCTCTGTCATAGAAGCGTTAACAATACTTGGCATCAATTTCTTAATCTTTGTTTTAGCTAGAGCCTTTTTTTCTTTTGTCTCATTATTTACTTGCTGTTCCTTATTTGCAGTTGTTTCCTCTTCCTTAACTGGATTCTTTTCACTTGTAGTTGCTAAATTATTCTGATTATTATTCTTAGTAGTCGTTTGTTTAACAGGCTGCTTTTTGTTAGCTATGGTAGCCTGTTCTATCTGTACTATCTTTTCCGTCGTTTCTACAATAGTCTGGTCTATAGTTACAGTTGTAGCTACCATATCCTGCTCTTTAGTTTCAGTTATTTCTACGGTAGTCTGCTCTATTTCGTTATGATTTTCTTCAAAGGATATTGTAGTATTAAGCTCTGCTTTATTAGAATCATTCTTGGCAGTTAAATCAACTACATTTATTGTATCCTTACTTGAACCACAGCCAGAAGTGGCAATCATTATAATGCTTACAGCACATATTAATAATTTATTCTTTCTCATATAAATCCACCTTTCAATATTTATTTTCTTACTATAAATAACACTAGTAAGTGTAAAAAAGTTTTATGAAATATAAAATTTTAAAAGATTTTTAATAAAAAAACAGACTTTTGAATTTTATATGAGATTTTTAATTATTATTAAATGTAATCGGAACAATATTAAAACACTAAAATATGCAACCGTTTATGCGTACTTTATTACTCGCCTTTGCTAATTTTTATCTTGAATACCAGTTTCAATTATACTACAATCACAAGGTATAATTGAAAAGTAAGTAGAATTCGTTCCGATGTTGATGCCCTCTAGTACATAAGGAGGGTGATGCCCATGAACACAATGGAAGTCTTGACTTTATTGTTAGTAATATTTGCAGGCTTATCGTTTATCAACGAAATCAATAAAAAGAAATAGCATCCCATACCGTCCAAAGTTGAGGATGCTAATTCTTTTAATTACATTCTAAAACTGAGGGCAATCGGAACTCGCGTCCGATAACCTTTCTAAGTAAATTATACACTAGGAGGCTTGAGAAATCAAGTCTCCATTTTTTATTGATGAACATAAACTTTGCCTACCTTATTTAACTTTGCCTCACCTGTCTCTACATTATACGACCAGACTTCATCACCAACTTCCACTTCTTCGATTGGCTTTTGTCCTTCCCTTGTAGATACTAAAGTGTCTCCTGTAAAGCAGCTTTGTCCTAAGGATACTACCTGTGCAAAAAGCTGCACTGACCTTGCTATTACAAGG
>JAFQTN010000028.1 GCA_017409025.1 Bacilli bacterium | reverse complement strand
TCCACCATTTACAGCCCATATAGCCATTGAATAATCATTTCCTTGGCTTGCTGAATCCACTGTTCCTTCGCCAGTTATAGTTAATTTACCATTTTCAATAACTTTAAATACAGAGTAATCTACAAAATCTTCAATAACATCTATCTTATGTCCATTTAAATCTAACGTTAATTCTTTATCGACTACTACCATACTATTTAATTCAATATCACGTAATAATTTAATAGTAGATTTAGCAGGTGCCATAGCAATTGCTTGTTCTAAAAATTGATATGCAGTAGTACCTATCATAGCAATATCAGATTCATAAATTTGAGAAACCCAATATACGCTGTCATAAGCATCTATTTTATGTTCTTCAGATAAATAACTTGCTGGGTTAAATCCATAGAATTGACCACCTGATACACTGATATTCGCATCAGAATTTTCTTCAACATTTAATGTCCATAGTGGAGTTTTACATTCAAATATTCCACCACCGATAATAATTTCTGCATCATTTTTAGCATAAATTAAATCATATTGATCTAATAATTCTTCTCCTTCTGCAGGTGTATAATTATTATTAGTATATGTTACATTTCCTTCTAGAATTACTTTTCCACCTTCAGCATAAATTGCCATAGCAGTTCCACTTTTTCCTGCAGCATCAATTGTTCCTTCGCCATAGATATTTAAACTACCTCCATCTAATACATGGAATACTCCATTTCCAGTAGTATCATTTTTAACTGATAAAGTTACATCACTAGGTATATAAATACTAACATTTTTAGTTATTTCTAATGCTGTTTTTAAATCTATACTTTCAACCAATTGAATATTTCCAGTACCACCATCTATTAATGATTGTAAAGTTTCTTCCGAAACTACTGACGCACTTTCAATTTCTAATTCGCCTTCTTCTTGTTTTATTCCCACAATACGAATAGATTCATAATCATCATCTTCCCAACTACCTTTTGTTGCTACTATTTCAAGATATCCAGTAGATGCAGGCATAATTAATTTACCATTTTCATATTTAATTCTTTTAGCATGCGATTCACTGTGTGTATAATATTCTAGTTCAAAACCTTCTTCTAACTCTATTTCGAATTCAAAAGGTATTTCAAGAGTCTTTTCTTCTTCATTAACATAATAAATGTTTAAATTTTCTTCTAATTCTTTTGCTTCGTCTTCATCAAGAAATCTAAATTCATCTTCAGAAGTTTCCGGCAACACTGCCCAAGCTTCATCTATACCTGAATAATAATAAACTTTTATATCTTCAGGATCAAAATCATAATTCTCATAAACATTATATTGAATTATCATTTCTCTAGCGCCAGCTTTACTAGCCATTGTTCCAGTAACAATAATACTAGCATCAAATCTAGATGAACCTATAACAAACGCATCACCAACATATTCTTTTGGATCTTCTTTTATTTCAGCATTAACATTTAACATAAAACTAAACATTAAAACTAATACCAACAGAATTGCTCTAAGTTTATTTTTCATAAATCATTTCCTTTCTATAATTATTTTACCTTTATATTAGTTATTGACTCAATATTATCTCCAACTATATAATTACCGTCAACTTTACCATCTTTAGTAATTTCAACTGTTTTTGTTGTTCCAAGTTTTGTAGTAAGTTCTGCTGTCCCGTCAACTATTTCACCATCTTTAAGTATGAATACTTTAACTTGACGTAACTGAGCATTTGGAGCATCTTCAATTTTGTAAGTAATTACTGCATTTTTTTGCCATTTAGCAGTTAATGTAATATTACTTGTAACCAATGTACTAAAGCTATATAAAGTATCATTGTAATACCATCCTGTGAATGTATAACCTTCTTTTACAGGATCAGTTGGTTTTGTTGCAGTTTTTCCTTCTTCTATTTTTTGTTCTGGTATAGCATTTCCACCATCTGTTACAAATGTAACTGTATAAGTCTCTTTTTCCTCTGGTTCACTTGGAGTTTCAACTTTTTCCCATTTTGCTTTTAATGTAATGTCTTTAGTAATTTTAGTTTTAAAATTAAATTCTACATTTCCATTAAACCATCCTAAAAACTTATATCCTTCTTTAATTGGATTAGCTGGTTTAGTTACTGTATTATTTTTCTCTACAGTTTTAGAAGTTACTTTAGAACCATTATCAGCATCAAATTTAACTGTATACTTTGTTACTTTAACAGGTTCATTAGTAGATTCAACTTTTTCCCATTTTGCAACTAAAGTTATATTTTTAGTTACTGCTGTTTCAAAGTCAAATTTTTCATTGTTATAATACCATCCTAAGAATTTATAATCTTCTTTTACAGGTGTTGGCATTTCTTCTATTTTTTCACCATCTATTACATTAAGATTTTCAATATACTTACCACCTGCTGTATCAAATTTAACTACCCATTTTTTAGCTGATGTTTCTAACCATCTTGCTTCTAATGTAATATCTTTAGTAATTCCTGTTGTAAAATCAAATTTAGTTCCATTATAATACCATCCTTCAAAAGTATAACCTTCTTTTATTGGATCGATTGGTTTTACTACAGTATCTGCTTCTTTAACTTCGACTACTTCAGTAACACCATCATTATCAAATGTAACTTTATAGATTACTTCTTCCTCTTTTGGTAGAAAATAGAAAATAACTCCGACTACTATAGCTATTAACAAAATAATGCCTATGCTAATACCCACTTTCTTACCGTTCATTTTACCTTACACTCCTTTCATTATAATTATATAAAAAAATAATTAAATAGTCTATACATATTATTACAATTTTTAAAATTTTGTCTAAATATGTTAAGTGATATTTAAAAACTGTAATATTAGTAAGCAAAAATACTATTTATTAATTATCAATAATAATTTTATGTTTAGAAAAACAAAAAATACTAGAAATTTCTAGTATTTTATCCCATCGTATCTGTATTACTTGATACAATATTTACTGTATCTACTCCAGATATCTCTGATAACTCAGATATAATTCTGTTACTTATTTGTTTTTTAAATCTTATATCATAGATTAATTCTACACTATTTCTATTTATATATTTTCCTTTACATTGATATCCTTTTAAATTTTTATTTAATACTTTTTCTATTACATCTACATTTATATTATTTCCTTTTATTATTAAGATATATTTGTTTATTATTGCTACCGTCTTTTTAAATAAGAATAAGATTAAACATACAAAGATTGATCCAACAATTACGATAGTATAATTTTGCGTACCACAGGCTAGTCCAGATACTACTCCCCAAAATATAAAAGCTGTATCTCTAGGATCTTTTACTGCTGTT
>JAFQTN010000016.1 GCA_017409025.1 Bacilli bacterium | reverse complement strand
ACTCTAGATCCATTTTAGATCCACTTATTTTAAATAGGTAAAATAAGGGAAGATTTAAGTAGGATAATAAAAATAGCATTTTTTGTAGTATAATAGAACTAACAGATAAATAGTAATTTATGGAGGTAATTATGAATAAGGGAGATTTATTAAGATGTTTAGGAATTTTAACTTATGTAGTATTAACAATTATAGATAGATTTTGTTTTAATATAGCAGATTATATTTATATACCTATTGCTTTAATTGGCATTGCACTTATAATTATTGGCTTTATATTGAATAAAAAATCAAAATAGTAATTTATATAGGAGGTAGTATAATGAAAAAGAAAGATGACAAAACAAACAAAATAGTTTCAATGTTAAATTATTTTTCTTCAGTTTGTTTTTATATTGTTGCAATAATAAATTTTATTAATGATAACAGTAGTACGGGGGTTATTTATCTATGCCTAGGTTCAACTTTTTTTTGTTTGGGAAGTGTTTATCTAAATAAAGATAAAGAAAAGAAAAAATAGTAATTTGTTAATATGTTAAAATGCATTGCTTGTAGCAACGGGTGTTTTATAATAAACTGAATTTGATGAAAGGAGAAAGTATATTATGTTAAAAGATAATTTGAAAACATTAAGAAAAAATAAAGGACTTTCACAAGAAGAATTAAGCATCAAATTACATGTTGTTAGACAAACTGTTTCAAAATGGGAATCAGGTTTATCTGTACCAGATGCAGAAATGTTAATGACTATTTCAGAAATATTTGAAACTCCTGTTAGTGAAATTTTAGGTGAAAGTATTGAAGAAAAAGAAAAGAATGATTTAAAAGTAATATCAGAAAAGTTAGAAGTCATTAATGAACAATTAGCTATGAAACAAAAACAAAAAAGAAAAATGTTAGTTAATACATTAATAATTTTTGATATATGTTTTGTATTATTATTTATCTTATTAGCAATATTAGGAAGTCCATATCAATCATGGGATTATAGTGATCCAGAGTGGTCTGTAATTGGAACTTTATGGCATTCATTTGAATGGGTGTATTTCAAAGTTGCTCCACTTATGATTATTGTTATAACAGCAATACTTGGAGTAATATTTGTTAAAAGAAATAAATAATTACAAATTACAATTTAATGATTGCTACGATAAGTAGCATAAATGTAAAATAGTATTGCTTTCAAAAAAGTATTTTAAATTGTATATTAAAACTGTAAGGAGGAATATTAATGAAATTAAATGAAAAGATAAAAGAATATAGAAAAATATTTAATTTATCACAAGAACAACTTGCAGAAAAGCTGAGTGTATCAAGACAAGTTATTACAAAGTGGGAAAATGATGAAGGATTACCTGAAATTGGAAATTTAAAAGCAATATCTAAAATTATGGGTATATCAATAGATTATTTATTGGATGAAACAAAAAAACTTGAATATCCATTAAAAAGAAGATGTATAAGATGTAATATTGAAATGATAGAAAATTTTGATATAAAAGTTGAGGGTGCAGGATATGGAATTAAACTGACTCAACATGGTTTATTTAAAGACAATCTAGGTAAAATTCAATGTGCAGTATGTCCTGAGTGTGGATATATGGAAACTTATATTGAGGATACAAATAAAGTTAAAAAATTATTAAAGAAATAATACAAATTACAATTTAACGAATTAAAAATTAGAACAGAAATCTGTTCTTTTTATATTGTATTATTTTTTTTT
>JAFQTN010000027.1 GCA_017409025.1 Bacilli bacterium | reverse complement strand
TAAAAGAAATAGTTAAATTCTACTCATCTAGATTAACTACCCTATTTCTTGATATGTTAATTATGTTTATCTTTGTAACAAAACTAGAATTTAATGATAAAATTATTAAAATAATAGTCCAAATAATAATTATTCTCTTAAACTATATCCTAAGTAAAATATTAGTATTCAAACAAAAATAAGTCTACATGACTTATTTTCTTTTACAAAGATATAAATTTAATATATAATTACTATAAGTGAGGTGGTAATATGAAAAACAAACCATTTAAATTAATATTTGAATATTTAAAAGAAGATAAATTAAAACTATTTATATACTTATTCCTTGTATTAATAACATATATTCCAGAAATTGGTTTAACATTTTTATGGGGATTAGCCGTAGAAGCTCTAATTAATAAAGATTTTAATATGTTCGTAATATATTTAATATCATGGCAATCAATTCTTATATTAATATATTCATTACTATCAACACCTAGAGATTTATTATATAATTATCTAGAAATAAAATTCAATAAAAATGTAATTAAAGATTTATACCATAAAATATCAGACTTACCAGCTATTGCATTCGAAGAAATTGGCGTCGGAGAATTTATAAACCGTATGACTGATGATCCACATAGAGTTATGGAATTACTTGCAAAATTAATAAAAATGACATGTAAAACATTAATTGTCATAGCAGTAATTATAATTTCATTTACAATTTCATTTATATTAGGTTTAGAAATTATTATCTTTGCAATAATCATGGGATTCATTTCTGCATACTTCTTCCCAAAAATTAAAAAAACACAAGAAATAATGAAAAAACAATCCGATAAACAAGTAAAAACTGCAACAGAAAATATAACTGGAATTAGAGAAATTAAATCATTAGGTATTAAAAAAAATATTGAAATTAAACTATTTAAAAATATAGATGAACACTTCAATAGTAGTAAAAAAATAAGAACATATGAAGTAATTTATTATAATCTAAATAATTTAACATACTTTATATTACAATTCATAATCCTCTTAACCAGTGGATATCTATTAATAAAAGGTAAAATGTCATATAGTTCATTCATAGTAATTGAATCATACATCTGGAGAATAGATGATATCGTAGAAAGTATTAGTGATTTTGGAGTTAACTATACTAAAGTAGTCGTATCATTAAATAGAATTAATGAAATATTAAAAAACAAACTATACAAAGATGAACAATTCGGAAATATTGAATTAACTAATCCTAAAGGAGTAATATCATTTAAAAACGTTGAATTTAAATATCGCGAAGATGAAGAATATACTTTAAATAATCTAAATCTAACTCTAGAACCAAATAAAAAAATAGCTATTATCGGTAAAAGTGGTAACGGTAAATCAACTATCTTTAATCTTTTATGTAGATATTTCGATACCACTAATGGCGAAATCCTAATAGATGATATAAACATTAAAGATTTAACTGAAGAAAGTCTTAGAAATACCTTATCAATAATAAGACAAACACCATTCATATTTAACTTATCAATTTTAGATAACTTTAAATTAGTTAAAGATAATATAACTCTAAAAGAAGTCATTGAAGTATGTAAAAAAGCATATATCCACGATTATATTATGTCACTTCCTAAACAATACGATACTATTATTGGTGAAGGTGGAGTAAATTTATCCGGAGGACAAAAACAAAGATTAGCAATTGCTAGAACCCTACTTTTAAATACTAAAATAATTCTTTTTGATGAAGCAACATCAGCATTAGATAACGAAAGTCAAGAATATATCAAAAAAACAATTGACTCTCTAGTAAAAGATCATACTATCATAATTGTAGCCCATAGATTATCAACAATTGTCGACGCAGATATTATTCATATAATTGATAAAGGAACATTAAATGCATCTGGAACACATAAAGAATTATTAAAAAACAATAAAATATATCAATTACTATATAAAAAAGAATTATAAAAATACGTTCAAATGACGTATTTTTTATTTTATCTTTCTTCTTCTAACTCTATCAAACAAAGAAATCTTTTTCTCTGGCACAGTAACATCTCTCCCATTTAATTCAAAAACATCTTTGTATTCTCTTAATTCACTCATATGATTAGACAATTTAACCATCATCATAAATTGAAGTTCTATAGCAACATTTTTAGCACTATTATTCTTAATTTCTATAAAATCTGCTTCCAATTTTTCCAATAAACGCTTTTTATTTTTCTTACCTCTTAATTCACAAATTGAAGAAAATGCATAAATATATTGATTCAAGATTTTTTTTATTTTTTTATATCTATGAATATTAACCATCAAAATATTATCAACTGAATCAGATACACCATAATAAAGTAAAAGATAATTTATAGTTAAACCTGGAGTAATATATTCATAATTATCAGCTTTAGTAAAATTAAGTAATTCCATTACTTTATCATATATACTATTTATTGAAACAAACTTAGCAATCTCATCAATATTTCCGAATCCATCCCAATAAGTCGTATCACAACTACAATTTATATCTAAATCTAAACAAATATATTTAATTATCATAATACGTATAAAATTAATCTCATTTTTAATTAAATAATTATTTTGATCAAAACGACTATTATCTCTATCATTATCTATACCATATAAATCACTATCATAAATCATATCTTTTATTTCAACAATAGTATCTTTATCAAGTTTAGATAAAACACCAATTTTAACAAGATAGCCATATACCCTTCTCCAAAGTTTATCACGAGTAATTTTAGTATAATCTAATTTAGATGTATCAGGCAAAGCCAAATCCAACTCTTTCATCATTTTTATATAAGACATTCCCATATTTTAACCATACCCTCCCTACATAATTATATCATACTTTTTACTACAAACACATAGAATTATCAGAATTATATGTTCCACCTAGATAATTAACATACTCTTTTATTTTTATCTCTGTAACATCTACCCACTTTTTATTAAGCCAATACCAACTAAAATCATTAGAATTACTAATATATATTGGTTCATATATAACCGTTTTTACATTAAAAAGTTCCATTGGTATTCTTATAATAGCATAATAATCAGTATTAGAATAAATATTCCCATTTAATTTATTAAATATACTTCCACTATTATAATCTCTTGAATATAATCTAGTCGAACTATTTCCTATATTATAATATTTCTTATATTTATTATATAAAGATAATTCAAGTGTTAAATCAGAAAAAGATAACTTATTAGAAACTAATATCTCAAAACCATGAGCACCACTATTCACAGATGCATTATGATGATTACTATAAGCAACTCTAGCAAGAGCACCATAATATCCCATTACTAAAGACCTTCTTTGTAATATATCTAAACTATTAGACCCAAGCATCTCACCATAAGTATCATCATACCTAGTCATATAAACTTTATATCCCATAGATTCATATCTACATTTCTCATATAATGATTGTTTCAAATTCATATTTTTTTCTAACACAATACCATTAGAAGCTCCATTATCACTTCCTCCATGCCCAGGATCAATAACAATATCATATTCATATTTAAAATCACTAATACTAATATTAACATAATCATTATCATAGGAAAAAGATACTAATTTATTACCTACTTTTGCTCTCAATAATCTAGTTAGACCACCCAATTTATTTAGTAATTTCTCTTCTTTATTACCAATAATATAAACTAAATAATCGCCATTAGGTAATAAAGTCAAATCTAAATTTCCCATATAATAATTATTTTTTTTTAATACCATATTATAAATATATTCTAAAGAATTATCTTTATTTTTTAATTTAATTTTATAACTGCTAGCCTTGTCTTTCATATATCCTTCATAATATACACCATTACTAGTCCAATTATTTAAAGTTATTGTATTAGGATAATTATTAATATCGTAAGAACTAATAGTAAATCTATTACCAGAAATATCAGCCAATGTAACCTCAGGTTTCTTTACTATAACCTTCCTAGTAACAGTTCCTACATTACCACTATCATCAGTAGCCCTATACTCCAACTGATATTTCCCTTCTTTATTAGTATTAACACCACCTATAATATCTACTTCTACCGAAGTATCATAATTATCATTAACAGTATACCCTTCTTCTATATAACTACCACCAAGTAACACATATATTAAACTATCCCCTTTAAGTTCTATCTTAGGACTAGAAATATCAACTACAAAAATATCTCTATAAATATATTCTTTATTTCCATCCACATCTAATTCATATTTTACTTTATATTCACCAAGTTGATTCATATTAACTGAAGACCTATCTATCTTAACAGATGAACTAATATCATTACCATCTTTAATAACTTTAATACCATATTCATGATATTCACTATTAACATCTACATATAACTTAGCAGGTCCAATTAATTCAAATTTTAATGATTCATAATTATTATACTCATAAGAATAAGTAACACTAAGAAAACTTATAAGTAAAACAATAACAAAAGTTGAAATATATACTATTTTCTTCACATTACTCACCTATCTTATCATAATCTAATTTTACCATAATAATAATTATGAGTAAAGAAAAAAAGAATCACCATTACGGTAATTCTAAAATTACTTTTCAGTTATATATTCCCTAGCCATCATATAATATTTAGCACCAGACACTATTGATAAAACTGCAGCCAATATTAATAAGAAATCAGATACTCTAAGTGGTATTAATGAAAATGGTAAATCATAAAATAACTTAAGTGTTAAACCAACCATAAGTGAAGCCGTTTTATACTTAGCAACACCTATTGCAGCAACTGCTTTACCTTTATTACCAACTAACATCTTAATAGAATCAACAATAATATCTCTACCTATTATAATTACTGCTATTACAGGATGAACCATATTTTCACAAGCAAGAACTACAATAAGTGTATTAGTTAATATCTTATCACTAATAGCATCAATCATTTTACCAAAATCAGTAACCATATTATATTTCCTAGCTACATGTCCATCGATAAAATCAGTTATTGACGCTACAATAAATAATACCCCTGCTATTATATATTTTAAATTTATTGTCATATTTCCATTAAGAACATATTCTGGCATATCTATACCAACTTGATGCCAAGGAAACATTAATACTATAAGTATTATAACTGACAAAAATATTCTTGACATCGTAATTTTATTTGCTGTATTCATTTATATTACCTCCTAATTACATATGTGATGTTGTCATCTTGAAAATCATTACCCTTTATATTACTTATAATAAAATAACTAATAACAAGTAATATTATAACACTAATTACTGCAAGAATTATCTTTATCCCTTTTTTATTCGATACAACATTAGTATACGGAGAAATAACTTCTTTTTTTACTACATTACTTTGTTTAGCTTTTTCTATTTCTTCTACAGGTATTTTAGATGTAAAATCAAATAAGAATTCATTAAATTCATCAACTAATTCTTCGCTATCTAAACCTAAGTATTTAGCATAATCTCTAATAAAATATTTTAAAAACACAACGTCTTTAAAATCATCTTTCTTACCCTCTTCTAAACTAACTATTTGACTAGGTCTCATTTTTAAGTCTTCAGCTACTTCTTCAATCGAGACTCCATTTTCTTCCCTTTTTTCTTTTAATTTTAATCCTATATCATTCATTTTCCTCATCCTTAAAATAATAAATTATCTTATAAGCCACATTCTGTACCATATAGGCGACAAACATTTATCTATGGTCTTAGACCATCCATCCTCAGATTCTTATTCTCTTTAGATAGTTCCCCTACCATAATTTGGGTTTCTCACTTGCGGGGTTTACCTCGTTTCATTCTATTCATTTCTAAATAGACTCGTTTCTGTGGCACTTTATATTTTTTTAAGCTTAGCTTAGCCTTAGTTTAAAAAAATGCCGTCAGGTTTACACCTGCCTTAGGTTATTTTTTCCCTAAGCGCAAACACTACTATCATCACAGATAGTGCGAGTGTGGACTTTCCTCTACATATTTCTATATAGCGTTTGTCCAGATAATTTTATTGTTCTCTACCAAGTATTATTTTTTCTAATTGGGAAATTCTTCTTAATAAATCAACATTAGTTATTTCTTTTTCTCCACTCTTAAGCGTATCCATCGTAGATTTTAAATCACGAACTTCTTGTTTTAAATCCGCATTTTCTAATTCAAGAGACTTTCTTTCTTTAATCAATTCTTTAATAATATTATTATATTCATTATAATCATGAATAATAATATCCAAAAATTGATCAACTTCTTGCATTCTATATCCTCTCGCATCTACCTTAAACTCTTTCTCAAGAATATCTTGCATGGTAAGTGCAATTCTATCACTATCCATACACATCACCTCTAGTTTAATTATAAAATATATGTCTCTTTTTGTCAATTTATAATATTGACTTCACCAACTAAATAATCCTCTTTTTTAAAAAGGACAATGACTATTCTAGCATATTTACCATTATTAGTCAACCAAAGAACAAAAGACAAATAAATTTGTCTCCATCATCTCACGATGATGGTTTTTCTGCTTCATAGACTATGCATCCATACTTCTCCACAGACTTAAATTCCGATAGTCGCTACCGTACTCGTTTTTATCATTAAGAAATTTTGTTCTTTTCTATATTCTTACTTCCTTCATATATAACTTTAATCCTTCATACATTATATTTATACTTGCATTTAAATCTCTATCTATTTCATTATGACATTTAGAACATTTATATTCTCTTTTACTTATATCTTTATATCTTTTATCAATATGTCCACATATACTACATTCTTGACTCGATGGATAATACTTATCTATTTGATAAAAGAGTTTATTTTTATATTTACATTTATATTCTAATTGTCTTATTATTTCATTAAATGATGCATCACTTATTTTCTTAGATAGATTTTTTTCTTTTAACATTTTCTGTATTGTTAATTTCTCACAAGTTATAATATCATATCGATCAGTTATTTTCTTTGTTATATTATGAAGATAATTATTTCTTGCATTCTTTAATTTACTATATAATATTGTTAACTTTTTCTTACATTTATAATAGTTATTACTTCTTTTTACTTTTCTAGATAAATCTCTTTGTAATCTTTTTATTCTCTTTTCATACTTTTCTATATATTTATTATTATCAAAAGTTAATCCATCTGATAGTGTTAACAATTTCTTTATCCCTAAATCTATTCCTACAATATTTCTAGGTATTAAATTATTATTAACATCTATTAAGTTATATAATACTGATACATAATACTTTCCATTCTTTTCTCTAGATATCGTAGCATTAACTATCTTACCATTTATACTATCTATATTTCTATAACCTCTAATACTTACCCATTTTAATTTAGGTATTTTAATTAATCTATTAACTAAATCAAGTTCAATATTACAATATTTTCTACCCTTATATTCACTATAAACTGCACTAGTAGTATAACTATGTCTATCAAATTTATTTTTATATTT
>JAFQTN010000004.1 GCA_017409025.1 Bacilli bacterium | reverse complement strand
TGGAGATGGAATAGCAAGAAAAAATACACAAATATTAAACAAATCAGACTATTTTTTCAGCAAATTATCAAAAAAATAATTTATAGCAAAGAAAAAGCAATATATTTTTTCAAATATATCACTTTGTCAACAATCTGAAAAGTTAATGTAAATTTATTACATTAACTTTTTTAATCATATATATTTTTTTATTAATTTTTACGATACATCGCAAGCATAACGATATGCCCATTCTTCATTACTAGCTCCGTTATAATCACGATCACGACTAATAGTTCCATTTCTCGTACAATCATCTGATGGTATGCTATTTACTACCGTATCATTTGGAAAATAATCTTTGCATATATTACAATTTGGACGCAAACCACAAGCCTCAATACAATAATATTCTGTTGTCGTTGTATCATTACCACCAGTAGAACTTCCACTTCCTGAAGAACTATTTTTTTTCCAATTTACACCTAGTATTACTTCACAATTACCATTGCTAATATCACAAAAATCACTAGCGGTATACGAAGTTGTTGCTTGATTGTAAGTTTTATTTGCAACCGTACATCCAGATATACATTTCCATTGTTTACTAGAAACTGCAGTGTATCCAGTTTTTGTTATTTTCATATAATTGCCATTATTATAATTTGCCAAGCCATTTCCTCCAATTTCTTTACCATACTCAATAGTCGCAGTTAAATAACTACCATTTTTCATTATTATATTATTAGAATCAACTGTCCAATTATATGTTTCTGTTTTATCTTTGTTTTTTGTTTGAGCAGTAATTTTTTCTCCTGAACCAAGTTTATATTTTATAGTTACTTTATTTGCAGTACAAATTGCATATAATGTTACATTTTTATCAGTTGTATAACCTGTATTTCCAGAATTATAGTTATCTCCAGTTCCATCATTTTTTGTATTCCATTTACACGTATGACCTGTTTTTGTAATCGTTGCTAATGTCGTACTTCCAGCAGTCCATTGCGCATATAATGTTTGATTCGAAGTATATTTAGTTGTTGTAAATTCTGAAGTTATATAACCATTACTATTTATCAATTGTGTCCCACCACTAGCTGTTGTATAATAACCATTATATGTATAATTCACTTTACCTGTTGAAGCACTCTGTGTCGCACCAGTTGAATTTAAATCATAAGTAATTGTATATGACCTAATAGGTTTTGTTATTGCATTATTACTTGTTGTCATTCGCATACTTAATGAATTATCTTTATATATACCAGTATTATATTTTTCATATATTGTTGTAGTTCCTAATGACATAGCACCATTACCATTCAAACTTATCGTATAAGTATCTGGTGTCCAATTTACTCCTAGTATCACTTCACAATCTTCAGATGAAGCATCACAAAAATCATCAGCTGTATATGTATTAGTTGTTTGACTATAGGTCTTATTTGCTACTATACAACTAGAAGACACGCATTTCCATTCATTACTAGAAACACCAGTATAACCTACTTTAGTAATTTTTAAATATTTTCCATTATTATAATCAGATAACCCATTTACATGAATACTTTCACCATATTTAATAGTCGAAATTAATGGTTTACCATTTTTCTGTATTATGTTATTGCTATCAACATCCCATGTATATGTTACACCATTATCTGTTGTACTATTAGTTAAACTTTCTCCAGAACCAAGCTTATATTTTATAGTTACTTTATTTGCTGTACAAATTGCATATAAAGTTACATTTCCATCAGTTGTATAATCTGTTTTTCCAGAATCATATTCTATGCCAGTTCCATCACTTTTTGTATTCCATTTACATGTATAACCTGTTTTTGTAATCGTTGCTAATGTCGTACTTCTAGCAGTCCATTGTGCATATAATGTTTGATTTGAAGTATATTTAGTTGTTGTAAAGTCTGATGTTATATAGCCATCACTATTTATCATTTGTGTTCCACCACTAGTAGCTGTATAATGACCATTATAAGCATAATTTACTGTTCCAGTGGAAGCACTTTGTGTAGCACCAGTAGAATTTAAATCATAAGTAATTGTATATGATCTAGTCGGTTTTGTTATTGGATTACTTGATGTAGTCATCTTATTACTTAATGAACTATCTCTATATATACCAGTATTATATTTTTCATATATTGATGTTGTTCCTGATGATGTTGCACCATTACCATTCAAATCAATCATATATACATTACTAAATTTAACATCAGGATTTAAAACAATACTATCATTTCCATTTCCTAACACATCAAATAAACTATTGTTAGGAATTGTAATTATAACATTTCCTTCATTAGATAAATCCTCTATTATTAAATCATAACTATTATCGTTTTTAGGTTCCAATGTTAATCCACTATTTATAGAAACACCACCAATTGTTACTTTTAAATCGGACAAACCAAAACTACTATAATCTACACCTGAAGCAGCATCTGATAAAATTAGTGGTATTGTTACTGAACCGCGAACCACATTAGGTCCAGTATATTTTTGTTCAATTACCGGCCCTTCATTATCTATTTTACCTATATGAAGAGTATTGACTGAAACAGAATCAGAACCATTATATATATTAGCAATTAAATCTCCATTTTCAGTAACTGTAATTTCTTTAGTTACTGATCTATTATTAAAATTATCACTATAAGTTTCATCATTAAATTGATAATTATATGTATAATTAGATACTTTATCGATATTATTTTTAACATTATAATAAATAGTAATATCTTTTTTCTTACTCCAAATATTTAAGTCTGGTTCTACATCAAAACTAATACTTCCAGAAACTTTAAAATCACCACATAAACCTGTATAATTACTTTTTTCACCAACAAGTAATATATTTCTAATAACAGTTTTATTATATTGATTCCTTTCTAAATAAATCATATTGTCATTAGATACAGTAACACCATCGGAAATTTCAGATGATAAAACATCATTTTTAAAAAATCCTTTATCTATTAGATTTTGTACTGTAATACACTGATACTCAGTATTATCAGAATTTTTTAACCAATAAGAATCACCCTTATTCTCAATAACATAACTATTAGCAGTTTTTTCTATATTATTAATAGTAACCTGATAACTATTCTGCTTAGCATTAGTAATAACACTAGTAGATATATATATAACTATAGTAATTACTAAAGATAAAACTGCTAAAGTAGCTAATAATTCTATTAAAGTAAAACCTTTGTTATTTAGTCTTTTCATATACAATTCACCTAGTATAATTTTATCATATTACAATAAAAAAAGAAAGATTAACTTTCTATATTTTGTAAGTATTTGTAAAAATTTATCGCTATATTTTGAGGCATTATTTCACTAAGTTCTTCTACAGAGGCCTCTTTCATTTTTATTATAGTCTTATATTTCTTTAAAATTATCTTTTTTCTTACTTCTCCAATACCATCTATATTATCTAAAATACTAGATAATGCCCCTTTACTACGAATATCTTTATGATAACTAATCGTATATCTATGTACTTCATCTTGCATTCTAGTAAGAAGTAAGAATAAATAACTATCCTTCTTTATTTCTATTTCTTCTAAAGGATATTTACCAATCAAAACATTAGTACTATGTTTATCATCTTTTTTTAACCCTGCAACAGGTATATTCATACCTAACTCTAAAAGTACTTCTCTAGCTATATTAACTTGTCCACTTCCACCATCAACTATTATTAAATCAGGCCTATCTAAATTATCTTTTAATACTCTAAAATATCTACGATATATAACTTCTCTCATCGTACCATAATCATCATTTTTATCATTAGTAATCTTAAATTTTCTATATAAATTAGTATTTTTCTTACCATCTATAAAAACTACCATCCCTGATACATTAAAACTACCAAATATATTAGAATTATCAAATATCTCTATATGATTAGCTTTTTCTATACCTAATAAATTAGATAATTCTAATAAAGCTTCATTTAATTTCTCATCATCTTTTTTAATAATTGATATCTGTTCATTATAATAATTTTTAGCATTTTCCATAGCTAAATCTAATATCTTTTTTTTAGTAGCCTTAACCGGAGTAAAAAAATTAAGATTAAAAGTATCTTTAAGAATTTCACCATTAACTATTGAAGGAATTAATACTTCCTTAACTTTAGTTGTATGTTTGTCATAAAAATTAGATATATAATTATTAACTTCTTCAGATAAAGTATCTATCATTGGAAATATATTGCTCTTCTTATCAAGTAGTTTTCCTCCACGTATAAACAAAATATTTATTGATAAATAATTATCTTCTTCATAATAACCAATAACATCTCTATCATAATTATCATCTAATTCTACTTTTTGTTTTTCTAAAGTAATATTTATATAATCTAATATTTCTTTATATTCTAATGCTTTTTCAAATTGTAATTTTTCTGATGAATCATACATTTTCTTTTCCAATTTTGATATTACTATATCACTATTTCCACTAAAAAAAGATATAATTTCTTCTTTCATTTTATTTATTTCTTCATCATTAATTTTATTAGTGCAATATCCTAAACACTCACCTATATGATAGTATAAACATTCTTTCCTACCCATATTCTTACATTTTCTAAGAGGATATAATCTATTTAATATTTCTACGACTTTTCTAGCAGCACTAACATTCGGATACGGCCCAAATAATTTTCTATTTCCTCCTCTTTTTATATTAGGATTTCTTACAATTAATAATCTAGGTATTCTATCATTAGTTAACTCTATATAAGGATATGTTTTATCATCTTTATATAATATATTATATTTAGGAGTATATTTCTTAATTAAATTAAGTTCCAATAACAAGGATTCTACTTCTGAATTAGTTAAAATATATTCAAAAGATACTATATCTCTTACTAACATTTTTGTTTTACCACTATGATTTTGTTTAAAATAAGAACTAAGTCTATTCTTTAAATTCTTACTTTTACCAACATATATAATACAACCATTTTTATCTTTCATTAGATAACACCCTGGTTTATGTGGTGTCGTAGATAATAACTTATCAATCATCTTATCACTCCTTTCATATAATAGAAAAATGATACATTTTAATATGTATCAAGTACATTATCAAATTTTTCATAATGTTGAAATTCTTCAACAAATTCTTCTGGTGTTCTAAATATAGATCTAAAAATAATAATAAATATACTAATCATTATTATTGACAAAAACAATGATACCGAATTTAAAACTATTCCAATTATATTCTTTTCCTTTTTAATAGTAATAATACCTAATATTAAACCTATTAGAGATACTACAAAACCAAAGAATGAAAAGATTATAGTTAAATTAGCAAATATTCCTAATCCGCCTAAAATAATAGATGCTATTTTTAATCCACTATCCTCTTTAGTTTTTATAGGTTTTAAATTAATTCCACAATTAGTACAAAATTTATTATTGTTATTTTTTTCTCCACAATTACTACAATACATTAGATCACTTCCTAACAAAATAATTATATTATAATTATTCTTTTATTTCAACACTTGTCATCTTTTAATTATTTATATATAATTATTTCAGGTGATATTATGTACACTATTAAAAATAACAATCATAATGAAATAATAATTAAAAATTCTAGATTTATTTGTTATTTATATAAAATTAAAGATAAATCTGAAGTTAATGATATAATAAATAATATTAAAGAATCAAATAAAGATGCTAATCATTATTGTTACGCATATATAGTTGACGACTATAAAAAATCAAGTGATGATGGAGAACCATCAGGTACAGCAGGAATACCCATATTAAAAGTATTAGAAGCTAATAACCTAAATAACATTTTAGCAGTAGTAGTTAGATACTTTGGTGGTATCCTGCTCGGTGCTGGTGGTTTGGTTAGGGCTTATACTAAAAGCGTTACTAATACTCTATCTTCAGATAATATCGTAAAACTAACTAAAGGATATAATATCGATATTGAATTTAACTATAACAAAATTAAAGAAATTGATTATTTATTAAAAGATATAAATATTAATAATAAAATATTTGATAATACTATTAAATATAACATTGATATTCCTATATCTTTCATAGATACTATTAAATTAAATAAGATAAATTATAAAATATTAAAAGATATAAATATTGAATATAACTATTTATCAAATAAATAAGATATCACTACTCCAACAAAAAATAAAATTATCCCTATAATTAAATGTATAATAGTAAAACTATTACCAAATGTCATAATTATAAGCAATAAAATACTAGATATACTAAGACCAAGAATAATTGTATCGAATAAATTTCGATACTTTTTTAATAAATAAGATATTACTAATGTACATATAATAAAAGATAACATCATACCAATACCATAACTAATATATATCATTATATTATCTATAACAAAAGATATATTAAATATATTAGAAAATAATATAAGTATATTATCATATATCCCTAATAACATAAATAATGCAGTACCACTAATACCAGGAACTATTGAAGAAAATATTTCTATCATTCCACCAATAAAAAACATTACATAATCTATATAATTACCTTGCATTTGATAATTATTATTAATATTAAATAAACTAATAAATAACATCAAACCAATTATTAAAATAATAATCAAAATATTTTTGACATTAAATTCTATATTTTTAGAAAAATTATAAGTACCACCTACAATCAACCCTATAAATAACATCATAGTAATTAAATAATAATTTCCTATAAAATATCTAATAATATTACTAAAAAATACTATCGATAATAAAATACCCATACCAACCATTAATAAAAATTTTAAATTATTCTTTTTATCATCAAAAAAATTAGTTACTGCATTAATTAACTTATCATATACATTAAAACTAACAGCTATCATCGCTCCGGATACTCCAGGTATTATCTTTGCGATACCTATAATAAATCCTTTAAAAAATAAACTCATATTTTCACCTATTAAATATATGAAAATATGAGCAATTATTTACCTTATTTTATTTTTAATTTTCTTAAATAATCTTTTTTCTCCTTACTAATTCTATAACTATCAATTGCTTTCTGAATAGATTTATTATGAATCCATTTATCTAATTTTTTATCTTCAAAATATTTAATCGTAGTTTCATACTGTTTAATTAATGCAAAAGAATAAAACCAAGCAATAGCCATATTAACATAAAAATAATCACTTTTTATCTTACTTACCATTTCTAATATATCTGAAGTAAAATTTTCATCTAAATAAAATTGTAACAAAGATACAACACCAAATCTAATGACATATTCATTACTACTATTAATCCATATCTTTATTCTATCTAATACTTTATTCGGATATTTCTTAAATATCTTAGGACTAATAATGTCAGTAACTGCCCAATTATCTGCATATACTAAAAATTTATCTAACTTATCTAATAAAATATCTATATCTTTGTAGTTAGATAATAATATCCCATGTAAAATATTTTCTTCTTGATATTTATGAGGCAATTCATTAAAAAATTCTTCTATATAACTATTATCTTTTATCTCTTTAGCAATCTTCCTAATAACAGGAACCCTCACTCCTATAATATTATCTTTACTAATATTAGGTATTAATTTACTATTAAATTCTCTATATTTTAAATCTTGATTTTCAAATAATATCTTTGTAATTATTTCCATACTATCACCTTTAATAAATTTTAAATTACAAAAAGAAAGTTATTAAACTTTCTCTTCAACATATTTTTCTATCATCTTACTAGAAATACTAATCTCATCATTAAATTCATTCATCTTATTCAAATATTCTTGATAAATATGATTATTGTTTAATATATCTGCTCTTCTTTTAATTTCTTCATCAATCTCTAAATATTTACTATCTCCAATACTTTCTAAATAAGTAGCTTCTTTTTCTAGTTCTTTAATTTCATCTAATTGTTTTTTTATATCACTATCTTTACTAAGAATATCATTCATCTTTTTATACTCTTTATATAAAGTAGAATTTTCTATCGAATTAAATAATTCTTCTATACTACTATTTATCATTTACAACTCCCTCAAGTGACCAAGTTTTAGCATCTACTATTTTAACATTTATAATTTTTCCAACTAATTCTTTATCACAAGCTACATTAACTAACTTCATATTATCAGTATATCCCATATACTTATTTTCTTTATCGCTCTCACCTAGTATTAGAACAGATACTATCTTATCTAACATTTTCTTATTAGCTTCAAGTGCATATTTATTAATAAGTTCATTTAATCTAGCTAATCTTTCTTTTTTCTCTTCCATCGGTGTATTATCTTCCATCTTAGCTGCAGGTGTTCCTTCTCTAGGTGAATATATAAAAGTATAAGCTAAATCATATTTTACTTTGTTAACTATATCTAAAGTATCTTGAAAATCTTCTTCAGTTTCTCCAGGAAAACCAACAATTATATCCGTAGTAATGCTAACATTAGGTACTCTTTCTCTAATCTTATTTACTAATTCTAGATATTCTTCTTTAGTATATTTTCTACCCATTAATTTTAATATTCTGTCAGATCCAGATTGTATAGGTAAATGAACATAAGGCATAATATTATCACATTTACTAATTACATCTATCATCTTATCAGTAAAATCCCATGGATGACTAGTAACAAATCTAATTCTAGGAATACCAGTTTGACTAACTTCACCAAGTAAATCAGCAAAATCATACTCCATATCTAAATCTTTTCCATAAGCATTAACATTTTGCCCAAGTAATGTAACTTCTTGATAACAATTATTATACATTTCTCTTACTTCATCAATAATATCTTCAGGTAATCTACTTCTTTGTTTACCTCTAGTATAAGGAACTATACAATAAGTACAAAACTTATCACATCCATATTGAATATTAACCCATCCAGTATATTTAGATTCTCTTTTAACAGGTAAATTCTCAATTACATCTCCCTCAATACTAAATACTTCTCTCATTAATTTATCTTGATTATTAACTATCTCTAATAAATATTCCGGTATCTTATGATAATTATGCGTTCCACATATAATATCTATCCATTTATAGTTATTTATTTTATTAACAAGTCCCTCTTCTTGAGCCATACATCCACATAATATAACAATTATATCTTTTTTAGTTTCCTTTAAGTGCTTAATTCTACCTAGCATACCTTCTGCCTTATTATGAGCATTCTCTCTAATAGCACAAGTATTAACAATAATAACATCGGCATCTTCCATATCCAATACTTTAGTATAACTCATATCTTCCATAATACCAGCAATATTTTCACTATCATGCTCATTCATTTGACATCCATAAGTTAAAATAATATAATTCTTATCTTTACCTAAAGATTCTAATTCTTCATTCATAAAATAATCATCATATTTAATTAAAGTTTTATTTTTAGTTCTTTTCTTAGCTTCCAACATATTAGGTAAATTCATACTACATAACACCTCGTTTATTAATTATACAATAAATATCTTTTTTTGTATATAACATAAAAACAATTTACTAAAAAGAAGATATTAATCTTTCTTAATACCTTCTGCTTTAAGTACTGATAAAAAGGCTTCCTTAGGAATATCTACCTTTCCAATAGTCTTCATCTTTTTCTTACCTTCTTTTTGTTTTTCTAATAATTTTCTCTTTCTAGTAATATCTCCACCATAACATTTAGCAAGTACATCTTTTCTCATAGCTTTAATATCACTTCTAGCTATTACTTTACTACCTATAACAGCTTGTACTGGTACTTCAAACATCTGTCTAGGAATTATTTCTTTTAAATTATCTACGACTACTCTACCCCTTTTATAAGCAAAATCCTTATGTACTATTACTGATAGTGCATCAACGATATCTCCATTTAACATAATATCCATCTTAACCAAGTCACTTGCTTTATAACCGATAATTTCATAATCAAATGAAGCATATCCTTTAGTATAACTCTTAAGTTTATCAAAAAAATCATATACTATCTCAGATAAAGGTATCTCATAATGAATATTAACTCTACTAGTATCTATATACTCAGTAGATACATAAGTACCTCTTTTTTCTTGACATAATTCCATAATACTACCAATATATTCATTAGGAACAAATATATTAGTAAGTATATACGGTTCTTTTATTTCACTAATTCTAACTTTCTCAGGAAATTCAGATGGATTATCTACGTTAATAATACTTCCATCAGTTAACTTAATTTCATATATAACAGATGGTGCCGTAGCAATAATATCTATTCCAAATTCTCTTTCTATTCTCTCAGTAATAATATCTAAATGTAAAAGTCCTAAAAATCCTGTTCTAAAACCAAATCCTAAAGTACTAGATGTTTCTGGTTCAAAAGTTAAACTAGCATCATTTAATTTTAATTTTTCTAATGCTTCCCTTAAATTAGGATACTTCTTACTATCGATTGGATACAACCCACAAAATACCATTGGTTTCATAACCTTATATCCAGGTAATCCTTCAATACAAGAATCATCATATTTAGTAATTGTATCCCCTACTTTAACACTATCAATTGTCTTTATACTAGCACATAAAAATCCAACTTCACCAGCTTTTAATTCCCTAACTTTAACTTCCTTAGGATTATTATAACCAATCTCTACTACATCGTAACTTGCACCAGTAGTTACCATCTTAATTTTATCTCCTGGTCTAACGCTACCACTAACTACTCTAATTAAAGATATTACTCCTCTATATGAATCAAAATAACTATCAAAGATTAAACATCTAAGTTTATTATCATCATATGGATTAACTGGAGAATCAACTCTATCTATAATTGCATCAACAAGTTCTGGAATACCTACCCCTGTCTTAGCACTAGTTAATATTATCTCTTCTCTTTTAAAACCAAATGTTTTATTAAGTTCTTCTACTCTCTTATCTATATCAGCATTCGGTAAATCTATCTTATTAATAACTGGTATTATCTCTAAATTATTTTCCATTGCTAAATATACATTAGCCAATGTTTGTGCCTCAATTCCTTGAGCAGCATCAACTACTAAAATAGCCCCATCACAAGCAGCCATACTTCTAGATACTTCATAAGTAAAATCCACATGTCCTGGAGTATCTATTAAATTAAGAATATATCCCTTGTATTCTAACCTAACAGCATTTAACTTAATAGTAATACCTCTTTCTCTTTCTAGTTCCATATTATCAAGTATTTGATCTTTCATTTCTCTTTTCTCAAGCGCACCAGTATATTCAAGTATTCTATCAGCTAAAGTACTTTTACCATGATCAATATGAGCTATAATACAAAAATTTCTAATGTTCTTATCATCCATAATATCAGTCCTTCTTTAGAAATTATAACATTTATCAAAAAAAAAAGAAAGCCTCTAACTTTCTTTAGAAAATAAAAATAACTCAAATTTACCTACATTATCATATCCACTCTTAATATCTCTATCTATTAAAGCTAATTTTTTAATATAATTTTTTAAATCATCAACAGTATATCTATATAGTCTATCTAAACTTTTCTTAACAAAAAATTCTTTTTTACCAATAATTTTAGCAATATCTTTATTATACATATTCTTATTACTAAGTAATTTAATAATTAAAGAAGTTCTAAAACTACCTGCTAATGTAGCAATTAAATAATCTATCGTAATATTATCTAACATAAATTTATCATACATAGACTTTACTTTATCATAATCATTATCTAATATTGCATTACTAAATTCATATATAACATTATCTATATTATTAAAAGTAAGTAAATCAATATCACTTTTTAATATTTTTTTATCTTCTTCCTTATATATAAATAATTTCTCTAATTCATTATTTATATTATTAATATCATTTCCTACCTTAGATATAAAATATTCTATATTAATATTATCTATCTTATATCCTCTTTCATTAATTTTATTATTAACATAGTCATAGATACTATCACTATCAACTTTTTCTAATTCTATAATTTTAAAATTATCTTTAAATATTTTAAATTCTTTCTTTCTACCATCTACTTTATCACTAATTAATATAATATATACATCTTGATTATTACTATTAATATATTTTTCTAAATATTCAATTTCAAATGAATTAACACTATCTAGATTAAAATTATTAACTATAATAACTTTTTTATTTGAAAATAAACTAATCGTTGAAGCTTCTTCAATTATATCAGTAAAACTACATGTATCCATATCATACAAAATTTTATTATTTTCATCATATTCTATATTATTTAATATTTCATATAGACTAAAGTCTATTAGTTTTTTATCTTCGCCAATTAACAAAAACAAGTTATTTTTCATATTCATAAACTACACATTCATATCCTTCTCTATTTAAATAAGTTAACATTTCTTCATAATCATCTATTACGGATTTTTCTTCATAAAACACCTTAAATTTAAGTTCATTATCTATATATTTATATCCTTCTCCATTAGTAAAATATTCACTATAATTTTCATTATTTTTAAATTCATAATAACTATCACTATCTAAAAATATATAATTTCTAGTTACTGAAATATTATCAACTTTATCATTATTATTAAACTTAATATTCTTATTCATTTCATAATGTATTCCTAAATTAGAATCAAACAAGTTATTTTTACAATCTATTCCCTTATATTTAACCGTAAAAAGTTCAGGTTTAAAATATAATAGAGTTAATCCTATCGCTAGTAGTATTAAAATTAATAACAAGAAGTAAAGAAATATTGGTTTCTTTTTTTTACTTATAACCTCTTCATTTACTACTACTTTTGGAATAGCTTTATTATCTAATAATTGGATATTATCATAGTCCATTTCATTATATGAAACTAATTCTATTTTTTCCATTTTACTTATATCTATAGTTTTAAATTCTGTCATTTTTTCAGTTATATATTCATTTAAAAATATATCAATATATTGTTTTATATTTTCCTTTACAGAAAAAACTACAATAGACTTATTTTTTAAATGAATTGAACCATAACAAAGTTTATTAGGATTACTATCCATAGTAAATACTACATAATTATTCATATATTTAGTATGTTCAAAACAAGCATAAACTGATGCAATTCTATCATCTACATTTCCATATAAATCATTAGATGCAACTTTTAGTATTTTACCAGTCATTATAATCACCTTAACTATTCCTTTTAATAATTATACTATAAATTATATTAAATTAAAAGTATAGAAAATAAAAAGATGACATATAGTCATCTCTTAATATTATCAAATTTCTTTAACATTATTTTGGATTACACCCACTATTTGGCAAAGAGCCTATTATTTTTGTTTACTTTTTACTACTCTAACAATGTTAATTATAACTAATATACAAATAATTCCAATAAATATTGGTACATAACTTTTATTATTTTTCTCTTTGTCATTAGAATTATAATCATTAGCTAATGTTTTTTCTTTAACAGTAATCCTATATGTTTTTGAATCACCATTTTCTGCTGCAACAGTAATTACTATACTCTTATCTTCCTCTGATATATTTCTATCTATTATTGAATGAGCAGTATCAGATTCTATTATTGGAGTAACTTCCAACTTGTCAAAATCAGTAACCTCAATTTCATATTCAGTAACATTAGAATCAAACTCAATTGTTCCCTCGCTAAGTATAATATTAGATAAATTAGCATTAGAATCCTTAGTATCTAACTTATTACCACCATCCATATTATTATCTTCAGTTTTATTATCATCATTTTGACTAGTATTATTCCCCTGATTATTATTTTCTTTATCATTAGCTAAAATAGTAAATTCGATACTTTTATCACTTGTTATTTCTTCAACTACTGCATCAGAACATACAATATCAAATAACTTAACAGAACCATTACCATTAACTTTAACAGGAATTATAAACATTTCAGTTCTATCAAATACAAAATCACCAGTATCAAACATATAGAAATTACCTGTTGTCATAGTCCAACTATTTAAAGTTCTAATTTTAGAATCTAATAATATGTTACTATCAAAAAATATATTCATAGAACAAGTTACTATTCCATCATTATCTCCTTGAATATTATCCAAAGATACTTTTATTTCAGTTACACTTCCTTTTTTTACTGAAGTACTATCTACATCCATTTCAATATCATAAGTAAACGAAGCATATACTTTTGGTGTAAATACAATACTAACTAATAGAACTAATAAAAATTTAAATTTATTTTTCATTCTATTACACCTGCTTCTTTCTTACGCATTATAGCCAAATCTACAATACTAATTCTTCCGTCCTTATTAAAATCAAATGCCTGCTCATACGCTCCAGTTACCTCAAATTTAACTCCCGTATTAGGATTAACCCATTTAACATAATGTTTTCTAAACTGAGCTAAATCTAATAAAGATAATTTCCCATCACCATTAGAATCTCCAATAACAGACAATTTATATTCATCCATTAACTTGTCTCCAAGATAACTTCTTAATATATCACCAGTAGCTATTATATCAATATTGTTCTTTTCGTTTCCATCTTTATCATATATAAATACATTACCACCTACTACTGTTACTAAATCTATAAATTGAGATACACTAGTGCCAATAGTTAAATGCTTAATATATTTATTATCATTATCTATAGTAAGAGTATTTTCAAACACTAAATTATATATACCAATAGAATAATTATCTAATTCATTAGCATCATAATATACCTTAAGTATCATTTCATTTGATAGCAAAGTATCACCAGTAATTTCATCATTACCATTAAATACTTTAAAACTTATACCATCACTATAATTTATATTATTAACAAAACTATCAAAAGATAAAACGCTATCCACATATAAAATATTATTGTTAAAAATATAATTATTAAAATCAATACTCAATATATCTATCTCTAATATTGATTCTCCTCTATAACTAATAATTAATTTATTATCTATAATTTCTTTATTTAATTCATTAGATACATCTATATTATTTAATATAGTATTACTATCTGTATCAATACCAGTATATATATAATTATTCTCTTTACTATAAGTATAGATATCAGAACTAAATTCATAAGTTCTAAATATACTTAATGAATAAGTTTTCTCACTACCATCTTCAGCTGTAACAATTATATTAATACTATTAGTTCCATAATGAAGACTAACTTCACCAGTTCCTAATACTGTAGATTTATCATCTGTTTTAGTAACCTCAATTACTATCATATCGCTATCTACACTAGATGTATATTCAAAAGTATCCTTATTAAATTCTTCATTTAAACTACCATTACTTATAGTTATATTATCTAATGTATTAATATCTGATTTAACTCTTACGTTAGCATACACAGTCTCAAGTTCAAAAACAGTATTCTCTCCATCACCAATAGTAGCATCCACTAATTCTATTTTATATGTTGAATTAGCTACTGCATCAGTAGGCATCTTAAACTTAACACTACCTACTGATACCTCGCCACTAACTCCATCTAAGTTTACTAAAACAAAACCACTTTCATTCTTTGTAGATACTTCCCAATTATCTGAAGTAAACTCCACAAACTCAATTCCTTCATCAACACTATAATTAACTATTAACCCTTTAGTAATCATAGACACTGAATTAAGTGATATAGAGCATTCAAAATCTTCACCTTTATTTGCTGATTCAGTACATGTAATTCTTAAACCATCAACATTAGTATCTTCATCGACTGAATAAGTACCTCTATTTAATAAAACCACAAAGACACCAACAATAAGAAGTAATAAATAAGCAATTATCTTATAATTTTTCTTAATTATATCAAATATCTTATTCATTAGTATCACCACTATCTTTAATATACCTAGTCATCTTTATTACATCATTAATATCAATCTTACCATTATTATCATAATCAGAGGCTTCTAAATATTCATCTAACGTAATTAAGTCATTCTTAATAATGTGATTAGAAATTTTATAAATATCATCCATACTTATAATACCATCACTTGTAAGATCACCCTTAACACTAATAGTATAAACAAATTCTTCTTCCCCAAAAGTTACTTTTATCTTATCTCCAGTTCTTAACTTATTATTAGTATTCTCAACTAAATTATTATCTTTATCAAGAATACTAACACTTCCATTAGTATCTATCATTTCTAAAATATTACCAATAGTATTACCAATAATTATATTACCAACAATATTTTTATCTTTATTTACACTAAGATTATTATTAAAATCAACATAATTATTAGATATTGTATACTCATCAATTTGACTATCATCATAATATACTTTTAAAATCATTTTATCAGTTACAAAACCATCTGTTACCTCTATATCATTATTAAATAGCATATATTCAATATCCTCATTATTGGATGAAATATTACTGATAAAATTTTCATAACTAACTCCTCCACGAATTATAATATTTTTATCTATTAATTCATAATTATCCAAATTAATATTATAAAGATTAAAATTTTTAATTACTTTACCATCATAATTAATAACAATTTTATCATTAGATATTTCTAATGTACCATAATTTATTTCCACATTATCATTAATAACATTAACATCAGCATCAATACCAGTATATATATATCCCAAAGTTGGATCTATTACATATTTATCACTAACCATATCAATTACATATAATTCATAACCTTGAATAAATCTATTTTGAGAAGTTTGAATATCATGATAATAATTTACATCAAAAGAATATTTTCCTCCCTTGTTAGGCATTACCGTATGTGACGAATTATCAATATTCAATGATGAAATACCAGTAATATCTGTAAATGAAAGATTCTTAGAACTAGGTAAAATAATATTTGGACTATCAACAGGAATATTATAAATTTCGTTTTTATAAATAGCATCAGTTATAATTTTATTACTCTCCCATAAAAATAAATAAGTCAAAGAAGTATTTTTCGACAAATTTAATTTTTCTAATTGATTTCCATCAAGTTGTAAGGTAACTAACTTAAGATTTTTTTCTAAGTTTAAATCAGTTAACTGATTATTACCAACATATAATACTTCTAAATTTGTATTACTAGTAGTATTTAGTTTACTTAATTTATTATCAGAAACATTCAATGATTTTAATACCTTAGTACCATCAATATTAACAGTATTCAATTTATTTTGATGTGCTCTTACTTCAACCAATTTTGTATTTTGACTAAGATCTAAATTTGTTAATTGATTATTACCAATCCATAATGTATACAAATCAGAACAGTTAGAAACATATATATATTCTAACTGATTATTTTCTGCCTTCAGATACATCATTTTTTTATTATTACTTAAATCTAACCCACTTAATTCATTATCATCAGCTATTAATGTATTTAAATTTGTATTGGTATTCAAATTCAAACTATTAATTTTGTTATTGCCAACAGATAATGTATTAAGTAAAGAACAATTATTAACATCAATTTCCGTTAATAAATTATTCTTTACATCTAAATATTCTAGATTGTTTTTATTAGAAACATTTAAACTGGTCAATTGATTACTATATAAAATCAAATAAGATAAATCTTTATTCAAAGATAAATCAATTGAAGATAATAAATTATTACCTATACGTAAATCTTTAATATTTAAGTTATTACTTAAATCAATTGATTGTAATTTATTATTAGTTAAGTCGATCTTGACTAATGAAGTCATTTTTTCAATACCAGCAGCATCTTTTACCCAATCAGAATCTTCATTTCCATATACCATACCATTACAAGAAAGTTCAGTAATCGAAGCTAATTGGATATCCGTTAAATTAGTTGTATATTCTAAATTAGTCTTCTGTTGTGCATTATAAGAATCTATAACACACTTATAAAAAATCAAATCATTAAACGCCGAATTAGCAGGAACTTCACTAACTTCAGTAGCCTCTGTCCCTTTAAGCAGTGTATACCCTATACCTAAAAAAGTAACAAAAGTTGCAATTATAAATAACATCCATTTTTTTTCAATATTTTTCAATATATCACCTTTTTTCTAAAATAAAAACTATAAAATAGTTTCTATTTATAACTTTCTAAATTTTTTTGATATAAAATAACACTTCCAACTAAAGATGATATTAATATAACAGCCATAATAAACATCGATATATCACCAGTACCTGGATTACTAGTAGCATTATCTTCTGTATTTCCTGAACCACCAATATCTCCAGAATTACCATCACTATTTCCAGGGTCTGTAGCACTACTACTACTTTCTTTTACTACTTCAATAGTATAAGTAACACTTTCAGCACCAATCGAAGAATCTTTTGGTTCCACAATTAGCACTATAGCCGTTCCTTCATTTCCCATACTAAAATTACCTGGACTATTTCCACCAGAAGCAAACTGAAAATTATCACTATCTTTAAGCGTCGCTCCCAAATCAAAATTAGTTGTTCCACTTGAAACTGTATGTTCATAGTCATACTTTCCAGGTTCTAAAATATTTTCACCATTAATGGTTAAAGATGCTAATGAATTATCAAGTTCTTCTACAACATAACTAGTAGCTAATGTATATGTAGTTTTGTTATTAACCACTATATCAATTAGCATAATTCCTTGTCCAGTAGGATCGCTCCAAGTTATATTATTTAAATTGGTATATATATTTCCATTACGATCTTTAACAACTATATCATCTTGATAATCCGGATTACTAGCTGTTATAGTTAAACCAAAAGTAGAAGATTTTAACTTAACCGTATAATTTAATCTATCTGAAGAAAACGAAGGCATATCACCACCATTAACTACTATGTTACTTAAACTAGTATCATCAACAGGTTCTTCTGCTGTAATTTGAACTAGAGCAGAATCTATTTCAGAATCTTCGTATGATGCTTCAGTACTATCAACCACTGCACATTCAACTGGATCAACAGTAACTTTTCCATCACCATTAACTCTATATTTAATCTCAACTATATTAACTCCATTAGTTAAAGGATCAACATTATCTATATTATTTTCCATAGTAAAATTAGCTATTGTCCCATTATATATTTTCCAATTATTCATTTCACTCATAGAAACATATTCTAAAGTAGAATCGGATGTTACTTTAAAAGAACATAAATCTACAGCACTATCAGATTTAATATTAATTTTGATTGAAACTTCTTCTCCTTTAACTACAGTTGTATTGTTTGCAGTTGCATTAACAGTAACATTAAAATCATCAGCAAATACATTATTTATAAAAGAAAAAGCCACTAATAGTCCTAATAATATATAACATAATTTATTCTTCATAATTATCTCCTAACTTCCTACCTACTTATTATCATTATTAGTATAACACAAATATATATCTATTTCAAGAAAAAAAACAGAACTTAGTTCTGTTTAAAATAAATCATTATATAATTCTAAATAATTATTTATATACTTAATTTTTATTCCTTTAATAATATCTTTAGATATTTCTTTAACATCAGCCTTATTATCTATAGGAACATATATTGTCTTAATATTATTATTAATAGCAACCAATATTTTTTCTTTAATACCACCTACTGGTAATATCTTTCCTCTTAAAGTAATTTCTCCAGTCATACTTATATTACTATCAATCGGTTTATTCTTAATAAGACTAATAATTGAAGTAATTAAAGCAACCCCACCAGAAGGACCCTCTTTAAATACTGAACCTGATTCAAAATGAATATGAAAATCATTCTCTTTAAACACTTTATTATCTATATCAAGAATAACACTATTTGTTTTTATATATCCCATAG
This sequence comes from Bacilli bacterium, assembly GCA_017409025.1. Taxonomy (GTDB): domain Bacteria; phylum Bacillota_I; class Bacilli_A; order RF39; family UBA660; genus RUG705. The sequence continues at coordinate 72,691 of JAFQTN010000004.1, read as the reverse complement.
CAACATAAACACTCTCTCGTATTACTTCACCTAAACTACCGGTTAAAGTTATATTACCATTACCACTATACATAGCAGAAGTCGTTTTAAGTAAACATCCACCATATGGAGTATAACCTAAAGTATTAACAACACCTACTTCACTACCCTTATCATTATACATATATTTATATTTATAATTTCCAAGATATTCACTAATATCATCGATAACATATTTCTTATTACCAGTTATTTCACTATCAATAATAACTTTTCTAAATACTGAATCTATACATCTTTCTAATTCTCTTACACCAGTTTCCATTGTATAATACATTATCGTATCTTTAATACTATTCTTAGTAAATTCTATATCACTAAAATTATACTGTTCTTTAAATCTAGGAATAATATAATTATTAACCATATCTTCTTTTTCATTAACTGTATATCCTGATAAATGAATTATTTCTAATCTATCTTTCAATGCACCAGGAATACTTTTTTCATCATTACCAGTAAGAATAAATAACACATTAGATAAATCAAATTCTTCTTCAATATAATTATCTTGAAATATATTATTTTGTTCTTTATCTAAAATATCAAGTAACGCCGAACCCGGATCTCCCTTATAATCATTAGTAAGTTTATCTATTTCATCTATTAAAAATACTGGATTATTAACACCTACTTTTTTAATTCCTTGAATAATTTTACCAGGACTAGCCCCCATATAAGTTCTACGATGACCTACTATTTCTCCTTCATCATGTACTCCTCCAACACTAACCTTAACAAACTTTCTTTTTATTGCTTTAGCAATAGATTTAGCCATCGAAGTTTTACCAGTTCCAGGAGGACCAATCAAACATAAAATCGGAGCTCTCTCACTTTTATTTCTCTTATTAATAGCTATATATTCAACAATTCTTTCTTTAACATCATCTAACCCACAATGAGTATCATTTAATTTCTTTCTAATATCTTCAATATCATTATTATCTTTAGTAGACTTACCCCAAGGTAGACTAATTAACCAGTCAATATAATTTCTAATAATAGCTACTTCTGGAGAAGTAGAAGCTGTAAATTCATATCTATTAATTTCTTCATTAAGTCTATCACTTACTCTCTTTGGTAAAGATAATTCACTAACTTTCTTTTTTAACTTAGCCACTTCACTATCTTTTATATCTTCTTCATTAAGCTCTTCCTTAATTAATCTTATTTTCTCTCTTAAAATATAATTTTTCTGTTCTAAATCCAACTTCTCTTTTAAACTATCCTCTAGTTCATTCTCTAACTTAACAGTCTCCATCTCTTTATTTAAATCTTCAATAATAAATTTAATTCTATTCATTGGATTAGGCATCTCTACGTATTTTATCTTTTCTAAATAATCAAATGGCATCTCATCTACGATAATATCAGTGAGTCTAGCAATACTATTAACACCACTAATTCTTCCTAATACATTATTAGATATATAAGAAGATATTTCTATATAATTATTTAAATCCTTAAGTAAAATCCTCTTTAAAGCATTAGATTCAAGTTCATTATAATCATAATCTTTAGTAGGTATAACAAATGCTTCATAATTATTATCTTCATTTTCTATATAATTTAATACTTCTACTCTATCTATTCCAACTACTACTATTCTAACTACCCCATTAGGAAGTTCTATTTTAGTCTTAACTTTACCCAAAATAGCAATTTTAGGTAATTTTCTAATACTAGGTCTTTCTTCTAAAGAATCAACTAAATTAACGAACAAAATATGATTATCATGTCTTCTCTCACTAATTTCTAATATTTTCTTCTCATAATCTTTAGAAAATTCTATTCTAAGTTCATTATAAGGAAGTAATACTACATCCCTTAAAAATAGTATTGGTAAATTTGTTTCAACCATATAGACACCTACTTCTAAGACAAAATTAAAAGCGATTCATATTATCTAAAATTAATACTAAATAATATGAGATCACTTCCTTTTCTTGTTTCACTATTTTAGTATATTTTTATTTTATATCAACCCATTTGACACATTTTTTACACTACTTTTTTATCCCTTTTTTTTCCATCAAAAATTATCATAAAATTATTAAATTTAACCTTGACATAACTAACTTTTATCTATATAATAAACCAAAAAAATATCCGCTAAAAAAGCAAAAAGAAATAGATAACTATAACAATGTCATCTATTTCTTTTATTTAATCTAAATCATGTCTAGAAAGTATCTGTGCAGGTGTTTTTCTCATCGTATTAAATACTGGTATTAAACCAACAACAATATTAAATACATACATAATTACTAAACAAAATATTACTACATATATATTCATAACATAATTTTGACTTATATAATTAATATCAGATAATACATACAAGCAATAACTCATAAATAATACTCCAGGTAAACTTGCTAATGTACTAATAGCAAAAGATTCTGATGTAAACATCTTATATATATCACTTTTCTTAACTCCAATAGCTCTATATATACCTACTTCTTTAATTCTAGATAAGAAAGAAGATCTATTCATAAGAATTATTTCTATCAAAGATATAATTAACATAATCAAAGCAACAATAATTGAAGAAATCATACTATCCTTCTGTTCATTGATATATTTTACTTTATCTGTTTCATAACCATTCTTTAAATTTATTCCTTTTTCTTTATAATCACTAATTACTAAATCTTTATTCTTCGTATAAACAACTATTCCCTTAGATTTTTCTATTAAAGCATATTTCTTTGTATTACTACTAACAAAATAACTATTAATATCATCTTCTGAAGTATAATAACCAACTACTTTTAATTTTTTACCATTAATCTTTATTTCATCAATATACTTATTCAATTTAAATACATCTTTTAAATCATTATTAACAATAACTTCATAGTCATTCTTAGGACTGCTTCCTTTAACTATCTTTAATTTATCTTTATATAGTGAATAATCAAAAATACTGGCATTATCCTCTTTCATACCACTATTATCTATAATGTTAATAAATTCACCTTCATAAGCATATATAGATGGACTTTCCATATTTACTATACCAACTATCTTATATTCTAAAACACCATCTAATAAACATACATTAATATCTATCATTTTCTCAAGTTCGTATAGACCTATCATTTCTATTTCTTGCGTTTTATCATATACCATCTTATCAATAACTATTTCATTATTAGACCTAGGCATCCTTCCATATATTAAATCACTATTATTAATCATACTAATACTAGCAAGTGAACCAGATATACTAATATCCGTATACTGTGTTTGATAATAAATTCCACTCTCTATCTTCATACTAACCATACTATTACCAGGTAAGATATATTCTATATTGTTATCTTTCTCATATTCTAAATAATCTGATACTTTAATTTTAACATTATCTAATACTAAATAATTCTTATTAGTAGTAACAAAATCTTTATCACGAATATTTAATATACCTAAAACATTACTAACTGAATAAGTAACAAATAAACTAGACAAGAAAAAACCTATAAGTAATAATTTCTTGACAAAAGAATACCCAAATACTTTTTTAAAACCATTACTAAATATTGTAAATATATTAAATATAGAACTATATTTTAATTTAATATCTTTATTAATAATCTTATCAAAATCAAAAGAATATTTCTCATATACACTCTTATCTAATTTCTTATAATTATCATTAATAAGTTCTATATTAGAACTACTATCTATTACTTCTATCTTTTCATTATCTTTATTCTTTATATATAAATTACCATTCTTAACTATAATAATTAAATTAAGTTTATTTTTATTATCACTATAATAATCTATATTTATATCATTATCTTTATTCTCATTATGATATTTAAAATCTTTTAAATAAAACTTATTATCAATACGATAATCCAAGTCTTCATTATTCTTATTATTATAATCATTAACTATCTTACCATCTATTAACTCAATTATTCTAGTAGCATAAAACTTAGCTAAGTCTACTTCATGAGTAACTAATATTACTAGTTTATCACGAGATATAGATTTAATAATATTCATAATTTCTATCGTATTCTTACTATCTAAATTACCTGTAGGTTCATCTGCTAAAATTATATCAGGATTCTTAACTAATGCTCTAGCTATACCTACCCTTTGTCTCTCACCACCCGATAGCATACTGCAAGGTCTATGTCTATATCTATATATTCCAACTCTCTCTAAAATATAATCTACTCGTTTTTTTATTTCTTTCTTATCTTTAATACCTATCATCTTTAAAGAAATAGCTACATTATCATATACTGTCATATTATCTATTAGTTTATAATCTTGAAATATATATCCTATATTTAAATTTCTAATCTTATCAATAGCTCTAACACTTCTTCTAGTTATCTTCTTATCATTAATATAAATATGTCCTTTATTAACTTTATCAAGTCCACCTATTGCATTAAGAAGCGTAGTCTTACCACATCCAGATGGACCAAGTAACGCAACAAGTCCCTTATCAGGAAGCAATATACTAGTATTATTAATAACATGTATTTGATTTTTTCTACCCTTATTATAATACTTATTAAGTTTATCTATCTTAATCATATTATACTTCCTCCCTATAACTATTCATTGCACTTTTCTTAAATATTTTAGAAGAAAATCTAGATGATATTAAATAAGACATTAATACAAGTACTATATACATTAAAACATAATCATAAATACTTAAATATTCACATGCACTCTTAATAAAATTAATACTAATAAAATCTTTCTTAACTAATAATATAAATATTATATAAGTAAAATATGCTAAAGTAGAATTAATAAATAATTCTATATCAAGTATCCTTTTAGTATTTTTTTCCGTAGAACCAAGTATTCTTAATGTAGAAAAATATACATTTCTAGATTTTAATATAAGTTTAATAACAAAATAAGATATAAAGAATAATGTAATAACTAATAATACCGTAACTACTAATTTAACTATCTTTATTACTTTTGTTACTTCTTTTCCTTCATTACTTAATGTCTTTCTCATTTCTAATAATCTATAACCAAGATCTTCTAATTCTAAAACAACATCATCTACATAATCTACTTTCGTAACAAATATACTTGCTTGATAACTTTCTTTATTAAATAAATTATTATAATCTTCTTTATTAATAAAGATAGATCCATAATTACTATTATTTTTATCTATACCCAATAAACTTTTAACAGTCTTTTCATTATAAATATTACTAATTTTTAAATTTAAACTATCTTCATAATATAAATTACTAATATTAATTTCTATATTCTTATTCTTACAATTAAAATCTTTACAAGTATAATTAATACCTTCACTTACTATTGCCTTCCCCTTACTAACTTTATCACTAACTGCTATATGAAATTCATATCCAGGAGAAACAAAACTAGGATAATTTTTGCTATTAATATTTACTATTCTCTCACTATATTCAATATTAACCAAAGACATATATTTATCTAATAATCCGCTAGTGCCATAAATCATATTACTATCATAATTAACAAAAGTATCTTGATACACTATTCCAACAACTTTAACCCTTAAACTATTTTTATCTGAATTTAAATAATAAGTCTCTTTTATAGCGTTTTCTAACCTATCATTAAAGTTATAATCATATGGATATACATACAAAACTACTTCATTATCCGATTCAGGCATTCTACCATAATCAAGTTCATAACTTAATTCTTCTATATCTCTAAGTATTCCATCAAAATAATAGTATTCTTCATTATCTGTTGATTCAAACCATAAATAATTATCTAAAATAATATCATTCTCTACTATCTTATCAACATTATTAATTTTATTTATTCTTTCAAAATCATCTTCTGATATAAAACTACCATCTTTCTTATTAATAATTATTCTGGTATCAGATGTATCCATGAAATACCAGTTATAACCAAGTTTTCCTGATTCATATTCACTCTTTCTAAGTGAACCATATTCAGTAAGTAAACTTACTGTAATAAATAAAAATACTATAAACGTTAATATAAACTTAGGAATAATATTAAAAGTATTTCTAATTCCTAATCTTATCATATTTAAAAATCCTATTTTCTTATCACTAGTAGTTATTTCACTAATCATATTCTGATTATTATCTTCAACCATTTTTTTATCGCTAACTATCTTTCCATCATGCATTTTTATTACCCTCGTAGCAATATCTTCTACTGACGCATAGTCATGCGTAACCATAATCAATAATTTATTCTTACTAACTTCCTTAAGTATTTTAATAATATCTTTACTTGATTTACTATCTAAATTACCCGTAGGTTCATCACATACTATAATTGGAGTATCTTTAGCTAATGCTCTAGCTATTGCTACTCTTTGTTTTTGACCACCAGATAATTTAGATACTTTCGTATTCTTATATTTGCTTAAACCTACTTTATCAATTAACTCTAATATTTTTTTCTTTACTTCTTTTTTCTTATAACCGTTTAAAAGTAATACTAACTCTACATTCTGATATACCGTATAACTATTAACTAAATTAAAATTTTGAAATATATTAGATACATACTTCTTTCTATATTCTTCAAAATCACTTTCTCTATAATGACTAGTCTCTTCTCCGTTAATATACATTTCCCCTTCTTCATAACTATCAAGACCTGATATTACATTAAGAAGCGTTGATTTTCCTGAACCACTCTCACCAGTAATAACTACAAATTCAGAAGTATCAAAAGAAATATTTACCTTAGAAAAACCACTAGCTATAACTCCTTTATTATAATAAAACTTTGAAACATTCTTTAGTTTTAACATATCATCACTATCCTTCTTAACTTAATTATATTATCTTTTATTCACTATACCAAATATATCCAGAATATTTATTCATATTTTCTCTTATTTTTGTCAAATTATCACTAGATATATACATCTTTATATCATAGTATCTATCATAATTAACTATTTTTCTATCTTTCAAATTATTAATTACCTCTCTATATAAATCTATCTCATTATAATCACTTGCTAATTCTACAACTCTATACTCACCATTAACTGAATCATAACTATTATAACTATATAAATATACTTCATTTATTCCATAACTAGTAACTTCTAATTTAATATTATCTAAATTATTATCAATAACAATTTCACTATCATAAATAATATTAGATAAATATAAATCATCTCTCATCTCTATCATATGAGTATTAACTTCTTTCAAACTATTTTCTTCATAAGTAAAATTTGATATTGAAGCAAATGATAAACCTAGACCAATTCCTATTAAAAATAAACTTCCTATAAACATAACAAATATCCTATTAACTAAATGACTTCTATTAAATAATATATTATAAATAAACTCTATCATTAAATATATAAATATAATTACCCCAATTATTGCTATACTTATCCCATTAAAAAATATTCCATTAAATAGATAAAATAAACTAAATACAAGCATCAAGATACAAAATATAAATAATAATACTAATGGTATAGCTATTAAAAAACATAAACATTTAGCCATAAAGATAAATAATTTACCTATTTTTTTAAATATATTTAAACTACTATCACTAGGATCTCTAATAACTACCTTATAGTCTTTTTTTTCTTTAAGCTCCTTGATTGGCTCTTCAATTGTCTTTTTACTAACACTATCATCAGTAACAAATACATAATAATCCAAATATCTTGTTTTAAATATTTTAATAACTATTATTACTCCTAATACTATCCAAGCTAAAAATAATAATGTCTCAAATAAATTACATAAAATATAAATAACTTCATCAGGCAAAAATAAAAGTATTCTTCTTATCAAATCAACCATAATAGATGTAGATAAAAAAGCACATCCAAAAATAATTAATACAAGTATAATCATTTCAAATACACATTTAACCTTCTCCGTAAATTTCATTGCTAAAAACATGTTAACTGATCTAGATGCAAATTCTAATACTTCATTTAATATTTCCATAAAAGATATTTTCTTAGATTGTTTATTTCCACTATCAATTGAATTTTCATTAATAAGTTCATCCAAACTAACATTAAATATTTTACTAATTTGTATTAACTTTTCCGTATCTGGATAAGCACTACCACTTTCCCACTTTGATACTGCCTGTCTAGATACATTTAGTTTGTCAGCCAAACCTTCTTGTGTAATATTATTTTCTTTTCTTAATTTTTGTAACTTTTCACTTAATTTCATTTCCTTCACCTCTGACGCAATTATATGATATTATCTAGTTGCACTCTACCAACTTATAGTTACTTTTTGTATAATTTAAGTTGCAATATACTTATATTATACTATTTTTTTATATTATTTTTCAAATATATGACATTCTAAGTTTTGTCAATACTTAATTTTTGTGTTATTATATTAACTACGAAAAGACGAAAAAGTACTATTTTTTTTAAAAATTAGTAATAATCCGTCTGATTAGTGTATAATATAAGTGTAGTTATGTGGTGATAACTACATATCTAATTGCTTACACAATGCTAAAAGTTTTCTAAGTAGTTTAGTTGTGCAAGCAACTATTGATGCGTAATGATGTTTTCCTTCATTACGTTTTTTTCTGTAATAAATTTCTATATCATTTTCTTGTTTTGTTTTACCAACAATGGTTACGATATTAGAACAGGCAATATAAAGTATTTTTCTCATATATTTGTTACCTGCTTTAGAAATAGGTCCATGTATATCAACTGATTTACCTGATTGTTTTATAGATGGATCTAATCCACAATAAGCAGTTAATTCTTTAATATTATTAAATCTATTAATATCGCCAAGTTCAGCTATAATAATTGATGCAGTAAATTCTCCAATTCCATAAATAGAATTAATGGATTCAAAATATTTTGTTTTCTTTGCTAAAAAAGTAATTTTATATTTTATTATATCTATAGCCTTTTGATATTCGTTAACCAGTCTAGCAATTTGAGATAAATTAGATACTAACTCATCATTCATATCAACTGATGGATAGGAATTAATTGCATATTCCTTTATTATTATTGGTTTAGATTTCCAATATTTAAAATTGTGTTTCTTAAAGAAGTTTTGTAAACAATCTATTCTTGTATTTGAAATAATATTTGCATGTGGATATTTTTCTATAAAATCTAAAGCGATGCTTGAATAAATAGTATTATTTTTAAATATTAATTCATATTCTGGAAAACATAAATAAACCAAATTTCTATATCTGTTTTTAAGGTTTACACATAACTCATCTAAAGCAAAATACTGTCTAGATAAAGCGTTTAAATCTAAATATAATTGTTCAGGTTTAATATATTCCTTAAATGTATTTGTAAAAAATAAATTAGCTAAATTAAAACAATCTTCTTTATCGGTTTTAGTTTTTCTAATATTTCTTTTATGCATCTTTCCATAAATTGGATTAATAACAAATACTTTGAAATTTTGTTCTAAAAAAATCTTTCAATTGGTCTATGATAGACTCCAGTAGATTCCATTATTACAGAAATGTTTTCTAATTTAAGTTTATTAATTCTATTAAGTAAATTAGAAAAATCTTTAATAGAATGATTAATTTCATATGGATCAATTAGAACTTCACCACAAGAACTAATTAAAGTAACCATACTTTTAGATTTAGCCACGTCAATAGCCAAACAATTGCACATAATCATCTTCCTTTCTTATCTACGATTGAACTCTTTGTACCTCATACTCCTCATCACGCTTGTTATATAAGGTTAATCAAATTAACCCTCACATTCTAAAACTAGGATAATAAAAAGAAAAGAGCTAGGCCGTCATAAATGTGGATACTTTAGACCCCTGATATAATTCGCCTAAACTCAATCGCTGTTTTAATCATTTTTATAAAAATGATTAAAACTATTATAAATGTAAATTAATGATTTGCAAGTTCATTTATTTACATATCTACATTATACGTGATATAATTAATCTATAATATGGTGATAGTATGAACGATAATATTAAAAATATAAACTTATGGTCTTCAGGTATAAAAAATAATTGTACTTTCCTAACTACTTTTGAAGAATTTTTAGCCTTTATTGAAGAAAAGAATAAAGAATTTATTTTCACAATCCATGACAAACAATATCCTAACCAAAAACAAAAATGTATCCTTGATCCAGTAGCAGATAAAAACAATATTTCTATAACCTACACCGATAAAGAACATCCAATTGCTATTTTAAATCAATTTGGAAATATCATTTTAATAAATCCTGAATTTTTTAATCAAAATATAGAAAAGTTTAAAGAAGAAGCAAAAAAAAGAACAAAACAAAAAATAGAAGAAGCACTAAAAAATAACTATCTATGGATTAACATACCCGACTATATAATGGATGATGACTTTATAGATTATTTAATAAATTCTAAAGAACTTAGAAATATAGATTTTAACTTAACTAAAATTACTGGCATTAATTTAACTGAAGAACAAATAAAAAGACTAAAAGATTCTCACTTAGAAATACGTTATGAAGGAAATAAAATAAGTAGCAAATACGCTATAGGAACCTACACATTCAGTAGTCTAGAAACAACAAATTTAATAACTATTAGTCCTAATATAACTGAAGAAGAATTAAATAATTTTATCTATATTAATAAAGATGCTAAAATAATTATTCATAAACCATTTTCCTTAAAAAATGAAAAAATATATTTTCAAAAATTAGTAAAAATATTTCAAACATTAGAAACTCACAATAGACCTTATAACATTAAAATAGAAGTTGAAAATCGTGAATTATTAAAACAAAGTAATTTATTAAATTATACTAATAATATAAATCTGTTTATTGAAAATGATTTTTATGATTATTCAAAAGATGAATATTTAAAAGAAGATGAAAAATTAGAAGCATTAATAAAACCAATTAAAGAATCAAACCTATCTCCATACGAAAAATATATAGCTGTATATAATATTGTTAAACAATTTAAACCTTATAAAGAAAATAAAGAAGATAAAGAACAATCTAGAAATATAAGATATATTCTAAATAATGAATATATGGTATGTGTAGGCTATGCTAAATTACTAAATATTTTATTAGCAAAAGTAGGTATCCCGTGCAGAAAAATTTCAGTAGGTGTAGATATATCATATGATGATGGTTTTAGCAAAGAAGATAAACCAACAGAAATAGAATCCCACGCTAGAAATATTGTTAAAATTGATGATGATAAATATAATATTCATGGTATTTTTGTAGCAGACCCAACATGGGATAATGATATGGATAATGATTTATATAATAATTCTGCAATGTCCTTTGACAGAAAAAAAGAAGCATTTAGATTAGAAACACTAACAACTGAAGATCTACTATTAGATTTTCATAATATTGAAGAATTCATCAAAAAATTAAATTTTCATCTAAATAGATTAATAAAAAAATCATTTAAAATCAAAGAAAAAGATAAAATAATTGGTGCATATAATGATACCTACGATCAAATCATGAAAATTCTTTATGAATTAGATTATAATAAATATCTAGAACTATACCAAAAGTACGAAGAAAAATTTGATAAATCAGATATTACTCTAAAAGAATTAGAGGATATACTATGTAACTTTCTAACCGAATATGCTTCATATATACTTCCATTATCTAATCAAAAAATAGATAAATCTACTACACTAGAAGCAGCTATTAATACTAAAAGAGAAATCAATAAACATAATGAAGAAGAATTAAAAGAATTAAAAGATAAAATAAAATCTATTAATGAAAAAATCGAAGAAAAAGCATTCCCTTATTCATATGACCCCAATGAAACTAGAGATAATTATTTAACAGAAACTAACGAAAATAAAAAAAGATAAAATTTTTTTATCTTTTTTATTTACTATATTTTGAAATTTTCTTATTAAGGTCTTTAATATCATTAGTCAAATAATCTATTTCATTACTAATTTTTTTATTTTCATTATTAACTTCATTTATTTTTCCATCAAGTTCACTCAAATAATTATAATTTTCCTTAAGCATTAAAATATCATTACTAATATTTTCTATATTAACAATTTTATTATTACTATCTTTTATATTCTTATTTAAAGTCAACAACATTACCAATAACACTATCGTAATAATTACTAAAGCAATAATGAATACATTTAATTTATCAAAACTATTTTTTTTATCCATCACTATTCACCTAATAATATAAAGCCCTTTTTCCAAAATAATTATATCTACTTTCAAATACAGACCTATCATAATATCTAACTTGTCCATTTAAACTATCAGCTACTATTATTTGACTATCATTATATCCAATCAAAACTAATGCATGTTCATTAGCTTGCCAATTAATTTTATCACCTGTAGGTTTATATATCCAAGAATCACTAATATAAGGAACTGCCATATTCATACTTACCCAAACTACTACCGGCCTACCTTCTCTTACTATATCAAGCACACTATTAAGACTCATTCCAGTTCCATCTATAATACCACTTTTATATTTATTAGCAACAGTTATTATAGCTTTCTCATAAGTACCATAAGAATTTTTGTTAGTAGGAGTACCAACAAATTCTATATAAGGATTTCCACCATACTTAATTCCATTTTCATAGTATGGTAAATTACCTTTAGGTAAAACATTTACAATATCACGCATACTAACAGATATTCTCCAATATTTAAGTAAACTAGTAATTGCAGCACTCTCACATCCAGTAGGATACCCCATAGAATATTGATTAATTAAAGGAATCCCATCTATCTTATATGTACTCTTTTTCATCTCTTCTTCAAGAATATTATTATATATTTGTTTTAAATTAGTTTTTTGCTTCTTTAAATTTTCATTTTTATTGACTAACTCTTTATTTTCTAACAATAGTTTATCATAATGACTAATTAATTCTTTTTTTATATATTTAAAATCATCAACAGTATCGATTTCATATTTAGTAGTATTTTCTATATTATTAATAATTTTTTCTCTCTCTTTTTCTATATCAAGAATAAATTCATTATAACCAACACCATTTAATTTTAGTAAAAGTTTCTCTTCTAAAACACTATAATTTTTATGTATATTAATATAAAGTATTAATATAACAACATCAATAACTATAAATAATATAACTAATCCTTTCTTCATATTCTACTCCACTATACTTAAATTACTAATTATTAATCTATTATTATCTACTATTTCAAATCTATATATATAATCTGTTTCATTACCCTTATATTTAACATAAACATCATAGTATCCATTACCATTATGTATATTACTAATTTTATCTATTTCCATATTAAATTCTGGATAAGAAAAATCAATCAACACTATTTTATTATCTACTATTAGATTATCATCCATTATCAAATAATATTCTACTCCAAGTATTTTATTGGTAACTTCATATACTGTATCTACAGAAACATACTTATCACTAATATACTCTACTCCATACTGATCTACATAAGTATAACTATCTCCATATATAATATCAAATTCATCTTTATTCTCCAATATAAAAGAAATTGCAAATCTAGTCAAAAAATCATAATTTTTATTTAATTTACTAGATAAATTAAATGAAGAATTTTTTATTATACTATTATCAACTAAATCAATAAATTTTAACATATCATTTTTTAATATATCAATATTATCATTTATCTTTATTTCCATCTTAAAAATATCTTCTTCATCTAATGAATGAGTACCTTTATAAAATAGAAATACAAATAAAAATAATATTAAAACTACAATCACTATTTTTTTCATATATATCTCCTAATTATATTTTATCATAAAGATACAAAAAGAAAAAGACTTATCATTAAGCCTTTACTATTTCACATAAATCTCTAAGTATCATTACTTCTTCATTCGTAGGAACAACTAATATTTGTATACTAGAATCATCCGTATTAATTACTCCTTCATCTAATTCATGACCATATCCGATATTATCATTTACATCTTTATTTATATTAATTCCTAAAACTGGAGAAATTTTATTAACAATATCTTCACGAAGCACTGCATTATTTTCGAGTACTCCAGCTGTAAATACTATCGCATCAACTCTTCCTTCTAATTGAAAACAATATTCCGCAATATATTTAATTATTGAATCTCTAAACATATTATAAGCAAGTATTCCCAATTCATTACCACTATTCTTTAATGCTAACAAATCTCTAAAATCATTTTTACCACAAATTCCTTTAAGACCACTATTTTTATTAAGTTCATTAGTAATCTCATCTACACTCATACCAGTCTCATCCATAATAAACTTAATTAAAGATGCATCTATATTACCACTACGCGTTCCCATAATAAGTCCATCTAAGGGAGTTAATCCCATCGTAGTATTATAACACTTACCATTCTTTATACAACTAATTGAAGCCCCACTTCCAACATGACAAATAATTAAATTTACATCTTCCTTATTTAATCTATCTTTCATATACTCAGTAATATATTTATGACTAGTACCATGAAAACCATACTTTCTAACTTTATATTTTTGATACCATTCATAAGGTACTGCATACATATAATTTTCTTTTGGCATAGTTTGATGAAATGCAGTATCAAAAACAGCTACTTGTTTAACATTAGGTAATACTTCTTTCATTGCTTTAATACCAGCAATCTCCCCCGGATGATGTAAAGGTCCTAATTTAGTTAAACTAATAATATCATCTAATACTTTATCAGTAATTTCTACAGAATCAGAATATATTTCACCACCATGTAAAACTCTGTGACCTACACCACATATTTCATCTAAAGAATCTATTATTTTATGTTCTTTTAATCCCTCAATCATTTTATTAACAGCATCACTATGATTAGCTAAATAACCTTCATATCTAACCTTTTCACTATTAATTTTTAAAGTCCAAAAAGAATCTTCAAAACCAATCTTTTCAAAATATCCATTAATAAGTAACTTCTCACCTGGCATCTCATATAAAGAAAATTTTAAAGAAGAACTACCACCATTAATAACTAAATATTTTTCACTCATAACTATCCTCCCTATCTACATATATAATATCAAAATAAATATTAAAAATCTATATAAAATAAAACTATTTTTACAATTAATCGTCGATGATTAAACAATTGTTTGCTATAATTAATAAAGGAAACTTCAGTTGTTGGGTGTCTACCTCACTTTCTATAAGAAAGGAGGTCTGGTAACTTTGAAGAAAAGAATTTTTATCATAAAAGTTCTTAGATACATTGCTATCATTTTATTACTCCTTACCTCATTGGTAATAGCAATAAAAAAATGACACTCATTCGCATTGAATAAGTGTCGCATCTAATTCAATTAGGTAGACATTCAACATAGCAAAACTGAATGTTTCCCTTTTTTATTTTATGCAAGTTTCCTTGACATATTCATAATATCATAAATTCACTTATTTGTCAAAAACAAGATTATCTTTTTTACAAATAACCATAATATAATTAGGTGATAAAATGAATATCCGACTAGGTTACGTTTCTATATCAAAAACATTAGATATTACAGCATCCAAAACTATTACTTATACTGAATATCAAAAACACAAAGATATTAATAAACTAAATAATATAATCATAGAAAACTTAACTAACTTAGAAAAAATAATTGACTATAATATTAAAAATAATATTCATTTCTATAGATTAACATCAAAGTTAATACCACTCGCATCCCTAAAAGAATTAGATTTTGATTATATTGATAATTTCAAAGAATATTATCAAAGAATTGGAAACAAAATAAAAAAATACAACTTACGTATAGATACTCATCCAGGAGAGTTTTGTGTATTAAATAGTACCAAAAAAGAAATCGTAGAATCCTCGATAGAAATATTAAAATACCACTATAACATCTTAGATGCTCTAGGTATTAAAAATAAAATAATTATCTTACATATTGGTTCATCTGTATTTGGAAAAGATAAATCTATTAACAGATTTATTAATAATTTTAATAAATTACCAAAATACTTACAAGATTGTATTGCTTTAGAAAACGATGATAAAATATATAACATAAAAGATACATTATATCTATGTGAAAAATTAAATATTCCGATGGTTTTAGATTATCATCATCATATATGTAATAACGATAATCTAAATATTGATGATTATTTAGAAAGAATATTTAACACATGGAAAATAACCCCTAAATTACATTTTTCTTCTCCTAAAAATAATACTAAAAAAGATTTTAGAACACATCATGATTATATAAATCCGCTAGATTTTATATCTTTCTTAGAAAAAATAAAACATCTAAATACCAATTTAGATATTATGTTAGAATGTAAAGCTAAAGATGAAGCACTTTTTAAATTAGTAAGACAGTTAAAATACTATGATTATAACTTTATAGATGAAACCACCATCAACTTAAAATAGACTATAAATTTTATTTTATAGTCTATTTTTAATAAATTGTTGTTTTTAGTTTGCAATAGTAATACGTCTCATTGTATATTCATCTATTTTCCACGTATTATCAATATATTTAATGGTAAAAGTATCCTTATATTTAACATCTTGTTCTTCGTAACCTTCTTTTACTCTTTGCCAGATAGTTACAGAATATTTTATTTTATCTTCTTCTGAATCTAATACTTCAATTCCTTGAAAGATCAGTTCTATTGCCATTGGATCTCCAGAACCACACCAACAATTAGAAACATCATATTTATTATCATTTATTTTTTGACTACAAGAACTATTAAAACGAATACCATCTTGTTTTTTAAATTCTTCAGTAAAACTGTTTAAGATTTCTCCATAATTATTAACATAAATTTCACTTTTTTCTTCAGAATTCTCAATCACTAAATCAAAATAAGAAGAATCACAATTTTTATAAAAAGCATCTGCTAAAAAATATAGATATCTTCCTAGTGCAAGTTGCATCTGCTTAGTATTATCAACTACAATATTAGCATTATCAATATCTACTAAATTATCTTTTTTATTTACTGAATTTAAATCATTATCCTTATCAACATTAAAATATTTAGAACTAAAATTACCAACCATAAATCCTATTATTAAAACCAAAATGCAAAGTACTACTGTAAGTAAAACATTATTTTTACTATTCATTATTAAAACACCTCTTTCTATTTAAATAATATCATATATAATTTCAAAAAAAAAGAAGTGCACTTCTTTTTGTAATCTTTTGACATACATTGTGTAAATTTAATTTTTTTCATTATTATATTTACTAATAATAGCTTCCGCTACCTTAACTCCATCTATCGCTGAAGTAGTAATACCACCAGCATAACCTGCACCCTCACCACATGGATATATACCTAATATATTAGAAACATATTCTTCGTCTCTTGTAATTCTAACTGGAGAAGACGTTCTAGATTCTACACCTGCTATAATACTATCATTATCGTTAAATCCTTTTATCTTATTACCAAAATTGTCAATAGCCTCTTTTAATGATTTATTTATATATTCAGGATACAACTTATTTAAATTAGCAAAATTATACTTTCCCTTAAATATTGGTTCTACACTACCAATACAAGTACTAACTTTATCATTATAATAATCACCTAGTTTTTGTATTGGAATAAATCCATTTCCTAACTCATAAGCTTTTTTTTCTAATTCTCTTTGATATTTAATTCCATCTAATGGATGATTACCAAAATCATCTGGAGTTACTGTAACCACTATAGCGCTATTAGCATTCTTACTATCTCTTTTATAATAACTCATCCCATTTATTGCTAACATTCCCTCTTCTGAAGAAGCGTTAACTACATAACCACCAGGACACATACAAAAAGAATATACACCTCTACCTAAACTAGATTTATAAGTTAATTTATAACTAGCAGGTTTTAAATTTTTATTATAATTTTCTCCATACTGACTATTATTTATAATCTTTTGTGGATGCTCTATTCTAATACCTACAGCAAAAGGTTTAGCATTCATTTCAATTCCATTATCATATAACATTTGAAAAGTATCCCTAGCACTATGTCCAATCGCTAATACTAATATATCCGTATCAATTACCTGATTATTATTAATAACTATCGAATTAACTTTTCCATCACTTAGATTAATATCAGTTAAACAACTATTATATCTAAATTCACCACCCATAGATATTATTTTTTCTCTCATATTTTTAACTACTACTCTTAAGACATCAGTCCCTATATGAGGCATATTATCATAAATTATTTCTGGATTAGCACCACACTCTACGAATATTTCAAATACAAACTTACATCTATTAAATTTATCTTTAGTTAAAGTATTCAATTTTCCATCAGAAAAAGTACCTGCTCCACCTTCACCAAATTGAACATTACTTTCTTTATTTAATATTCCATCATTAAAAAATTTCTCTACTGTTTTAATTCTATCTTCTACTTTTTCTCCACGTTCTATTATTATTGGTTTATACCCCATCTTAGCCAGCAGATAAGAACAAAATAATCCTGCAGGTCCACTTCCTACGATAATAGGTCTTTTATTAAGTAATATATTTCCTTTTAAAGGCATTACATATTCTTCATTTGGAGCAACAATTACATCTATACTCTTATTTTTACTAATTATTTTATCCTCATTATTAACAATGGCATCAACTTCATAAACATAATATAAATCTGGTTTATGTCTTGCATCTAAACTTTTCTTAACAATAGATATATCTTTTATTTCACTTTCATTTATTTTTATTTTTTTACTAATAGCTTTAATCAAAGAATACTTATCATCTTTTTCTATATTTAATTTTACTTGTCTTATTCTAATCATTATTATCACCAGATATACTCTTACCAGCTAAATATCCACTTATCCAAGCAAAACCTAAATTAAATCCACCACATTCACCATCTACATCCAATAGTTCTCCAACAATGTATAAACCAGATGTTTTCAAAGACTCCATCGTTAATGGATTTATCTCATCTAGTTTAACTCCACCAGAACACACTTGTGCCATATCATATGAATTAGTACCAATAATATTTAATCTAAGTTTAGTTAAATTTCTTCCTAATTCTAATTTCTTAACCATAGATATATTATCCCAACTATCATCTCTACTAATCCAAGTATTCTTTAATATTAAATTAATTAATTTATAATTTAATATACCATCTAGTAACTGAGAAACATTTCTACCTACTACTATTTTATTTCTTTCATCCATCAACTTAACAAATTCTTCTTCATCACTTATTTCTAAACTATTTAAAAAATTAATTTCTATATCTTCTTTTTTATTTTTGTATATTCCTCGTGATACTCTTCCACTAAGTTGATATACACAAATACCACTAATACCATAATCAGTAAGTTGTACTTCACCAATATCTTCTTTTACTAATTTATTATTTTCATATAACGAAACTTTAGCATCACATCTAATACCTTGCCATTCTTTTAAGAAAGATGCTTTTAATTTTAATTGTACCAAAGCAGGTAACGGTTCTATTAAAGTATGACCAAAAGAATTAGCTATTTTATATCCTAAACCATCAGATCCAGTCTTAGAACATGCCTTAGATCCCATAGCCAAAACAACTTTATCACATTCAATATTTCTCTTATTAGTAATAACCTCAAAAATATTATTTTTTTTCTTAACATTTATTACCTCTTCATTATTAAATATTTTTACACCACGTAACTCACACTCTAAAATTAAAGCAGTCTGTATACTCGTAGCTTGATTAGATGATGGATAATAATAATTATCTTTAATTCTAGGAGTTATTCCTAATCTATCAAAGAATTCTTCTATCTTTAACTTATTTTTTTCAGTTATTATCTTTTCTAATATATCTAAATTATCACTATTATAATGACTTACATTTATATCTCTATTCCAATAATTACATTTACCATTTCCAGTCATTAAAATCTTCTTACCCAAATTATTATTCTTATCAATTATTATTACTTCATTATCTTCTGTTCTTGCCTTAATTGCAGCAACCATTCCAGAAGCACCACCACCAAGTATAATTATTCTAGCCATACCTATCACCTCTTTACATAATTATAACATATTATAGAAAAAGAACCTAATTAGTTCTCTTTCTTGAATATTCACTTATTTTAGAATTTAATTCATCAGTAATTTGTTCAGGATCATATTGTATTTCATCTAAATGTTTATTTAATTCCCTTAAAAATGTATCATCGCCAGATAATTGTGCTTCGTTTTCAGCTATCCCTTTAATTAAAGGTATCGATACACTTAACCAAGTTCTACTTTTACCACCTGGCATTAAATCTTCTATCTTAGTATTAACAATATCTTGATACCATGAAATTTGACTATAAAATTCTTTATTACTACTCTTAATGTTTGTCGGTAAAAACAATTTATAGTATAATTCTTTTTTAAACTTACATAACATTGTCGGATCATATACCCATCCATCATATTCTACCCAATAATGCCATGCGTTTTCTTTTCCAAATCTCAACTCTAAGTCTTTTTCATCACCACATACCCATTTAGCATCATCCAACCCCATAACTATAAATAAACTTCTATCTTCACATTGACCAGGACCAACCGTAGGTTTTAAATATTTAATCTGAAGCGACATTGGATATCCATTAAAATAAACTTTATTAAGTCTTTCATATAAACTATCTTCAAAAGGTAATATTTCTCCTTTTTTAATTCCTTCATTTTCTAACATACTTAATCTTATAAAATATAAATTCTTTTTTATTGTATCAAACACATATACCCCCTACTTTCTTCGTCCAAACATATTAGCCATATCTTCTTCTACTTCCTTAACTACATCATCATAATTTGTTCTTTTTTTATATTCTTCAATTTCTCTTTGTAATAATTCTATTCCTAATTGAGAATACATCTCCGTTGGTCTCCCAAAAGTCATTTCTATCATTGGTAAAATCATTGTTGATGCATATTTACCAGCCTCTGGATCTTCTGGATAAAAAAATTCTTCTCTTTTAACAAACTCTTTTATTGATTCTTTATTATTTATCTTTCTTACCTTAGGATGTTCTATCAACCAATATAATTTCTTATCATATATTAGTCCTGAAGAAGTATCGTATATTAAGTGACGACCATCCTTAGTAATTCTTTCTACGATACAATGATTATCAAATAAAGGATTTTCTTCTTTTCCTTTTAAATATTTTGGATTTAATCTTAAACTATCTATCCCCGCATAAATCAAATTAA
This sequence comes from Bacilli bacterium, assembly GCA_017409025.1. Taxonomy (GTDB): domain Bacteria; phylum Bacillota_I; class Bacilli_A; order RF39; family UBA660; genus RUG705. The sequence goes on along the minus strand of JAFQTN010000004.1, from coordinate 51,373 downwards.
CATCATCATCTGTATCTAAAAATGCTTGTGACATAAGTGTAGCTCTATCATAACAATGTCCATTGGTCATTCCATTAGAAAGTAATATTATTGATGCAGGAATACCACCAGAATAAATATTTCTAAGTTTTTGGATTAATTCATCATCATATAGAGCTATATACCCCATTTTTAATCCCCATAATGTTAATTTATTAAGTTTCTTCTGATGTAATTCCCATTTCTTCATCTCTATTTGTGTAGCCATAAACACACCCCTTAATTGGCTGTATATAATAGCACATTTGTTTGTATTTGTCAAACAAAGTAAAAGAAGGATAAATCATTATCCCTCTATTTCTATTATTTCACTAACTTCACTTTCTCTATGTATCTTTATCTTTAATATATCTCCTTCTTTAACAAAAGGTAACGTTTTACTATCAACATTTATAGATACATAATACTTACTATCATCATTAGATACAAAGTAATAGTATGTATTTCCATCTATATTAGCAGTACTAATTGACTTAATCTTAATTTCTTTATCTATTAATTTTGAAAAATCTATTTCAAAATTAACATCTTTTAAATAATTATTCGCAGCAACTTCAATTCCTTTAGATGCATCAGTTACAACTACTTTTTGATAATCTACTACATCCACAAAACCATACATCTTAACAAGTCCTGCATTATCTTTTAAACTTACCAAGTAAGTTGGTCTATTATTCAAATTTATTAATAGTGGAAATGTTGAAGTATATCTCATTTGTTGAACCTGACCAGTAGCAGATGACATAGCGGAATATTCCTCAGCTCCAGGCACTGAATAAAATCTAGTAGCTTTAGTTCTTAAATTAGTTAGTATAAATCCTAAATTAGCTTCATCTGAAGATACTGAAGTAATACCAGTATATAAATATACATCATCTTCCATAACCATATAATTATATCCTTCAGTAGTAGCTACTACATTTTTTTGACCAAATATTGAATTTAAAAATCCTTCTCTATATTGCCCCCAGTCATTAACCATTGAGATAATTAAACTAGCATTATAAACATGATCTACCCAAGCAGGTACTTCTCCAACCTTATAGTATTCACTCTTACCAGTAATTGCATCTGTAATAATAACACCAGACACATCTTCTCTAAGTTCAATACCAGTATATTTTAATGTTGGCGTTATCCAATAAGGTCTACCATCATTATCGATTTCAAAATTACTTTGACCAAAAATCTTTGTTGGATAACTCAATCTTAAATGACGTAATAAATCTTTAAACAAATAAGCTGAAGGCATATACTTCATACCATTATCTAATTTAACTAAATTAGCCTCTCCATCTACAGAATTAACTGTAATATAACCTTTAACTCCCTCTTTATGATTAGCAATATATTTAAATATTCCATTATATTCAAGGGGTGTTACTCTAACTATATCATTATTATAATTAATTTGCGTATATAATGATGATACATAAAACTGAGAAACTAATTCAGGCATTTGCCCCATAACTCTATCCCCAAGTCTACTTGAAGAATCTTTATCCAAAAGTGGTAAAGAATTAAAATCTACTTCCTTTACTTCACTAATAAAATTACTATCTTCAGTATCACTAACAATACTTATTCTCTCAGAAAATGCCTTAGAATTAAATATTGGTGATAATATAAAATTAACTACCATAATCATTAAAGGAATAGCAAATATTAATAACAATAATTTCTTTGTTTTAAATATTTCTAATCTTCTACTTCTTAACGATATTATATCTATCTTTTTAAACATACTTAAAAACACAAATATAAATACTAGTGTCATTATAAATGTCCAAAACTGCATACTAGTAACATTTATTGGTGGTAAATAAAAGAAATATATTACTAAACCAATACCAAATGTTATTAATACATTAAATAAACTTTTTTTCACAATAAACCTCCATAAATATAATATTAATTTTCATTATTTTTTTTCACAAAATTATCTTGTTTTTTCCTTATCCTTTTTTTAGAATCAGCTTTTTTACAAAAATCATTTTTCATATCCATATAATCAATAGCATTTACTCCCATCAATGTCAATCCTAAAAAACTATATCCGCCTCCTAAAAACAATAATCCAAAATCTCTAATAGTCATATCTTCTGTACCAAATGTTTTAGATAATAATTTTAAAAGTGCCAAATCCAAAATACCTACAGAAGCTACTGCCGCATTTGTTATTATTTTTTCTCTCTGTTCTTTTAATTGCATAAGTTCTAATTGAGTTAATTTATGCTCATTGCTTATCTTTCCTTTTTCCATATTCCCCACCTAACTAAATTCTACCATAAAAATATATTTATAACAACAATAAATTCCTCAATCATTTTTTTGAAATAATGTTTAAAATATAATTTAAACCAAAACAAATTAAAAATTATAATAGAAAAAAGATAGCAAACACTATCTTTTTGAATTTGAAAATATATCTCTTACTCTCTTTTTAGTAGAACTAATTTCACGCCTAGCGTTGTTTATATCATATGACATTAATCCATTCACATAATCATCTACTTTGTTATCAGTATTAGAACTTACTGAATAACTAATTTGATCATCATTTAATTCTTTCATAGAAAATGTTACAGAATCATCAGTTAAATTATATGAAAAATTACCAGTTTGATTCATATTAATAACCTTTCCATCTAATGTAGTTATTTTTAATTCACATAATTTTCCATGTCCTAAATCTATTCTATCGGTTTCTCTTTTTTCACCATTAGCAACATTTCTAGAAAATGATAAAGAAAGCGAATGATATTCACTAACATCACCTAAAGAAATTTCACATATTTTTTTATATACCTCTAATATAGAACAAGGTAAAGTTAAACCAGTCAAATATTTTTCTAACTCTACATAATTATTTAATTCTGTTGCTTCTATCCTAGATAATTTACTTTCTCTACTATATGACATATTTAGACGAATTGAAAATTCTTTATTATAAATCAAAAGAGAATTAGAATCTAAATGAGATTCAGACAAAAATTCTGAAGTACGATAAATTCCATTGGAATATGAATGTCTTCTAGTTTTTATTTTTACCATTCTAAAACCATCTTCTGCTAAAGAATCTTCTACATATTCATACAAAGTTTCTTGACCAAATGTTCTAACACAAATTTTTCTAGGAAATACAAGTAATATATCATTATAAACACTATTTTTTTTACCATCTACAGAATAATAAAAACTATCAACACAATGTTCATTATTATATATAAAAAGTTCCACAGAATGATTAAAATCCAATTTTGATAATATTAAATCTAATCTCTTAGTCTTAATTTTTCCACGTTTAAACCACTCTCTAATAATTTCTTTTGCATCTTTCATATTCTCATCAAAGACAATTCCACAACTACTTTTATTATATGACATTATAATTACACCTTCCTCTAAAATTTACAAAGTAAATATATAATAACATAACGCTAAAAGAAAGTAAACAAAAAAACTCAAACCGAAGTCTGAGTTAATTATTACATTGGTGACCCGTACGGGATTTGAACCCATGAATGCATGCGTGAAAGGCATGTGTGTTGAACCACTTCACCAACGGGCCATGATATACAAAATGGTGGGCCTGAATGGACTTGAACCATCGACCTCACGCTTATCAGGCGTGCGCTCTAACCACCTGAGCTACAAGCCCATTTTGTGACCTGCTAATAAATTATAGCATACTTTTTTTACAATATCAAGTATTTTTTTACATTTTTTCAACAATTAAATGGTGGGCTGTTAGGGATTCGAACCCTAGACCCACTGATTAAGAGTCAGTTGCTCTACCAACTGAGCTAACAGCCCATTTAATTGCCTCTTTCTCAAAGACAATTAAGATTATATCATTAATATTATCATTTTTCAAGTATTTTTTATTATTTTTAATGAATTATATTATCTAGTAATCCATATGAGAAAATCATCATAATTATACCAGCCATTATAACCCCTAATATACTAAATAACAATGCTTTTTTCTTATTCATATCAAGAAGTGAAGCAATCAAAGCACCTGTCCAAGCACCTGTTCCTGGTAAAGGAATACCAACAAATAACATAAGTCCCCAATATTGTAACTTCTCTATTTGTTCTTTCTTAGACATTGCTTTCTTTTCTAATTTATCAACTAATTTCTTTAATTTTTTCGTTTTTTTCATTCTATCAAATATAGGTGTTATAAACCATAATATAAATGGTATCGGAATTATATTACCAATAAAACATATTATAAAACTAGGCAATCCTTTAAGTCCTAATAAAGCAGCTGCTATTAATCCTCCTCTAAGTTCTAATATTGGCATCAAAGATATGATAAATACTATTAATTCTTTTCCAAATTTAAAACTACTAAGTCCTCCGAATAATCCTACCATAAATTCTGCTAATTGTTCTGCCATTTTATCACTCCTAACAACTATATACAATTATATCATATGAACATATTTATTTAAATTATAATTTATTTTATATACATTCTTTTTACAAAAAAACTACCATCCGGTAGTTTTGATTATCAATATAATTATTTTTCTTCTTTATTAGTAGTAACTAAATCTAAAGCTTTTTGATACATTAAATCAAATTTAATATTTTCTAACGATACTTCTTTCATAATAGTTTCTTCATCAACTTGATACATAGAAGCCATTTCTTTAACTCTATCCTTAGCAGCTTTATCAGTTACTTTAATCTTTTCTACTTTAATAATTTCTTTTAATAGATAACGATATTTAATTCTCTTTTCAGCATCAACTTTCATTTGAGAAGTAATATCTTCTTTCTTACTCTTAGTATATTCATAATACATTTCTTCAGAAATACCTTGCATTTGCATTCTTTGCATAAATTCTCTATACATATGCTCGATTTCATCTTCTACTAATTCTTCTGTCATTTCAATTTTCATGTTACTAGCAGCTTTTTCTAAACATTTTTCTTCATACTCGTGTTCTAATTCATGTTCTTTTTGATGTTCTAATTCATGAGTAATTTCATGTTCTAATTCTTCTTTATTAGTAACACCTTCCATAGCTAAATCTTCAAAGAAATCTTTATCTAACTTAGGAACTACTCTAGTCTTAATTTCATTAACTTTTACTTTAAATACTACTTTTTGTCCTTTAAGTTCTTCCGCCATATAATCTTCTGGGAAAGTTAAATTAATATCTTTCTCTTCATCTTTAGCCATACCAATTATAGCTTCTTCAAATCCAGGAATAAAAGTTTTACTTCCAATAGTTAATGAATAATTTTCAGCTGTACCGCCATCAAATGCTACACCATCTTTATAACCTGCAAAATTAATAACTGCGATATCTCCATCTGCTACCTTACCATCTTTTTCTACTAATTCAGCATATTCATTTAATAAAGAATCAATTCTATTCTTAACTTCTTCCTTAGTAACTTTTACTTTATCCTTCTTAACACCTAAATTAGTATATTTTCCTAATTCTACTTTTGGTTCTGTAACAAAAACAAATTTAACTTCTAATTTTTCTTCATCACATGATACTAAATCAATTTTAGGTTCAATTACTGGTAAAATTTTTCCTTCAGTAAGAATTCTTTCATATTCTTTCTTGATAGCCATATCTGCAGCTTCCATAACTATTTCTTGTTTTCCATACTTCTTTTCAAACATACTTCTAGGTGCTTTTCCTGCTCTAAAACCATCAATCTTAGCATCTTTATTTAATTTATTAAATGCTTCATCTTGTAATTTACCCCATTCAATTCCTTCAATTTTAAATTCTAATTCTTGTTTCATATTAACTCCTTACATTATTTCTACTACTTCTACTCTATATGATCCACGAGGACTTTCAACTGTTCTTTCATCGCCTGCTTTAGCACCCATAATAGCAGTAGCCAAAGGTGATTCATTAGATATTTTATTATTAGATGGATCTGCTTCTTTAGAACCTACAATTCTGTATTCTTCAATTTCATCATCATCTTCATCTAAATATCTTATCTTAACAGTAGCACCAAGTCCTACTTTATCAGTATCTCTTTTCTCAATAATTTCAGCAGTTTCTAGTATTTTTTCTAATTCTAATATTCTACCTTCAATTTGTGCTTGTTCATTTCTAGCAGCATCATAATCTGCATTTTCTGATAAATCTCCAAGTGCTCTAGCATCCTTCAAAGCTTTGATAACTTCAGGTCTTTTAACTTCTTTTAAGTGGTTTAATTCTTCCTCAATTTCCAAAAAACCCTCGTTTGTTAAATATACTTTATTGCTCATTCTTTCACCTCTTTTAACATTTCAACATTTTACTAGTTATTTATATTTTTGTCAAGCAATTTCTAACTATTTTACTTTAATTCTCATCATATCATATTCATATACTTTAAATGGTAATTTAAAACGTACTACTTGTTCTGGATGTCTAGCACATTCTAACTTGTTTCCATCTATATCATATACATCAGGTATTACGTATTCTATTATCGCTCTATCTGGAGAAATAAACTCAACTATATCCCCAGATTTAAAATAATTTTTCTGAGTTAATGTTACATATTCTCCATCATAACTGTTAACAATTCCTAAATAATCTTGATTAGAAATCTCTTCTCTTCCTAAGAAATATTGTTCAAATACTTCTGGAAATCTATTATAAAATTGTGGACAACTATCTCTATTAGCAACTCTACCTAAAACTTTTAAATAATAGTCTATCTTTTCCTTAGTTAAAGTACCATTATAACATTCATCAATCGCTCTTCTATAAGTATTAATAACCGTAGCAACATAATAAATACTTCTCATTCTACCTTCTACTTTTAAACTACTAATACCTATATTTATCATATCCGGAATATTTTCTAACATACACAAATCTTTAGAACACATAGTAAAATCTGTATCAGCCTCTAACTTTTCACTATCATGAGACATTCCAAAATTCCATCTACATATTTGAGCACATCCACCGCGATTAGCATCTCTATTAGTAAAATAATTAGAAAGTACACATCTACCAGAATATGAAGCACACATAGCCCCGTGAACAAAAGTCTCTATTTCTACTCCTGTCTTATCAATTATTTCTTTTATCTCCTCACGAGAAGTCTCTCTTCCTAAAACAACTCTCTCTACACCTAAATTCTTCCAAAATTTAACTGCTTCATAATTAACTGTAGAATACTGAGTAGATATATGAATTGGTATATTAATCTTATTCTCGTGTACTATATTTATTACTAAAGGATCAGATACAATAATCGCATCTACTCCACATTCTTCTAATTCCTTAAGATAATCTACTAGTCCGATAACATCTTCATTATGAAATACAATGTTAACTGTAACATATACCTTTTTATTAAGACTATGAGCATATTCACAAGCTTCTCTTATATCATCTATACTAAAATTTTTAGCATTTGCTCTTAAACTATAATTTCTCCCACCAAAATATACAGCATCAGCACCATATAATAAAGCTATCTTTAAATTTTCCATCCTACCAGCAGGAGCTAACAATTCTATTTTATTCATAATACCACTACCATTCTACTAATTATTCTTTACTTTATATATTGTCTTAACATTAAAGAATCCTAAATAAGTGCTATCTATCTTATCTCTATTAATAAATTTATCTACCATTAAATTAAATTCATCATCATCTATTAAATTACTATTCATAACAATATAAGAAATACTATCAAGATAATCTAAATAATTAATTAAATTAATAGGTCTAGGACTATATATTGCAGTACCATATTTTTCTTCATCTATCGGATAAACTACACCTGTATCACTAGTAATTGTATAACTACCATCTAATTCTTCTTTATTAATAAACTTTAAATAATTCTTTACTAAATATCTTCTAGAATAAAATATTGGAGCAAATCCATAACCTAAAAAATATATATCCATATCTAGAGACTTATTAATTTCAAGTAATTCCTCTCCAGTAATATCTGAAGTAATATAACTTCCTTTAATGCCTAAATCATAATAAAATTTATTAGAAGCAATCGACGCATTTAAATGATCCTGATATATTACTAATTTATTTACTATATTTAATTCTTTAGCTATATTATATACTCCCATATCATAAAATAATATCTTATATTCTTTGTCTTTTAATTTAGATAATACTTCTCTAACCATATCTAAATCATTATTATGCATAATCTTATTCATAACGACAAATATTTTTTTACCTTTAAAATCTATCTTTTCAATATCTTCTATATTAACATAAAAAGAAGAATTAACAGATAACCTATCTATATATAACATAATTCCATATATATCTTTATCTAATAATAAATCCATATGTTCATAAGAATTTGCCGTAACTATTAACTTACTCATTTAATCCTCCTAGATATTGCTATTCCATCTCCTATATCTAAATATTCAGTTTCAAATTCATTATTATTATCTAAAAATTCTACAAACTGTTTAATTTTTCTAACAATTCCTCTTTGATTTCTAGTCTCTATTAAACTCTCATCTCTAACAAGTCCATGAAATAACAAATTATCGGTGATTATTATACCATAAGAACTTAAATTCTTACTATAATTATTAAAAAAGTTAATATTATTTCCTTTAGATGCATCAATAAATATCAAATCAAATTCACCCTCTATTTCTGTTTCTAATGCATCACCTAATATTATATTAATTCTATTTCTTAAATTAAATTTATCTATATTAGATACTGCTATATTATATCTATTTTCATCTTTCTCAATCGTAGTAATATTTATATCATCACTAACTAAAGCCATCTTAATCGAAGAATATCCTATTGCAGAACCTATCTCTAAAATATTTCTAATATTATTCATCTTTATAAAATTACATAAATATTCTATCCCATCTTTCATCATAATAGGAACTCTATTTTCTTTAGCATACAATTCTATTTCTTCTAACATAAAATCACCTCAAAATATTCAAATCAATTATATCATAACATTAACAAAAGAAAAAGAGGTTAACACTAACCTCTATACACACCAATTATTTTCATTTTTTAACTTATTAATTATATTATAATGACCTGTAATATCTTTATTTAAATATGTCTTTCCATAACAATCAGCAACAAAATAATAATAATTATGTTCTTTATAATTAATAGTGCCCTCGATAGATTCTACACCTGGATTAGATATTGGACCTACTGGTAAACCAACATATGAAGTACATCTTGTATTATAAGCATTATCACATTTATATAACCCATTTTGAGTAGTCAATGATACTTTAAAATCATCTATCTTTAAAGCATAATAAGTTGTTACATCACTACCAAGTACCCAACCATCATTTATTCTATTATGAAATACACCAGCTACTGCTGCCCTATCATCTGCACTAGCTCCTTCTAATTCTACTATTGAAGCTAAAGTTAACATTTTATGAACTGAATACTTCATCTCATCAATACTATCTTTATATTTAGTTAATTGCTTATCAGTTTCATCTAACATAGTCTCAATTATTTCCTTAACAGCTACATCTTTATTTAAAAATGCATAAGTATTAGGAAATAAATAACCTTCTAATGGATAGTATATCTTAGTATTTTTAATCTCATCAGTTAAAAACCAATATTTACTAATCAAACTATCTATATATTCATTATCAGTAATTATTTTAATAAAATCATCATATTTATTATTAGTTTCTTCTTCAACAATCTTAGCAATCTTTCTAACATTAAGTCCTTCTTTAAAAGTAATTCTAATTTCATCTGGATTATAAGAATTACCTTCTTCTAAAACATCTATTATTTCACTTAACTTCATATTTCTATCAAGTTCATATGTAGAAGCTTTTAAAGAATTAACTCCATTTAACTTAACATATAATTTAAATATAAACTTATTTCTAATTAATTTGTTCTCATATAAAGTATCCCCGATTGAGTATATTGATCCTTCTTTAATTTCTACTACTACCTTCTCACTATCTCTAGATACTGAAGATATTTGATAATTATAATAAAATCCTACTAAAAATATTAAAGCAAGCAAAACACTAAGAATAATTACTATCCACTTATACTTCTTCATAGCCTAATTATTCTCCGTCTTTTTTACTTTCTTCTTGAATAGACTCTAATATAGTTTCAATTACTTTCCATTCTTTATCAGTCTTAATAGGAAGTAATTCTCCTCCCTTATCATTCATTTTATATATTGAAGCAAAAACCCTAACATTTCCTTCTTCATCCTTAGAATTATCCGTATAAACTACATATTGTTTTTTAGTTTCTTCTGATTCAAAAGTAAATAAAGGTTCACATACAACTTGATTACCATTTTCATCTAATACTGTAAATTTTTTCTTCTCATCCATAATAATTACCCTCTCTTTAACTTATCTAAATACCCTTGAAGTATTATCTCTGCTGCCATTCCATCCACTTTCTTTTTTCTTTTATTTCTAGATACATTAGCACTAATCAAAATATTATTAGAAATTACTGATGTAAGTCTTTCATCTTCCATAATAACCGGTAATGAAAAACTATTCTCTAATAATTCTTTAAATTCTAAAGTTATCATCGCTCTAGTACCTAAAGAATTATCCATATTTTTAGGTAACCCCAATACTAAAGTATCTATATCTTCTTTTTCAATTATTTCTTTTAAAGGCTTTATCAAACTACTATAATCTTCATCTTTAAAAAATATTGTTGTATAAACTGAAGCAATACAATTAGTTCTATCACTAATAGCTATCCCCAATGTCTTACTACCAAGATCTAATCCTAAACATCTCATTTTAAATACTCACTTATCATTTTTTCTAATATTATTGTTCTATCTAAAGTAGCCATCTTATTTCTATTATCATCAAAATCAGGTATATATCCAATATCATTACTAATTAAATAACCAACTATTTGAGTAACTGGACTATATCCTTTCTTTTCCATACTTCTACTTACTTCTTTAATTATCCTCTTAATTTCACTCTCTTCCATTAATTAATCACCCACTTATCATAATTTTAACATATTATACTTTTATAAACAAGGAATTATCCTTGTTTTTTAATATATCTAATAAATATTTTATTCACCTTTACATTCTTTAAGAATATCAGGAGCCCCTATTGTAACTTCTTTTACTGAATAATCATTATTTAATTGTATTTCTATTTTTATATCACTAGGAGCAATATTACTACCATTATCAAAAGGATTAACTATTGGACTAGATAAATACTTTCCATTAATTAAATGACTTGCATCGATACTAACTTTATCATAAACACTATTAAAAATATCATTATATCTATTATCACTAACATATTCTTTTGTAGCACTTTTAATACTCAAAACTAAATTTTTACAATCACTTACTTTACTCTCTTCTATTACAGCATTAATAGAAACAAAAGAAATAATTGATACAACCGCAAGTAATGCAATCGTAGCTACAAGTTCAATCAATGTAAATCCTTTATTATTCATATATTCACATCCTTAACTATCTTAATTATATAACAAATTAAATTTACAAACAAGAAAAAAGAAACTATTTATTTTATTTAGCTTCTTTCTTTTCTAATTTCTTAAGTACTTCTTTTGTAACAAGTATAGCTTTTTCTCTTACTTCTTCTGCAGTTTTTTCCAATACTGGAGTTCCTTTTTCTTTAGCAAGTTCTACTAATTCAGCAGCTTTCTCTTTAAGTTGCTCTCCCTTTTTCTTAGCAATTTCTAAAACTTTTTCTTTATCTAAATCTTCAATCTCATCTTTTAAATTATTAATCTTATCCATAAATTCTTTAGCAACTTCTTTAACATCTATTTCTTTAACTTTATTAAGAAGTTCATCAAATTTAACTTTAAGATCCTTTCTTAATTCTTCACCCTTCTTAGGAGCAAATAACATTCCAAGACCTACCCCAAGTCCTAATCCAGCAGCAAATTTTAAAAGTCCACCTTTTTTCTTACTCATCTTCTTTTTCACTTTCCTTTCTTTTAAATAATCTCTTTATAAATGATGCTACAGTTTCAACCACTTTATCACTAAGCATTGCTAATTTATCAGTAGTAAAATCTATTACTGAAAAAAATCCATCCAAAGTTTTAACTTTAGTATTAATATCATCAACAACATCTTCAATTTTATTCATCGTAATAATTAATTTTACACCTAATACTATTAAAACAACTAGTAAAATAGAACCAAGAATATATAAAATAATTGGTAAAACTTCTGCTACATTCATACTATTCATCTATCCTTTCTTTATACATTGAATCAATTAAATCAAAAAAATCTTCATCTACTTTATTTTCTTTATTCTTCTCTTGTCTAGAAGGTAATTTTTCTACTATAGGTTCTTTTTCTTCTTCAATTTTTTTAACTTCTATTACTCTATTATCTTCTTCTGTCTTTTCTTCAATCTCTATTTTCTCTGCAATATTTACCTCAACATTATTATTTATAATAGTAGTATTTCCTTCATTCTTAATTTCTTCTTTTTTAGGTTCATATAAAACCCCAAAATCTTCATAATTATCATAAGCCTTTTCTATAGTTATAGGCTCTTCTTTTTTATCTTCAGAAACTAACATATCATAAAGTAAATCATCACTAGATACTGCACTAATTCTTTTTACTTCTTTATAAAGTTCACAATTTTCACACATCAAATTATCTTTTATTTCATCAGTTAAATTACCAAAAGCTTTCTTTCTAACAGTTTCAAAATCAACTTTCTTAGAAGGCCTTTTCATATCCATATTATCTTCAGACTTTTCTCTTACTTCTTCTTTTGTATAATTTTTATCTAAAATACCATATACAGGAGAAATAACAGGGGTTGGTTTAAATCTTGGTTTTTCTTTAACTTCTTCTTTTTTAGGATAAAGTTCAGTCACTTTTTTAGAAGTTTCTTGAGTTACTTTTAATACATTCTTATTAGCACTTCTAGTAGGCATAATATCTTCTTCAAATTCTATTGGAAAAGTAAATTTCTTTTCTGGAACTACAATTTCTTCTTTTTTCTTTACTTCTTCATTTCTAGGTTTTAACTCTTCAAATTTAATATTTTCTTCTTCTTTTTTAATATTATCTCTCATAACTTTTGGAAGTACATCTTTAGGTTCCTCATAAACTTTTACATTTTCTTCCTCTAGTTCTAAATCATCTTCTTCACTAATTTCATCCATAAATAAATCTTTTATCTTATCCAACAATTTCATATTGCACCTCTTTCAAACTATTCAATATCAGGTAATAATACCTCTGATTCTTCTTCATCTACAAATTCTTGTAAATATTGATTAAATGTACTTTTAGAATCATCCGGCTTATCCAATTCATATTTTACTTCCCTATTATCACTAGTAATTTTTTCTAATTCTATCTTAATTAAATTATCATTAAACTTAATACTATTAATTATTATTAAACTATTAGATATAATAAATGGTAAATTTTCTTCATTAGTATAAAATTCTATTTTAGAATAATTATAAACTATATTAACAAAAAAACTACCATCATCTAGTTTACTAACACCAACATAGCCTGTCTTATTATTTAAACTAATTTCCTTATAATAATAATTATAACTATCAATATTTTTATAATTTAAACTATTCTTATAATAATAACTAATAGTATCTACATATAAATAAACATGTGTATCTCTAATTTCAAATTTTTGATTATATTCATTATCCACTAATTGCATTACTCCAATAGGTATATATAATTCATAACCAGTGGAAACAGTATTAACATCTTTTATTTCCTTATTCATCGTAGCACTAATTATATTATCAATATTACTATCTATCCTAGTACAACCTGTCAAAATTAGAGCTATGACAAGAAGAAATACAATCTTTTTTCTATACATACTCCACCTACTCTTCTACATTATAACAAAGATTTAAAAAAAATTAAATAGTTTTTTGTAGAAATCAAGAAAAAGAATGATTTTTATAATCATTCTCATATATTATTTAGCAACTATAGTAACTATTCTGTCTTTTATTACTAATATTTTAACTACACTAAGTCCTTCTAGATGTCTTTTAACATTATCACAATTAAGTGCTTTTTCTTTAATAGATTCTTCTGATTCACCAATAGTTATATTTATTGTAGCTCTAACTTTACCATTTACTTGAACTGCTATTTCTTTTGTATCTTCAACTATTTTACCTTCATCATATGTAGGCCAACTCTCATATGCAATAGTATTACTGTGTCCTAGCATTTCCCAAAGTTCTTCCCCTAAATGAGGTACTATTGGACTAATAAGTTTAACAAAACCTTCCGCATATTCTTTATATACTTTTCCTACTTTATAACATTCATTAATAAATATCATCATCTGACTAATCGCAGTATTAAATCCTAAATTTTCATAATCTTCAGTAACTTTCTTAACTGTTTGATGATACACTTTATCCAAACTTCCATCATTAATATCTGCAATATTTTCTTTATCACTAATTAATCTATATACTCTATCCAAGAATTTTGATGCACCAATAACACCTTGTTGATTCCATGGTTTACTAGCTTCAAGAGGCCCCATAAACATCTCATATAATCTTAAAGTATCAGCACCAAAATCACGAACTATATCAGAAGGATTTACAACATATTCAGGATATCTCTTACCCATTTTAATTCCATTAGAACCAAGTATCATTCCCTGATGAACTAATTTCTTATAAGGTTCTTTAACTGGAGATAATCCTTTATCATATAAATATCTATTCCAAATTCTTGAATACATCAAGTGCCCTACTGCATGTTCTGGTCCACCAACATATAAATCTACTGGCATCCAATGTTTTAAAAGTTCATAATTAGCAAACTCTTTATCATTATGTGGATCAATATATCTTAAGAAATACCAACTAGATCCTGCTGAACCAGGCATTGTAGAAGTTTCCCTTACTCCCCTTATACCGTCATAACTTACATTTTTCCAATCATTTGCATTCTCTAAAGGTGCTTTACCATTATGACCTTGATAATCAGTAAGTTCTGGTAAAACTAAAGGTAACTCTTCATCACTAAGTACTCTAATAGTACCATCTTCCATATGAACTACAGGTACCGGTTCTCCCCAATATCTTTGTCTAGCAAAAATCCAATCTCTCATCTTGTAATTAACTTGCTTATTACCACATTTATTGGTTTCTAACCATTCTAACATCTTATTAATAGCATCTTCTTTATTAAGACCATCTAAGAAATCTGAATTAATATGAAGTCCATCTCCAGTATAAGCTGATTCACTAATATCTCCGCCATCAAGTACTTGAATTATTTCAATACCAAATTTCTTAGCAAATTCATAGTCTCTATCATCATGAGCAGGTACCGCCATAATAGCACCAGTTCCGTAACTTGCTAAAACATAATCAGATATATATATAGGAATCTCTTTTCCATTAACGGGATTAATTGCATAAGCACCAATAAATACACCTGTCTTTTCTTTATTAAGTTCTGTTCTTTCTAAATCACTCTTAGTAGCACAAACTGATTTATATTTCTTAACTTCTTCCATCTTATCAGAAGTAGTAATTAAATCTACAAGTTCATGTTCTGGACTCATAACACAATAAGTAGCACCAAATAAAGTATCACATCTAGTAGTAAATACTGTAAATTCATGTTTTGTATTAGCAACTTTAAATACTACATGAGCCCCAACTGATTTACCAATCCAATTTCTTTGCATTTCTTTAGTAGATTCAGGAAAATCAATTTCTTCTAATCCCTCTAATAGTTTTTCAGCAAAAGCTGGTTGATCAATAACCCATTGTTTCATATTCTTACGAACTACTGGATAGCCTCCACGTTCACTCTTACCATCAATTACTTCATCATTTGATAAAACTGTACCTAATTCTTCACACCAATTAACAGGCATATCAACATATTTAGCATATCCATCTAAATAAAGTTCTCTAAATATCCATTGAGTCCATTTATAAAAACTTGGATCACTTGTTCTAATTTCTTTATCCCAATCATAGTCAAATCCTAAACTCTTTAATTGTTTCTCAAAAGTCTTAATATTCTCACTAGTAAAACCATCCGGATGATTTCCAGTTTGAACAGCATATTGTTCTGCAGGCAAACCAAACGAATCATACCCCATTGGATGTAATACATTATATCCCTGCATTCTCTTCATTCTAGATACTATATCAGTAGCAGTATATCCTTCAGGATGTCCAGCATGAAGTCCTACACCAGAAGGATATGGAAACATATCCAAAACATAATATTTAGGCTTAGAAAAATCCCAAACATCAGTTTTAAAAGTATTATTTTCTTCCCAATATTTTTGCCATTTCTTTTCAATCTTTGTAAAATTATACATATTATTCCTCCCATAAATTAAAAATAGTCATAAATATAAGGACGAATTATCGCGGTACCACCTTACTTTATAACTATTGTTATACACTCTAATTTTAACGCATTTCTGCGGATAATATCAGCTAAGTAAACAAGTTCATAAAATCTTCCTTGAATATTTTCACCAACCATATTCTCTCTAAAAATTCTTATTTTATTACTACTTCTACCTATCGCTTTTCAAAAACTAAATATATATTAACACATAAATCTAATTAAAACAAGATTAAATTAATAATTTATTATCTATATAAAGTATACTTACCAGTATATATTTCATTAAAACCTACCATTTTTTCAAAATCTTTAGGTTTGACAAAACAAGTTTTCTTATCGAATTCACATATATTAGATTTTTCTAACATCTCAGCAACAAAATAACTACATACATATCTATTTTCAAATGTTACTGGTAATTTTAAATATCTAAGTATTATTCCTACAAAATCATATTTATATTCATCTTGCCTACTTTTCATATCTTCTATCATGTTATATAAAGAAACATACTGTTCATCTGTAATTTCCACTTCATAAACCCTACACTTAGTATCACAAAACTTGTTAAAAAACTCCCCATCTTTATATTGAATAACAAATCCACCATTTAAAAATGAATATAAATTCTTTCTTCCAAAACTATAAGTAACTTCACAATCTTTTGTAAACGAAAGTGCAACATGACTATATTTATACATTGTAAAAAAACTAACAAACCTAGAAGGTATTGTTTTTGTATGCATCTGTATAACATAAATTTTCTTCATATCAAATACCTCCATCTACCAAATATTATAATATCCTTTATTCAATTTGTCTATTATTGAATGTAATAATAGCCTTAGTAATATAATACCTATTTTTTTATAATTATCTTCTTAAAACGTATAAAATCACCAACAAGTTAATTAAATGTTTCTAATTATTTTTTTCCTTTGTAGTAAAATCACACTCTCCACATGTATTGTATAAAGATTATGACTAGTAGAACTTTATAGTGTATGTTGGTCATATCTATTACATATACCATAGTATCTCTAGGTATTCTTAGTATTATGAATAATTACCAAATCAACGAATTGTAATTTGTTAACTACTTTAGTTTCATACACATATTATTTAATGGACAATCTTCACAATATTTCTTATTACAATACGAGTTCCCTATCTCCCATAAATATTTATCTATATTACTAGGATTAATATTTAACTCTTTGCCAACATTAACATAAGCATCAGATAATTCAATAATTTCATTCTTTGAAATATTAATTGTATTAATTATACTAGTTAAACGACTTATTTCTATGTCATGTCTATCTATTGGTATAGATTTTATATTTTCTTGAAAATCACATACTTTTGAATCACATATTATTCTCATTAATAATCCACCTGTTTTTTGTCCGTAACATTTAAGATTTTTAATAAATTTATTTAGTTCTTCAAAATTACTAATACTTTTTAAATAATATAAAATACTATCATATTTTAATAGCTCATTAGATAAATTTATCCACTTTCGTGTGGCTACATTAGGGTATCTAGGATGAATATTATTTACTATGATATTATGCAATTCATCCTCTGACATTTTACCAACATAACTTGGACAAAATATTTTAGAATGTTTTTCATATGCATCAATTAAATTTTTGTGATAAATTTTAGAGCGCATACCATAATCCAATAAACAAGAATAAAACATATATATATAATATTCATTGGTACCATAATTTATTTTTTTTGGAAATTCTACACTTGCAAGTTCAACTTTATTTTCAAAATGATTATTAAGTTTTGTCACTACTTGTTTACATCTGCTATAATCTATATTCAAAAATTTCACCACACTTTCAGATTACTATTTTTTACTCTCATCTAAATATTTTTTATACATTTCATCCATACTCGAAATATATTCTCTATCTTGTTTTATTCTAAACTTTTCATATTCATTTTCTGCTTTTTCAATAGCTTTTTTATGTGAAATAATGCCTGAACCTTCTAATATTTTCTTCTTTCTATATTTCAACAAATCATCTGCAACTTCAATCCAATCACTCATCATCATTGTTTTTTGTTCTTTTGCTTCTGTTTCAGCAATATCTAAAAATAAATTTGTTAAGTCATTTAATTTATCCAATTCTTCTTTTTCTAAGTAATTTTTAGCAATACCAATATCATACCTCATTATTTTACCATCAGGACTATTTTTCCAATTAGTAAGTCCCATATGTATTTTTTCGCTATCAACTCTTTCATATATAAGCTCCGCAGCAGTTTTACCAGTAATAGCATAATGTAACTTATTTTGAACTATTTTAAAAAACGTATATGCTTCTTCAGAATCTTTATTATAATCAATACTTGTTGTTTCAAATACATCAGTAATTTTTTGATATTGTCTTCTTTCACTTAATCTTATTTCTTTAATAGTTTGTAATAATTCATCGTAATAATCTTTTCCAAATTTAGGACCATTTTTCATTTTATCTACATCAATTGCAAAACCTTTAATCATATATTCTTTTAATATTTTTGTCGCCCATATTCTAAATTTAGTTGCTTTTTTTGAATTTACTCTATAACCAACTGCAATTATTGCATCTAAATTATAAAATTCAAGTTCTCTTTTTACGTTACGATTACCTTCTTTTCGAACTACCGAGAATTTCTCGGTAGTTGAATCTAAATCCAATTCTTTGTCATTGTAAATATTTTTTAAATGTAATCCTACATTGTCAGTACTACATTCAAACAATTCTGACATGCTCTTTTGAGTTAGCCAAATAGTTTCATCTTTTAATATTACATCTACATTTATTTTTCCTTCATCTGTTTCATACAACAAAATATTACTTTCATTCATAAATCCCATATCCTTTCATATTAATTTTTAGTTAGTATATGTTTCTCTATATGACTATCATCGTGTTCTATATTTAAACACTCATTATACAAAAGTTATCATTTTCTATATATTTATCGATTTCTCACTTGTCTCGTTTTAAAAATACATAACTGAAATTTCTTCTAAAATATCAAATAACCCCATAACTGCAGAACCATAAATAAATCTCCAAGTATTATAATCAGTTCTAAGCTACATTAATACATCATTTTTTTCATTAAATAAAAATAAACCTACACACGACTCATGCCCTACATATCGTCTTAAAAACTTAACATAATTCATTCTATTACCAACTTTTTAATTTTTTTTCCTAGATTTATACAATTTATTAATATCTTGTGGTGTTTCAAATAAATAATCATATTGAGAAATCAGATTTTTATTTTCCCAATTAGCAAAGCCAAAAGAAATCAATGCACTCCTTGCAGCAACGGAATCACTTTGACTATCACCAATATAAATTGTTTCCTCTCTTTTTAAACTAAATTTTTCGATAATTACATTAATAGACTCTGGACTCGGTTTAGGCAAATTTACCATATCAGAAGTTATTACAACATCAAATAAATTAATATATTCTAATAATTCAGATAATTCATTTAGTTCATCTTTATCTCTTGAAGTTACAATTCCCAAAAAATATCCATTTCCTTTTAAATCAATTAACAACTCTTTGACACCATCAAAAAAATGTAATCTTCTTTTTTTCAGAAGGGTCCCCCAATAATAATTTATCTTTTTCATTGTATCAGAATTTTTTTCTATACCTAAATTCTTAAAAAATTCATCCGTAGTCAATGTTGTTAATTTTTCCATTACATCATTACTATAATTTGTTCTAGTCACAATAAACAATGCTTCTTTTAAGGTTTCAAGTTCTGGCTGATAACTATCTATCAGCGTTCTATCAACATCAAAAATAAAGTTTTTTAGCATATCTTAACCTCCAAACGAATCAATATAATGAATTGAATTAAATTAATTATATTCTATCATATAATTCATAATTTTTTCTCATTTTAAAGTAAATTTATATTTTTTAGAAAAAGACATAAATGATTATGTCTTATAAAACACATTATTAAAATTCTTTTTTCCATATTTTTAGTGATTTAGTTATGTGTTTCCTTATACTAGTGTTGTAACAATGCTCACTAAAATTTTATTTTCATGTACCTTTAAACAACCATTTTCATCATTCTTAGGAAATCTATAATAGTCCTCAAACACTTGAAAATTAAGCATTTCTACTAATCTTTCCTTTGTAGTAAAATCACACACTCTATGTGATGTGTATTTGAAAACATATCTACTAAAGTAATATCTTCTACTTTATAATTATCAAGCATTAATAAATCCCTTACCAAAGTCATAGGATCACAAGACACATAAATAACTCTATCTATTCCTGAATTATTTATTACTTCATTAGTATGTTTATCAAGCCCAACCCTAGGAGGATCTACTATCAAAGTATCACAAAAAATATTATCATCTACTAATTTAGATACATCTCCACAAATAAATTCTACATTATTAATATTATTAAGTTTAGCATTTTCTCTCGCATCATCAATTGCCTTATCTATTATTTCTATACCTAAAACATTCTTAACATATTTAGCTACATATAAACTAATACTTCCAACACCACAATATAAATCAACAACCATATCAGTATCCTTAAAATTACCATATTTTAATACTACATTATATAATTTACTTATATTAGTTGTATTAACTTGAAAGAAAGATTTCTCATCTACTCTATATTTAATATCTCCAATAAATATATATCCATCTTCTTTTTTATATACACATTTATTATTTATATATATAGATATACAGTCTTCTTCTAAATTATCAACAATCATATTTCCATCTATACTTAAAATTAAACCATTATCGCATTCTTTAATAGTAACTTTTTTAACTTTAGATAAATCTAATAAAGATATTTTCTTATACAATTTATTAACTCTATCACTAACAAGTAAACACTCACTAATCTCTATTAATTTATTATTAATATCAAATAAACCAATAACACCATCAACACAATGAAAAGTTATCTTATTACGATATTCATATCTATTATCACTACCAATAATTTCTGGATTAATTTTTATCTTTAAATACTTCTTAAAAATATTTCTAACTTTATCCCTCTTATATTCTAGTTGCTTACTATAATTTAAATTACTAATATTACAACCACCACAAACATCATAATAAGGACATATTGCATCTATTCTATCACTACTAGAATTAATTATATTAACTATTCTTCCTTCATCATATTTTTTATGTGACTTAACTATCTCAATATCTACCAAATCACCAGGAATACATTTAGGAATAAATACTATTTTATTATCTATCCTAACCATTCCATTACCCTTATGATCCATTTCTGTTATTTCTACTCTCATCTTATCATATCCTTACCGGATCTACATCCACACATACATCTACTAATGTATTTATTTTATATATATCATCAATTTCCCTAAGCACTTTATTTAATTTATCGTCCTTTTTATACTTAATAATACACTGATAATAATATACGTTATTAATTCTAAATATATTAGCCATCGATGGTCCTAAAACCTTCGTATCATTACTTAAATTTTTTCTAAGATAATCTCCTATCTTATTAGCTTCTCTAAATCCAATATCATAATCTCTACTAGATATATTTACTAATGTAATATAAAAGTATGGTGAATAACAAAGTTCACGCCTTATACTCATTTCTTCCTTATAAAAACCTAAATAATCATGTTCTTTAGCATATCTAATACTATAATGTTCTGGATTATAAGTCTGAATTACAACTTCACCTGTTATTTCACTTCTACCAGCTCTACCAGATACCTGACTTAATAATTGAAAAGTATTCTCTGAACTTCTAAAATCAGGTACATTCAAAGAACTATCAGCATTAATAACACCTACTAAAGTAACAAGTGGATAATCAAGTCCCTTAGCAATCATTTGAGTACCAACTAAAATATCATACTTGTGTTCCCCAAAATCATTAACTATCTTCTCATGCATTCCTTTTTTACTCGTAGTATCCATATCCATTCTAACAATTCTAGCATCAAATAATTTATTAAGTTCTTCTTCTAATTTTTCAGTACCAAGACCATAATCTTTCATATTAGAACTACCACATTGAAGACATTCTCTTATATTCTTAATACTATAATTACAATAATGACATCTATTGCTATTACTAGTCTTATGATAAGTTAAAGATATATCACAATTAGGACATTTTAATACACTACCACAATCCCTACAAGTAAGCATTGATGAATAACCTCTTCTATTTAAAAGAAGTATTACTTGTTCACCTTTTACTAATCTATCATTTATATTATCTATAAGTACCTTAGATAATATAAAATTTCCTTTTTTAATCTCATTTTTCATATCAACCACATGAACTTTTGGTAACTTCCCATTACCTGCCCTTTTAGTTAATAAAAGTAACTTATAAACATCCTTACTAGCCCTTGCAAAACTTTCCAAAGAAGGCGTAGCACTTCCTAATAAAACAGGTATGTTATTATATTTTCCTCGCATCATTGCTACATCTTTAGCATTATATCTAGGATGATTTTCTTGCTTATATGTAGAAGTATGTTCTTCATCGATAATAACTATCCCCAAATTTTTAAATGGTGCAAAAATAGCACTCCTAGCACCTACTACTATTTTTACTCTACCATCCATTATTTTCCTATATTCATCATATCTTTCAGTATCCGATAAACCACTATGAAGTATAGCAACATTATCACCAAATCTAGTTACAAACCTATCTACTATTTGAGGCGTCAAACTAATTTCAGGAACTAACATAATAGCATCCTTCCCATTTTTTAAAACTTTATCAATTAATTCCATATAAACTTCTGTCTTTCCAGAACCAGTAACACCATAAAGTAAATAAGTATCATGTTTAAATAAATCTACACTATTAACAACATTAAGTTGATCTTCATTTAAATTAACTACCTTATATCTTCCGCTAGCATTAACATTATATCTATAAGACTCTTCATATTCATACCTAATAATACCATTTTTAAATAAAGTATCTACACCACTAAATTTACTACTAAATAATATCCTTTCCTTATCTTTTAACTGATTTAATAAATCTATTTGCTTAGGATATCTACATTTACTAATATAATCATCTAACTTCTCTAAACTAACATTTAAAACAATATATCTATTCTTTTTAACCCCTATATTAGTAGATTCAGATGCTTTCAAAGCTTTAGGTAACATTACCTGATAAGCAGATATCTTACTACATAAAGTCTTATTACATATCTCACGTCCCAAATATAACATCTCATCATTAAGTATTGGTTCTGAATCTACTAAAGATATTATTTCATTAAGTTCATATTTACCATCATACCTATCAAAAATTTCTAATACAAAACCTTCAATCTCTCTATTATTAAATAATACTCTAACTCTATGACCAACCTTAATTTTATCTCTAAAAGAAATAGGTATTATATATGTAAATTCTCTATCTACAGCCTTATTTCCATATTGTATTATAACATTAGCATACATAATACCACATCCTTAAAAACATCTAAAATAATTATATCAACCATAAATTTCAAAGTCAATATAAAGAAACATTTGTTTGTAAAAAAAGTAAAATTAAAAAGCATTTAGAACAAGCTAAATACTTATCATATTTTTATTTTAAAATTCTTTCCTTCTCATCACTTATTAATCTACGATGATTAATTAATGTTATCTTGCTAAGTGCATCAAATTTATCCTGCATACCATAATTATTATATTCATAAGCTATCTTCATAACTTGTTCTAAATCTTCAGAGACTTCACTAATCGTAGCAGAAAACACCAATAAATCATTCCTAACAGTTCCATCTATTACTGAAAAAGTATCCAAATCACTAAAAGGAATTAATTTTTGTTCTGATTCTTCTCCCAACATATTGGCATTTTTATACAATTGATACAAATTTCTAAAAGGAATATCTAAGATATCGCTATCATCACTTACATTAGTAAATCTAACAATTCCTAAAGTTAAAAATTTAGTTAAATCATCAATGTTAGCAGTTTCAACTTCTAATTCATCACCTGTTGTTTCTAATACATCACTAATATTAAAAACTCCATATTCTTCCTGTAGATCACCATTTTTATAAACCACTTTTAAAATCAAAGTCTTATCAATATCACTTGTTAACCATTTAAAATTATTATTCTTAGTCATATCTTAAACTCCTCTACTATTACAAGTTTATCATTATAAATATATAAAATCAAGAAAAACAATCTAGTTTACATCCAATTTATTTTAGCAATCTATCTTGACAATTGCTAAAATAGTGATATACTGATTATGAAAGGAAGTGTTATTATGAATCAAAATCCTTATGAAGAAAATTTAAAAGATGTCTTGAATAAATATGGTCGTGATATCGTTGAAGATGCTAAAAACGGAAAAATAGATCCCGTTATCGGAAGAGATGAAGAAATACGTAATATCACTAGAATATTATCAAGAAAAACTAAAAATAATCCTGTTTTAGTAGGCGTTCCTGGTGTTGGTAAAACCGCAATTATTGAAGGACTAGCTACTCGAATAGTTAAAGGCGATGTCCCTAACAATCTAAAAGATAAAACTATTTGGTCTTTGGATATGGGGTCTCTTATTGCCGGAGCTAAATATCGTGGTGAATTTGAAGAAAGATTAAAAGCAATCTTAAAAGAAATAAAAGATTCTGATGGAAAAATTATTCTTTTTATAGATGAAATTCACTTACTCGTAGGTTCTGGAGCCACCGAAGGAGCAATGGATGCCGGTAACTTATTAAAGCCTATGTTAGCACGTGGAGAAATCTTATGTATCGGAGCTACTACCCTAAATGAATATCGAAAATATATTGAAAAAGATGGTGCTCTAGAAAGAAGATTCCAAAAAGTATTAGTAGCTGAACCAACAGTAAGTGATACTATTGCCATATTGAGAGGGCTAAAATCTAGATTCGAAGTATTCCACGGAGTAACTATCAAAGATTCATCCTTAATAAGTGCTGCTACTCTAGCAGATAGATATATTACAGATAGGTATCTACCAGATAAAGCAATCGATTTAGTAGATGAAGCATGTGCTACTATCAAAGTACAAATGGAATCAGTTCCTGTAAAATTAGATTATCTAACTAGAGAAATAATGAAACTTCAAATAGAAAGAGAATCATTAAAAAAAGAAAAAGATGAATTATCTCTAAAAAGATTAGATGAAATAAAAAATAAATTAACAGGATTAGAAACTGAAGAAAAAGAACTAAGAGATAAATGGAACCAAGAAAAAGAATTATCAAATAAAATTAAAACTAAGAAAGAAGAATTGGAAAAAGCTAACTATAACTTAGAACTAGCTGAATCTAACTATGATTATGAAAAAGCAGCCGTTTTAAAACATGGTACTATTCCTAAATTACAAGAAGAATTAGCTACCTTAAAATTTAATAATGATAATTCTCTACTAAGTAATACCGTAGATGAAGAATCTATTGCTAATATTATTTCTAAATGGACTAATATTCCTGTAACTAAATTAGTAGGTTCTGAAAAAGATAAATTATTAAATTTAGAAAATAATATGAAAAAAAGAGTTAAAGGACAAGATGAAGCAATCCATCTAGTGGCTGAAGCCATTAAAAGAGCCAGAGCTGGTATCAAGGATCCAAATAGACCTATCGGTTCATTTATATTCCTAGGACCTACTGGTGTCGGTAAAACTGAAGTTGCTAAAACTCTAGCATATGAATTATTTGACGATATTAAACACATAGTTAGAATTGATATGTCAGAATATATGGAAAGTCATTCTGTAGCAAGATTAATCGGAGCTCCTCCAGGATACGTTGGTTACGATGAAGGTGGACAATTAACCGAAGCAGTAAGAAGAAACCCTTATTCAATCGTATTATTTGATGAAATAGAAAAAGCCCATAAAGATATCTTTAATATCTTACTTCAAATATTAGATGATGGAAGAATAACTGATTCCCAAGGAAGAACAGTTGATTTTAAAAATACAATCATTATAATGACATCTAATCTAGGTAGTGAATATATCCTAAATAAAGAAATTAATCTAGATACATTAATAAATAATGAGTTAAAACATACATTTAAACCAGAATTTCTAAATAGAATAGACGAAATTATTACTTTTAATTCATTAACTAAAGATACTATTTATGAAATACTAGATACCATAATCAAAGATATCGAACTAAGACTTAATGATAAACAATTAAAAATAAATTTAACTGTTACTGCTAAAGAATATATAGTTAATAATTCATACGATGAATCATTTGGCGCAAGACCTATAAAAAGATATGTATCAAAAAATATTGAATCTCTTATCGCAAATAACATCTTAGAAGATAAAATTAAATTTAATTCTACTATTACTATTGATATAGATAATGATAATTTCATAATAAAATAAAAAAGGTATTAACTCAAAACACCTTTTTTATTTATCTTTAAAAAAATCTCTTTTATTAAACATAGACGTCATAAACCTAAATGCTGCTTTTCTATTAGTAAGCCAATTAATCTTAACATTATTATTAGTATTAATTATCATTTTATTAACTAAATATTTTGCGACAATATCAGGATAATCACCTAAAATATTATACACTTTTTTATTCTTATTACTAAGTTCTATTTTTTTATTTCTAAAAGCATTAACTATAAAATCAGTTATCATTATTCCAGGAGATAATCTTCCAACTATTACATCAACCTTCATATTCTCCATTTCTTTAGCCAAAGCCATTGTAAAATATGTAACTCCTCTTTTTGCTGTTCCATAAATAGAAAGTCCAGGAATAATTGCATCATTACTTCCATGTCCTTCAACGTTATAAATAGATCCCTTATTTTGCTCTATCATTACTTTAGAAATTAATTTTGAAGCAACTATTGTTCCCTTTAAATCTATATCTAACATCCTATCTATCTCTTCACTACTCAAATCCCATATCATCTTATCTGGTTGATTAATTCCTGCATTATTAATCCAAAAATCAATAACTCCATATTTATTCTTAACCTTATTAATTAAATTAACAATATCATTCTCTTTTGTAATATCACATGCAAAATAATCTATATCTCCTTGTCCTTTTACTTTCAATAATACTTTTCTAGCATTCTCTAAATCTTTCTTAAATAAATCACTAATTATAACATTAAAGTTTTTACTTCTAAAACATTTAGCCATTTCAAGACCAAGCCCTCTTGCACTACCAGTAATAACTACTGTCTTCATAATTCTACCTCCATATTCCTATATTTATTATAGCATCAAGAAATTTATTTTACAACGAAAAAAGACCTCAATTTGAAGTCTTAAAATTCTATTGGAGGACCCAGTCGGATTTGAACCAACGATCAGGGAGTTGCAGTCCCACGCCTTACCACTTGGCTATAGGTCCATCGCAATTAAGATTATAACAAAAAAAATAAGATTTTTCAATATATTATATGAAAAAAAAGAAAATTATGAACAATATTTAATCATAATTTTCTAAATCTAACTTAATTTTAAATGAATCTTCGTAAGATTCTTTATATATTAAATAAGAACTTTCTTTATTTAAAACGTCTACTTCATACACTAAAATATAATTACTAACATTCTCAGTTATATATTGCTTTTTATAACAATTTCCTAAATCATCAAAATTATAACATATATT
Source organism: Bacilli bacterium (assembly GCA_017409025.1). Taxonomy (GTDB): domain Bacteria; phylum Bacillota_I; class Bacilli_A; order RF39; family UBA660; genus RUG705. The sequence goes on along the minus strand of JAFQTN010000004.1, from coordinate 23,188 downwards.
TTTATTAGGTATATATTCTTCTTTATCTATACTTAATATAAATTTATTAACATCTAATCTTTCTTTTATACCATATTTAGAAACATCAAAATTAATAATTATATAATTTGTATCACTATCTATATTATAATAACTATCTTTAACTGATATATTATAATTATAACCAACAAAATCTCCTTCATTATAAACCTTAAATTTTTTACTAAAATAATTATAACTTAAACATCCAATAACTATAAGTAATGTAAATATTATACCTAATATAAATATTTTATATTCTTGAAAGAAATAACCAAGTTCTCTTTTTTGTTTTCTTACACCTCTCATTACATTCGTAGCATCCAAAGATAAATCAACTTCTACTTCTTCAGCATCTTCATAATTCAAATCAAGTTCTTGAATATCTTTAGTAAAATTAAACTTCTTTACATCAAATCCTAAACCTCTAAGAAACATAATAATTGTAATTAAATATTGAAAACCTAAAATCATCAACATTATATCTCTATATGCTCTAATAGTCTTCTGATCTACAATTTCATTAGGTAAACCACTAAAATAACTAAATAATACAAACATATATATAGCCACTAATATATAACCAAAAATAGATAATATATATATATTCCTAGGTTTATCCTTGTATTTAAATAACCAATATATTATAAAGAACAAAATCAAAGCAATAACTATAAAAATATAAATTCTATAATCTATATATTGAAGTGCATTATACCTATTAACGGGATCAGCTATTACATTATTAATAAATGTATATATCTTATTACTATAAGTAACTAAATATACTAAAATACAAGTTATAATTAAATGTATTAACCTAAAATGTTTTATTAAAAATCCATAAGGTTTTCTAAATACCATTTCTATCACCTATAATAAGTATAACACAAATTTTATATTTTTTTAATTATTTATATTTATATACTATAAGTTGTTCTGGTTGTAAATAAATATTATCATTTTGACTAATTAATTTATCTACACTTACATTAAATCCTTTAGCTATTTCCGATAACGTATCACCAACAGCCGTAATATATAATATAGAACCAGCTCTAGGTATTAATAACGTCTGGTTAGGATAAATATAATCTGATTTATTAATTCCATTAAGTTGTGCCAATAAATCCGCATCTATATTATTATTTTGAGCTATCTTATATAAACTATCTCCTTTATTAACAATATAATAATCAAAATAATCACTCTTCATTCTAGGAACCACTAAAGTATTACCAGGTTTTAAATCTAATACATAACCATTAAGTTGGTATATCACTTCAGGTGAAGTATTAAACTTAGAAGATATAGTATCAATCGTATCATTTTTCTCTATTACATAAGTATCATACATTTTATCACTCCCATAATAAGATATTCAAAATTTAATAAAATGACCTAACACAAAAGAAAAAAAGTACTATTTTTTAGTACTTTTACTATTCATTAATATTCCAAATTCTTTTTTATGTTTTAACATAATCTCAGTAATATTTGTCTCAATATCATCAAGAGCATTAATATCGATATTAGTAATTGTAATAACTTCTTTGACAGTATCTAATATTATACTACCCCATATAAGACCTCTATGTATTGTTAAATCATTATACATATCTGGTGTTATAGATTTGAAAAAATATCCAAATAATACTCTCTTTGTTGCTACAATTATTCTCTTATTTGTAAAAACTATTACATAAGTATTAAATATATTAACCCAACTATCATTCTTTTGACCGGCAAAAACATATAATACTTCTTCGCCATCATTTAAGTGTTTATCAACAACTCTCGAATGGCTCTTAATCCTCCATGCAATTGTCATTGGAAATTTTTTCATATATTGTTTTAAAAAGGTATATACTTTTCCCATTTTTATTCTCCCATCACAACTTTATCTTTTAAAAATGCTAAAACAGATTCTTTTTCAACATATCCACCAATAGTATCTAATACTCTATCACCTAACATAAATAATGTAGTAGGTGTTCCCCATTGATTTTTCTTTAAATAACTATTAGTAGTTTCCAACTCTGTCATTTCTTCACTAGTTAAAGTATCAGTATCAATATAATATAGTGGAATTTTCTTTTCAGTAGCAACCTCTTTTACAATAGGCATATACATTGTACAATAACTACATCCTGTTCTTTCAATAATAACAATAAATGCATCGCCATTATCTACCATTGTATTATATTCATTATATGTAATTTGGTGTAATCCTGCTTCACCCACCAATGTAAGTGGATAATCAACATCTTCTAATTTAATATTTCCTTTAGATGAAAAAACAGCAACTACTATGATTAATAAAACTACACCAATTAATATAAAATCACTCTTTTTCATAATTACCTCCTATAACAATTCTACACTTTTTTGATAATAAAATCAAGTTAATAGAATACATTTCTAAGATATAGTCCACATGAAGGTGCTGTTTTTCCAGCCAATCTCCTGTTTTCAGATTTTAATATTTCTATAATATTTTCTGGCTTTCTTTTTCCTTCACCTATCTCAATAAGTAATCCTACCATATTTCTAACCATATATCTAAGAAAACCAGTACCAACAAAAGTAATAATAATTTTATTTAAATCTTTACTATCTCTTATAACAGTAGCTTGAGATATTGTCCTTTCATAATCCGTTATTTCTTCATCACATTTAACAAAAGATTTATAATTATGTGTTCCTTCTAAATATTTAAGTCCTCTTTCTATTGAAACAACATCTAATTTTTTACAATATTGATATACATAATTTCTCTCTATTGGATTATATTCACCCATATTAATTATATAAATATATTCCTTTCCAATTGCATTAAATCTTGCATGAAAATCATCTTCTACTATTTCTATATTTTTAACATATATATCGCTAGGTAACAAAGAATTCATACCTCTCAACAACCTATCAGCACTAATTTTAACATTCATTTCGAAATGAGCTTTCTGATTTAATGCATGAACACCAGCGTCAGTTCTCCCAGAAGAATATATAGTAACTTTTTTACCACCATTAATTTGTTTTAAAACATCTTCAATTTCTTTCTGAATAGTTCTTTTTCTAGGTTGCTTTTGATAACCACTAAAATTAGTTCCATCATAAGAATAAGTCATAAAATACTTCACAAACATCACCAACATTATTATACAATACATTAAAAAGAAAAACCAGAGTTTTCATATAACTCTGATTTTACGATATTAACCTATTTAACATATCTATTTTTTATAATATCTAAACAAAGGAAATAAATAATAATAAAGATACATAAAAATTACTAAAATAATATATACATAATATGTTATATTTAATAATAATTTATTGATTGATAGTTTATTAATTAAAACTAAAAATAAAATTCCTATTAAACTAAATACTAATCCTAATTTAAACAAAGGCATTTCATATTTTACTTTTATTTCATTATACCCCTTATCTAATTTTACAGAAACAAAATTATTCAAATAATTTTCTATTTCTACATTTTTATCATTAACATAAAGTTTTAAACCAGATATGTTATTTATAGGTAAAAACATATAACCATTTTCAAATTCATTATTAACTTCAATATTATATCCATCACTATTTTTTTCTACATTACTATTAGAATTATTTAAATTAACAATATCATTATACTTAATAAAGCCTAAAGAAAAATCTATACTATTATCCTCAGTAGCAAATTCTATAATAACATCTTCTTCATAAATACCCAAATCAATAATATAATTATTATCTACATAATCTACATATTTATCATTTACCTTAATGTAATTTACTTTATTAAATAAATCTAAATACAAAAAACCTTTATCATTTATTTTATATTCTAAAATGATTTTATTATTTATATCATCAAACCTGTAATAATTTATACCTATAAGATTGTCATTGCTATTAAATAAATCCTGATATATTTTATTTTGTAATTCAAAACCATATAGATTATCATAATTAAAATCAACATATTTATTATAAATTAATCCAAAACCATTATTATAATTATATTTATATAAATAAAATCTTTTATAATTATCTAATAATTCATATAAATCATCTTTTTTTAATTTATCATCAATCAAATAACCTACATTAAATAACCAATCAGTAAATATTGTTCCACCATAACTTCTTATACATGTATTAGTAGTCTGATAACCCAATCTGTCATATACATCTATTACAGTATCTGGTAATATATGTAACCAATTATCTAAAGTCTTAACATCATAAATAAAAGCATGATCTGGCGTATAATTAGTATATCCCATCTTATATCTATCTAAGTTATGACTAACTATGTCTAAATTATTATTTATATTATTAGAATTCTTACTTAAATAATATCCATCGCTATAATACATAGTCCAAGAAGAATATATAAATATTTGCAACAAACACACTATAACAAAAGAAACATTCCTGATTGTTCTATTTTTAAAAGTAAAAACTAACCAAGTCATAATAATAATAATAAAGAATATTAATAATATTTTTTTATAAACTTCTACATCTTTAAAATCTAACACAATTTGGCTATCAATAATTACATCATAGAATTTACTGCTAAAATAATACAAAAACACTCCAAATAAAATAAATATTAAAAATCTAACCACTTGATATTTTTCATACCCTATAATATTATACTTTTGCAAATAGTATAAACTACCATTCATTAATATAAATAAAGTAATAAAAGAATATCTATATGGAAAACTCCAATAACTTCCCATATGTAACGCTAAATTAATAGGTTCAACAAATAAACCAACACCAAATAATAAAAATAATATAATATAAATATAAATATTTTTTTTATCACTGTTATATTTAAATATTAACTTCAAAAACAAAAACAAAAACACAGAAGAAAACATTAAAAACAATGATTTATTAATAAAATTATCAAAAATACCACTACTGTAAAAACCACTCACTCTACTAGAAATAAAAGTTTGATATATGGCTGGCAACAAACTAAAAGATGATACCAAAATAGAAGTAATTGTTGATATCCCTAATCTAAAGATAGTTTTTTTTACCTTTTTAGAATCCAACTTCAAAATTATATAAATAAATGAATAAAACAATATAAAAATCAATATAAAATAACTAATATAATAACTAATAATTAAAGATAAAGATAAAGTAATAATATATCCTAAATATTTACCATTATTAAGTAAATTATCTAAATATAATACAATTAAAGGGAATAAGATTACAGAATCTAACCACATAATATTAAAATAATTAAGTATTATCCAACCAGAAAAAGTATATAATACAGAAAAACTATATTTATAAAATTGGTTAACTTTAAAAGTTCTATTAATATAAATATATGTAGTTAAACTAAGTAAACATAACTTTATAATTATTATAATATTATAATAATTTACTATATTTTCCCTACTAGTAAAATATAAAAGTAAAGTCAACGGACTAAATATACTTCCTTGAATAATCATAGATATATAAATATTATTACCAAATCCAATGTCATCATATATAATATTACCTGTACCATGTAAAAAATCATATATTCTATACAAAACTGGAACAAATTGATAATCAGCATCAACCTGAATTATTGATTTGTCTGCAAATGGATATAATCCTTGAATCCAAAATAAAATAAATAAAATTATTGAAGTAATCAAAATAGGTATTATATAATTAATTTTTTTTCTCATAATTCACCTTTTGTAAAAAAAGAGCTTTATTGCTCTTTTTTAATTTCTTTTCATTTTAGAAAAATAATAAATACTATAAGTTATTGCAGCAATACCGATTAACCATACTACAAATATAGCAATTTCTCCAGTACCTGGATTTGCATCAACATTATCATTATTAGAAGTAGAACTTGGTTCTGAACTTGGTTCTGAACTTGGTTCTGAACTTGGTTCTGAACTTGGTTTTGAACTTGGTTCTGAACTTGGTTTTGAACTTGGTTTTGAACTTGGTTCTGAACTTGGTTCTGAACTTGGTTTTGAACTTGGTTCTGAACTTGGTTTTGAACTTGGTTCTGAATTTGAAGATGAGTTTTTTAAATTATTACAATCTGTTTCATTATCAACCCCTGAAACTTTTTCTAATAATGATGTAGCCTGATAATCAAATGTCCAGCTATAAATAGTCTCACCATTTGATACAGCTTTATAACAAGACTTAGAATTAAGATTATCACAAGCATTAAAACTAGTGGCAGAACTAACCAATTCATATTTACCAAGATTTTGTTCCTTATTAAGCCATTGATAAACAGTAAACGTATTACCATTATAAGGACTTTTAGATTCATATTTAAAACATGCACTTTCATCAGTAGTAGCTTTTTCAGCCTTTACAAAACAAGTATTACTAGATAAATTACATTCATAATAAGAACAACTTAATGTGTCATTAATATCCAACACACAATCATCATAACTTTGAATTATCCAACCACTACCTGAAAATTTACTATTTATTTGTCTAGTTAAATTTGACTTTATAGAAGTTTGATTTTTCAACCAATCAGGAAGAAAACCAGTTGTTAATAAATAATCAGAAAAATCTGCTGCTTCTTCTGTTGTTAAATCATAAGTATAATCATCTCCATCAGCAAATTCATAGACAACATTACTACTACCAGAACTTATCTCTTCTGCATCTTCATGAACGCAATAATATGATCCATTTACCAAAGGAGAAATCTTAACATTACCATAACTACTAGGACAACAATAAGCAGTTCCACCAGAATCAACTAATGTTTTTCCTGAAGCACATTTAAATGTAGCATCAGTAGCTTGAGTTCCTTTAATATTAGTATTAATTCCGAAATAACACATTGCTAAAAGTAATACGATACATGAAATACATGTTATTAAAAAACTATTTTTATTTTTTATATTTTCCATAACTAATCCCTATACTTCATCATAAACCTTATCTAAGAAATTAACTGTAAAGGCTGTAAGAAGTAATCCTTTCATATCATCATCTTCTACAGGAGTCAAGAAAGTATCATTACCTTCCTTAGACTCCTCAAAGAATAAGTAATTATTAGTTGGTTCTTCATTTTCGTTTAAACGTAAACCAAAATAATGTTTTTTACCATTTAATAGTGTTTCATCTAATATCACATAATTTCTGTCGTTTTCTAACTCAACTATTTTATCTACCATAATTATCTCCCCTTCCTTCCAGATTTTTCTAAATTCTGCTTATTTTCTTGAGATTTAGATTCCAAATATTGAATTACTACTTTTTCTTCTTCTGATAATTCATATTCAACACAAAACTCATCCAAAGATTTGCCAGACTTTCTATATTCTTTTAATAACTTAGCTAATTCGTCTAACGACATCCTATCAGCTTTCTTAGTCTTATTTTTTTCAACTGGTTTCTTTTCTTTTTTCTCTTTTTCTTTATTTTTTTCTTTATCTTTGGCAATTTTTTCCTTAAGTTCAGCAAGATTCATTTTTTCTACTAATTTCTTAATAGCTACAACTATAGGAGCAACTAATGTTGTAGTACCTATGCCAGAAATTGCTAATCCCTTAAGTAAAGAAGTAGCAGCTCGACTTGCATTGATTCTTACACCATTAGCTAAAAGCCAAGTACCATTAACTGTTTTACTAGCGCCAACAATTCCACCAAGAATATTATTTACAAAATTAGTAAATCCACTCAATGCAGGAGCAGCTGTTCCTATCATTATATTACCATGCATAATAGCAGGAATCAATACATGATATCCAACAAGCGCAAATGCTGCAAGACCAGCAACAATCAAACAAGCTTTTTTATGTTTTTTATAAAATGCTTTAGCGCTCTTTACCGCTCTTACCAATAAAGGACATTTCTTTCTATAATTTTTGCTAACCTTTTCAAGTCTTTCTTTTGCCTTATCTAATCTTTCTTTAGTTTCTTTATATTTTTCCGGATTTTCATTTTTATATTTCTCTAAAGTATCCTCAATATCTTTAATTTCTTGTTCTAATTTTTTAATAATAGAATCAATTTGTTTTCTTACATTTTTATCCTTAATAGGTTTTTCTAATGCATCAACTTGTTTCTCCAAAGCATCTAACGCATTTTCAACGCCATCAATTTTTTTGTTTAAAAATACAAATATATCAACATCTTTGATCATCTCAGGCTCTTTAACTTTTTCACGAGCATTTTTAAGAATATTTTCAATTTCTTCTACTTTTTTCATTAATTCATTATATTGATTATCATCTAATTCTCCAGCTTTATGTTTTTCCTCAATATCCTGTTTTATTTCTTCCAATCTTCTCTCATAAGTATCAATATGAACTAAAAATGCTTGTATTCCTTTTTCATCTATATGACCGTATAATGCTTCTATCATATTACGGCAATAAATTGATACATTCTTTAATTCTTCCAATTTTTCCAACAATTCTTTATAAATTTTTATTTCTTCAGCAGGTACAGGACCTGGAACTAATTTCACCTTTAAATCGCTATTAACAAGTGCTAAATTTGCTTCAGCATCATTAAGCCTATCCAAATAATTATTATAATCTTTTTCACTAATGTTATGTCTATTATTTTCTAATTTAATTCTAAAATCATTAATTCTGTTAGCAACAGATATACAATCATCCTTAAGAGCAATTACTTCTTCAGCACTTAATTTATCCTTTGGAAATTCTTCAAGACGAGTTATTTCATTTTCAATAAAAGCCATATCTGTTTCTAAATTTGGTGGTGTTATATCTTTTATTTTTTTTATTTCAGCAATAACGCTAATAAAAACATTAAAATCAATTTGTCCTAAATAAGCATAATGTTGCCAACTACGAACTATAACATCAATTCTTTGCATTCTTAAGGCTTCTAATTTTGCTCTCATTTCAGCAGTCAAATTAACATCAAGCAATATCTCATCTATCATTATATTAATCATATCCACTCGTGCATTATATAATTGAAGATGATGAATTTTTAACTCTTTTAGTCTATTCTTTATATCTTTTATCATTTTTTTAATTTCTTTAATATCTAAACTTAGAGTTTCTCCTCCAAGAACAATCTTTAACGATTCAATATCAGCAATTAAAATATCAGCCTCTTTACACAAATCACCAATTTCTATACTCAATGATCTAAGTTCTGCAGAAACATCAATATTCCAATCACTACTAAGAATAAACGTACTTTTTATTTGATTTATAATTGCTGTAATTTTTTCAAGATGAAGTTTAAATTTGGCAATTTTTTCTTCAACTGTTTCCTTTGTAACAGAATCCGCTCCCTTAGGTGCAGGAGTCGGAACTCCCATTTCTACAATTTCTTCATCCATTTCCATATGTTCAGCTCTGTCTCTTACATCTCTAGAATCAGAAAATGCTTGTTCCATTCTTCTTTTTTGTTCTTCCGTAAATTCTTCCGTTCCATTTACGTAAAAAAACATATCTTCTTCCCCATTAGGGCTTAAGTCTTTTCCGCTAATTTCTTCTATCATTTCATCTTTAGCCATAAAAATTCCTCCTTAACTATAATTCAACCTTATCCAAATCTTCAGCTATCCTAAGTTGTGTCTCTAATAAAGTTTTAATTCTTTCTTTGTATACTTTCATATTTTTTTCAAGTACCATACTATCATGTTCTATTTTCTCTGCTCTAACTAACGCTTCATGAACTATCGAATTAGCATTATTTTTAGCCTCTTCCACTATAATTCTAGCTTCTTCTCTAGATACTTCTTTCATCCTATCAGCAGTTTCTTGTACTGCTAATATTGCTTTCTCTAATTTATCATCATTTGGTTTAGTTTCTTGTAATTTTAAATTAAGTTTATCAATTTTAGCAACATAAGCGGCATTTTCAGCATTAAGTTTTTCTAGTCTTCCAATTACAATATCAATAAATCTATTAACTTCATCAATATCATAACCATTTTCTACTACACTAAATCTTTTCATAATATCACCATTACATATCTATATCTTCATGATTTTTATTATTATCTTCTTCAGATATAGAACCTTCTACATTAACATTTTTTGGTGTACACAAGAAAATTCCAACCCCGATTTTCTGTAAATCTCCACCTATTGCATATACCGTTCCTGATAAAAAGTCAATTATTCTTTTAGCATGTTCAGCAGTAACCCTTTTCATATTAACCACAACAGTATTTCTCTTTTTCAAATGATCTGCTATCTGTTGACTTTCAGAAAAAGCTCTAGGTTCTAATAATATCATCTTTCCACTGCCATTAGATACCGTTACTGCTTCTTCAGTATAATAAGCATCTTCATTACTGTCATCATCTGATATTATTTCTTTTATTTTTTTACCAAAGGCCATACTTAAAATACCTCCTATTCTATAATTAACATAATTTTATCATAATTATAAGGAAATTTCAACATTTTTCTAACATTTATCTTGTTTTTGTCTAATTGCTTCCAGTTTGTTTATTTTAACTCCAAGATTATAAAATCTTTTTTCATATTCTGTCATTATATTATCATTATTTAAACAATTTAAATTATTAGTTTTATATACTATATCATAACCATAATTACTTAAAGATTCTAATGAATAATTAAACAAATTAATATTATCTGTTTTCTGTACAATTCTATTTCTACCTTTAAATATCTTACTATATATATCTAGAAATATATAACTAGTAAGTCTTCTTTTAGTATGTCTATCTTTTGGCCATGGATCAGAAAAATTTAAATATATCGTATCCACTTCTTTATCAAAAATAGTATCCAATTTATTCGCATCAACCCTAATAATTTTTAAATTATCAAGTTCTAAATCATTAGATTTTTGTATAGCTCTAACTATAACACTATCATACTTTTCTACTCCAATAAAATTAATGTCTTTATATCTACGAGCATTTTCTATAATAAAATCACCCTTCCCCATACCAATTTCTACATATATTGGATTATCATTACCAAAATATTTATTCCAATTACCTTTATATTGACAAGGATTATCTACATAATAAATACCATTTATTATTATTTCATTAGCACCCTTTACGTTCTTTAACCTCATATCATTACCTCCATACCTTTGTATTATAAATAAAATATATATATAAGTCAATTAACACAAATACATTTCACACATATAATATTATGGAGTGATATATATGAATTTTTTTGAAAATATACCTAATTTTAACGGACCATTACCACCTAACTTTAATCCCCCTATACCAAATAACAATATAAATTTCAAAATACAAGAACTAGAAAATAGAATTAAAAAATTAGAACTTAGAATATCTCGTTTAGAATCAGAAAAATTTAATAATAGTTATATAGAACCAGATACATCACTATATATGATCTAGGCATTGACCCAACCATAAAAGATAAAGAAACATACTATAATATGGGAGGAAATAATGAACAATAACTTTTATAATATACCAGAAGATTGGTACCAAGAATTTAATAATAATTTTAATGTTACCAATAAACAAATGGATCCTAGTTTAGCAGATCCAAAAGAAGCCTTCTTAAGAGGTAATCTATTTAATAATTTATATGATCCATATAAAAATTATCGATATGGAAACTTAAAACCAACAAATCAAAAAGAAGAATTATTATATAATATTTTAATGTATAAATTTGCTTTAATAGAATTAAATTTATATCTAGATACTCATCCAAACAACTCTTCAATGATAAATTTATACAAAAAATATTTAATGGAAGAAAAAAAATTATGTGACCAATACGAAAATACTTATGGTCCATTAACCGTAGATAGCGAAAACTTAGGAACAAATTCATGGAATTGGATAAAATCCCCATGGCCATGGGAGGGAACTAAATAATGTGGAAATATGTTAAAACTTTGCAATACCCTGTTAATATCAAGAAAAAAGATTTAAAAATGGCAAAATATCTTATTACTCAATACGGTGGCGCTAACGGAGAATTAGCTGCAGCTTTAAGATATTTAAATCAAAGATATTCAATGCCAGATGATAAAGGTAAAGCCTTACTTACAGATATTGGTACAGAAGAATTAGGCCATATAGAAATAATATGTGCAATGGTTCATCAATTAACTAAAGGAGCTACTATTGAAGAATTAGAAAAAGTAGGACTTGGAGGCCATTATTCCGAACATGGATACGGATTATTCCCTACAAATGCCGATGGAGAAACATTTGATGTAAAATACATCAATACTACAGGAGATCCATTAGCAGATTTATCAGAAAATATGGCTGCAGAACAAAAAGCAAGAGCTGTATATGAAAACTTAATAAACCTAAGTGATGATAAAGATGTGATCGATGTCTTATTATTCTTAAGACAAAGAGAAGTAGTTCACTTTAATAGATTTAAAGAATTATATGAAGAATATAAAATTAAAGGATATGAATAAAATCAAAATACTTCGAAAGAAGTATTTTTTTTATAAAAAAAAGAAGTTGTTTGATGATTATTCAGCATCTACAACTTCTTCTTTAGTTTCTTCTTTTTTAGGTTTATTTTTTAGAAGTAATTCTTTTCTAGATAAATTTAATTTACCTTTTTTATCATATCCAGTAGCTATAGCTAATATTTCATCTCCAACAGATACAACATCTTCAGTTTTATTAACTCTATTTATATCTAATTGAGAAATATGAATTAACCCTTCACATCCAGGCCACACTTCAACAAAAGCACCAAATTCCTGTACACTTACTACCTTACAATTATATACTTGACCCATTTCAACTTCACGAACGATGTTTTCAATTCTTTCTCTTGTTTTATCAATTACTTCTTGATCCATATGATAAATCATTACTCTACCATCATCTTCAAGATCTACTTTAACAGCTTTATCATCATTAACTGAAATTACCCCACTACATTCTTGAATAATTCTAGTAATCATTTCTCCACCACGACCAATTACATCTTTAATCTTATCTGGATTAATCATAAATGTTACAGTCTTAGGAGCATACTTAGATACTTCTTTTCTAGGTTCTGCAATTTCTTCTTCAATTACATCAAGAATTTGCATACGAGCTTTTTTAGCTTGTTCTAACGCTTCTTTTAAAATTTCTCTAGTTATACCACTAATCTTAATATCCATTTGAAGTGCAGTAATACCATTTCTAGAACCAGCTACCTTAAAATCCATATCTCCAAGATGATCTTCAAGGCCTTGAATATCAGTTAAAACTGTATATTCTTCTCCACTTGTTATAAGCCCCATAGCAATACCTGCAACTGGAGTTTTAATAGGAACACCAGCAGCCATTAAAGCCATACATCCAGCACATATAGTAGCTTGGCTACTTGAACCATTAGATTCAAGAATTTCAGAAACTACTCTTATAGTATATGGGAATTCTTCTTCAGATGGAATTACATAAGATAATGCTCTTTCTCCTAAAGCACCATGACCAATTTCTCTTCTACCAGGACTTCCATATCTACCAGTTTCTCCTACAGAAAATGCCGGGAAATTATAATGTAACATAAATCTTTTTTCATCTTCAATACTAAGACCATCTAATACTTGATGTTCTCCTAAAGCACCTAATGTAACTGTTGCTAAACTTTGAGTTTGACCTCTTGTAAATAATGCACTACCATGACATCTTGGAAGTAAATCAATTGCAGTAGACAATTGTCTAATTTCATCCATTCTTCTTCCATCAGCTCTAGTTTTTTCTAGTACTGTAATATTTCTAAATATTTCATATTCAACATCACTAAATACTAGTAATACTTTAGTAATTAATTCTTTATATTCATCTACTTTCATAGTATCCTCATATAAAGATTTATATTTTTCTACTAAATCTTCTTTCACCTTATCAATAGCAGCATACTTCTCTAACTTATCTTTAATTCTTAATGCAGCATCTATTCTATCTCTACAAAAGCTATCTACTTCACTTCTTAGTTCAGATGAAATTTCTAATTTAGCATATTCCATCTTTTCTTCACCAATTGCTTCAATAATTTCTTCTTCAAAAGCAATAAGTTCTTTAATAGCTTCATGACCAAACATTAAAGCTTCTAACATATCTTCTTCAGATACTTCTCTAGCTCCTGCTTCAACCATATTGATAGCTTTCTTTGTTCCAGCAACAGTTAAATCAATATCTGACATTTCCATTTGTTCTACAGTAGGATTAATTACGAATTCACCATTAACTCTACCAACTTTAACGGCTGCAACTGGACCATTAAATGGAATCTTACTAATAGATACACTAAGTGATGATCCAAATAACGCAGTAAGTTCTGGTGAATTATCTTTATCTACTGATAATACTGTATTAACAACTTGTACTTCATTTCTAAAATCCTCTGGAAACAAAGGACGAAGCGGTCTATCGATCATTCTTGCTGCTAATGTAGCTGCATCAGTAGGTCTGCCTTCTCTTTTAATAAATCCACCAGGTATTTTTCCTACAGAATATAACTTTTCATTATATAAAACCATAAGTGGGAAAAAGTCTGATAATAAATTAGCATTTGCAGATACTACAGCAGTAGATAAAATAACAGTATCACCATATCTAACTAATACAGCACCATGAGCTTGTTTAGCAACCTCACCATGTTCTACAACTAATTCCCTTCCCCTAAAATTTAATTTAAACACTTTCTTTTCCATAAAACCTCTTTTCCTAAAATTAAAGACACTCAAAAAAGAGTGCCTACTTTTACAATATTAATTATTTTCTTAAATCTAAACTTTTAACAATTTCACGATATCTCTTAACATCGTTTTCTAATAAGTAATTTAATAAACTTCTTCTCTTACCAACTTTAATTAAAAGTCCACGTTTAGAATGTTTATCTTGTTTATTATTTTTTAAATGTTCTGTTAAAGCTTTGATTTCTTCAGTAAGTATTGCTATTTGAACTTCAGGAGATCCTGTATCTTTTTCATCTCTAGCATACTTCTTGATTAATTTACTTTTTACTTCTTTAGTTAAAGCCATTCTAATTTCCTCCTTTATATATTTTTTCACCTAAACCATAGTTAACGTAAGGAGTACGTATAACCAAGAAATAGGAACATATTAATAATACACTATATTTTAATAATATGCAAGTATTTTCAACTATTTCTTATCTTTTTTAGATAATTTAATTAATGTAATTATTGCTACTAATCCCCAAACAACTTGTAACGAAAATGAAAACCACGCATTTTTAGGAAACAATCCAATTGCCATAAAGATTGCTGCCAACAAATTTAATATTTGATATGTCTTTCCATTATCTATTTTATTTAAAGATAATAAACCATATGGAACCAATACTAAAATCATCCCTAACCATCCAATTACATCATATATCATAAACTAACACTCCTTCATTTTTTCTATTAATCTTTTATAAATAGGTTTCATCTTCTCTTCAGTAGAATATTCACACACCTTATCTATATCCACCCACTTAACTCCACTATTCTCATCTTCTTTTATTCTTACAGTATCATTTTCATCTGCCTCAAATAAAAACTCTATATCAAAATGAAGATGAGAATTAACAAACTTACCTCTTTTAATATGATTATCAACTGTAACAATATTAAGTCCATATATTCCATCTGATAATAATTTAACATTAGTAAGCCCTGTTTCTTCTTCAATCTCTTTCTTAACAACATGTAATAAATCATCATCACCATCAGCATGTCCGCCAATCCAAGCCCATGAATGATATATATTATGATAAATCATAAGTATTTTATTTTTATCTTTATTAGTAATCCATGCCGATACTGTCATATGAGCTATTTTATTATCCCTAATTAATACATCATCATTATCTTTTATAAATTCAATCATTACTTCTTTATCAATACTTTCTTTCTCATCATATGGTGTATATTTAAATATTTGCTTATATAATTTATTATTCATTAACATCCACTCCATTTTACATATATTATTATAACTATTTATAATTTCTTCTTTATAATATGTATCAATCATATCTTTTGACTCATAATTAATTGAATAAAGATTAGGAACCATATCAACAATATATTTACATATACTCAAAATATAAACACCATTATCATACTCTCTTAATTTATTTTCATCAAAATCATCAAATACCTTATCTAAAAGTATTCTAAAATCACCTACATCAAAATAATTATCATCAACATTACATATATTTAGAAAACCACGATCATTATACTCTAATTTAAAATTTATGATAAAGTTATCATCTGATATAGATTTTATATTTTTAAATTTTTTCTTATATCCCACAATAGGCATGCCATCACCTCTTAAAATCATTTCACATATAACAAAAAGTCCAATATTTTGGACTTTTTGAATATATTATCTCTTACTAAATTGTGGAGCTCTTCTTGCAGCTTTTAATCCTGGTTTCTTTCTTTCTTTAGCTCTAGGATCTCTAGTAACCATTCCAGCACTCTTTAAAATTTTTCTATAACTATCTTCATTAGCTTCGTTTTCTTTATCATATTCAAGTAATGCTCTAGTAATACCTAATCTAATAGCACCTGTTTGACCAGAAAATCCACCACCATCTACATTACAATCAATATCAAAAGTTTCTAAATTGTTAGTTAATTCTAATGGTTGTTTTAAATCCATTACTAATACTTCAAATGGCATATATTCATTAACATCTCTACCATTAACAGTAATCTTACCTTTTCCTGGAGTAAGAATAACTCTAGCTACAGAACTTTTTCTTCTACCAGTTCCTATAAATGTTCTATTTTCATTTTTCTTTGCCATAACTATTCTCTCCCTACCTTAATTTCTTTTGGTTGTTGTGCTGCATGTGGATGTTCATTTCCCTCGTATACGAATAATTTCTTATACATTTGTCTTCCTAATCTATTATGAGGAAGCATTCCTTTAACAGCTCTTTCTACCATTTCAACTGGATAATTTTCTACCATTTCTTTAGCAGTTCTAGTTCTAAGTCCGCCTGCATATCTACTATGATTATAGTATTTCTTTCCTTCTAACTTATTTCCAGTTAATAATACTTCTTTAGCATTAATAATAATAATATTGTCACCACAATCAATGTGAGGAGTATAAGTAACTTTGTGTTTTCCTCTTAACATTGATGCAGCCTTTGCTGCTACTCTACCAAGTGGAATATCTTTTGCATCAATTACAAACCATTCTCTAGTAACAGTCTCTTTTTTTTGCATAAATGTTTTCATTCTTTTATTTCTCCTTATATATTAATAATATTTATTTCTCTGAAATTTGTGTTCCCAATACAAAAATCTTTGAAATATAAAATGTACCGATTATGATTATATTAAATAATAATGATTTTGTCAAGAAAAAAATGCCAAAATGGCATTATTTTTGTGTATTATTCTTTTACAAACATTGGTAATATAGATTTTAGTTTATCTTCACCTAAAACTTCATCTAAATATATTTCATCATCCTTATATGTAGCACATACTATTTTATAATTGTCTTTTATATCAGTTTCATCCTCATTCACTTCTGCTACATAATAATATTCTTTACCATCTTTTTCTACCTTATCAACAATTAAGTATTCTTCATTGTTTCCAAGTGTAACAATTTTATTAATTTCTAATTTCATTTTTCCTCCTATGCAGCTTTTCTTGTACTTTTATCTGCTTCTAATTTTCTAGTTTTCATATTACCTTGATCAGATAGCAACATATTAATTTGATCATCAAACGAAAGTACTTCTTCATCATTAACTTCTTCTACCATTTCTTCAGATTCAGTAACCCAAAATGCTTCAGGCATCTGATCTACACTATCATCTATCGTTTCTGAAACAGTTCCTGTCGCCTCAGTTTCTCCACTTAATTCAGGCTTGCCAATCTCTAATACTTGTTCTTGTTCCAAAGAACCATCGGTTTTTTCTTCAAACCTTATAGGTTCTGAAAAAGGAACCATAGTCTCAAAAATATCACTTTCTGAGTCAACATTAACATTAAGTACAAAGCCTTCTATTACCTCTTCTTCATCACCAGGCAAAACAGTTTTTTTTGTTTCAAGAGTTCCTTGAGTCATAAATATATCATCATATTCCACAGTTGTAGAATCAAAAACAGTATTCTTTTCTTCTACCTTAGAATTAGGAACGATAACTAATTTTGGAGAAATTTCATCAACTTGACTTTTAACGGTTACATCTAAAGAATAATTATTAACCATTTGATTAACTCTTTTAATAACACCTTTGGTTTTCTGAGCGACTATAGACATATTTAATCTATCAGTTGGAACCCTAACATCTATTACCTGATTATCCTCAATAACTCCAGAAGTATTTACATCAGTTATATCTAATTCTCTATCCATAGATAATTCCACTAAAGAAACATCTATATCACTAATACTAATTTTACTAACCAATAAATCCTTAGTATCACCAAGAGATATTAAATAATTACTATTCTGATTAATCATTTCTTCTGTTCTATCAGTTAATTGACTAATTTCTTTTCTTATTCTGTTTATTATTTTAGAATTATCTGTTAATGACGTTAAACTATCTAACTGTTCACGAGCCTTTGTCCTACTAAAAGGATCAATAGAAATATGCACTCCCAAAGACTCTAAACATGATAACCTGTATTTTATTAAATCTAATATTTTTTCTCTCTTTTCTTTAAATAAATCATAGTTAGTATAATTAAAAGATAACAATTCTAATATTTTTAACATTGTTAATCTATATTTTACATTAAAAAAATCTATTCTAATTTCATCTAAAATTTGTTTACTTTCTGCATTAGGAAAATTATTGTAACAAATCTCTGCAGTTCCAAATTTCTCACCAACTTCAGATTTTTCCTTATCAATATCTACTAGCATTCTTTTCAATAATTCAGTATCATCAAGTACAACACTAATATCAATTCCTAATTTTTTATATTCATCAACAACACTAGTATATTGTAGTTTTCCATCTACAATTTTTCTACCTTCAGCAGCAAGAAAACTTTCTCTTAAAGATAATTCTAATTGTCTTAATTTAGTTTCAAGATAATCCTTTTTCTTCTCTTCAACTACTAATTGTTCATTTAAATCTTGCAACCTATTCTTATTTATCTCAATATTTCTAAGATTTATTAAATATCCATTAATAACATTAATCCTGTTAATAACATATTCAATATTTATTTGTGATAAATCAGACAATTTTAAATCATAATCACCACAAAATTCACATACATTTCTAAAACTTAATTGTAATTCATTTAATTGATCATAACCACTTTTAATACTTTCTAAAAATTGTAATTCCTCTTCTAAAGATTGATTATGTTCTTCAATATGCTTTAATTCTTCTAAAAGGCTAGCAAAAGCATCTGAATCTACTTGCATAACTGTTTTCTTATAATTATTTAAATTATTTTCTCTATTAGATTCAGTAGCCTTAAGTAATCTTTCCTGCATTTTAGCAAGTTTAAGCATATCATTATCTATATTTAACACATAATCACCACCCTCTATATACTAATATTTTATATAGGTATATTAGGAAAAACATCATCTTCATTAAACAAAGAATTTATCTCATTTTCCTTAAATTCTTCTTCATTAAAATTTTTCATATATTCATCAATTGAAACATCAGGTAATTTTTTGTCTTCTATAAGACCGTTAACTGATTTTTCATCATTAACACTATTTCCTATTTCATTACTACTATTAAACTCTTCAAATAGTTCTTTTTCTATGTCAACTTTATTTTTAAATGTTATAACTTCTTCATTTTTTACTTCTTCATGCATTTTATTTTCTTTAATAACATCTATTATTTTTTTCTCTTCTACATCGCTTTTATTAGAGATATCCTTAATCGTTTCAAAACTAACACCTTTATCTTTTCTATTAGTTTGTAAAACAGACTTTTGTTGTTGTTCTAATAACAGCTTAGTTCTCTTTTCCATTTCTTTTTTTCTAGCTTCTTCAATGATTTTCTGTCTTTTTAAAATTTCTTCACGTTTTTTTCTTTCTATCTCTAATTTTTTCTTTTTTTCTTCTTCCTCTATTTTTCTTTGTTCTTCCAATATTCTAGCTTGTCTTGCTTCTTCATTCTTTATTAATTGTTCTAATACCTCTTGGAATCTTTCACTATTATTTTCTTCATTTATTTCAGACAAAACTTCTAATTTTCTTTCTTTTTCAACAATTAAATCATTATACGTATTAACATCTTGTTGTTCCATTAAAATAGTATTATATTGTTTAGTTGCCAAATCCATTACCATATCAAGAAATTCTTCATTTTTAATATATCTAAACAATTCATTAATTTCTCTTCTTTTTTCAAACAACTCTTCATAAGTATTAACTTCTCTATTAAACATTTCCATAAGCTTTAAAATACTTAATTTTTCTTTATATTTGATATAATCTTTCTTAACTTCATCAAGCATCATTTGACATTCATTTAAAACATTCACAGGAGAAGTCTTTGCAGTTTCTAAGTTAAGTTCAGCTAAAGTTAAAGATTTTTCAGTTTCATAATATGCATACTCTATTTCATCTCTACTATCAAATAGTTCATAAAAACCACACTTCTCAAAACTACTAGATAATAAATCACAAAATTTCTTTTCTAACTCTTTATTTAAAGTTTTATTTATTTCTATTTTTTCAGTTGCTAAAGTTATCTTATTAGTTAAAGATTCAACTTCTTCTTTAAGTTCTTTCTCTAACTTAATATTTTTACTATATTTAGCTATAATTTTAATTCTATCTTCTAAGTTATCTAATGTACTAGCACCAAGCACATCAGATACATCTATACTCTCTCCCGTTAATTGATAGTGACTATTACATCTTTTTTCAACATATGATAAACGTTGGTTAATTAATTCTATCAACATATTTAATCTAGCTTGTTCTTCTTCTATTAAACCGCATTCTTTATTTGCTAAACTATAATATTCTTCCTCATAAACTTCATTAGTTAATTCAATGATTTTCTTTTCCAACTTAGTAAGTTGTTTAATAATCATATTTTTTTCTTCTCTAGTCTTTACTAAATTTAAACTATTAGCAAACATATCATATTGTCTTAAACACTGTACCACATTACTGTTGTTATAACTTATCATAGCCAACCACCTCTTATTTTAATTATATAGATTCTTTATTTTTTTGTCAATTGTTTAATATCATATTTATATTTTTTTACCATAAATATACACATAAAAACTCAAACCATAAAAAGTTTGAGTCAGTTATTAAAATAACAACTTAAATAGCAAAAAAATATACCCTACATATAGATATTAAAAAACATTTTTTTCCAAACTTAACTTTTTACTAAAAGTTATTTTTAATTGTTTATTTATCTCTTGTGCAACTATACTATAACCATTATCATTAGGATGAATTCCATCATCAGAATATCTTTTATTAAATAATCCATCTTCATCTCTTAACAAACTATATAAATCTAAATATTCAATGCCCATTTTATCACAAAAAATTTTAATATTTTTGTTTACATACACAATTTTTTCATTGGCTTCAAAATATTTAGTTGGATAAATACTTTGAACTATTAATCTAGAAGAACCATTGTTAACAATTTGAATAATAAGTCCCTTTAATTTATCTATAAGATCATCTAAACTTTCTTTCCCATCATCATCACAATCAGGTCTCAAAATATTATTTATACCAATCAATAATACATATGTATCTATAGCTTCATTTTTTATTCTAGGCCATACATAATTAACATAGTATCCTACTCCGATATTTTCTATTCCAACATATTTTACTTCATCAACGCTATTCCCAATACTTCCTTTAAAAATATAAGGCATATACTCTGTTATAGAATCACCCATTAACATTATTTTTTGCATTTATATCAATCCTTCATTTTCTACGATATCTAGATAATACCTTCATAGTTTCTTTTGACAAATTTCCAACGATAGGTCTATCAGTTAACTTAATATCTTCTGACAAATCAACGAGTTCGCGAAAAAATTCTCCTGTTATTTCATATATATCACAAACACGCATATGACCCCAACATAAAGGGTTAGCTTGTCTTATTTTAGGTTTAGAAATCAATATCAAACCACTATCATTATCTTTAGCATATTCCACTTTATCCAAAGATAATACATCTTTAAGTATATCACCGTATTTACTATCTAAAATCTTAGAAATTATCTCCTGTTCGCTCATTTCAAACAAATCTCTCTCAGAGATAATACCAATATCTTCATAATATTTTAAGGTAAGACCTAATATTTCCATTAAATAACGATCTTCTTTAGTAAGTAATAATTTACTATAAACGCCTATAGCATCAAAAAAATCTTCATACCAAACATCATCATATTCGCTTATTACTATTTCTCCATTAAAATTTAATAAACGTTCATTTGTCATATCAAATGTCATCCCATTAAGAGTTTCAAAATAAGTAAGCATATTGTAGAAACCCTCTATCTGTTCAAATGAATGTGTTTTAGCCCAAAATAAACAAGTCGCTAGTATCCCATCAACCCTATCTAAACAAAGTGCCGGTATCTTTTTATCAATTAAAGGATATCTTGCACCATCTATTACATCATCTAAGCTTATTCCATCTTGATAAAGATATTCTAATAATTCTTTATCTCTTAACAATACTTCCTTAACACTAAGTTCATCACTTTCTTGTTTTAAAGAGTCTCCTTTTTTAAAAGAATTAACATGTGCGAATGATAAAGAACCAACATCATGAAATGCACCAGCTAAAGCAACTTTTAAATCTTCAGATAATTTCCAAGCAGTATATGCTACATTCTTAGAATGATCATATCTAGAATAATATTCTCTAGGTTTTAAACTATCAATACCCACATAATCCATCCCACAGAATAACCCTTTCCCCTTTAATCTTTGTAACGTTTTAGTTTCAAAATATTTATCTAATATAGAATTAGAATTTTGCTTATTTAAATTATTATATTTTTCTACTAACATAACTACACCTCAAATTTATAAAGTTAATTAAATTTCAATCGTTATTATACCATAATTTACACATAATAAAAACCCGAATATCGGGTTTAAAAACTCAAATGGTGGCTCCAGCGGGAATTGAACCAGCGACACGAGGATTTTCAGTCCTCTGCT
>JAFQTN010000026.1 GCA_017409025.1 Bacilli bacterium | reverse complement strand
TACTAGTGTAAACAAAAGAAAGGAGCAATATGAAGAATCATATTGAAATAATAAAGAAAGATAAGAAAATAAAAATATACGGTAATCAAGTTACTATTGATAGAGCTATTTCATTTATTGAAAATCTAGATTTAACAGGAATAGAAGAAAAAGATAGATTAATAATTCAAAGATGTATAGATGATAACAAAATAGGTGCAACAATTTTATATGATGGTAATACGGTTTATTCTTTCAACAAAATTGTGGATAAATATAGAAAACTTCAAAAGAGTGAAGATTTTATGCACTTGTCTGATGACTTATATAAGTTTTTTACTAACGCTTGTGGTGATATAGCACATTACGATATAGTCGGATATGCTCATTACTACGATAATAGTTTTAGAAAATTTGAAGAGGACTTTCTTCAACATTGTGATTGTAATGATAGATTTTCTGATGTGAAAAGAATTTTCAAAAAACTTAAAATTGGAAAATTTTATGAAGACAGAGATAAAATAGATATTAATAAATTAAGTAAGAAAGATTTAAAAAATATTATTAAACAATGTGGATGGGATGTGGTTGAAAAAGATAATCTTTGGCAACTATCAATAGGTATAAATCCAAATATGAGATTTTGTTTTCAACTTGATACATCATCATTACAATCAAAAGATATATTTTATTGTATTATAAGATATTGTGTTAAATTTGATGTAGATGAATATATTGATACCATTGTAAAAGAGAGAGGCGAAAGTAAATCTCCAACAATAAGAAGTATTGTTAATAATACAGATATTATTTATACTCAATTAAAACAATTTGCTCTTGATTTATCATATTATGGTAGATTAGCAGCTCAGAATTTAATTGAAAAAGAACAAGACGAAATAGAAATGGAAAGGTAGGCGATAGATATTAGTCTGTATAGTGAAGTATTAAAACAAGCAAGTATTGTAGATGTATTGAACTATTATGGATTAAAATTAAATCATAATAAATGTTTATGTCCTTTTCATAATGATAATAATCCTAGTATGGTTGTTAATCATAAAAAGAATATAGCAACTTGTTTTGCTTGTGGTACTGGTGGAAATGCTATTTCATTTGTACAAAAATATGAAAAGATTATTAATAATAATGATATTTCAGTAAATGAAGCAATAACTAAAGTTGTATCAGAAATTTGTCATTTAGATATAAATGTATCTCATCTTAAAAAAAATAAATATAATAATAAGTATTCTGTATCATCAAGAAGGTATACTGAAGAAGAACAGAAACTTTTACAATTAAATGAGAAATTAAATAAATTATTTAGTTATAATTTAAGTGTATCTAAAGAACCTAAGGATTATTTATATAAAAGAAAATTGAATGATAAGGATATGAAGGATATTAGTATGGGATTTGCTCCTAAAGGACAATTATTAAAAATCTCAGAGAATAATGAAAATTATCCACGTTCTGCATTAATTGAATTAGGATATTTAAGATTGAATGATTATGGTGATTTATATGAAACTTTTTCTGATAGAATTATGATTCCTATTCATGACGAAAAAGGAAATATAGTCACCTTTTGTGGTCGTACTATTAAAGATGAAACTCCAAAATATTTGCATACACCTGAAACCAAATTATTTCAAAAGAAAGAATTATTATATAATTTTTCTAGTGCAAAACCACTAGCATATAATAATGAATTAATTTTGGTAGAAGGTTATATGGATGTGGTCGGAGCAAAAAAAGTAGGGTTTGAAAATGTAGCAGCACTTATGGGAACAGCTCTTACTCCAGAGCATATAAAACTAATTAAGAATAATCGTTCAACTATTACGTTAGCATTAGACAATGATTTTGATAAACCAGAAAATATTGGTAGAACAAAAATGCTCCAACACATTCCTGTATTATTAAACGAAGGCTTTAAAGTTGATGTAATAGATTTTTCTAAAATAGGTGATTATAAAGACTTTGGAGTTTTGGGTGAAAATGAAATACCATTCATGGAAGTTCAGAAAGCAAAGACTTCTGGATTTTCTTATTTATTAGATTATAAATATTTTAATGGGTTAGAATTAAATGTTGAAAACATTTCACTTGTATACAAACAATTAAAAGAAGATAAAATTATTAATAATACGTATGATGAATCTCTTTTTAAAGAATATTTATTAGATAGAACAGAATATTATAAAAAAGAGTTAGATGAAATACTTTATCCAAAAAAAATAGTAGAAAAAGAAAATGCTTTAAGTAAATTTAATTCTAAAGCAATGAGTAATTTCCTTTATTCTGAATTAAAATTACAAATAGATAAAATGGATGATATTGTTTTATCTTCGTATTATTCAAATTTTAAAAGTTCAGTTGAAAGTAGATTAGTATCCATATTTAATAAAGATCCTGAAATGTATTTAGATTATAATACTTCAACATTAAATACAAAACTTTTATTAAATGAATTCTTAAAGGATAATAAAGAATATTCGGATTTTGAAACTCTCAATCGTTTTAAATATACTAATGTATTTGATAAAACTTATATAAAAAATTCTAATGGAAGTGCAATGATTAGATTAAAAGATAATCAAAAACAAATGGTAATAGACCAGTATGAAAATAGTTTATCTGATGAATCTAAATTAGCATTAGAAGAAGTTGAAGAATTATATATTATAAATAGTATAGAAGACCTTGATGGTATTTTGAATTATGATAATAATACTCTTCATATTATAAAAGATAGCTTAAAAGATAGAATGTTTTTAAATAAAGATAAAATGGAATTTTTTAAATATGGCAATCTTTTTCCTAGTATCAATAAAGAATTTATAGATGATAAGTTTAAAGGTTCAACAGGAAATTTTAAAACTGTTTTATTTTATAATAATTTAGATAATAAATTAAATATTGATAAATCAAATGTTATTACAGAAAAAGAGGCAAAAAAAATTCAAAATTCTAAAGTTAAAGAATTTGATAGAACAAATGAAACTATTATCAAACAGGATTATGAGTTTTCTATTAATAAAATGTTATTGGTGGAATCTAAAGAAACGGATACGCATTATTTTGTAAGAATACCGTTTACTAGTGCTAAAGAGTATTTTTATATACCAAAAAGTGAATGTTTAAAATCAGATAATGGTGATACTATTTTTACAAAATTAAAATACGGACAATCTTATCCAATTTATAATTTAGAAGGTGAATACGTAAATACTAAAAGTTTTGATGAATTAAAAGAAAATTGGGAAGATAAAACAAAAAAAAACGTAAAAGCAATAGAAACTAACGAAGAAATAACATCTATACCAAAAGAAGATGATATTTTATATGATAATAGTTATATCTCAAAATATAAAGAACCTATCTGTAAGATTTATCATTCTAAAATTTATTTAGAAACAGAAAAAGGTTTTTATATTAAAACCGAAGATCCAAATGTATTATTATTTGCGATTAAGAAAATATGTAATTGGACAGATAACAAAAGTTATTTAATAATAGCCCCACGTAAAGGGTTATTTAATAGTGGTTTTTCAAAATATAGATTAACAGGATTTAAGAAAGACTATGAAGGAAGGTTATCTTTTTCTGAAATCAGTAAATATGTTAAGGTGTTTACACCTAGTAATTTAAAGAATAAGGAAGTATTAGTTTTAGAAGTACCAAAAACAAAATGTAGTTTTAAATCTAATTATATAAAAATACCATTAGTCATAGATAATATAGAAGGATATATTGAAGTTAATTTGGTAAAGAGCAAAGTTAATAAAGAAAAAGTAGTATTAGAATTTTTAAAGGATGAACAAATTGGATTTCATAATATTAATGATGAATACATTAATCATTATACTAGTTCTAAGGTTATAGATAGTTATAATGAAATGTTAAATAATAATATAATCCAATTTCCTAGTCCTAAAGAGGTTGTTTATGATGTACCAGAGAAGGAGGTTGCATAAATGGATGGTAATGCAAAACATGATTTAGAGCATACTGCTGAAAAGTCTGTATCAATGTCTGCGAAGATTAGTAAAATTTCTACCATAATATTTGGTAGATTTTTAGTTAGAGCTAATCGTTATTATCAAAAACATTTTTCATCATCAATGAAAGCATTAAGGAAAGATGGACCGACAAAGGAATTATGTGTTTCTCCACCTTTAACAAGAGCAGAAGTAAAACAAATAATAACAGCTTGTCGTGAAAATAATGTTTTAATGGGAATTAAGAAGATGCACCCAGACGGTGAACTTAGTAGCAATAAATCTTTACATCAGCAAGAGAAAATTGCACGTAATGAAATTAAATATAAAAAATGGGATGATAGACGTAAGGCAACTTCAAAAATTAAAATCTTAAATAAGTTTTGTAAGCATCAAGCAGATAAATATAAAAACATTTCAGCGTATAATATGAAATTATCTAATAAGTGGTTATCCAGACAAGAAAAAACAAGTAAGATAAAACCGTTAAATGCGTATTGTAAAAAGAAGGCAGAAAATTACAAAAAAATTGCTATTCAAGAAAAGACAAGAGATGAAGAAGAACAATATGTTATTATCTTTAATAAGAGCAAATTATCATTCTTTAATGAGCAATTAGAAAAGATACCACCTAATAGATTAAAACAAAATACAAAAAATGAGATACCAGATTTGAACAAAGATGGTGTAATTGATGAAAGGGATATAGAACCAATGGTATCAAGAGGTATGAATCTTAAAATAGATGACCTTAGTAAAATTGGAGAAGATTTTGGTTCATGTCCTGTTAGAGATTATCAAAAAAATTATTGCGTTCAAAAAATCACTAAAGAAGAATATTGTGAAATAAGAGAGCAATTATTTGAATTAACAAGTCATGGAGCTTGTGTATTAAATGAAAGAGAAATGATAATTGCTATCCGTTCTGAAGATTTGGATGAATATAGAGAATATGCTCCAGAGCGTCCAATAAAAGAATATGGTGCGTCTGGTGGTAGAGCAATAGAAAGTGAATCTAATCTACATGATATTATGGAAATAGAAATAAATGATATTAAGAGATATAAAGAGTTTAAAGAAACTTATTCATCTAAAGATTATGTTGCTTCAATATCACCCAATGGAACAACTACTATATTATTAAAAGAAACGGATACGAAACAATTAGCAGAAGCTAGTAAAAAAAAATCCAAAACGGAGGATTTGGTAAAAGAGGCAAATGAATTAGCAGAGAAAAACAAGAATGATAAAGTTATAGAAAATGTTGTTTTAGAACAGGAAGAAGAACGAGAATTTGATCGTTAAACGCAATAAAAAGAGTAGTATTGTAATTATCTTGTTAATAATGTTAATCGCCTCTTATTATACTCTTAGAGTTTGTAGTTTGTCAGAAGTAGCAGGAAAGTTTGAATTTTCTCATTTAACTGAATCATTAGATAAACTTCATATTATTACAACTCCTGTAATATTAAATATGAAGACTATTACTACTTCATTATTTGTAGGTGTTTTTGCTTGGTTAATTGTTCAGACAATTATGAATCAAAATAAAAAGAATTTACAAGAAAATACCTATGGTAGTGCAGAGTGGGAAGATTCAAAGGCA
Source organism: Bacilli bacterium (assembly GCA_017409025.1). Lineage (GTDB taxonomy): Bacteria > Bacillota_I > Bacilli_A > RF39 > UBA660 > RUG705. The sequence continues at coordinate 1,552 of JAFQTN010000026.1, read as the reverse complement.
ATAAAACCTTATTGTGAAAAAGAATTGGAAAAAAATCAAATATTTACAGCAACAGAAATGTTTGCTAAAAATATGAGAATATCTAAAAGGAATAGACACCTAATTTTGATTGGTCGTCCTGGAAGTGGGAAATCACGCTATTATTTTAAAGTTAATCTATTAAATGCAAATGGAGAAACATTTGTTGTCACAGATCCTAAAGGTGAGCTCGTTAGAGATTGTGGAATGTCTTTAGTTAATTTGGGCTATGATATTCGTGTTTTAAATTTAGTTGATAAGTCAAAGTCTGACCATTTCAATCCACTTATGTATATAAAGAAAATTAATAAAACAATTGATAATAGTAAAGAAACTCAAGAATGGATTGCTGAAGATGACGTAATGACATTAATTAATACTATTATGTTAAACACAAAATCAGAAACTATTGAATCTAATACAGGTGATCCATTTTGGGAAAAAGCAGAGATGGTTTTCTTACAGGCAATAATTTATTATATAATTTTTAATTATGATGATAAAGAAAAGAACTTTAAAACTGTATTAAAGTTAATTAGATTAGCAGAACCTGATAAGGAAGGTAATTCAACATTAAGTAGGATGTTTGATGCGTGGGCAGAAAGAGATCCAGAAAATATAGGAGTTAAACAATGGAAACATTTTAAAGTATCTGCATCCTCTCCTAAAATGATGAGTACAATTATCATGACTGCATCTGCACGTTTAGCACCTTTCAATATTTCTGAAATAGAATCTATGACTGTTGATGATACTATGGAATTAAATAGAATAGGTGGAAAAGGTGATGAAGGTAAAATAGCATATTTTATTATTAATAGTCCAAATGATTCAACATTTAATTTTATAGCTAGTATTTTATATACACAGATATTTTCTATAATAGATGCAAATGCTAGTAAGAATAATGGATCACTATCAACACCTGTTCAGATATATTGTGATGAATGGGCTCAGTTAGGTGTAATACCACGTTATTTGGAAAATCTTGCTTATGTTCGTGGTCTTAACTGTGGTATAACCACTTGTCTTCAATCGCTGTCGCAGTTGAAAAAAGTATACAAAGATAATTGGGAAACGGCATTAGATTGTTCGGACTATGTGCTATTTTTGGGCTCACGAAGTAAGGAAACTTTAGAATATATGAGTTCAATGCTAGGGAAGAAAAGTTGGTATAAAAAATCATCAGGTCGTACTTATTCAAGGCAAGGTTCTTCATCATATAACTGGGATATAGTTGGACGTGAGTTAGCATTTGTAGATGAACTTGCAAGAATGGAAAGTGGATATGGGATTTTATTAGTTGCTGGTATGCGACCGTTTTATTCTAAGTTGTATGATTTAACAAAACATCCAAGATATAATGAGTTATTTGAAAGTTGGAATGAAAAAGAAACCATCAAAAATAGGTATGATCATTCAATGGAAAGGGGTGTAAGTAAAGAAACAAGAAAGAAGCAACAGATGTTTAGAGAATTAGGATTAGGATTTGTCAAAGTAAAACCAGAATTTAAGGCAAGAGATTTAACTAAAT
>JAFQTN010000025.1 GCA_017409025.1 Bacilli bacterium | reverse complement strand
TTCTATTTTACAAATTGTGGATGCACCATGATATTCAACAAAATTTCCAGAAATGGAAAATAAAATTAAAGCCACAACATCTATAACTAAAAATATTATAAATATTATTCCTAACCATTTTAAAACTTTTAAAACTAATCCAGCTAATTTTTCAGTATTACTCACTTTTTCAACTACTACATTTTGAATATCATTATCTAACAATTCATCAATACTTATATTTAGTACCTTTGATAATAATTTTAATTGTTCTGGATTTGGTGTTGTTTCTTCCAATTCCCAGTTAGATATTGTCTGTCTTGTTACATTAACTTTTTCTCCTAATTGTTCTTGTGAAAATCCTTTCTTTTTTCTTAATTCCAAAATTTTTTTTCCTAGTTTCATACGCTATCTCCTTTCACATACAATTATAAATTATTATTAATAAACAAATCTAGCGAACTCTTTTGGAAAATAGTCAAAGACTTTTAACATTTTAAAAAAATGTAATTTATCTTTTTCTATTTTTAATTTTTTTTACTACTAAATCTATACCAACAACTAAAATAAATAACAATGTGTAATTGATAAAAATATCCTTATAAGCACTTTTAGCAAGTGTTTCTCTTAACCCCATTAAAAATACATACAAAAATGTTAACAACATTGTAGGAATATATGCACAAATAATATTCAAATACTTATTCTTAAATTCCAATTTCCTATACAATTGCAATGCTAAAATACCAATAAATATTATCAAAGCTCTATCTAATTCATGCCAATTACCACTTGGATTATCTCTTAATCCTTGACACAAATAAAGTATGCTATTTAATATTGTTGTTATTGTATAAATTGCACAATATAGCAAACAACTATCTTTATTTATTATCTTTTTCATATATAATCCCACTTTCAAATTGTAATTTGCATTATTTTTTTACTAAATTATTATTTATTATCACTAATCATTTTCTTTTTAAAAACAATGATGGATACTATTAATACAACTATTGTATATAATGAAAATATAACTATATTTCCTGTTAAAATAATATCTAAATTATTATTTAGTATACCTTTTATTATATTTAAACAACTTTCAAATGGTAATATTTCACATACTTTTGCAAAGAAACCTCCTACTGATTCTTTAGGAAAATACATCCCACTTGTAAAACATACAAGTTGGACTACTATGCTTCCTATTCCACCTGTTCCTCTTTCACTTACTAAACTTCCTATTAGAATTCCAAGTGCTATAAATAATATTGAAACAATCATCGAAATTAGTATTGTAAATATAATATTTATACTAAAAGATAACCCTAATAACCAAGCTACCACAAAAAATAGTATATCTTGAATTATAATTATAGGAATTAATGAAACTATATAACCTAAAATATAATCACTTGATTTCATTGGTGAAGTTCCAAGTCTTATAAGTAAAGATGAACTTCTATCTTTTGATATTAATGTTGCTGTAAATAAAGAAACAAATGAAAAACCAAACAATATAATTCCTGGAGTGAAATTTTCTAATTTATAATTCTCTGCAGGTATATTAAATTGTTGAAATATAAATAATAAAAATATCGGTAAAACAATTTGAAAAACTAAACTTAATGGATCTCTTATTAATTCTTTAAAATTTCTTTTAGCAAAGTTAAACATTCTCATTATAATTTTCCTCCTGTTGCAATAGATACAAAAGCATCTTCAAAATTATTAGTTTTTGTTTTCTTAATTAAATCTTCACTTGTTCCTACATCAACTAATTTCCCATTTGCCATTATACCAATTCTATCAGATAAACTTTCTGCTTCTTCCATATAATGAGTAGTTAAAATAATAGTTATTTTACCTTTTAATTCGTTAATAACTTTCCATAGTTCTTTTCTAGCAATAACATCTAATCCAAGTGTAGGTTCATCTAAAAATAAAATTTTAGGATTATTAATTAAACTTATTGCAATAGATAACCTTCTTTGCCATCCTCCTGATAAAGTTTTAGTTCTTTTATT
>JAFQTN010000024.1 GCA_017409025.1 Bacilli bacterium | reverse complement strand
CTCAATTTTGGTGGAATCGCCACACTTAGATGCACATGGTCTATACAAACTGCTCCAGCTATAATCTCCACATCCTTATACTTACAAAGTACACTGATTATCTCTCTGACATCATCTCGTACTTTCCCATACAATACCTTTTTGCGATACTTAGGAATAAATACGATATGGTATTGGCATTTCCATCGAGTATGTGATATGCTTCTATTGTCCATTTGGACCACCTCCTATGTTTGAGTTTGGCTTGCGACACCATTCTCACTATAACATAGGAGGTTTTTTATTGATATCCTCACCGTTTCCACTTACACTATTCTCCCCAGCATAGCTGGGGGATTAGACTTTTCATTTAGTTAAAAAATAATTTATTAACTCTTTTTATTTAAAATCCTCTTTTATTGCCATTCTTTTTGTTACTATCATAGAAAAAATTATATTTCCCATTACAAAAAATAATAAAGAATTAAAAATGAAACCTATTATACTCTCTAGACTTTGTTCCCATAAGTATAACTCACCATTGAATAAATCGATCAAAATTTTTTTGCAATAAGAAAAAGGAATACAAATATTCTCATCAGATTTTAATATATATGCAAGTACAAATATTCTGGTCAGTATAGCTATGTTTTTGTAATTAAGTAGCAACGAAATACTTGATATAATATATCCGGCCCCTACGATTGAAAAAATACCTACCATTAATGTAAAAAAGAAGGAAATCATTTCAAATGCCTGAAAAACACGCGTTACTATATTGCAAACGCAAAATATCACCGTAATAAATGTTACTGTAAAAATACTTTTCTGAACAACTCGAACAAAAACATACTTGTTTATACTACATGAAGACAGAAAAATCTGTTCAGTGATTCCTGCATTATTAGTTTCCAAAATAATATCATTAACCGCAGTAAAATCCATTAACACACACCAGATTAACGAATATATTAATATCAGGGACATAAAATCAATTCCCCAAAGTTCGCTATTGTGCATACGATAAAAGAAAGACATCAATATTATACAATTTATTGTAATACTCAATAGTAATCTTTTTATATTATTAAAATTTTCCCAAATTTGTTTCATTATACAAAGTTTAATTATTTTCATCTAACCATCACCCATTACATCATAAAACTACCTTTTTGGCTTTATTTATCCACATTTCATTTGGAGAAGCGATTACAACAATCTTTTCCTTAGAGATTTCTTCTAATAATTCTTGCAGGTAACCAATAGCTTTCATATCTAGTCCATCATACGGCTCATCCATTAATACTATATCACGTTTTTTCAATAATGCTATTATTAAAGCTACCTTTTGCTTCATTCCCTTAGATAAACGGTTAATTGTTTTATCTGCATATGGCACCAACTCGAATTCAAATAGCATTTTAAATAATTCTTCCTCAACTTCTTTAAATACAATATTGTTAATGCCCAAAAAAAACTTCACATTTTGTAATATTGTTAAATTTGAAATCAGACTTTTCGAAGTTTCAAGAAGTAAAGAAACATGTTTTCTATATTCTAATATATTCTTTTTATCATGAATTAAAATAGTATTATATATTATGTTTCCCGTATCCGGAAGTTCTAAACTAGACATACATCTCAATAATGTTGTTTTTCCTGCACCATTATTCCCTCCAATCATATATATTTCTCCAGGATTAAATGTATATGAAAAATTTTCTAATACCTGATTTCTTTCAATTTTTTTTTGATATATCTTTCAATTCTAAAACCATATTTCTACCTTCAATATTGTATTTACTCTTGTAATAAATATTTAAAACTATCTGATTCTATTTTCAACATATCTCCCGAGGATTTCTCAGCGTTAAGAATGTGATTAATCTGTGAAATGAGTTCTTCATGATTTACACCTATAACCTGCATTTTCTTAAAATCGCCCTTTATATATTTCATATTCCAATCACAATCATCTTTATCTTCTAAAAATCCACTAACAATTTCATAAGTCATTTCTTTTTCATCTTCTGTTATTTTTACATCATAGATTATTAATGCTTTAATATAATTATCTCTACCGACGAAATCCTCTTGAACATAGCCTAGAATATCTGCAAAATCTTCGTATACACTTGGTCTTCTCATATCCATCAAAACCATATAAAATCTCACATCACTATATAGTTCTTCTTTAATTTCATACATTTCCACATTTTTTGTCAATAATAATCTTTTTAACAACATATTTATCCTCATCCTTTATCATTAATATATTTATTTAACGTGTATAATCATATTCCATTACACGTTAGCATCCCAATGCTCTTAACAAATTTATCCAGGCTGCAATATCATCCCCTTGGAAAAAGAATGTAGCTGTACATGCTATCACAATTCCAATTGCTATCACAACATCTCCTACATGAGCCCAATCAATTTTCAACTTTTTTTCTTTATTTGCCCCACTGCTTTTTTTAATTTTTTTTGTTTTTCCTTACCGCGTTTATATTCAGGATGCTTTTTTATCTTCTCTTTAACTTTTTTAGGTATTTTATTCATATGATCTTTATGACTAGCTGTTCCATCTACCCCTTCTGATCCCTTGACACCAGTTCTTGTATTTTCTACATGAACATGCCATTTAGCATTTGCATTATCATTATGCGGTCCATCTACCCTAAATCTCCAGCCTCCTCCTAAGTCATACCATTGTCCCGAAACTTCTGCATAAACTAAAATTGGATTGACTACATTGACTATATACACCGAACATATTATCAATATACATATTAAAATTTTTCTTATCCTTTGTAACAGTTCAGCCTTGTAATTTATCCAACGGGTATTACACCGGCTAAAATATAGCCGGTGTGCCCATAAATAACTTCTTTAGATTTTCGACAATCCCCATATTTCTTTTCTTAAGGGTTTCTATGACTGTCATGATAG
>JAFQTN010000023.1 GCA_017409025.1 Bacilli bacterium | reverse complement strand
ATTTGTTACTCTAAACTATCTATATATGGTATCAAATAATTATTTATTAACTCTGTTCTAATTTTAGGATTATAAACTAATGAACAAGCACAGCATATTACAATGTTCTTTTCAGGTATTACTGCTACAAGTGAACCACCAACACCATTAGCACACCACGAATCATACTTTCCTGTATTATATTCTTTTGTAATAATTTTCATTGTTTGATTCTTTGGATATATCCACCATAAATATCCGTAGTTTTTTTCTCTTTCTTTTACCATTTCATTTATATAATTTTCTGATACAATTCTTTTACCATTATATAAACCTTTGTTTAATACTAATAAACCAATCCTAGCCCACTCATCAGTTGTAATTGATAATCCCCAACCTGTTGTATAGTTTCCACTAGGATCTTTTACCCAACCTCTTATATCTCTTGTTTTATAAAAGTGGTCTTGAGATTCTCTATCGTGAACATCTGCATCTAAAACATTTTTAATTTCTAATGGTTCAAATAAATATTTTATTGCAAATTCTTTTAAATTCATTCCACTTGCTTTATGAATTATATTTGATAGTATTTGAATACCAATAGTTGAATAATGAAACTTCTCTCCGATTTGCTCTTTACCACCAATCTGTGTTAAAACAAATTCTCCCCAATCACTACTTGTAAATGCTTTGGTATATGGTTCATATTTATACTTATATGGCACTCTCATAGTTAAAAAATCTTCTATTGATACATCTTTTAATTGTTCTTGATTTCTTTTCAATTGATACTCTGGGAAGAAATCTAAAACTTTTTGATTAACACTTTTAATAAATCCTTTATCTATTGCTATACCTATAAGTATTGATACAACACTTTTTGCTATTGAAAAAGTATGAATAGACTCATCTTTTGTTGCATTATGAAAATATTCTTCATATACTTTTTTATTATCTTTGTAAGCAATTATTCCAAGTGTATTGCTATATTCTTCATAAACTACTTGTCTTATTTTATCTTTCATTTGTTTCAACTCCCTAATAAATTATAGTTCTATTATACTAGAAAAAAGTAAATCCTTTTATAGATTTACTTGTTATTAATCTTGTGATTTAAAAGGATGTTTTAATTTTTCTTTTAGTGATAATGAAATAATATTCATAGATATATTATAAATTTCTTCAGCCTTTTCTTCGTTAATACTTAATTTATTAATTAGTTCATTTATAATATTTTGCTTGTTTTTATTACCTAACAAGAAGTTATTTTCTAATATATCATTAATAATTAAACATTTTTCTTTACTTAATTTAGTTTTATTTTGAATTGTATTAATAAATTCATATTTATTTATTTTCTTCATTATACATTTTTCCTTTTGAATCTTTTTGAATTTCGTAACCATATTCAAATATATATGACATACTAAATATAATTAATATTTCTAATATACTCATTAATTCAAATGGACTGCTTCCACCAGTAGATATACCTAATATTATACTAAACAAAATATCAGATATTGGTGTAATTAAAATTAATGCAATTATTAAATAAGAAATCTTTTTAATATATTTTACATTATCTAAAGTAAACGGTGTCGTTTTATCTTTAATATTATTAAATAATTTTTCTACACATCCTAATATAATTATCATAATATATAGTTCAACTAACAAAAAAACCAACCCTGTTTCAATATAAGTAATTATTTTAATATTAGAATTATCTTCAAACATTTCAATAACATCATAGTCTTCATCTTGAATATCAAACTCACCAATAATAATATCATGAATTTCAATTTTGTTTTCACCAATAATTTTAATATTGTCCGTTTTAAATACTATTTCATTGTCCTTAATTTCAATATTATTAACTATATAAGGAACTAATATCATTCCTAATATAATAAATGGTATTGCAACTTTTAAAACAATTGCACCAATTTTTCCTATTAGGCTAATTACATT
>JAFQTN010000022.1 GCA_017409025.1 Bacilli bacterium | reverse complement strand
GGTAAATTATTTACTTAAAGTCTCACTTTTACTAAAACGTGAACTTACCTCTTAACTTGTGCGGGGAATAAAAAAATAAGTCAAGGACGAGTGAAGCGAGTTCTTTTTAACCCTTGACTTATTTTTTTATTCATTCATAATTATTTTACAAATAAAGGTTCCCCTTTATTTGTTATCTACCCCCTTCTACTATTCTTGATTTATATCTCTTTTTATATATAATAGTTGTTTGTATTTTGGCTTTTTTGAAAGGAGTTCATTATGAAAGTTAAAAAATACAAACATCTTTCTTTTGAAGATAGATGTGTTATTGAAGAATTTTTAAATCATGGGTATAATTTTACTCAAATTTCTAATCGTTTAGGTAGACATAGAACTGCTATATCTAAAGAGGTTTTAAAACATAGGTTTTTAAGAGGTAATGCTAATAATAACAGACCTTGTTGTTTTGAAGCTAAACCTCCTTATGTTTGTAATAATTGTGATAAGTTTAATCATTGTAAAAAACAAAAATATTCTTATAATTCTCATATCGCTTATAATGAATATAAACAAACTTTAATTACACAAAGAGCTCATTTAAATATTACTAAAGAACAAATTGTTTCTATTAATGAAATAATTTCTCCTTTAATGATTAAGAAAAATCATTCTATTAATCAAGTTTATATTTCCCATCCTGAACTCTTGCCTTTCTCTAAAACTACTTTTTACAAGTATATTGATTTAGGTATTCTTGATGTTAAAAACATTGATTTACAACGTAAGGTTAAATGGAAGGTAAAAAAAGAATATGATTATCACAAAGAAAAAGTTGATACCTCTATTAAGGTTAATAGATTTTATACTGATTTTAAAGATTATATTGAATACAATCCTACTGCTTCCATTGTTGAGATGGATACAGTTATTGGTACTCAAGGTGGTAAAGGTGGTAATTGTTTTCTAACATTATTATTTAGACAATTTAACTTTATGCTTATATATCTTTTACCATATAAAAAATCTAAATATGTTACTGAAGTCTTTGATAAATTAAAATTATTATTAGGTATTGATGAATTTAAACGTTTATTTGAAGTTATAATTACAGACAACGGAACTGAATTCTCAGATCCAGAAAGCATAGAAATTGATATAAATACAGGTGAAAAAGTTTGTTCTTTATTTTACTGTAATCCTAATTGCTCTTGGCAAAAAGGCTCAATAGAAAAAAATCACGAATATATTCGTTATATTTTACCTAAAGGTACTTCTTTTGCCTCTTTAACCCAAGATGATTGTTATCTTATAGCCTCACATATTAATTCAACACCAAGATTATCATTAAACAATAATTCACCATATGATTCTATATTATTATTTTTAGGAGAAAACAATATGAAAAAATTAAAAATTAAAAAGATCGAATATGACGACGTCGATCTTTCATATAGATTATTGAGAAAATAATCTTAATAATTAACAAATTTAAGCCAAAATACAACATTACATTCAACATATCTTAGCGAGACGTTATCTCTTTTCAAAAAAAATTTATTAACTTCTCGTTCCTTTTGTGTGCAATAATTTTGCTCAAATTCGCTTTTATAATAACATATTTTTTTATAAAATACAAAAAATATGTTGAATTATTAAGAAAAAGTCTTGCAAGACAAGACTTTAACTATTAAAACTTATATTACGTTTCTTCGAGACGTTATCTCTTAATTTAACG
>JAFQTN010000021.1 GCA_017409025.1 Bacilli bacterium | reverse complement strand
TTATACTTCTCAATCATACCTAATCTTTGTTGAATTCTTTTTTCTGTATTAACTGATAAAATATATATTACCAAGTTAGATAACTTACTTATCATTTTAATTATAATGATATTTTGATTACTAATAACTTCTATATCTTCTTTATCTATCATATAATTATTTAATATCTTTTTTTGTTCTTTTAAAATTTCTCTTAATGTTTCTATAAACTTACTTATAATCTCACATAACTCTTGCTTCCCTGCTACGTCTTCTATATATATATTTTCATATATACACGCTGCTCTTATATATTCAGCTAGACAATAACCAAATCCGTATTTAATAGCTTTTTCAGTTATGATTCTTCTTTCTTCTTCGTTAAGCATAACATTAATTTTTTGTCTTCTTAATTTGCTATATCTTTCTTCTGTTGAATTCATCCAACTTTATCTTTCTTTCTTGTAATTCAAGTTTATATAATTCTAAATCTTTTAAGTATGCTCTACGAAAATATTTTTCAGCCAACCATTTAACTCCCTCTTTATTAATCATAACTCTACCATTTTTTAAATACTTATATGAATTGTTAGTTTGCTTTTTCATTACATTGACTGCTCTACCAATTGCATTTTTACTTTTATTAAAGTATGAACGTAAATCTTTTAATGATGTGTCTTCATATTTAAATTCATAAGGAGATATATTTAATTCTGATTCTAGTCTTCTAATTTGTTTTTCAAAAAATTCTATTTCAAGATCAAGATAAAATTTTTCTTTGTTAAAATAAACTTCTTTCAACCAGTAAACAAATTCTAATTTTAAATATTCTACTACATCACCATTACGAGATACACGAAGATGCACCCAATCTTCCATTGGATGCCTTCTTCCTGCTCTTCGTATAACTTCCTCTAATTGTACTTCAGTTAAATTTAAATCTCTTTGAACTCGCCACTTCTCCATTGACTTAAATTCCATCTTAGCTCCTTTCTAAATTCAAATTTATAACTGAGGTTATTCAATAGTCTTATTTTTTCTATCAAGCATGGTGTTGACACACCCATCAGCTTGTTAGGACAAACTCCTAAGACCTGCAAATAGTCTCCGACAGTTTAGTATTATTTTTTAAAATCTTTCCATTACTTTGTCAGAATTCAAGAATGGTAAAAAGTTTAAATCATTATGAAGAACAGCAGAAATTATCTCTCCAGAAGTTGCAACTTTTAATTCTTCATCATCTATATCATCTTTCATATAATGTTCTGTCAAATAATAAGCAATAGAAAAAGGACACACTTTTTCATTCTTAATTTGTTGACAAATATTAAAAATGTATCGTGCATCCTCTTCGCTTATATTAGGTTCTGCTTTATAAATTCCATCTAATATATAATAATTTTTTATATTCTTTTTGTGCCATTCAGGCATTGATTTATATCCAAATAAAACGTCCATTATTCCATCTCCCTTTCTTCATCTAATTCTAAATCATTACCTACTTCTCTTCCATCCATATACCAATCATTAAACCTTTCAGCACTCATTTTTTTTAATTGTTTTATTGTTATAGATTTATCTTCATATACTGCATTTGCTAATGATTGTCCTACTTCAATTGGATCTGTATATTCTCCACTTAACTCAGAACATTTATCCAATAATACTATTAAATCTTTATTTTTTATATCTTCTTTTACATTTGTTAATCCTAAATAATAACAAAAATCATAAATATTACAATCATATTTTCCAAATACTTCTGCTAATTCTTTTAATGCTTTTATTTTATTCATATTCTATCTCCTTTTCTATTTCGTTTGTTTTTTCTTCATATTGTTTTCTATATCCTTCTAGTCTTTTATAATCAGAATCATCTATTAATTCTACTTTTCCTTCACGATTATAAACAAATAATTCTTTGAACATGAAATCATAAAAATCTTTTCCCTTCCAGTAATTCACATCATCAAAAGCGATTAAATCTCCATTGTCGTTTGAATATAAAACAATATCATCTACTTTGTGTTTTGCTAAAATGTGATCAATTAAATTCATCTCTTCTGCTTTTTCATTTGTTATTCTTTTATCAGAAAATTCTTCATCATATAAACAATTTAATCTATTTAATATATAATCATCTGATAAATCTTTATTAAACCAACTGGCATCTTCTACCTCATTTTCCCACATATCATGAGATGTTTTTGTTCCATATTCTACTGATGCACCTGTATCACTACAATAATGTAGTTCAGCACAATAACCATTATGAACAACACGAGCAACGGTATAAGATACGCCTTTCATTATTTCTTTTGGTGAGGTCACCATTTCTTCGTATGATTCAAAATAATATCTTAATTCATACATTTTTTCCTCCGAATAAAAATGTTTTATTGATTCTGAAGGTACACGCTCTAATTGATCTAAAGTCATATATTTTTCTTTATATACAAGCGAAGTTAATGTTCTTGCTAACTTAAAGGTATCAATAAAATTATCTGAACTTTCTTTACATACATTTATTAATCTTGTTATCTCTTCTTTTGATATATCTTTATCAACGCTATTTATTCCTAAATAATATATGAAATCATAAATCATAAAATCGTCTATTTCTTCAATAGAATCAGCTAAACTTTCATAAATATCTAAAATATTATTCATATTCTATCTCCATTTCTTCTAAAGATTCTTTATTTTTTATTAATTCTTTTTCTTTATTATTAAGTTCTCTTTCAACTTTTTTATGATCAATATAATTTTCTAATTTACTCATAAAATTTAAAACATGTTCTCTATTTTCTAAATCCAGCAACCTAAATTCACAAACTAATTCTTTTGACTCTACTTCACAAGCTGGACAAGAAACATAGCCATCTATTTGACTTGAATATTTTTCACAAGTAAGTATTAATTTATCTTTTTGAATCTTTAGTGATTCTAAATGTACATTACTCATATCAATAT
>JAFQTN010000020.1 GCA_017409025.1 Bacilli bacterium | reverse complement strand
TAATCAATTCATAGTGAATTAAATATTACACTCATATGGTACCAGGCGATATAATGAACAAGAAGGATTTTTTAATCATTTCTCTATTAATTATTATCTTCCTTTTACTATTATTGCTTTTTATAGTTTTAATATAAAAGAAATCCACCTAGCTCAGCAATGAATTAGGTGGAACCCAATTTATTTGGCTCACTCAACATGCTACAATTGAATGTTCCTTTTTTATTTTATGAGAAATAACTCATCTATATACATGTTACCATAAAAATCACTTTTTTACAAGTTTTTTTAGGAATGATTAATTAAAATTCAAAGCTACTCAAATAATATTATTCGAGAAATCTGATATTAAATTTTATTATATTTGTGTTCTTAAAGTATTGTTTCGTTCTCAATTATTTAGTATAATTAAACTAGGAACATTTAATAAGTTGGGTGGGCCAAACTTCTAAAAGAAGGGAGACTTGCTAACCATTGTCAAGTAGTTTTTTGAATATTTTCTAAATAATTTTAAATTAAAATTGAAAATTCATCAAGTTTATATAAATGGCCTTGCCAAACTTGACCAATTTTCAATTTCAATTTATTTTTTTCTAAGAAATATATTCCAAAAAAGTAATAGTAAAATAATAATTTAGTTAAAAACATTAATAACTTCTTCCATAAGTACTTCAAATAAAGAATCATCAATATCTTTAAGTGAATATGAATAAACATGTTCTTCCATACAATATATAACATTTAATACACTATTGAATATTGGTAATTTATCATTTTCTTCTTCTATTGTTACCAATAACATATCCTTTAAAATATTCATTATATCATTTACTAATTTATTAGTTAAATTTCTCTTAGTCATTTTTATACCCCCAATTCTAAGTCATATTTATCTATTAATTTGGTGAAAAAGTGTATAATACCCCTTACCCCAAATATAATATTAATTATATAGTTCTTTTACTCTTGCATAATATATTCTCAAAAATTTATTTAGCCCAGCAATTTTAGCTACTCGTTTTGGTTTTCCTTCTGCTTCTTTTTTTAACATAAATAGATATACTGCATTATCCGTTTTAGGTCTAGACGATTTAATACTTTTTGTTACTTCATATCCAACTTTTCTTAAATATTTATTGCCACGCTTTGTAATATGTCTATTTGTAGCGTTAAATGTTCCTGATTGATATGGTGGAGTATCTATTCCGCAACTAGCAATTAGGCAATTGGCATTTTCATATTTTCTAATGTCACCAACTTCAGCAATTAATCTTGCTCTTGTTTTAATACCTACACCTTTCATATTACTTACAATATCAAATTCTTCTAATTGCATTGCAAGTTCATCCATTTTTGATATAATATCATTAGTTACTTTTAAAGTTTCTCTTAAAAGTAATATACAACTATTTATTGATAGTTGTAATGATTCATTATATAGACATGAAGTTATAATTGTTGGAGCGATTTCGTAAAGTTCTTCTCCAATAGTTTTTCCAACTTTGTGTCTATATTTTTTTGCCATAACATCTATATCATTTATAAAATCTTTTTTATTTTGATTTAATACTAAACTTGGATACGAATATTTTTCATAAATATCTAATAATAAATGATATCTATTTTCATCATCTACTATTTTCTTTATTCCTGGGAATGTTTTATCTATTAAATTTGTTAATTGAATTTTTAAATTTGTTTGTATTTTTACATATTGTGAATATTGTCTTGATAAAAATTGTAATTGTTCTCTTACATCATCTGATGGTTCAAATTTTCTTAATTTAAACCATCTTTCACTACAATAAGTAGCTAATTTTAATGAATCTTTTCTATCATTTTTAACTTTTCTTAAATCTAAGTCACAATATTTTTTAATAACTAAAGCATTTTCAACACATACAAAATAATTTTTTTCAATTAATGAGTTTAATAATGGTAAGTGATAATGTCCTGTTGCTTCCATTAAAAATTTAATATCTTCTTTTTTGTAATCTTTTATTTTTGATAATAAAGTATCAAATCCGTTCTGATCATGTAGTATTTCAAAAGGTTCTTCAATTACTTCACCATGTATAGTAACTATAGAAATTGTACTTTTTCCTTTTGAAACATCAATTCCTACTGCGTACATAAAATTCCTCCTTCAATAATAATAACTGGTTCCATCTCTTTCACATATCTTCATCCTGGCTTGTGACACGAAAGTACATAAGTATTTCAACTTGCTTAATCGAATGTATTATGTAAAGGATGGTCAACTGTCCTCCTTTACGAACGCGTAGTTCAGGCGAGATAACGTTGACCAATTATACAATTACATAATAACTAAAAAGAGCGTAATAATCAATTCATAGTGAATTAAATATTACACTCATATGGTACCAGG
>JAFQTN010000019.1 GCA_017409025.1 Bacilli bacterium | reverse complement strand
GATTTAGTCAAGCAGGTATGTATTATAAAGATTATGATTATAATGTAATTGTTTATAATGGAACATTACCTGAATATAGCGAAGAACAAATAAGTTTATTAAGAAAACTAGATAACATTGACAAAAGTTATATGTTATATGAGCATAGAGGTTTATCTAAAGTATTAGATGAAAATAAAATTAATCATTATTCAGATTCTGATCTTAATGAAGCATATATTGCAGTTGCTATTTATTCATTAGATAGTAATTCATTTAAAAAGTATGCAAAAGATTTAGGATTAAATTATGAAAATATTAAAGAAAAAGGTATCTTAATTGATGAATTGAGATATTGGAGTACCACAAAAAACAAAGAGATAATAACTGATAGATATAAATATAAAGCTGGGGATAATATGAATTTATCTCTTGAATCTGGAGAAACTAATACTAATATGTCAGTAGAAATTGCATCAGTTACTGATGAAAGACCTATTGGGTTAGAAAATGTGTTTTATAATGGTGGATATTTAATAGTAGATAAAGAATACTATGATAATTTAAAATTTGTACCTTATAGAATGATGATAGAAACATCTGACTCTACAAATTTAGTTAAAGATATTGAATTATTAGATAGTGAATTAGTAATCAATAATTTTGATGCACAAGCAGAAGCAGAAAGATCAATGGTAATAGTAATAAGTATATTCTTATATGGATTTATAGCTGTTATTACATTAATTGGGGTAACTAACATATTTAATACTTTAACATCAAATATGGAATTAAGACAAAAAGAATTCGCTATGTTAAAAAGTGTAGGTATGACTAAAAAAGAATTTAATCGTATGATTAATTTAGAAACATTATTCTATTCTTCAAAATCTTTATTTTATGGAATTATTTTAGGAATAGGTGGATCTTATGCACTTCATTTAGGATTTTCTCAGAAAGTTGAAACACCATATCATTTACCAACAACAGGAATTATGATAAGTATAGTATTTGTATTTATTATTGTATATATTATTATGAGATATTCTATAAGTAAAATTAATAAACAAAATACCATAGAAACAATTAGAAAAGAAAATATTTAGAATGCTTAGGGGATATGATAAATATTCCCTTTATTTATGGTATAATTATAAGTGAAAGAAAGGGAATAATATGAGTATTTTATTAATTGAAGATAATGAAAGTATTGCTGAAGGATTAGTGTATGCTTTTAAAAAGAATAATTATAATTTAGATTTCAAAACAACAGTTAAAGAATCAGTAGAATACTTGAAATTTAATGAACCAGAATTAATTATATTAGATGTATCGCTTCCTGATGGAAATGGGTTTGACTTATATGAAAAATATATAAAAGAAAAAAATATTCCTGTAATTTTTTTAACAGCAAGAGATGAAGAAAGTGATGTTGTCAAAGGACTAAATTTAGGTGCAGAGGATTATATGACTAAACCATTTTCTACTATGGAATTATTAGTTAGAGTTAATAAAGTAATTTTAAGAAATAAAAAGAAATCAGTAATTAAGGTAAAAGACATAAGTTTTGATTTGAATAAAATGAGTGTTAGTAGAAATAATGAGATTATAGATTTATCAAGTTTAGAACTAAAAATACTTAATTTATTATTTGTAAATATTGGTAATGTAGTAAGCAGAGAAACAATTTTAGATAAAATATATGATTGGACAAGTAATTATGTTGACGATCATACAGCAACAGTTTATTTAAAGAGAATAAGAGAAAAATTAGGAACAGATATAATTACAACAGTTAAAGGTATAGGGTATAGGATAGATGAAAAATAAGGAATATTTAAAACATTATTTACTACAAAGTTTAATTGTTATAACAATCTTTTCTTTATTGCTTGTTATTGTTAATACTATTGAATATAACCAATATAAAAGAAACTTTAATTATAAAATAAATGCTATCTTAGAAAAAGTAGAAGAAAAATATCCAAATTTAGATCAAAATGATTTAGTAGAAATATTAAATTCTAAAGAAACTGAAGATAATGTTTTGAAAGATTATGGTTATGATATGTCTAAAGATTCTTATGTATCTAAAAATGATAATTATAATTTGATTTTTGGTATAACAAAATTTGGAATATTATTAGTTGCATTTATCTCATTAATCTATTTATTTATAAAACATAATTTAAAAAATGATAAAGAAATAGATAAGATTATAAAATGTATTGAAAAAATAAATCACAAGAATTATGAACTTGATTTGGATGAGTTATCAGAAGATAAATTATCTATTCTTAAACAAGAAATATATAAAACAACAATTATGTTAAAGGAAAATGCTGAAAATTCATTAAAAGATAAAATTAACTTAAAAAACTCATTACAAGATATTTCTCATCAATTAAAAACTCCATTAACATCAATTAATATTTTATTAGATAATATAATTGATGATCCTAAAATGGATAATGAAACTAGACAAAGATTTATAAAAAACATAAAAAGAGAAATAACAAATATTACTTTTTTAGTTCAATCTATCTTAAAACTTTCAAAGTTTGAAGCTAATACTATATCTTTTATAAGAGAAGATGCATCAGTAAAAAAAATAATAAATGAAACTATTAAAAATGTATCTAATTTATGTGATTTGAAAAATATAAATATTGAGGTAAATAATAAATGTCAAAATAAAATAAATTGTGATTATAAATGGCAAGTTGAGGCATTAACTAATATTTTAAAAAATGCAGTAGAGTATTCTTATAATGATAATAAAATTTTAATAGAGTGCGATGATAATAATGTTTAT
>JAFQTN010000018.1 GCA_017409025.1 Bacilli bacterium | reverse complement strand
TCTGATAAGGGAATGGTTGCTTATAATATTGGAAATGAAGAACCTGCAATAATTTTAAAAGACAAAAATAAATTTGAGAATTTAAAGCCTACAATATGGTTTGAAGTAGAAGATGTTGCAATCTTCTATAAAGAAATGTTGAATAATGGTATAAAATTTTTGAGTGAGCCTTTTAAAATTGGAACTGGTAATGCAGTCGAGTTTGAAGATCCATTTGGAAATAGACTTGGCGTTACAGATTATATTAAGTAAGGAGTAGAGATTATGTCAAATATAGATTTGGTATTATTAGGACTTATTAAACAAAAATCACAAAGTGCTTATGATATTAAAAAAAATATAGAATATCGTAATATACCAAGATGGGTAAAAATTAGTGAACAGTCTATTTATAAGAAAGTATTACAATTAGAATCAAAAGAATATATTGTTAGCCATAAAGAGAAAGAGGGAAATATGCCAGATAAAGCAGTATATACTATTACTGACAAAGGTAATGATTATTTTAATAGACTTATGAATGATATTTCAAATTATGATGTTAGTCTATATTTGGATTTTAATATTATTATTACGAATTTAGATTTAGTAGATGATGAACAAAAAAAGATTCTTGTTTCTAATATAAAATCAAAGATATTAGAATTAAAAGAATTGCTAAATGAAAGACAATCTCATAGACAACATATTCCTAATGTTGGAAAACAAATGTTCAAACAACAATTAGCATTAGTAGAAACATTAGAAAAGTGGATAATTGATTTTGAGAATAGTTTAAAAGGACAAAATTAGCAAATATTGATTTTAAGTTAAAAGATAAATTTGTAGGGAGGGAAATTACATGAAAATAATCAACATTGGTATTCTTGCTCATGTAGATGCAGGAAAGACGACTTTAACGGAAAGTCTGCTTTATACAAGTGGAGCGATTTTAGAATTAGGCAGTGTAGATAAGGGAACAACAAGGACAGATACTATGTTTTTAGAACGTCAGCGTGGAATCACAATTCAGGCAGCAGTTACTTCTTTTAATTGGAATGACTACAAAATCAATATTGTAGATACTCCTGGACATACAGATTTTATAACAGAAGTGTATCGTTCCTTATCTGTTCTTGATGGAGCTATTTTAGTAATTTCTGCTAAAGATGGTGTACAAGCACAAACCCGAATACTATTCCATGCACTTCAAAAAATGAATATACCAACAATTATTTTTATAAATAAAATAGATCAGTATGGAATTAACTTAAATAATATTTATCAAAATATCAAAGAAAAACTTTCAAATGATATTATTGTTATGCAAAATGTAACATTAACTCCAGAAATATCAATTAAAAATATCATTGATTTAGATGAATGGGATCCTGTAATTTCCAAAAATGATAAACTTTTAAAAAAATATATTGCAGGAGAAAAATTGACTATACAGGAATTAACGCAGGAAGAATATAGGTGTGTTAAAAAAGGTTCGTTGTTTCCTATATACCATGGAAGTGCTAAAAATAATATAGGAACTCAACAACTCATTGAAGCTATTTCAAATCTCTTTTGTCCTGAAATGAATAAGAATTATTCAGAACTATGTGGAAGAGTTTTTAAAATTGAATATACAGACCATAAGCAAAGATTAGTTTATTTGCGTCTTTACAGTGGAACATTACACTTACGAGATACAATTGTATTGTCAGAAAAAAAGAAAGTGAAACTTACAGAAATATATATTCCTTCAAATGGAGAAATGATACAGACAGAAATAGTTTGTTCTGGAGATATTTTTATAATACCTAACAATACATTAAGATTGAACGATATTATAGGAAATGAAAAGATTTTGCCATGCAATGTATGGAATGACAAGCCTGTACCAATGCTACGAACAAGAATTGAACCGATAAAAATAGAAGAGAGAGAAAAATTATTGGATGCTCTTACAGAAATTGCAGATACTGATCCTCTTTTACGTTATTGTGTTGATACGATAACACATGAAATCGTCATTTCTTTTTTAGGAACAGTGCAGTTAGAAGTTATCTGTTCTCTGTTGATTGAAAAATATCACATAAACATAAGAATCGAAGATCCAACCGTAATTTATTTGGAAAAGCCATT
>JAFQTN010000003.1 GCA_017409025.1 Bacilli bacterium | reverse complement strand
TTGAGGATTTAATCCCAAATAATTTGAATGATCGCATTATCTTGTTTTCAGAGAACTTGGAAAAATAATAAAGAAAAAATATATTGGTGAAAATAGCTAGGTGGCTCACCTGTACCCATACCGAACACAGAAGTTAAGCACTTAAACGCCGACGATAGTGAAAGCGAAAATAGGAAATTGCCAATATTTTTTTTATGCCCCAAAATAGGTAATAATCTATTTTAGGGTTTTTTTAATTTGTATATCATATAATATAAAGGTGATATTATGTTTAAATTGAAAGATATATTAGAAGTTGCGAATAAACTAAACATAGACTTTACTAAATTTTCACTAACAGATTTTATAACAGGAATTAATATAGAGTTAGAACATGGATTAATAGATCCAGTTACTAATGTAACAAATAATAATCTATTAATTACAGCAAAAATTGCCTTAGCACATTTAAACGAATTTCCAAATTATTATAATTCTGAATATGGTTTGCCAGCATTTGAAAAAAAATTAAAAGAAATTAACCAAAATAAATAATTATATGATATACTTATCATATGGAGGAACATATGAAAAAGAATAAAATGAATATAAACAAAAAAGAAATAATAATAACAATAATAGTATTAGTACTATGTATAGTAGTAGGATTTTTTGCAGGAAAAGCATTATATGAAACAATGTATGGAGCAATTTAAAAGAATAATAAAGAAAAATGTTCCTATGATAATAATATTATTAACAACTATAATATTAGTTTTTCCACTACTAGGGAATAAAGTATCATCAGGACATGACTACGATTTCCACGTAACCAATTTTCTTTTAAATCAATCAAATATCAATATATTAAAATTAGATTTTATCATTCCAAAAGTATTTGGTGGAAATATTGCTAATTCCTTTGGATACGGAACAGGAATTTTTTATCCACCATTATCTTATTATTTGACATCATATTTAGCATATTTTTTTCAAATAATAAAAGTAAATAGCATCTTGGCATTACCTTTTTTACAAATTATAATTTTTTTCTTATCATCACTAATGATGTACAAATTTGTAAAAAGAGTATCTAATGATAATACCGTTGCGATAATTAGTGCTATTTCGTATATATCTTCTGTTTATTTTATAACTAATATATATGTTAGAATAGCTATTGCAGAATCTTTAACTTTTATTTTTATACCTTTGGTATTTTGGGGATTGTATGAACTTTTTTTTGGCGCTAAAAAGAAATTCTACATTTTATTTACATTAGGATACGTAGGATTGATTAATTGTCATCTAGTATTATCAATATATATAACCATGTTCATAATTATAGTCTTTCTAATATTTTTTAAAAAAGTATTTAAAAAGGAAATAATAAAAAAATTAATATTTGCTTCAATATTGATACTATTAATTTCAAGTCCATTCCTAGTACCACTATTAGAACATAAATTTTATGGTAATTATGTTGTCTTTAATCAAGAAACAATGTATACGATAAAAACAATAAAAGAAAATGCACTAAGTTTAAAAGATTTCTTTATAATAAAAATTAAAACTCCAAACGGAGTAGAAGTATATATGAATTATGTCATAATATATATGACACTAATAACAATCCATTTTAATAAACAAATCTTTAAAAAAGAAAAAAAATATATATTTTGGAGTGTATTGGTAATATTAATAGTTTCAACTTTTATTTCAACTAAATATTTTCCATGGGCAATAATGCCATCATTTATTAAAATGATTCAATTTCCATGGAGAATGTGCGGTATAATAGGATTTTGTTCATCCATATTATCAGGATACTTTACCAAAATAATTGATAGTCCACACAAAAAAACAATAGTATGCATAATAGGCCTTTTTATAGTACTATTTGGAGCATCAACAATACCAAGAGAACGAGTTACTAAACCATATTATCCAACGGAAATATCAATGGGAGTTCAAAAAGAATATCTTCCTCAAAAGACTATTGAAAATATTGAATATTTTGAAAAGAGAAATAAAGAAATAATAATAAAAAATGGTAAAGCTAATATTGATATACTTGAAAAAGAAACCCCATATTTAAAAGCAAATATAAAATTAGAATCAGAAACACCGGTTGTAATAGAACTTCCAAGACTATACTATTTAGGTTATTCAATAAAATTACAAACAGATAAAGAATTAAAAAAAGTAAAATATAAAGAAAATGAAAAAGGTTTTATAGAATTAGAAGTAGAAGAGAGTGGCATTTTAGAAGTACAATATGAAGGAACAATTGCTAATAAAATTTCTAATTATATAAGTATAATAACAATATTTTCATGTATATTTGCATTAATATATAAAAAAAATAAAAAAAATAGGTAAAAATAAAATAAAAACCTATTTTTTTTATAAAAAAATGGTAAAAAAAGTTCTCTTAAAAAAAGTGTAAAAAAAATTAAAAAAATGCATAAAAACTATTGATTTTCATATAATTTTCCTGTATAATTATTAACTGTGTGACTGGCTATGATGGGCGAAGTTGCTGATACACCAGGAAGAGTTGTTAATATAAAACTGGAATATCAGGTAATTTGCTCGGAGCAAGTCTATACTAGATATAGGCGAAGGGAGGAATCAATAATGTCAAGCACAAAAGTGAGAATTAAGTTAAAAGCTTATGAACACAGAACTCTAGATAAAGCTGCTGCTAAAATAGTAGAAACTGTAAAGAGAACTGGTGGAGTTGTAAGTGGACCAGTACCACTACCAACTGAAGTTCAAAAGTATACAATCTTAAGAGCTGTTCACAAATATAAAGATTCTCGTGAACAATTCGAAATGAGAACTCACAAGAGACTTATTGATATCAATAACCCAAGTAAGGAAACTATAGATGCATTACAACATCTAGACTTACCAAGTGGTGTTGATATCCAAATCAAATTATAATAAAAAAAACATAGGAGGAAAAAATGAAAGGAATCTTAGGTCGTAAGATCGGAATGACATCTGTATTTGCTAAAAATGGAACTCTTATTCCAGTGACAGTAATTGAAGTTGAACCAAATATCGTTAGTCAAATCAAAACTAAAGAAAAAGATGGTTATGAAGCAATCCAATTAGCTGCATTTAATAAGAGAGAAAAGTTAGCTAACAAACCAGAACAAGGTCATTTAAAGAAAGCAAACACTACCCCTAAGCGCTTCTTAAGAGAAATTAGAGGTGTAGATGTTAGCAATTATTCACTTGGATGTGAAGTAAAAGCAGATATTTTTGCTGAAGGAGAAATGGTTGATGTAACCGGCACTTCTAAAGGAAAAGGGTTCCAAGGTGTTATTAAACGTTGGAATCAATCACGTGGACCAATGGGACACGGTAGCCAATATCATCGTGGTGTTGGGTCATTAGGAACATTGTTACCTATGAGAGTTATCCCAGGAAAGAAAATGCCTGGACATATGGGTTCTGAACAAGTTACAATTCAAAATCTAGAAATAGTACAAATCGATTTAAATAATAACGTTATCTTAGTTAAAGGAAATGTCCCTGGACCTAAAAAATCATTAGTTTTAATTAAAACAGCAGTTAAAAATGCTGACAAAGTTAACGAAAAAGTAGAATTAATTACTTATGTTGATGAAACAGAAGAAGTTGTTACTACTGAAGAAGTAACTGAAACAGTTGCTGAAGAAACTAATGAAGAATCATCACAAGACGAAACAGTAGCTGAATAATTATAGTTACCAAAATAATACTTAAATAATTTGTGATGAAAAAGGAGGATATTATGTCTAAATTAGAACTATTAAATATAAATGGTGAAAAGGTAAAGGATATTAAATTAAATGATAACGTATTTGGTATAGAACCAAACGATGTAGTACTACATGATGCTATCGTATTAGCACAAAACAACGAAAGACAAGGAACACATTCTACAAAAACTAGAGCAGAAGTTTCTGGTGGTGGAAGAAAACCTTGGAGACAAAAAGGAACTGGTAATGCAAGACAAGGAAGTATTAGAGCAGTTCAATGGAGAAAAGGTGGAATAGCATTTGGACCAAAACCAAGAGACTATTCTAAAAAACAAAATAGAAAAGTTAGAAGATTAGCCTTAAAATCAGCTTTATCTTATAAAGTATTAGATAAAGAATTAATGATAGTAGAAGCAATTAACTTTGAAACTAACAAAACTAAAGAAATGGTTAATCTATTAAATAAATTAGAATTAACAAATAAAAAAGTATTACTAGTAGTTGAAGAATTAACAGAAAATGTTTGCTTAGCTTCAAGAAACTTAGGAAACGTAAAAATCGTATTACCTAATGAAGTTAATGTTTATGATGTAGTAAATTCAGACAAAATGGTAATTACTGAAAATGCATTAAACAAATTAGAGGAGGTGCTAGGAAATGAATAAGAAGTTCGATATCATTTATGCACCAATAATAACAGAAAAATCTGCAATGATGGCTAATGAGAACAAATATGCTTTTAAAGTAGATCCAAGAGCCAACAAAACAGAAATTAAACAAGCAATTGAAAGTATCTTCAAAGTAAAAGTTGAAAGTATTACAACAGCTAACTCTCATCCAAAGAAAAGAAGAGTTGGAAAATATACTGGATATGCTGACAAATATAAAAGAGCTATCGTTAAGTTAGCAGAAGGTAATTCAATTAATTTTGACTAGAAAAAGGAGGAAATAAAATGGCAATAAGAGTATTAAAATCAAACACTAACGGTCAAAGAAATATGAGCTATTTAAAAAGTAGCGAAATAACTAAAACAACTCCTGAAAAAAGTCTAGTAGTTACAAAGAAGAAAACTGATGGTCGTAATAACCAAGGAAAAATAACAGTAAGACACCGTAGCGGTGGAGTTAAAAGAAAATACCGTTTAATTGATTTCAAAAGAATTAAAGATGGGATTACAGCTATCGTATCTAGCATTGAATACGATCCAAATAGAAGTGCAAATATAGCTCTAATCACTTATAAAGATGGTGAAAAAGCATATATCTTAGCTCCTAAAGGATTAACTGTTGGAGAAATAGTTGAATCTGGAGAAAATGCTGATATCAAAGTTGGTAACACATTACCAATTATGAATATTCCAGTAGGTACATTTATTCACAATGTTGAATTAAAACCAGGAAAAGGTGGCCAATTAGTAAGAAGTGCCGGAGCTGGTGCTCAAATCTTAGGTCGTGAAGACAAATATGTTTTAATAAGATTAGCTAGTGGCGAAACAAGAAAAATATTAGGAACTTGTCGTGCAACAATCGGTGTAATTGGAAACGAAGACTATTCATTAGTTAAAGTTGGAAAAGCAGGAAGAAAAAGACATATGGGTATCAAACCAACAGTACGTGGATCAGTTATGAACCCTAACGATCACCCACATGGTGGTGGAGAAGGACGTGCACCAATCGGTAGAAGCGGACCAATGACTCCATGGGGTAAACCAGCACTTGGATTAAAGACAAGAAAAAACAAAAAAGAATCTAACAAATATATTGTGACTCGTCGTAAGAAATAATAAGAAAGGATGATTAAAAAATGGCAAGAAGTTTAAAAAAAGGACCTTATGTCTTTGATAGACTATTAAAAAAAGTAAAACTACTTAATGAAACAGGAAAAAAAGAAGTTATTAAAACTTGGTCTCGTCGTTCAACTATTTATCCTGATTTTATTGGTCACACATTTGCAGTGCACAATGGTAAAGAATTTATTCCAGTTTATGTAACTGAAGATATGGTAGGACACAAACTTGGAGAATTCTCATTAACTCGTAAATTTGGTGGACACGGCGCAGACAAAAAATAGTAACTTATAAGGAGGACTATGATGGAAAGAACTGAAGCAAAAGCAGTAGCTAAAACAATAAGAATAGCTCCTAGAAAAACAAGATTAATAATTGATTTAATAAGAGGTAAAGGCGTAAATGAAGCTTTTGCTATCCTAAGAAATCAACCACAAAAAGCTGCTAGAGTTATTGAAAAAGTTTTAAAATCAGCTACAAGTAACGCTGTAAATAATTTTAAATTAAAAGAAGAAAATTTATTTGTAAAAACATGTTATGTTGATGAAGGAATTGTTATGAAAAGAGCAAAAATGGATTCAAGAGGACATGTTGGAAGAAATGATCATAAAACTAGTCACATTACTATAATAGTAAGTGAACTAAATAAGTAAAATAAAGGAGGAACCGAAGTGGGACAAAAAGTCAGTCCAATCGGACTTAGAATTGGTATCAATAAAGATTGGCAATCTAAATGGTATGCTGGAAATAAAGAATTCTCTAAATATCTAAGTAATGATGTTAAGATTCGTAAGTATTTAATGAAGAAATTCAAAACTGCTGGAATCGCTAACGTTATTATCGAAAGAAACTCAAAAAGAACAGAAGTATTTATTAATGCATCTCGTCCAGGATTAATAATCGGTCAAAGTGGTACTGAAATAGAAAACGTTAAAAAAGAAGTATCAAAATTAGTTGGTGAAAATGTTCAAATTTCAGTAGTTGAAGTTAAGAACCCAGATTTAGTAGCTCAACTAGTTGCTGATAATATAGCTCACAGTATTGAAAATCGTGTATCATTCAGAGTTGCTCAAAAGAAAGCAATCAGAAATACAATGAAAGCTGGAGCAAAAGGAATTAAAACTTTAGTATCTGGTCGTCTTGGTGGAGCAGATATCGCTCGTGGAGAAGGATACTCAGAAGGAACTACTCCATTACATACACTAAGAGCTAACATCGATTATGCAACATCTGAAGCAGACACAACATATGGGAAAATCGGTGTAAAAGTATGGATATATAAAGGAGAAATTTTAGAAGATAAGGGAGGTAATTCTCATGTTAATGCCAAAAAGAACTAAACATAGAAAAACTTTCCGTCTAAAATACGAAGGAAAAGCAAAAGGTAATACAGAATTACATTTTGGAACATATGGATTAATGGCACAAGAAGGTGCTTGGATTACATCAAATCAAATCGAAGCAGCCAGAATTGCTATGACAAGATATATGAAACGTGGTGGTAAAGTATGGATTAATATATTCCCTAACTTATCATTAACTAAAAAACCTTTAGAAACAAGACAAGGTAAAGGTAAAGGAAATCCAGAAGTTTGGGTAGCCGTAGTAAAACAAGGAAAAATTATGTTTGAAATTGGAGAAGTAACTGAAGATATCGCAAGAGAAGCATTAAGACTTGCATCTCACAAGTTACCAATAAAAACAAAATTTGTAAAAAAAGAAAGTGGTGAAAATAATGAAAACTAATGAAATTAGAAAATTATCCACTGAAGAAATAAACAAAAAGATTGCTGAATCAAAAGAAGAGTTATTTAATTTAAGAATGAAACAAGCAACTGGATCTCTAGAAAATCCTTCAAGAATCAGAGAACTAAGAAAAACTGTTGCTAGATTAAAAACAATTCTTAGAGAAAGAGAAATAGAAGGTTAGAGGAGGACGTCATTATGAATGAAAATATTAAACGTGAATTAATTGGCGTTGTTGTAAGCGATAAAGCTGAAAAAACTATCACAGTTAAAGTTGAAACTTACAAAAAAGATCCAATATACAAAAAAAGAGTTAAATACTCTAAAAAATATACAGCTCATGACGAAGAAAATCTTGCAAAAGTAGGAGATAAAGTTCGTCTAGTTGCAACTAGACCATTATCTAAAACTAAAAGATATGAATTAGCTGAAATAATTGAGAAAGCTATAATTCTTTAGTTCGGAAGGAGGAAATAAAATGGTACAACAAGAAAGCCGTTTAAAAGTGGCAGATAACTGTGGAGCTCGTGAATTATCAGTAATCAGAGTTCTTGGTGGAAGTAAAGTAAAAACTGGAAACATCGGAGATATCGTTGTTGGAACAGTAAAAAAAGCAACTCCTAATGGTAATGTTAAAAAAGGTAAAGTTGTAAAAGCAGTAGTTGTTAGGAGTAAATTCGGAGTAAGAAGAGAAGATGGAAGCTATATCAAATTTGACGATAACGCTTGCGTAATCATTAAAGATGATAAGAGCCCAGTTGGAACTCGTGTTTTGGGTCCAGTAGCACGTGAATTAAGAGATGCAGGATTTACAAAAATCGTAAGTTTAGCTAAAGAAGTGCTATAATCCCAAAGATATAAGGAGGATAAAGTCATGAAATTAAAAACAGGTGATAAAGTAGTAGTAATTTCAGGAGCCAATAAAGGCAAAGAAGGAAAAATTACTAAAGTATTAGATGAAAAAGTTATCGTTGAAGGCGTAAATATTTGCAAAAAACACTTAAAACCTAAAAACAATAACGGAACTGGTGAAATCGTTGAAGTAGAAAGACCAATTCACAGATCTAATGTTATGATAATTGATCCAAAAACAAAAAAACCAACTAGAATCAAAATGGATTTTGATAAAGATGGTAAAAAGATTAGAATTTCAAAAAAATCTAATGAAAAGATTGACTAATTTGGAAGGAGGGTGGACTATATAATGAACCGCCTAGAAGAAAAGTATAGAAAAGAAGTTGTTCCAAGTTTAATGGAGCGTCACAATTATAAAACTGTAATGTTAGTTCCTAAAATAGAAAAAATCGTAGTTAATATGGGTGTAGGAGATGCAGTTGCTAATTCTAAAAATTTAGAAGCAGCAGTAGCTGACCTAGAAAAAATCACTGGATTAAAACCTGTAGAAACTAAAGCTAAAAAATCAATCGCTTCATTTAAAGTTCGTGAAGGACACAAAATTGGTTGTAAAGTAACTCTAAGAGGAGAAAATATGTATAACTTCTTAGATAAATTAATTTCAATATCATTACCAAGAGTAAGAGATTTCAGAGGACTTTCACCAAAAAGTTTTGATGGAAGAGGAAACTACACAATTGGTATTAAAGAGCAATTAATATTCCCAGAAATTAACTTCGACGAAGTTGAAAAAGTAAGAGGAATGGATATTGTAATCGTTACTACGGCTAAAACAAATGAAGAAGCATTTGATCTATTAAAAGAACTTGGAGTTCCTTTTAGGAAATAAGGAGGAAACAATGGCAAAAAAATCAATGGTTGTTAAATCACAAAGAAAACCAAAATTTAAAGTAAGAGAATATACTCGTTGCAGCATCTGTGGAAGACCACACGCTGTATTGAGAAAATTTGGTATTTGCCGTATTTGTTTTAGAGAATTAGCTTATAAAGGACAAATACCAGGCGTTAAAAAATCAAGTTGGTAATACCACTATAAAAGAAGGAGGGATTTTAAATGACAGATCCAATCGCAGATATGCTTACAAGAATTCGTAATGCAAACCAAATGCGTAATAAAGAAGTATCTATGCCAGTTTCTAAAATGAAAGTAGAAATCGCAAGAATACTTGATGCTGAAGGTTTTATTACTAATTATACAGTAAATGAAAACACATTAACATTAACTTTAAAATATGGACAAAACAAAGAAAGAGTAATTACTGGATTAAAGAGAATTTCTAAACCAGGATTAAGAGTATATGCAGGTGCTGATGAAATACCTCATGTATTAAATGGATTAGGAATTGCTATTATATCTACACCAAAAGGAGTTATGACTGATAAGTTAGCTCGTAAAAATAACGTTGGTGGAGAAGTAATTGCATACATTTGGTAAGGAGAAATTATGAGTCGTATAGGAAAAAGAGTATTAACTATACCAGCTAATGTTAATGTTGATGTTAATGAAAATAAAGTAACAGTTAAAGGACCAAAAGGTGAACTTAATCTAGAATTAATCAAGACAATAAAAGTAAACGTTGAAGGTCAAGAATTAACTGTAGAAAAATTAAAAGAAGATAAATTTACAAGACAAATGCACGGAACTACAAACGCTAATATCAATAATATGATTATTGGTGTAAGTGAAGGATTTAAAAAAGGTCTAGAAATACTTGGTGTTGGTTATCGTTTTGCTGTAAGTGGCAACGTATTAACAATACAAGCTGGATATTCTCACCCAGTTAAATTAGATATTCCAACAGGAATTACAGTAAACGCTATAAGCGCAACTGAAATAGAAGTATCTGGAGCAGATAAAATCGTAGTAGGTGAATTTGCAGCTAATATCCGTAAAGTAAGACAACCTGAACCATATAAAGGAAAAGGAATCCGTTATAAAGGTGAACATGTTCGTCGTAAAGAAGGAAAGAAAGCGTCTAAATAATAGAGGAGTGAGATTCTTATGATAAAAAAAGTTTCAAGAAATGAAATGCGTGTTGAAAGACATAACAGAATCAGAAAAGATCTAGCAGGAACAACTGATAGACCAAGATTAAATGTTTTTAGATCAAACGCAAATATAACAGCTCAAATTATCGATGACGAAAAAGGAGTAACTCTAGTAAGCGCATCTTCATTAGAAAAAGAATTAAATATTGCTAATGGAGGAAACGTTGAAGCAGCAAAACTTATCGGAGCAGAAATCGCAAAAAGAGCTAAAAAAGCAAAAATAACAAAAGTTGTATTTGATAGAGGTGGATACCTATATCATGGACGTGTTAAAGCACTTGCTGAAGCAGCACGTGAAAATGGATTAGAATTCTAATAAGGAGGAACTTATGAACGAAGAAGTTAAAATGCCACAAGAAAAAAACGAAAAACACGTTAGAAACAACGATGCAAAAAGACCTAACAGAAAACCTAGAAGAACTTTTGATAAACCTAAAAGTGATCTAGAAGAAAAAGTAATTTGCATCAACCGTGTTACAAAAGTAGTTAAAGGTGGACGTCAATTTCGTTTTGCAGCTACGGTAGTAGTTGGAAATAGAAAAGGCAAAGTTGGTATTGGTTTAGGAAAAGCTAAAGAAATGCCAGATGCAGTTAAAAAAGCTACACAAGCAGCTTCTAAAAATTTAATAAATGTTGAATTAATTGATAATCGTACAATTTCTCATGAAATTACAGTAAAAGAAGGAGCAGTTAGAGTTATGTTAAAACCTGCTAAAGAAGGTACTGGAGTTAAAGCTGGAGGACCAGTTAGAGACGTACTTGAATTAGCTGGAGTTAAAGATGTATTATCTAAAAGCTTAGGTTCTAGCACAAAAGTAAATATGGCTAGAGCAACATTAAACGCTCTTAAATTACAAAAATCACCATCACATGTAGCAGCATTAAGAGGAAAAACAGTTGAGGAGATTTTAAACTAATGAAATTAAACGAATTACAAAATCTTAACGCAAAAACTCGTAAAAGAGTTGGACGTGGAGCTGGATCTGGATTAGGAAAAACATCTGGAAAAGGACATAAAGGACAAAACGCTAGAAGTGGTGGCGGCGTAAGACCAGGATTTGAAGGTGGACAATTACCATTATTCAGAAGATTATCAAAAAGAGGATTCAACAATTATAACTTTAGAACAGTTTATGCAACTGTAAATGTAGGTGACTTAGAAAGATTCGAAGAAGGAACTACAGTAACTAAAGAATTATTAATAGAAGTAGGATTAGTAAAAAAAGAATTAGATGGGATTAAAATTTTAGGTAACGGTGAGTTAACTAAGAAATTAACTGTAAAAGCTAACAAATTCTCATCTACTGCAAAAACTAAAATAGAAAATGTTGGTGGAACTACTGAGGTGATTTAATATGTTTAAAACAATTAAGTTACTATTTAACAAAAAAAATAAAGATATTAGAAAAAAAGTATTATTTACATTAGGATGTTTATTTGTATTTATAATTGGTAAAACAATTCCAGTACCAGGAACTCAAGGAGCTATTTCATCATTAGGATTATGGGAATTATATAATGCAATCTCTGGTGGAGGATTAGAACAATTTTCTATCTTTGCACTAGGTGTAATGCCTTATATCTCAGCATCCCTAATTACAGGAATACTTCAAATGGATATTATTCCATACTTTACTGAGTTAAAAGAACAAGGGGCAACAGGTCAACAAAAAATAAACCAAATTAATAGATACTTAGGATTAGCTATCGCATTCTTACAAGGATTTGGAATGGCATTTGCTTTCTTACCAAACGGTAATGCCATAGATTACCTAAAAGTAGCTATTATCCTAACAGGTGGAACTGCTTTCTTATTATGGATGGCAGACCAAATGACTCAAAAAGGAATCGGAAGCGGAGTATCACTATTAATTATGGCAGGTATCGTATCAAGTATACCTAACATGTTTATAGAAACATTCCAAGCACTTGTTTTAGGAAATGAATCATTGTTTATGGGAATTGTAGCATTTAGTATTTTTATACTAGTATACATTGCTATAATCGTAGGAATCATTTTCATAGAAAAATCAGAAAGAAGAATACCAATACAATATGCAAATCAAACATCATCAGCATACGGTGCAAGACAAAACTATATTCCATTTAAATTAAATAGTGCAAGTGTTATGCCAGTAATATTTGCATCTGTAGTATTCACAATCCCAACATTCGTTGCAAGTTTATTGGATAGTGAAAATGCTTTCGCTGTATTCGTAACAAAATACGTAAATTATACTACACCAGTAGGATTCGCAGCATATATGATAATAATAATTTTATTCTGTTTCTTCTACACATTCTTACAAATTAATCCTGAAGAATTATCTAAAAACCTTAACAAACAAGGTGGATATATTCCAGGAGTAAGACCAGGAAAAGAAACAAAACAATATATAAGTACAGTTATCGGAAGAATAACTTTAATTGGTGCCTTATTTATAGCAGTAGTTGCTGGACTACCTATAGTATTCAGTAGCTTTATAAATACAGGATTACCAGCAAGTGTTTCTCTAGGAGGAACAAGTATTCTAATTGCTATAGGTGTTACATTAGAAACATATAACCAATTAGAAAGTAGTTTATTAAATAGAAGTTATAAAGGCGGTAGATAAGAATGAAGAATATTATATTTATAGCCCCACCTGCTGCAGGTAAAGGGACGCAAGCAAAATTAGTAAGCACTGAATATAATATTCCTCACATATCAACCGGTGATCTATTAAGAGAAGAAATGACAAAAGAGTCAGAAATAGGTTTATCTATAAAAAAAGATATGGAATCAGGAAATTTAGTATCAGATGAAGTAATTACTACACTCCTAAAAAATAGAATAACATCATCAGATTGTAAAAATGGTTTCATCTTAGACGGATATCCTAGAAATTTAGCACAAGCTAAAAAATATAATGAACTATTAAATGAACTTAATCTAGATAAGGGAATAGTTATATTCTTTGATATAGATAAAGAAGTAGCATTAAAAAGAACATTATCAAGAATTATATGTAGTAATTGTGGATCATCTTATAACTTATTGGTTGAAGATTTAAAACCACAAAAAGAAAATATTTGTGACAGATGTAATAGTGAATTAAAAACTAGAACAGATGACACAGAAGAAGTATTCATCCATAGATTTGATACTTATTTAAATAGTACCAAAGATTTAATTGAATACTATGAAAATTTAGGACTTCTTCATAAAGTAGATGTATCTACTAAAGATGCAAAAACAATCTTCGAAGAAGTTAAGGAGATATTAAATGATTAGTATAAAATCAGAAAGAGAAATATCTCTAATGAAGAAAGCTGGCAACATAGTATATAGAACTCATAAATATTTAGAGCCATATATTAAGCCAGGAATCGAAACCAAAGAATTAGATAAATTAGCATATGATTTTATAACAAGTCAAGATGCAACACCATCTTTCTTAAATTATGAAGGATATCCAGCAAGTATCTGCACTTCTATAAATGAAGAAGTAGTACACGGAATACCAAGTAATAGAAAGTTAAAAGATGGAGATATCATAGGAATAGATATTGGTGCTTGTTACAAAGGTTACCATGGAGACTCAGCTTGGTCCTACATAGTAGGCAGTGTCTCACGCGAAAAAGCGTATTTATTAGAACATACAGAAAAAGCTTTGTATGAAGGATTAAAGCAAGTAAAACCGGGTAACAGAATCGGCGACATATCTAATGCTATTGAAGAATATGCTAATAATCATAAACTTGGTATTGTAAGAGAATTAGTAGGACACGGAATAGGTACAAACGTACACGAAAAACCAGACGTTCCAAATTATGGTAAAAAAGGAACAGGTCCAATACTAAAAGAAGGAATGACTATAGCCATAGAACCAATGCTAAATTTAGGAACTAGAGAAATCTATTTGCTAGATGATGATTGGACAATTATTACCCAAGATGGAAGTCCATCGGCTCATTTCGAGCATACAGTAGTAGTAACAAAAGATGGCTATCAAATACTAACAGGAGATGATAATTTTGAGTAAAAGCAATATTATTGAAGCCCAAGGAAAAGTAGTAGACCTTGTAAAAGGTGGTTTCTTTAAAGTAGAGCTTGAAGGTGGACACATAGTAGAAGCCCATGTTTCTGGTAAAATGCGCGTAAACAATATACGTATTCTACCAGGTGATACTGTTGTTGTAGAATTATCACCATATGACTTAACACATGGGCGAATCGTTTATAATAAAAAGTAGAAATAGGAGGAAATGAAATGAAAGTAAGAGCTTCAGTTAAACCTATATGTGAAAAATGCAAAGTAATTAAAAGAAAAGGAAAAGTAATGGTTATTTGTGAAAATCCAAAACACAAACAAAAACAAGGTTAATAGGAGGAAAAAAGTAAATGGCAAGAATTAAAGGTATCGATATACCAAATGACAAAAGAATTGAAATTTCTCTAACTTATATTTATGGTATAGGTAGAAATTTATCTAAAACAATCTTAACAGCAGCTAACGTTGATTTAAACAAAAAAGCTAAAGATTTAACAGAAGATGAATTATCAAGAATAAGAAAAGAAATTGATAACTATGCAGTTGAAGGTGACTTAAGAAGAGAAGTTAATATGAACATCAAAACTAAAATGGAAATCAATTCTTATCAAGGAACAAGACACAAAAAGAACTTACCTGTAAGAGGACAAAGAACTAACAGAAATGCTAGAACTCGTAAAGGAAAAGGTAAAGTTGTAGCTAATAAGAAAAAAGCTTAATTAATAAAAGGAGGATATTTATATGGGAAAAACATATAACGCTAGAAAACGTAAAGTTAAAAAGAATATTCCACATGGTGAAGTTCACATTCATACAACATTCAACAATACAGTTATAACTATTACTGACACTGAAGGTAATACAGTTAGTTGGGCTTCAGCAGGAACAATGGGAATTAAAGGTAGCAAAAAATCAACACCATTCGCAGCAGGAATGGCAGCAGAAAAAGCAGGAAAAGCTGCTACAGATGCTGGAATGAAAACTGTAGATGTTTTTGTTAAAGGATTAGGATCAGGTAGAGAATCAGCTATAAGATCATTAGCAACAGTAGGATTAGAAGTTAAAACAATTACTGACGTAACACCAATACCACACAACGGATGCCGTCCACCAAAGAAACGTCGTGGATAATTAAGAAAGGGAGTGTGTTAAATTGTTAAAATTTGAAAAACCAGAATATAAAGTAAAAGAATATATAAGCAGTAATTTTTATGGAAAATTTGAATTAGAACCATTAGAAAGAGGATTCGGAACAACTTTAGGTAACGCTTTAAGAAGAGTAATGTTATCAAGCTTACCTGGAGATGCTGTAACAAGTATCAAAATTGACGGTGTTGCACATGAATTTCAAAAAATTGATGGTGTAATTGAAGACGTAACTGCAATCGTTTTAAATATTAAAAGTTTAGTTATCAAAAATCATTCAGATGACTATAACAAAGTATTAAGATTATCAAAAAAAGGAGAAGGCGTAGTAACTGCTGCTGATATTGAACAAGATGCTGATATTGAAATATTCAACCCAGACTTAGTTATCTGTAACTTAGCTGAAGGTGGAGAAATCAATATTGAAATGACTATCGGAAACGGTAGAGGTTATGTAAGAGCTGAAGAAAACAAAAAATTATTTGATAAAAATAAAATGAATGTTATCGCAATAGACAGTTCTTATTCTCCAATTGAAAGAATTAACTACGAAGTAGAACCGGCAAGAGTTGGACAAAACGACCACTATGATAAATTAATCATGGAAGTATGGACAAACGGTTCTATTACTCCAGAAGAAGCAATTTCACTAGGAAGTAGAATTCTTATCGAACACTTTGAAATCTTAGCTGATTTAAATGAAATTGCAGATCAAACTGGATTAATGATTGCAAAAGTTGAAGATCCAAGTGTTAAAATACTAGAAACTTCAATTGACGATTTAGATTTATCAGTAAGAGCATACAATTGCTTAAAAAGAGCTGGTATCTTAACTCTTAAAAATTTAGTTGATAAGAGTGAAAACGAAATGATGAAAATTAGAAATTTAGGAAAGAAATCACTTAAAGAAGTAATCGATAAGGTTAAAGATATGGGACTAAATTTCAGATCTGAAGACTAATAAAGGAGGAAACAGTAATGGCTTACAGAAAATTAGGAAGAGACAATAAACATAGAAGAAGTATGTTAGCTACTTTAACAAAGCAACTTATCATGAACGAAAAAATCGTTACTACTGAAACAAGAGCTAAAGAAGTAAGAAAATGCTTAGACAAAATGGTAACATACGGAAAAAATGGTTCTCTAGTATCTCGTAGATTAGCTCTAGCTTTCTTACATAACGATGAAGCTTGCGTAGCAAAAGTATTTAATGACTTAGCAACTCGTTACCAAGAAAGAAATGGTGGATACACTAGAATCGTTAAATATAAAGAAAGAAAAGGAGATAACGCTCTAACAGTTATCTTAGAATTAGTTTAATTAACAAATAAGAACAATAATTAAGAAATTAGTTATTGTTTTTTTGTATAAATTTAAGTGTTACAACAGATATATATGATTCTTGCATTTTAAGAATAGCAATAGTATAATATACTTCAAAAGGAGATGACATAATGATAGAAATTCCATTTATATATACATTACTTCAAGCATTTTCTTTAGTTTTAGAATTTGATGATAAAAAATATATTAAAATAGAAGATTTGTTCAAATATAGAGATAAAGTTTTAAAAGATGTTACTGAAAATTATAACAATGATTGTTATAAAACATCTGAAGAAATAGAAATGTGGGGAGAAGAAATTGAAATAAAAGATATAGATCAAAAAGAGGAATTAAAAAACATTTTAAAACATTACCCCAAATTGTTTTACTTAGAAAATGATAAAATACATATTAATATGGATTTAAATACTGTAAGAAAAGCTATAGAAGAATTCGAGATAATTCACTACAGATTTGAACGTGTAAATGACAGAAAAGAAATTTTCTTATTATTGAATATCACTAAATTCTATGAAGAAGAAAATAATTATAGAGAGATAGGATACAAATTAGAGAGACAAATAGAAACTGCCTATAACTGTACTCCTTTATCGCAAAGTTTAAAAAAATTATTATATAAACGATTTGCTTTTATTTTAAATATTGTACTTAACAATAATAGTTTTATAAGAAAATATAATGTAATTCCTAAAGGCGGAAAAGATGAATTAGTAATAGATGAAAACTATGACTATTATAGTAATTCAAAATATATACTTTTTGGTGAAGACTATCCCATAGACAAGGATTTGTATGAAGAAAGTGAATTTTATGAAGATATAGTTGAAGCACTTAATCCTATTCAACAAAATATTGAAGATATATATCAGTATGCAATTTTTGGAAGACAACCCTTGTATGGCGAAAAATATAGAGATATATTTACAAAATTATATATGAAAGATATCTTTGATTTTTCTCAATGTAGTATAATAAGTGAAGAAGAATTTGAAGAATGCGATGAATCAGACACCAGTATATTTAGAATTAATTGTGACATAGAAGAAGAGGAATTTGCTTTTTATATTATTTATATCGAGAAATTAAATGATTTGATAGCTGAAGGAAAAACAGAATTAATAGTTGTTAGAAATAGATTATTGTATTTATTAGATGATATAAAATATTGTTTATTTCTTGAAGAAAATTTTAATAAAATGTATGAAAAAGCTCTTAGTTATAAATTAGAAGAAGAATCATTTGAATTTTTTGCTGAAGAAGCTAAATATTTTATTAAAGATGTTTTTGAAGGAAATGCAGATAAGACTTTTGAAAAATTATTATTTACATCTACATATTATCAATTAACAAAGGATGAAGAAGTTGTTGACATATTAAACGAATATAAAACGGATACAAGATATCAAGAGTATTCACAAATAATTTTTGGAGAAATTAAAGGTTATAGTAGAAAAAGAAAAAAATAAAATTTAATAATCAACTAAAACAATAATTAAGAAATTAGTTATTGTTTTTTTGATTCTAATCCTTTATATTTATTACTATAAATGATATAATATACATAAGGTGATAACATGGATATAAAAGAAAGATTAGACTATCTGGTAGACTTAATTAATGAAGCAAATTATAATTATCATGTACTAGATAATCCTACTATTGAGGATGTTGAATATGATAAGTATTTAAGAGAATTATATACTCTTGAAGAAAAATATCCTGATTTAATAAGAGAAGATTCTCCAACTAAAAAAATTGGTGGAGAAGTAATAGATGCATTTAAAAAAGTAACACATGAAAAACCAATGATGAGTTTATCTAATGTTTTTAATGAAGAAGAAATTAGATCATTTGATGAAAAAATTAGAAAAGAAGGAATTAATCCTGAATATGTATGTGAATTAAAAATAGATGGACTAAGTGTTTCATTAAAATATAAAAATGGTGTCCTAGTATCAGCAGCTACTCGTGGAGATGGAATAACAGGTGAAGATATTACTCATAATGCAAAAACCATTAAAACAATTCCTCTAAAACTAAAAGAACCACTTGATATTGAAGTACGTGGGGAAATATATATGAGTAAAAAAGTACTTGATGAATTAAATAAAGAAAGAGAAAAAAATAATGAACCACTATTAAAAAATGCTAGAAATGCAGCAGCAGGTTCTATTAGACAATTAGATAGTAAAATAGCTGCTAAAAGGAAATTAGATACTTTTATTTATCATTTACCAAATCCTGAAGATTTTGGAATAAAAACTCATTATGAAGCACTTGAATTTATGACTTCACTTGGTTTTAAAACAAACCCCAATAATAGAATAGTAAAAAATATAGATGAGGTTACAGAATTTTGTAATGAATATGAAAAAAAGAGAAATGAATTGCCATATGATATTGATGGAGTAGTAATTAAACTAAATAACATTAATGATCAACTATCACTAGGATTTACAGCAAGATATCCAAAATGGGCAACAGCATATAAGTTTAAAGCAGAATTAGCCTATACTAAATTAAAAGATATCGTATTTACCGTAGGTAGAACTGGACAAGTAACACCAAACGCTATATTAGAACCAGTAATCTTAATGGGAAGTTTGATATCTAAAACGACATTACATAATGAAGATTATGTTAAAGAAAAAGGAATTAAAATAGGAGATACCGTAGCTATCAAAAAAGCCGGAGATGTAATTCCTGAAGTAGTAAGTCCTCTATTAGAAAGAAGAACAGGTAATGAAATCGATTTTGTTATGACTAAAACATGTCCTATATGTGGAGAATCATTAACGAGAAAAGAAAGTGAAGCCGCATACTATTGTTTAAATAAACAATGCGATGCTAAACATATCGAAGGATTAATTCACTATGCAAGTAGGGATGCTATGAATCTTGAAGGATTCGGAGATAATATTACCGAAGATTTCTATAATATAGGATACCTTAAAAGAGTTAATGATTACTATACACTAGATAAATATAAAGAAGAACTAATGTCTCTTGAAGGATTCGGAGAAAAAAGCATCATCAAATTATTATCAAGCATTGAAAAATCAAAAGAAAATTCTCTAGAAAGATTATTGTTTGCACTAGGGATAAGGCATGTTGGTGCAAAAACAGCGAAAGTATTAGCAAAAACTTATAAAAATATTGATGCCTTAATGAATACAACATACGAAGAATTATCCAAAATAAATGATATCGGTGATATTATTGCAAAAAGTGTAGTCGAATATTTCCAAAATGAAGAAAATATAGAAATAATTAATAAATTAAAAGAACATAATGTAAATATGGGATACATAAATAATAATTATCAAGAACTAGAAGAATTCTCAGGAAAAACATTTGTCCTAACAGGAACATTAACTAATATAACAAGAGAAGAAGCAAGCCAACTAATAGAAAATTATGGTGGTAAAGTATCAGGGAGTGTAAGTTCTAAAACTAGTGTTGTTATAGTAGGAGAAGCTCCAGGAAGTAAATATAATAAAGCCTTATCTCTTGGTATAACTATTTGGCAAGAAGAAGAATTCTTAGATAAAATAAAAGAAAGAAAATAGGTGAAAAAATGGAAGAAAAATTATATAAATATGCCCATCTTTTATTAACAAAAGGAGTATGCATAAATGAGTATCAACCATTAGTAATTAACGTTCCAATAGATGCAATTAAATTCGTAAGAATACTAACCAAAGTAGCCTGCGAAATGAATATAAAAGATATTTATTACGATTGGACAGATGAAGATTTAAAACATACCCAGTTAAAATATTTTAATGAAGAAGAAATAAAAGAAAGTAGATTCTGGAATAAATCAGTTCATGATGAATATGCAAAAAAAGATGCTGCCTTCTTACATTTAACTTCAACAGGTAGCAACTTAATGAGTGATATCGAATCAGAAAAACTTAAAATAGCATCATCTCATTCTTTACTAACAAGAAAGTTATATAGAGAAAAACAATCTAATAATGAAATAGATTGGTGTATCGCAGCCGTAGCAACAAAACAGTGGGGAGATTTATTATTTGATAATAAAGAGGATTCTGAAGAAAAACTATGGGAATTGATATTTGATATATGTTTAATTAATACTGATAATCCTGAAGAAGCATGGACCAAGAAAATGAAAGAAAATCATGCAATGTGTGAAAAACTGACAAATTTAAATATTAAAGAATTACATTATGAATCTAGTAATGGAACAAACTTAATGATAGAACTTCCAGAAAATGCAGTTTGGTGTGGTGGTTCAAGTCAAATCAAAGGTCGTGAGCCAATAGTAAATATGCCAACAGAAGAAGTATTTACAACACCAAATAAAAATAAAACTAATGGAGTGGTATATACATCACTACCGCTAGTTCATTCAGGAATTACAATAAAAGACATTATGCTAGAATTCAAAGACGGAAAAATAGTAAACTTTGATGCAAGCACAGGTAAAGAAGAATTAAAAAATATTATTGAATTAGACGAAGAATCATCTATGTTAGGTGAAGTAGCTCTAGTAGATAAAAATTCTAAAATTGCTAAAACTAATACTTTATTCTATGAAACACTATACGATGAAAATGCATCATGTCATATCGCAGTAGGTAGAGGATTTAAAGAATGTATAAAAGATTCTCATGATATGACCGAAAAAGAATTAGAAGAAATCGGTTACAATAATTCTAAAAATCACGTAGATATGATGATTGGAACTAAAGATTTAAATATAACTGCAATAACATATGATAATAAAGAAATAGAAATATTTAAAGATGGAAGTTTTAATGTTTAAATTATGTATAAATTTAAATAAAAATACTTGTCAAACTCCAAGTTTTATGATATATTAATAATGCTTGTGAGTAATGGCGATGTAGCTCAGTTGGCTAGAGCATTCGGTTCATACCCGAAGGGTCGTGGGTTCGAATCCCTCCGTCGCTACCATTAAGTAATCAAACTAGATAGAAATATCTAGTTTTTATTTGAGCAAATAAATTATAAAAAAGAAGACATTAATAAATTGGTTAATATCTTCTTTACAATAATTCAATTCTAATTCCTAAAACACCATATTGTTCTTGTTCTTGTTCTTGTTTTGTATAGAAATGTTCAAGAACATCAATTAATTCCTCTTTAGTCATAGATTTATCAGATAAAATAGAAATATCAAAATCTTTAAACATATCCTCAAAAGTATTATATCTTAACAAACCAACAACCTTAACAGAAAATGATTCATTAAAATCAGGAACTTTTAAAAATTTAATAGTATCTCCAATTTTAATTTGTTGTCTTTTTTCATCAAACAGTCTGATTTCGATTCTTTTAGTGCCATTAAGTATAAAATTATAATATGTAGGTTGTAATTTCATTTCATGAGTCATATTATTTCCCCCTCCACTACACGTTTTGTAATATAATTTTTTAAATTTTATCTACATCTATAAATGAAAATTTAACAAAATTCTTTTTTATATTTTTTCTATAGTCATCAAGTTTAATTTTACCAAAATCTATATCTTTAAGTAAATTCATAAACATTTCTTTATTTTCAATATAAAAACCAAAGTTATTATCTCTTACAAATAAACTATTTTTAATTTCTTGCCCAGGAATTGGTTCTACTGCACATAAAGGAGTGATAGTATTTAAACACTCAGTTGTAATAAGACCTCCAGGTTTACCAATAACCATATCACTTGAATACATTAATTCATCCATATTTTTTACATAACCATAAATTTTTCCTTTTTTCTTATATTTGTCAGCCAACTCAGTAGCCTTTTTAACTAACAATTCATTTCTACCGGCTACGAATATATAATTAAATTCATATTTAGATTGAAGTAAAAGTTCAAAGTAGGTAAAAGCATTATCA
The DNA here is from genome assembly GCA_017409025.1 of Bacilli bacterium. GTDB lineage: Bacteria > Bacillota_I > Bacilli_A > RF39 > UBA660 > RUG705. The sequence continues at coordinate 11,533 of JAFQTN010000003.1, read as the reverse complement.
TAACCCATACCACCACCACAAACAAATAAGAATGTTTGTTTAGCTTTAGTAACTTTTTTTGTTATAATCTCTATCTTTTTTGATATTGTATCTTTCTTTCTAAATCTTTTAGAAACAGGAATACCTGTTACCTTTATCTTACTTTTATCAACACCTAATAGGGTCATTTCTTTTTTTATTCCATCAGTAGGAACGCAAAAGATATCTACCTCCTTATGCGGTAATACATATAATCTATGAACACCATAATCAGTATATACTACTACTAATTTAGCATCAAATAAATCTTTATGTTCTGCAATAACTGCAGTAGGTCCTACTTGAGTAGAAATAATAATATCTGGATTAAATTCAAGTAACTTATTTTTTAACTTCTTAGTCCAAAAAAATTTAACACCCAAATTCATATACCAAAAGTTTTTTGTATAATTTTTATACATTGTTTTTTTGTATATCAAGTTTCTAAATTTTCTAAGTCTAGTAGCCATAATACGTCCAACTTTAGCAAATAATTTATTAATTCTTGGATAAGCATAAGAAAAAGGATCAAATAAATCTATCTTATAATCAGAATATCTTTCTTTTAAATCTTCCTCGATTCCTTTAGCAGCAGCATAATGACCAGTTCCATACATTGTATATAATATTAAAATTTTCTTCTTCATATAATCTCCCTATAGATACTATACCATAAATTAAGAAAAAAGACAAAACATACTAGTTTACTAAACTAAAAGATATATGATATAATGTATTTATAAAAGTAAGGAGAGATACTATGAATAATAAAGTAGTTATTATTGGTTGTGGTAATGTAGGTATGAGCTATGCTTATGCTCTAATTAATCAAAGAACATATGTTAATAAATTGATGTTAATAGATATTAACGAAGAAAGAGTAGAAGGCGAAGTAATGGATTTAAATCATTGCCTACCTTATGCTCCTTCAAAAATAAGTATTAATAAAGGAATTTATAGTGACTGTAAAGACGCTAGAATAGTAGTAATTGCAGCAGGAGCAAATCAAAAACCAGGTGAAACTAGAACAGACTTAATAAACAAAAATGCTTCAATTTTTAAAGATATCGTTTCTAATGTTATGGCATCAGGTTTTGATGGAATCTTTCTAGTTGCTACTAATCCCTTAGATGTAATGACATATCTAACTTATAAATATTCAGGATTACCTAAAGGCAGAGTAATAGGTACCGGTACAAGTCTAGATACAGCAAGACTTCAATTAATTATAGGTAAAAAACTATGTATAAATTCTAAAAATATTCAAGCCTATGTAATTGGTGAACATGGTGATTCAGAATTTATCCCATGGAGTAACGCTAACATAAGTCTTCAAAATATTAAAGAGTTCTTTAATGAAGAAGAATTAAATGAAATAGAAAACAATGTAAGAAATGCAGCCTATGAAATAATTAATAGAAAAGGAGCAACATACTACGGGATTGGTATGGCTATGGTAAGAATAACTAATGCTATACTTGGTAACGAAAATACTATCATCCCAGTATCTGTGTACGATGAAGAAAACGATGTTTATGTAGGATTACCTGCCATTTTAAACAAAGATGGTGCAGAAAGAAGAGTATATCTTAAGTTAACTGAAGAAGAAGAAGACAAACTACAAAGATCAATTGATATAATTAAAGAAAATATTAATAATTTAGAAAAATAAAGGACATTATATAAAATGTTCTTTTTAATATTTATTATCTTTATTAGTTATAATTTGCTATTGGATAAAATATTTTAAAAAGTTTACCAAAAATTTACCTATTATATATATAATTAATAACTGTAAATTGACAAAAGCAATTAAAGGAGGTATTTATGAAAAATAGTGAAACTAAAGATTTTGTTGCATATGAATATATATCTTTAAATGTAAAATCAGAATTTGAACCATTATATATTGATTGTTATGAAAATTTTGGATGGATATTAATTAATAATACATCTTTAATAGATAGTGAAGATTATTATATTAATAATTCTAATGTTAACAATAATAAATTAGTAAACCTTAAATTTAAAAGAGACAGAAGAATCAAAAATAAAGTAGAGTTACTTTCTCTACAAAGAAAATTAGAATCATCTTTAAAAGAAATAGAAACATTAGAAAAAGAACCATACACAAAAGGAATAATTTCTGCATTGACTATTGGATTAATTGGAACTATTTTCTTAGCTCTTTCTGTGTTTTCTATAACTGCAACAAATCCATTAATAATTTCGTGTATTATATGTGGAATTATTGGGTTAACTGGTTGGTTTTTAGGCTACTTTGCATATATAAAAGTAAAAGTTAAAACACAAAAAGAAAATATTTCTTTAATCGAAGAACAATATAATACTATATATGATAGTTGTGAACAAGCAAGAAAATTAATTGATTAAGTAGGAATTATCACCGATAATTCTTTTTTCTTTATTTTAATGATATAATACAAACAAAAGAGGTGATATTATGGTAACAATATTAGTTGTTGAAGATAACGAACACACAAGATTATTAACCGAAGCAAGATTAAAAAAATACTATAATGTAGTAACTGCAGAAAATGGAAGTCAAGCTATTGATATTTTTTATGAAAAACAAATTGACCTAATCGTAACAGATATCATGATGCCAGTTATGGATGGTTATGAAATGTTAAAATGTCTAAGAGATAACAAAGAAGAAGTACCTATATTGTTTCTAACAGCAAAGTCTACATTTGAATCAAAAAGAATGGGATATGACCTAGGGATAGACGACTATATTACTAAACCAATAGATTATGAAGAACTACTACTTAGAATCAAAGCCCTATTAAGAAGAGCCAATATTTCAAGTAAAATGAAAATTAACATTGGAACCTTCATAATGGATGAAAATGATTATTCTGTATATAACGATGGAAATAAAATAGAACTTACTAAAAAAGAATTTGAACTATTATTTAAATTACTATCTTATCCAAATAAAGTTATGACAAAAATACAATTACTAGAAGCTATCTGGGGTTATGAATCAAATAGTAGTGAAGATACAATTAAGACTCATATCAATAAGATACGTAATAAATTAAAAGATGTTAAATATTTTGAAATTATCTCAGTAAAAGGATTAGGTTATAAAGTGGTGATGTTAAATGCAGAAGAAAAATAAACTTCATATAGATGAAATAACTTACAAAAATATATTAAAATGGTTAAGAATTCAAACTATCTTTATACTAGTATCTTCAATGTTATCATTTTGTATCGTTGAATGGGGAATGAATGATTATAAATTATCATGGGAACCACTTCTAAGATCACTTGGATTAATAATTCCAATGGCTCTGTTTATAACAATCATTAATATGATAAACGCCAAATCGATGGCTAAACAAGCGAATGACTTAGCAGATGGTCTAGCAAAAGCTGCTAGTGGAGATTATCATGCTAAATTAGATCCTAAAAAATCTGCCATTTTTGCCGTCGCTTATGATAACTTTAATAAATTAGAAGAAGAACTAAAAAAAGCCAATACCCTACAAGATGAATTTGTAAATAATTATTCTCACGAATTTAAAACACCCATTACTTCAATCAAAGGATTTGCAGAACTCTTATTAGAAGAAAAAATTGATGAGAAACTTGAAAAAAAATATTTAAAAATAATAGTTGAAGAGTCAGCTAAATTAACCCACCTAGCAAATAGTTCAATATTACTTACAAAACTTAATTCACAAGGAATAATACCAAATAAAAAATATTTTTCTCTTGATGAACAAATAAGAAGATGTATTATCGTATTAGAACCAGAATATAGTAAAAAGAAAATAAATGTTACATGTAACTTAGAAGAAGTAAAATATTTTGGTAGTGAAGAAATTATGGAACACTTATGGATGAATTTAATTAACAACGCTATAAAATATACACCTGATGGCGGAAATATCATAATTAATTTAAGAGTATATTCACAAACTATCATATTTAGTGTAATTGATTCAGGAATAGGAATGACAAAGGAAGAAATAAAACAAATATTTAATAAATTTTATCAGGTAGATAAAAGTAAAACTACAAAGGGGCTAGGACTAGGATTAACAATTGTAAGCAGAATAGTAGAATTAGTAAAAGGAAAAATAAAAGTAGAAAGTGAACCAAACAAAGGAAGTATCTTCACAGTTACACTCTATAAAAATTAATTTTCTCAAAAACATTTAAAAATTTACCATAACTTTACTTTCATATAATAATATTTATATTGAAAGAGAGGAAAAATATTATGTCAGAAAAAAAAGGATTTTTAAAAAGAGCATTTGATGACATGAAAGAAAGTGCAAAAAAACAACACGAAATCGATAAGGAAAACTTTGAAGCAGTAAAAGCAGATAGCAAAGCAAGATTTGAAGAAGCAAAGAAAACTAATCCAGATTTCCAAGAATTTAAAGATGCTAAAGGATTAGCAGGCAAAGCAAAAGTAGTTTTATCACATATGGAAAGAGATGGAAAAGCAATTGCAGAAGAAAACAGAGAAAATTATAAAAAAATGTTAGAAGAACAAAGACAAAACATAAATAACTTAACTAATAAGTAAAATAGTGGAGGTAATCAAATGAAAAAAGAAACTTTAATTCAAATTATTTTAGGAACAATTGGTGGACTAGTGTTTGCAATCGGAATGACGATGTGTCTACTACCTGAATGGAATTTATTCACTCAAGGAGTAGTAGTATCAATAATAGGATTTATCATTCTATTATGTATCATACCAGTTTATAGAAAAAATCATCCAAGAAAACCTCGTGGCCCTATTAATTGGGGAATAGTACTTACTTTCATAATCGGTATAGTTGGTTCATTAATAATGGGATTTGGTATGAGCAAAGTTTTAGTTGAAGGTGCTACTAAAAATGACATGTTAGTAGGTATCGTAACAGGTGTTGTAGGTCTTATTATTTGTGTACTAAATTACCCAGTATATTCTTATATCAAAAACGATAAAAAATAATGAAATTAATTAAGGAAATTAAAAATCTAGAAAAAAATGATAAAACAATGTTATTATTGATATTTACAACTATAGGAAATATAATAATTGCTATTACAAAGTTTATATTTTCTATCACAATACCATCACTATGGTTCTTTGTAAATGCTTGTTTTTTAGCAGTTTTATCAATATCTAGATTTTTTTCTATTAGAAATTATGGTAAAAGAAGAAGTACCAAAGATGAAAATATAAAGAAAGAAATAGGATATAAGAATTATTTACATAATGGGGTATTATTAATCATACTAGGAATTATGTACTTTTTTGTTAGTGTATATATGTATTATAAAGGAACAAACACCATAATGCATGAATATTTAACCTATTTAGTAGCCTTAAATGCATTTTGGTCTATTAGCTGGTCCATATATGGTATGGTAAAATATAAAAGAAAGAGTAGTCCAATATTGAAATCAGTAAAAATCACTAGCTTTGCCAATGCCCTAACATCAATTGTTTTAACTCAAGTTGTACTATTGGACACCTATGCCAGTGAATATGATTTAGCAAATATAAATGGTTATACAGGAATGGGTGTTAGTGTAATAATTATGATAATGGGATTGTACATGATAATAAATATTAAAAAAATTATTTGTTTAGAAAGTAATTAAAATAGGTCATTAAAACCTATTTTTTTATGTTATAATTACCATAGAGAAAAGGAGCAATTATGGATTTATTAATAGAATTTATTTTAGAACTAATCTTAGAAGGATCTATTGAAGTTAGTTCAAATAAAAAAGTACCCAAATGGATTAGATATCCGATGACTATCATAATAACAATAATATTCTTAACAATAATTATAGCTATTTTTCTATTAGGATTACACATATCTAAAGAAAGTATTGCTTTATCAATAGCCCTTATTATCTGTAGTATAGCTTTACTAATCGGATGCATAAAGAAATTTAAACAAGTATACATAGAAAAGAAAGGAAGTAATGATGATAATTATAATTGAATGTATAATCTTAGGCATATTATTTACTACTATGGTTTATATAATTTCAAAAAATCCTATAGCAACTCTTTATAACTACCCACCAAAAGTAAGAGATAGAGTAAAATCAATGAAAGAATATAAAGATAAAATACCAACCAATAAAAAGAAAATGTTAGCAAAGTCAATCGTAGCTATAATAATCATCATAAGCGTTAGTCTAATATTAAGATATATAAATGGATATACCAACTTTAAAGACAGTTTCTTATCTTCACTTCTAATATGGACAATCATCAATATATACGATATTATCATATTAGATATATGTTGGTTTTGTCAATCAGAAAAATTCATCTTTAAAGGAACAGAAGATATCAAAAAAGAATATAAAAATTATTGGTATCACATAAAAGAAGGAATAATCGGAGAAGTAATTGGTATTGTCTTATGTTTACTAATCGGATTAATTGTTAAATTCATACTATAACTAGATAGAAAATATCTAGTTTTTCTGTATAAAAAAGAAACTATTCCAAAGTAACAATAACATTACTTTTTCCAAGTTTCTCATAAAGTACAAAGTATTCATCTTCATATAAAGTTTTATAATTACTATCATTTTCTAACATATTATAAAAATGCCCCTTCTTATATAAAAGAACATGTGTAATATTATAAAATTCAAATTTTTCTTGATAATTAGAACTGATGTATTGATAATCATCAAACATATCATATTCAAAACCACTAAATTGTTTAGTATATAAATCAGCTCTAGAATCAATATATACAGGAATATCATTAAGAAGTAAATAACTACCAAAATTATATTCGTTAAATATTTTCATCTTGTCTATATCAATATTTTCTTTAATATAATTAACGGCTTCAACTGGATATAAATCACTCATAATATATTCTTTTTTACTTTCATTATAAAATAATAGAGAAGATACTAATATAGCAAACAGAAAACTCATACCGATTACTATTTTTTTATTAAAAAATGCCATAATCTTATCATCAATATTGAAACTAAAATTCTCAAAAAACATTGAAAATAATCGTGAAAAGCAAATAGTACCAACAAGTGCTAATAAAGATAAATGACGAGTAGACATAATAGACATAAATATAAGTCCGCAAATCATAAAGAAGTCTCTAACTTTAACCTTTGAAAATAGACTTAAAAATATTGTCTCAAATGCAATAATTATCGTAAATGGACTATTAATCCAACTAAGCATTTGATGTTCTTGAATATAATCTTGTGAATTTCCCATCATCGTTTTAATTAAATATGTATATGGAGTATCACCAATTGGTGTAATTAAACCAGTAAGTAAACTAGCTACCATCACCATAAAAACATATTTTATATTATTATTTTTTTCTAATAGAAATTTATTTTCCATAAACTTAATAAATTTATTCTTTTTCTTAATCTTTATCTTACTTGCTATAAAAGAAATTATATATTCAGCTAAATAAGGTAAGTATAATATAAAGTAAAAAGGCCAAACAGCAACATGTATATTACAAAGTATCAAAGATAAAAGTAATAATCCCCATAAATATTTTTTCTTTCCACTTTTTAAAAACACTTCAATAAAATATATCTGTAAAGTAAATACCAAAAAACTAGCAAGCTGAGCTCTTGCAGTTGCAAAACCACTAATGGCAAGCGCACAAATAAAAGTAGCAAATGCTGAAACAAAATAATTATTACTAATTTTTATATTGGTTTTAAATACAAGAATTAAAAGTATTAAAAACAAAACTATAGATGAAATGTAAACTCCCGTATATCCACCAATAAAATAACATAAATAAATAAAAACATCATACAACCAATGAGGATATGTATAAGCTAAATTAGCATGAAATGAAAAATGATCCATCATATCAATACCATTGTTTAAAATGAGTTCTCCAATTTTAATCGTATAAAAAGTATCGTTTTGAAAACTTTTTTTAACGAAACCAATACCAAGTATACAGATCCAAATTATAAAAAATAAAACAAATTTTTTTCTATTCTTTTTTATTTGTTCTTCTCTAAACGGTTTCTTAACGTTATTATTTTTTTTCATAATATCACCAACCATAATATAACATATAAATACATATTTTACAACAAAACTACACACTTTTTAAACTTACATAAAATCAAAATTTATGCTATAATTTAATTACAACGAGTAGCTATCTAAGGCGTAAGTCCAGTTGATAGTTACTCTTTTTCTAAATTCTAAAGGAGGAAAATTATGTTTAAAAAAGGTGATTTACTAGTATATAAAAAAGATGTTTGTGTGGTTGAAGAGGTAAAAGTTAAATATATAAAAGATACAGATTATTATGTTCTAACTCCATTAACAGATAAAAGTTTAAAAATTCAAATTCCTGTAACTAGTAGTGCAGTTAGAAGTCTAATAACAAAAGAAAGAGTTAAAGAATTAATTAAAAGTATACCTTCAGTAGAAATAATAAAAACAGACTCTAAAACATTAGAAAATGATTATAAAGAATTAATGCAAAGAGGAACACATGAAGATTTAATAAAAATAATTAAAACATCATATCTAAGAAATCAAGAAAGAATAGATAACAATAAAAAAACTACTGATAAAGATAATTACTACTTTAACCAAGCAGAAACCCATCTATACAATGAATTCTCAGTAGTCCTAAATTTAAGTTATGAAGATACTAAAGAATATATAATTAATGAAGTAAACAAAATAATTATTTAATACTTGTAAGCATAATATATGTGCTGAATAGTAACATAAAAAATATTTACAATAGAAGCCACAACCAAACCCCAAATACCCATAAAAATAGGTAAAATAAGTAGTAAAATATTTTTTATAATAGCCCCAACTAAAGTTCCCTTCATAGCTACATTTGCCTTATTTATTGCCTGTAAATAAGCTGTTAAAGGACCTTGTATATAATGAAGTAAAAAAAATGGACAAATGACTCTAATATAATTAACACCAAGATTAGTATTATAAATAAACTTTAGTAAATATTCTGGAATTATCATAAAAATTATAGTAAAAAATACCCCTATGATTAAAGAAATAGTTAAAGCTTGCTTTAATTTTTTTTTCGCATAACTATAGTTTCCTCTAGAATAATTACTTGAAATTACTGGAAGTAGTGAAGTAGAAATAGCCATTGTAAAAAATGAAGGTAATAATAAAAGTGGTTGAACATACCCAGTAATAACTCCATATTCTTGCGTTATATAATCATTACTATAACCAACATAAAGTAATATAAAAGTTAAAATTATAGGTTCTAAAAAATAAGAAATAGAACCAATAAGCCTACTACCAGTAGAAGGCACAGAAATATTTAAAACATCCTTAAAAATAATCTTATCAAATTTAAAATCACTAATATTTATCTTCTTATTAGGAATATATAAAATTAGACAAATAATAGATGCAAACTCACTTAATACATTTATTAAAACAACTCCACAAACAGCAATCGTCATACCATAAGCCATTAATTTTGGAATAACAAAAATAATAAATACGAGTCTTACTATTTGTTCAACAATATTAGAAATAACAAAAGGCCCCATATTTTCCTTACCATAAAAATATCCCTTTAAAATACTAGAAATACATATAAAAGGTAGTGTAAAGGCAATAGCCATAATCGGATAATATGTAAGACTATTTTTTAAAAGATTATTTGAAATATATGGTGTAAATATTATTAACAAAAACATTAAAATAAAATTATAAATTAAACTAATTGGAACTAAGGAAAGAACTACTTTCTTACTATTTCTTCTCTCAGATATAAGTTTACTAATTGAAGTAGATAAAGACATTGTACAAAGCGTAATAAATAAATTAAAAGTAGGTAAAACTAACATATAAAGGCCAATTCCCTCGTCTCCAATACTTCTAGTAAGGAATATCTTTATAACCATAGCCAATATTTTAGTAATAGCCCCACCAATAATTAATATAATAGTTGACTTAATAAATTTATTTTTCATATTAAATTATATGTTTTTGTTAAATAATTATTTTATTATGATATAATTAATTAGAAGGAAAGTGATTATTATGTATCATTTTATAGGTATAAAAGGTGCTGGAATGAGTGCCTTAGCAGTAATTATGAAACAATTAGGATACGAAGTTCAAGGTAGTGATCTTGAAAAACATTTCTTTACTGAAAAAGAACTAATCAAAAATAACATTAATTTTTTTACGTACAACGAAAACAATATAACAAACAATTTAACTATCATTAGAGGACTATCTATCACTGAAGAACATCCTGAATTAAAAAAAGCTAGAGAATTAAATTTAGAAGTAATAGATTATAATCAAATGGTGGGAATTCTTACAAAAAAATTTAAAACTATCTGTATTTGTGGCTGTCATGGAAAAACTACTACAACAGCAATGACTTCCCATGTTCTAAATCAGATTAAAGGAATAAATTATCTAATTGGTGATGGTACCGGTTATGCTAATAAAGAAAATAAATATTTTGCTTTAGAAAGTTGCGAATATAAAAGACATTTCTTAGCATATTCTCCATACTACACAGTTATATTAAATATTGACTTAGATCATGTAGATTATTTTAAAGATATCTTTGATGTAATTGATGCATATCAAGAATTCGCTAATTCTAGTGCTAAAATGATTATTGCTAATGGTGATGACGATAATATAAGAAAAATGAATGTAGAAAAAGAAATATCTTACTTTGGTCTAAATGAAAATAATAATATTAGAGCTATTAATATAAAATATACAAAAGAAGGAACTACCTTTGATGTATTAGTAGATAATAAACTATATGGCCATTTTGCTTTACCAATATACGGACTTCATCAACTAATGGATGCTCTAGCGGTAATAAGTGTATGCTATTTTGAAGATATACCTTCAGAAGAAGTATCTACTTGTTTTCAAACATTTACTGGTGCTAAGAGAAGATTTACTGAAACATTCGTAGGAAATAACGTAATAATTGATGATTATGCACATCATCCTAATGAAATAAAATCTACTATTAATGCAATAAAACAAAAGTATCCTGATAAATTAATTGTATCTATCTTTCAACCACACACATTCTCAAGAACCAAGGAATTTGCCAAAGATATTGCAAACGAATTATCAAAAACTGATATCTCTTATATTATGGATATCCATCCAGCTAGGGAAACTCAAGAAGATTATAAAGATATAACAAATTATACCATTATAAATGAAATGAAAAATGCTTATCCATTAAATATGGATGATGCTAATATATTAAATAAACATAAAGATGCAGTATTCATCTTTATGTCACCAAATGATTTATCCAAACTTGAACAAGAACTAATTAACTTAAAAGAACTAGAAAAGTTGAACTGAACCCCAAAAGTTGGACAGTTTATAAATAGTTTCTAATTAGAGGATTGTAACCTGTAATTTACAGGTGACAGTCCTTTTAATTTTACCTTAATTCTATCATAATTATAATAATAAATATAGTCGTCTATTGCT
>JAFQTN010000002.1 GCA_017409025.1 Bacilli bacterium | reverse complement strand
ATGGAGATGGAATAGCAAGAAAAAATACACAAATATTAAACAAATCAGACTATTTTTTCAGCAAATTATCAAAAAAATAATTTATAGCAAAGAAAAAGCAATATATTTTTTCAAATATATCACTTTGTCAACAATCTGAAATAGAAAAATATTTATTTTTTCTATTTTTTTATTTATGTGACAATATTCAACAGAAATCGACAGATATTGTGTGTTTTAATATAAGGTTAAGGAGGGGGAACAATGTATGAAATTGATTTATCAACAGTTATGTTGATAGGTATTGATGAGGATAATACTAAGGTTATTACTATGGATAATGAATTTTTGATATCAATTAATTCTAAAAAAATAATAGATAATTCCTGTAAATTCTTTGGAAGTAGTTTAACTGATAGGGTAAATATGACTAAAAGACTTATTAATATTAAGAGTAAATTACCAATTATTATTGAAGAAAGTAGAAATATTATATTTTTTCCACTTAAATCTATTAGAGACAAATGTAATATATGGATTTCTTATAATAACTTGGAAAAGTATGTTAAATCTGGTGATAAAACAGTATTTTATTTTAAGAATAATAAGCAAGTAGTTATAGATTTTTCTTACTATATTATCGATAATCAGGTTACTAGAAGTTTAATGTTAGACTATGAGATAAAAAAACGAAGAGAAAGTTTGAAAAAGTAGGACTTTTTCTTTTATTTTTAAGGGATTTATGATATAATTATAGTGTAATAATTAGTTAATAATGAATACTTGGGTGATGTTAGGTTATGAGGATAAAAATCTTTGAAAATTAATAGATTAAATTTAAAAAATTTTCGTAATTATTTGGATTTAGATATAGAATTTAATGATAAACTTAATATTATTATTGGAAATAATGCCCAAGGAAAAACTAATATATTAGAAGCTATTTATTTTCTTTCTATTACGAAATCTTTTTTATCTGTTAATGAAAAAACATTAATACATAAAGATAAAGATTTTACTAGAGTTAATGGAGATATATTTAATGGTAATTTTAAGAAAAATTTAGCTGTAAAAATATCTAATGATGGTAAGAAAATAGAGGTTAATAAGAAGTTAATAAAAAGAAATATTGATTATTTAGGTAATTTAAGAGTCATTATATTTAGTCCTGATGATATTAGATTGTTAAAAGATAGTCCAGGAAATAGAAGAAGGTTTTTAAATATAGAACTTAGTCAGTTATATGATAAATATATTAAAATATTATCTGAATTTAATATTATTCTTAAACAGAGAAATGAATATTTAAAGATTATCAAGAATAGTCCTATTAATTTAGAATATTTTAATATTTTAAATGAAAAATATGTAGATTTATCTGTTTCAATATATTTATATAGATTTAATTTTATTGATAAGGTAAATCAATATATTAGTGATAAGTATTCATTTATATCTGGTGATGATGGTTTATTGATTAAATATATTAGTGATATTGATATTACCGATAAAAATACGATGAAAAATATTATGTTAAATAAGTTATCTGAAGTAAAAGATAGGGAAATTATGTATGGTAATACACAAATAGGCCCTCATAAGGATAATTTTAGTTTTTACTTGAATGAAAATAATTTATTGTTATATGGGTCTCAGGGACAGTTAAAAATGAGTATATTAGCCTTAAAATTAGCTGAGATAGATGTTTTTAAGGAAGTTACTGGAGAAATGCCTATATTACTTTTAGATGATATATTTAGTGAATTAGATATTGAAAAAAGAAATAAATTAATTAAGTTTTTAAATGATGATGTTCAAACTATTATGACTACGACTGATTTAAGTGAAATTGATCAGGAATTAGTTAAAATAGCTAATATATATAAAATAGAAAATGGAAAAATTATTGAAAAAATAAATAACAATTAGAAGGGTACGTGGTAAAAATGGAAGAAAAATTACAAGAACAACATTATGATGCTTCTGATATTCAAGTATTAGAAGGTTTAGAAGCAGTAAGAAAAAGACCTGGTATGTATATTGGTACTACCGATATTAAGGGGTTACATCATTTAGTATGGGAAATCGTTGATAATGCTATTGACGAAGCTTTAGCGGGATACTGTAATAATATTGAAGTAATCATAAATAAAGATAATTCAATAACAGTAAAAGATGATGGACGTGGAATACCTGTTGATATACATCCAAAGACTAAGAAATCTACAGTTGAAACTGTTTATACAGTACTTCATGCTGGTGGTAAATTTGGCGGTGGCGGATACAAGGTATCTGGAGGATTACATGGTGTAGGTGCATCTGTAGTTAATGCTTTAAGTAGTTGGGTTGAAGTAAAAGTATATAAAAATGGAGAAGTAAACTATATTAGATTTGAAAATGGTGGACATACTGTTGAACCACTTAAAGTAATTGATAAATGTAGTGATAATAGAACAGGAACTACAGTTACATTTAAACCTGATCCTGATATATTTGATAGTGAAGTATATGATTATGAAATATTAAAGGTTAGAATTAGAGAACTGGCTTTCTTAAATAAAGGATTAGCAATTACTTTAAGAGATGATAGAGATGAAGAAGATACTACTGGAGAGAAATTTTTATATGAAGGTGGTATTAGTGAGTATGTTAGATTTATAAATCAAGAAAAAACTCCAATTCATGAAGCAATAATTCACTTATCTGGTGAAGAAGATAATGTTATGTTTGAAGTAGCAATGCAGTATAATTCTGGTTATAACGATAATATATATTCATTTGTAAATAACATTAATACTCATGATGGTGGAACACATGAAGAAGGTGTTAGAAGAGCTTTAACAAGAGTTATTAATAGTTATGCTAAGAAGAATAATATTTTAAAGGAAAAGGATGATTCTTTAACGGGAGATGATGTTAAGGAAGGTTTAACAATGATTATTTCATGTAAGCATCCTAATCCTCAATTTGAAGGACAAACAAAAGGTAGACTTGGAAACTCTGAAGTTAGAAAATTAGCTGATAATGTATTTAGTCAAGGTTTTGAAAGATTTTTATTAGAAAATCCAGAAGAAGCTAAGACTATTGTTAATAAAGCAATGCTTGCGTGTAGAGCTAGAAATGCTGCTAGAAAGGCAAGAGAAATAACTAGAAAAAGTGATTTAGCTACGACTAATTTCTTTGGTAAATTATCTGATTGTAAAAGTAAAGATCCTAATGTATCTGAAATATTTATAGTCGAAGGAGATAGTGCTGGTGGTTCTGCTAAAAAAGGTAGAGACTCTATGACACAAGCAATATTACCTTTAAGAGGAAAGATATTAAACGTAGAAAAAGCTAGACTTGATAAGGCTTTATCTAATGAAGAAATAAGAACTATTATTACAGCATTTGGTACTGGTATTGGTGAAGAATTTGATTTATCTAAATTAAGATACAATAAAATTATAATAATGACCGATGCCGATGTTGATGGATCACATATTAGAGTATTGTTATTAACATTATTTTATAGATTCTTTAAACCAATTGTTGAAGCTGGTCATGTTTATGCTGCTCAACCTCCATTATTTAGAATTATGCATGGAAAAACACGAAAATATGTTCTAAATGAAGAAGAGAAGGAAGCGTATTTAGCATCGTTACCAGAGAATGTTAGATCTCGTGTTGAAATTGCTCGTATGAAAGGTCTTGGTGAAATGGATGCTGAAGAATTAAATGAAACTACTATGGATATAGAAAAGAGAGTTTTAAGAAAAATTACTGTAGATGATTGTGTATCTGCAGATGCAATATTTAGTAAACTTATGGGCGATGAAGTAGAGCCTAGAAGAAACTTTATTGAAGAAAATGCAAGATTTGTACAAAATCTTGATGTATAGGGGGTGTTTTTAGATGGAAAATGAAAAAATTAATGAAGAATTAGAAGAACTTGTTGATAGAGCTATGGCAGAAGATAATGAAGAAAGTGTAGAAGAAGTAATTGAAACAGAAGAAAAAGAAGAAGTTCATTCTTCTGGATTTAGTGGATATTTTCACGAAAGAGATAGTTTAGCTGAAAATAACATTGTTGATGAAGTTAAAACATCTTTCTTGGAATATTCAATGAGTGTTATAACATCACGTGCTCTACCAGACTTGAGAGATGGTTTAAAACCTGTTCATAGACGTATTTTATGGAGTATGTTTAATTCAGGATATACACCTGATAAACCTCATAGAAAATCAGCAAAAACTGTCGGAGAAGTTATGGGTAACTACCATCCTCATGGTGATAGTTCAATATATGAGGCAATGGTTAGAATGGCTCAAGATTTTAACCAAAGATACTTACTTATTGATGGTCATGGTAACTTTGGTAATATAGAGGGTGACGGAGCTGCAGCGATGCGTTATACCGAATCTCGTTTATCTAAATTATCACTAGAATTGTTAACTGATATTAGAAAAAATACTGTTGATATGAGGAAAAATTTTGATGAAACATTAGACGAACCGATTGTTTTACCTAGTAGATATCCTAATATCTTGGTAAATGGTACTATGGGTATTGCTGTAGGTATGGCAACAAATATTCCGCCTCATAATTTAACTGAAGTTATTGATGGTTGTATTGCATATATTGATAATCCAGAAATTGATACTTTAGGATTAATGGAACATATTAAAGGTCCAGACTTTCCTACGGGTGGTATAATACTTGGAAATTCAGGTATTAAGAAAGCATATGAAACTGGTCGTGGATCTATTACAATTAGAAGTAGAGCGGAAATAGTAGAACATAATAATCATAGTTCAATAGTTATTACGGAAGTTCCTTATGGTGTTAATACGATGGAACTTAAGAATAAAGTTGCTGAATTAGTTAGGGATAAGGTAATAGAGGGTATATCTGATTATCATACTGATTTAAAAGATGGTGTTAAGATTACAATTACTTTAAAAAGAGATGCTAATCCGCAAGTTGTTCTTAATAATTTATATAAGCATACTAATTTTCAAACTCAGTATGGTATTATATTCTTGATGATTGATGGTATGACACCTAAGACTTTACCACTTAAAGATATTATTTCTAAGTATATTGATCATCAAAAAGAAGTTATTATTAGAAGAACTAGATTTGATTTAGAAAAAAATGAACGTAGAGTACATATTTTAGAAGGTTATAAGATAGCCCAAGATAATATAGATGAAGTTATTCAAATAATTAAGACTGCTAAGACTGATATTGAGGCTAAAGAAAAATTAATGAGCAGATTTAATTTAACTGAAGTTCAAACTGATGCTATATTAGAACTTAAATTACGTCGTTTAACTGGATTAGAAAGAGATAAAATTGAAGAAGAATTGAAGAACCTGTTGATAGAGATAGATAGATTAAAAGCTATTTTAGGTTCAGAACAAATGGTTTTAGATATAATTAAAGAAGAATTAACTGAGATAAAAAATAGATTTGGTGATGAAAGAAGAACTCATATTGATATGACAGCTGTTGATTATATAGAAGACGAAAGTTTAATTCCAGAAGAAAAAATAGTTATAACTTTAACTAAAAAAGGTTATATTAAGAGATTACCTGTTGATACATACAAAACTCAAAATAGAGGTGGTGTTGGTATTAAAGGAATGTCTATTAATGAAGAGGATTTTGTTGAGCAAATGTTAAATTGTTCTACGCATGATTATGTATTATTCTTTACAAATAAAGGAAAAGTATATCGTGTTAAAGGTTATGAAATCCCTGAATATAGTAGACAATCTAAAGGTTTACCAATTATTAACTTATTAAATATGGAACAAGGTGAGAGTGTAACATCCTTACTTAATGGATCACCTAATGGAGATAGTAAATATTTAGTATTTGCAACAAGAAGTGGATTAATTAAGAGAACTGATGTATCTGAATTCTATAATATTAGAGCAAATGGTAAGAAATTTATTACTTTAAGAGAAGATGATGAATTAATATCTGTTAAGAATACGAACGGTGAGGCTGATATATTAATGGCTGCATCAAATGGTAGAATGGTTAGATTCCCAGAAGGATTAGTAAGAGTTATGGGAAGAGGTGCAGCTGGTGTTAGAGGTATTAATTTAGATGATAGTAATCTTGTTGGTATGGAAATAGCTAAAGAAGGTGAACATGTTCTTGTTGTAACGGAAAATGGTTATGGTAAGAAAACACCAATTGAAGAATACAGAATTACAAATCGTGGTGGAAAAGGTGTTAAAACTTTAAATATTACTGATAAGAATGGATCAATTACATCATTTAAGACTGTAGATAATACGAAAGATTTAATTATTATTACAAATGAGGGTATAATTATTAGATTGGCTGTTGATAAGATATCTGAAATGAGTAGAGTTACTCAAGGTGTTAAACTTATTAATTTAAGAGAAGGTCAAAAAGTAAGTTCTATATCTATTGTAGATACTGAAAATGATGAATCTAATAATGTGAATACTACTAGTGATGGTGAAATAACAGCAGATAATGTAGAAAAAAATGAAGAAAAGACTAGTGAATAGTCTTTTTTTTTATACATTTTTCTAGAACCTGTTGATATAGCATTTTTAATTTTATAAATTAATCTTTTTATTAAGTTATAATTATTTAGTTAATATTATTAATTTTTATATATTTTTTGTGTTTCCTGTTGATAGAACAAAATTAAAGCAAATCCAAATTATTTCCCAGGAAATAATTTGGATAGAGTAATAATAATAAAATTGGTTGTTGATATAGCAATATTGTTATTATGATATAGAAAATAATCTGAATTTTGCAGTGACTGTATAACTATGTTACAGATTTTTAATTTCTGCACAAAATCTATTACAGTTTTTTATCTGTCGATATAAATACCTTAATATTTTGTTTATTGTTAGCTATAAGTTAACTTTATTTCCTGGAAAATAAAGTTATAAGAAATATCTTCGTTCTTTTGTATGTGTAGAAATAGGAAATAATCTAATTTTTACGGTCTGTGCATATTTCTATTACAGATTTTTAATTTCTGTAATTTTTTGACTACATTTTTTTAACTATAACGATGTTCCACGTGGAACATTGATAATTGTATATCTTTGTTTTTTATAGTTAATTATATATGTTACAAAATAATAATATATATTTTTATATAATAAAATTTGTAGATTAATGTTTTGTGATATTCTAATGTTCCACGTGGAACATTAGAATAGGTGTAAATTTAAAATTCATGTTTTTAATAAATGATTTGAATTAAATAATATTATTATATAATCAATGTGGAATAATGTAGTGATTTGTTATATAGTACAATGTTCCACGTGGAACATTGTAGATATATTGTATTTTATAATAAAATACTTGAAATAAATTTAATATTATTATATAATTTGTTTGTGCAACAGTAATATAGGAATCAAGTCAGGATCGGAAGATAGCAGCTTTAACTATTAATTACTGTGTGCACTTTTTTTATGTTCCACGTGGAACATAAAAAATATATGATGTGTGGTTATTAGATTCTAGTTGTTAAATATACTAGACTTTTTTGTAACAATTATATTTAGTATAAAAAATTATTATATAAAAAAATGTAATATTTCATGTGGAATATTGCAAATAAATTTATGTTGTTTTGATGAGTAACAATTGTGCAGCGTTATTTATTATTTAAATACGTATGTTGCTTGATTTTATGAATGTTCCACGTGGAACATTCATAAGAGTTTGTTTTAATTTATAAACGAGCAGAGTAACTATATAAAAAATATACAATATTTAATATAATAAAATTTGGTGATATGTTTCGTTATGCATTTCAATGTTCCACGTGGAACATTGAAATAGCTATGAGTTTAATGTGTAATTTTTATATAAATGGTTAATATAAAAATATCTAAATAAAACTAGTATAAAAGTGTGATAATTAGTTTTATAAGTCAATGTTCCACGTGGAACATTGATGTTAAAAAAATGTATATAAAAATTAACAGAAATTAAAAATCTGTAATAGAAATATGCACAGACTGTAAAAATCAGATTATTTCCCTTTTATATATATGTATAAATCAGTTATCTTTTTATTAAATTATTTCCTGGGAAATAAAATTAACTTGTAATTTATAAAAAGTGGAATTAATAATTTGATAATGCTTTTGTGATGTTTTTTTCTTTAAAAATAATGTAATTGTTGATATAATATAAATGTAAGTGGTGGTTAGTGATGAAAAAAGATTTTGTTGATGAAATATACAATTTAGCAGTTGAATCTTATAATAAAGATGAGATTCCTGTTGGTGCAATTGTTGTTAAAAATAATGAGATAATTGGAAGAGGTATTAATAATAGGGAAAATGATAATAGTGTAATTGGGCATGCTGAAATAAATGCAATTGAAGAAGCTTGCCGTTTTGTTGGTGATTGGAGACTTGATGGTTGTGAGATGTATGTTACTTTACTTCCTTGTATGATGTGTTCTGGTGCTATATTAGAAAGTAGAATAGAAAAAGTATATTATTTATGTGATAGAACAAATGTTTGTTTTAAAACTGGTGAATATATAGATACTATTAAAATAGATGATGAAGAACTTAAAAAAAAATATCTTAAAATGCTTCAATTATTTTTTGAAAATAAAAGAAATTAGTTATTAAATATGGTATAATTATTAGTGATGAGGTGAGGTTATGGAGTATTTAGCTTTATATAGAAAATATAGGCCTTCAAATTTGTATGAAATGGTTGGTCAGAATGAAATAAGAAAGATTATAGCTAGTTCTATTAAAAATGGAACTATATCGCATGCTTATTTGTTTTCCGGACCAAGAGGTACTGGAAAGACTACAACTGCAAAAATTATGGCTAAAATGGTTAATTGTGAGAATCTTCATGATGATATGCCTTGTAATGAGTGTCCTAGTTGTTTGAGTGCATCAAGTGGTAGTGATATTATTGAAATTGATGCAGCATCAAATAATGGTGTTGATGAAATAAGAGATTTAAGAGAAAAAGCAAATTTAGTACCTAGCGTATGTAAATATAAGGTTTATATAATAGATGAAGTTCATATGCTTACAAATCAGGCATTTAATGCTTTATTAAAAACATTAGAAGAACCTCCAAAGCATGTTATATTTATATTAGCTACGACAGAATATTATAAAATTCCTTTAACTATTACTTCAAGATGTCAAAAATTTCAGTTTAATAAAATAGATGTTGTTGATATAGTGAAAAAATTGAGAGAGATTGCTGATATAGAAAAAATTGAAATATCTGATGAGGCATTATATGAAATAGCAAAAATATCTGATGGTGGAATGAGAGATTCAATTAATTTCTTAGATCAGCTTAGATCTTTTTCTCAAGGAAACATAACTTTATCTGATGTTTATGAGGTGTGCGGAAATGTATCTTTAAATGAAATATGTAATTTACTTTGTAATTTGAAAAATAACAATTTAGAAAAAATTACTGAGTTTTTAGAAAATTTGAATAATAATGGTAAAAATTATGGTAAATTTCTTGAAGATGTAATGATGTTTTTAAAAGATTTAATTTTATATAAGAAGGAAGTAACTTCTAAATTAATAAAAACTGATAGTGAGTATTTGTCTAAGGTAAGTGAGATGTATTGTTTAAAAGATATATTTTATGTTATAGATATCATTAATCAACTTGTTGATAAGATTAAAAATGTTACTAGACAATCTGTTGTTGTTATATCAAATTTCTTGTTAGTAGCTAATAAATTTAATTCTTTAGATGTTGAAGAAGATACTTTAGTGTTAAAAAAAATTAAAAAAGAAGAAAATAATCAAGAATATGGGTTGGCATTTAATTTTACGTATAATGACAAAAAAGAATATACTGATTTAACTGTTAATAAAGAAGATGTTAGTAGTAAAGTTATTAATGAAAATAATAATATAGTTATTAAAAATAAAGATGTTATAATAAATAATGCTTTAGCGTTAGCTGATAAAAAGTTAAAGATTAGTTTACAAGAAAAATGGAACAATGTATGTGATTATTTGACTGACAGCCATTATTCTTCAGTAGTTGGTAAATGGACTGATGTTACCTTAGAAGTAGTAGGAGATAATTATATTATATTTACTGTTTTATATGAGTCTTTAATAAATGGAGTATATTTAAATGAAAAATTAAGTAATGATTTTGTTAATATGATATTAGATGGTAAATATAATTATGTTGTAATAACAAATGAAGAATGGAATAAACATAAAGAAGAGTATATCAATAATATTAAAAATGGTATAAAATATGAAGTAAAAAAATTAGTTTTAGAGGAAAATAAGGATAATAATCAACAAAAAGAAGCGACAATTGTTGATAGACTATTTGATATAGTTGGTGAAGAAAATCTAGAATTTAAATAGGAAAGGTGATAAAGTATGAATATGCAAAAATTAATGATGGAAGCACAAAAGATGCAAGCTAAATTACAAAAGGATCAAGCTGAGTTAGAAAATACTACTTATGAAGGAACATCTTCATTGGTAAGTGTTAAGATTAATGGCAAGAAAGAAGTTACTAGTGTTAAAATAAATATGGATGAAGACATTACAAAAGATGATGTTGAAATGCTAGAAGATATGATAATGATAGCTATCAACGATGCAGTTAAGAAGGCTGATGCTGATAAAGAGAAGAAACTTGGTAAATATGGTCAAGGTTTAGCTGGGTTGATGTAAGATGTATCCTAGTAGTATTAGAAATTTAATTGAGTGTTTAAAAGATTTACCGGGTATAGGGGAAAAATCTGCAGAGAGACTTGCTTATGCAGTTGTTGGTTTTGATAAAGATAAATTAGATAATTTTGCTAATTCTATTATTAGTATTAAAGAAAATATAAAGAAATGTCCAATATGTGGATGTATTACTGATATGGATAAGTGTTATATATGTAATGATGATAATAGAGATAGTAGTACGCTATTTGTCGTAGAAAAATCTAAAGATATAATATTATTTGAAAAAATGGGTACTTATAATGGAAGATATCATGTATTAGATGGACTTATATCTCCGATGGATGGGGTAAATCCGGAAGATATAAATTTAAGTAGTCTTGTTAAAAGAGTACAAGATGATAACGTAAGAGAAGTTATCGTAGTTTTAAAACCTAGTATTGAAGGAGAGACTACGATGCAATATATTAAGAAAATATTATCTAAATATAATGTTAAGGTATCAAAAATACCAATAGGAATACCTATGGGGACAGATATTGAATATATTGATACGATGACATTGGAAATGGCTTTTGAAGATAGAAAAGATGTAGCATAAAAATATAGACAAGTCATAATATTTATTAGGTGATAATAATGATTAAGAAAATATGTAACTTAGTAAAGAAGTTTATTTTGGCAGTATTACTAATATATGCTTATAATAAAATGACTTTACCACTTGATTTGTTTATACCGATGAATATTTTTACAATATTATTAGTTACATTTTGTGGAATCCCTTCAATAATTATGCTTATATTATTTTCTTTAGTTTGTATTTAATAGAGTTGGGGTGTTGAAGTATGCTTAATGATTATAAGGACAAGCAAGAGTTAGCATATAATTTATTTATTAAAGATATTATGAATAATTGTGTTACTCATGCTTATTTGATTGATGAAAATAATTATTCTGATTCTTTTAATATGGTTCTTTCTTTTGTTAAAGCGATACTTTGTGAAAATAAATATTTTGATAATAGTAAGTGTAGTGAGTGTTCTTTATGTAAGAGAATAGATGATGGTAATTATCCGGAACTTAAGATAATTAGTGCTGATGGAACATATATAAAAAAACAACAGATTACTTCTTTACAACAAGAATTTTCTAGATCTGCGGTAGAAGGTAAGAAAAGAATATATATCATTAGAGATTGTGAAAAAATGAGGGCAGAGGCTGCTAATTCGATGCTTAAATTTTTGGAAGAACCAGAAGATGATATTATAGCTATACTTATGACTAATAATATTAATAATGTTTTATCTACGATTATTTCTAGATGTAAGGTTATAAAACTTAATAATGTAATAAATGAAGACATAGTTGTAGATGAAGCGTTAGAAAAATTAGCAATAGATTTTGTAACAACGCTAGAAACTAAAGGTATAGATACGATTATATCTGTTAAAGATATATGGTTTTCAGTAGTTTCTGCTAAAGATAGGGATAAAATGATAGTTGTATTTGATAGAATGATAGATATATATTATGATATAGTAAAGATTATTATGGGTAATAGTAATATTAAATGTATGAAGTGGAAAGAAGAAATAATAGAATTATCTAAATTAAATAAATTAGAAGGTGTATTAGAAAAAATAAATATTTTACTTGATGCTAAGGATTCTATTAAGTTTAATGTTAATAGTAATTTACTTATGGATATGATAATAATTAGTATTGGAGGAATTAATAATGGTAGTAGGTATTAAGCTAAGTGATAATGGAAAAACTTATTATTTTAATTCTAATGGATATAATCTAAATGAAGGAGATAAAGTAATTGTTGAAACTGAAAAGGGTCTTCAATATGGAGAGGTTGTTATAAGTTCAGTTGAAGGAGATAAAACTAATAATTTAGAATATAAAAATGTTATAAGAATAGCTAATAAGAATGATCATAAAAAACATATGAATAATTTACGTGATGCTGATAAGGCTTTAGTAAAATGTAATGATTTAATTAATCAATATGAACTTGATATGAAGATTATTGATGTAAGTTATACTTTTGATAGAGAACAATTAATATTTAGATTTGTTTCTGATAATAGAGTAGACTTTAGGCAATTAGCTAAAGATTTAGGGACTATATTTAAAACTAGAATAGAACTTAGACAAGTAGGTATTAGGGACAAGGCTAAGGAAATTGGTGGTATTGGTCCTTGTGGAAGAAAATTATGTTGTAATAATTTTTTAACTGAGTTTGATAGCGTTTCTATAAATATGGCTAAAAATCAAAATTTATCTTTAAATCCTACGAAGATAAATGGGGTTTGTGGAAGACTTTTATGTTGTTTAAAATATGAAAATGATAATTATACTGAATATAAGAAGGGTTTACCTGATGTTGGTCACAGAGTTAAAACTGAGAAGGGTGAAGGTAAAGTAATTTCAGTTGATGTATTTAAAAAGACTTATAAGGTATTATTATCTGAGAATGAAATATTAACTGTGGAAGTATCAGATGAGAGTAAAGAATAGATTATTAAATTTTTCGGATAATATAATTTATCAAGATGAAGATTATTTTGCTTTTTCTTTGGATTCAGTATTATTAGCCAATTTTGTAACTATTAAATTAAGTGATAAAAAAATAGTAGATTTATGTAGTGGTAATGCACCTATTCCTATGCTTATGTCTTTTAGGACTAAAGCTAGGATTTTTGGCGTTGAATTACAAAAAGAAGTTTATTCAATGGGATATGATTCAGTTAAAGAAAATGGCATGGATAAGCAAATAGAACTTATAAATGATGATGTTAAGAATATAGAAAATATATTTCAATCTGAGAGTGTTGATGTTGTTACTTGTAATCCGCCATATTTTAAATATCAAGATAATAGTTTGGTTAATGATAATGATATTAAGACGATTGCTAGACATGAGGTTAAATTAACTTTAGAAGATGTTATGAAAGTAAGTAAGTATCTTTTAAAAACTGGTGGAACTTTAGCTATGGTTCATAGACCTGATCGGATTATAGAGATAATTAATTTAATGCAAAAATATGGAATTGAACCTAAGAGACTTAGAATTGTTTATCCAAAAGTTGGGAAAGATGCGAATATATTACTTATTGAAGGAATTAAGAATGGTAAGACTGGATTAAAATTATTAAGTCCAATGTATACTCATAATGATGATGGGAGTTATACGAAAGAGGTTAGAATGATGTTTGGAGGAAATGATGATGTGGCAGAATAGTTATGATGGTAGTCCTAGTGTTTATTTAGTACCAACACCAATTGGTAATTTAGAAGATATGACTTTTAGGGCAATAAATATATTGAAAATAGTGGATGTAATATTTTCGGAGGATACAAGAGTTACTTTACAATTATTAAATCATTTTGAAATAAAAAACAAATTAATTGCTTTACATGATCATAATGAAGATATAGTTAAAGATAAGGTAATGAATTATTTAAAAGAAGGTAAGAATGTAGCAATCGTTACTGATAGGGGAACTCCTATTATTAGTGATCCAGGATATAAAACGGTAAAATTTTTAAAAGATAATGGTTATAATGTTATTGGATTACCTGGTGCTTGTGCGTTTGTTCCAGCATTAATTGCTTCTTCAATAAGTTCTGAACATTTTACATTTTATGGATTTTTGTCAAGTAAAGAAAGTAAGATGAAACAAGAATTAGAATATTTAAAAGATTCTGAATATACTTTAGTTTTTTACGAAGCACCTCATAGAATGTTAAAAACTTTAAATATGATGTTAGAGGTATTTGGTGATAGATATATTAGTATATCTCGGGAAATTTCTAAACTTCATGAAAGTGTTTATGTAGGACTTATTAGTGATGCAATTAAGAATACTAAAGAATTTAAGGGAGAATTTGTGATTGTCGTATCTCCTAGTGAAGAAGATGATATTACCTTAGATATTAGTGTTAATGAAGCTATAAATAGATATATTCGTACTGGCTTAACTAGTATGGAAGCTATAAAAAAAGTAGCTAAAGAGAGAAAAGTTCCTAAGAATGAAATATATAAAGAATATCATGGGAGTGATAATTAATGAAGTTAGTTGTAGGTTTAGGAAATCCTGATAATAAATATGATAATACAAGACATAATGTAGGTTTTATGTTATTAGATTATATATTTGACAGTTCTAATTTTATAGTGAATAAGAAAATGAATTCAATGGAATATATTACTGATATAAATGGTGAAAAGGTAGTTGTTATAAAACCTACTACTTATATGAATTTATCAGGTGATGCTGTTATTAAATATGTTAATTTTTATAAATTAAATATTAGTGACATTATGATTATTCAAGATGATTTGGATATGGATTTAGGAACTTTGAAACTACTTTTTAATCGCGGAGATGGCGGACATAACGGAATTAAAGATATTGTTTTAAAACTTGGTAGCAAGAATTTTTTAAGGGTTAAAATAGGGATAGGTAAATCAAATTTAATGGATACTAAAGATTATGTTTTAGGTAAGTTTAAGAGTGATGATAGGGAAATATTAAATGATGTATTTTTTAAATTAAGAGACATAGTAAATGATTATATATCTATGAATATGGATAGTTTAATACAAAAATATAATACTAAGATACATAAGGAATGATGGTATGAAATTTTTTGATAATGTTTTTGATATAGATAATAATAGTGATTATTCAGTATCAGGATTAAATAATGAGTTAGTATGTATTAATATATATAATGCTTTTATTAGAAATAATAAAGGCTTTTTGGTCGTTACTAGTTCTACTTTCGAAGCAAACAATTTATATCAATCATTACTTAATTATACGGATAAAGTTTTATTTTTTCCAATGGATGATTTTTTGACAAGTGAAGCGATTGCGATTAGTCCAGAATTTAAAGCAGAGAGAATTAATACTTTAAATACATTACTTAGTAGTAATAAATACATAGTGGTTACTAATTTGATGGGTGCTTTAAGATATTTACCTACGAAAAGTTTATGGGAAAAATCTAATATTACTTTAAAAAAGGGAATAGATGTTGATAGAGAGAAACTTCTAACGGATTTATATAATATCGGTTATGAACGTGAGACTATTGTAAATGGTACTGGTAAAGTTGGTGTTAGAGGGTACGTTATAGATATATTTCCAGCTTCTTATGAAGATGCCGTTAGAATAGAGTTTTGGGGAGATACAATAGATAGTATCAAGTATTTTGATGTTGATACGCAATTATCTTTAAAAGAAATAGATGAAGTTACTATTTCACCATTTACAGAATTTATAATAGATGAATATAAGGAAGATGTTGATAGACGTCAAAAGTATTTAAAATATTATTCTAAAGAGGTATCACAAATAAGTGAATATTTAGACAATCCAGTAGTTTATTATTATGATTATGGAATGATACTTAACAGTTATTCTTTACTTATAGATTCAATTATGGATTATGATAAAGATAATAAGGGAGAAATAGAAACTAGTTATATGCACGAGATAACTTCAATTAAATCTAGTTTAAATATTTATTATTATCATTTTGATGATCATATTGGTAAGTCTTTAAAAAATTATAAATTTGATTTTAGTTCTGTTAATAAATATAATGGTAATTATGAAGAAATAAAGAAAGATTTAATTAAATATATTGGTAGTGGTTATACAGTTATTTTATGTATAGATAATAAGGATACTGCTAAGAGAATAGTTAAGTATTTAGAGATTGATGATATTATATTATCCGATGAAAAAAATATAGTTGCTGGTAAGATTAATTTAATTAATAAAAATATTTCTAATGGATTTATATATAGCAATTATGTGGTTCTTGGTAAGAAAGATTTATTTGACATTAAGGAAGAGAAAACTAAATATAAGAGTAAATATAAGTTAGGTTCTAAGGTTCATGCAATAACTAATCTAGAAGTGGGGGATTATGTTGTTCATGAAATGTTTGGAATAGGTATTTATCAGGGGTTGTTTACAATTGAAAAAAATGGAATGAAGAAAGATTATGTTAAGTTAGAATATGCCGGTGGAGATTCTTTGTATATTCCAGTTGAGAATATTGATAGAATTAGTAAATATACTGGTAAAGAAGGAGTTGGAGTTAATTTAAATAGTCTTTCTAATGATAATTGGAAGAAGAAAAAAGGCAAAGTTCGTGAAAAATTAGCAAGTATTGCGGGTGATTTGATAATGGTATCTGCGGAAAGAGAAATTACTCCAGGGTATGCATTTTCTCGTGATGATGAGAATCAAGCAGTATTTGATAGTGAGTTTATATATATGGAAACACCTGATCAGATTAAGGCTATTAGTTTAATTAAGGAAGAGATGGAAAAACCAAAACCTATGGATATGCTTTTATGTGGGGATGTTGGTTATGGTAAGACAGAAGTGGCTTTTAGAGCAATGTTTAAGGCTATTAATGATGGTAAACAGGTAGCATATTTATGTCCTACGACTATTTTATCTAGTCAACAATATGAATCAGCTAAAGCTAGGTTTTCAACATTTCCTGTTAATATTGGTCTTATCAACAGATTTGTTGATAAAAGTAAACAGACTAAGGTTCTTGAAGATTTAAAAGATGGTAAAATTGATATTTTATTTGGAACTCATAGATTACTTAGTGAAGATGTAGTATTTAAAGATTTAGGATTATTAGTCGTTGATGAAGAACAAAGATTTGGAGTTACCCATAAAGAAAAAATAAAACAATTAAAAGCTAATGTAGATGTTTTGACATTATCTGCAACGCCAATACCTAGAACTTTACAAATGTCAATGACTGGTATTAGAAGTCTTGCTTTAATAGAGACTCCTCCAAAAGAGAGGTATCCAATTCAGACATATGTTTTAGAAGAATCTAATTTAGTAATAAAAGATGCTATATATAAAGAATTATCTCGTGATGGTCAAGTATTTATACTATTTAATAGTGTAGAGAGAATAGAAGAAAAAGTTAGAGAAATTAAGAGATTAGTTCCTGAAGCTAATGTAGACTATGCACATGGTAAGATGACAAAAGATCAGTTAGAAAAGAAAATGAATGATTTCATTCAAGGAAAATATAATGTGTTGGTATGTACAACGATTATTGAAACTGGAATTGATATACCTAATGTTAATACTTTAATTATAATAGATGCGGATAGATTTGGGCTTTCTCAGTTATATCAAATTAGGGGAAGAATAGGTAGAAGTAATAAAATTGGTTATGCATATTTAATGTATAGTAAGAATAAATTTTTGACTGATACTGCTATTAAGAGATTAGATACGATTAAAGAGTTTACAGAACTTGGTAGTGGATTTAAGATTGCTATGAGAGATTTATCTATTAGAGGTGCTGGAGATATTTTAGGTAGAGAACAATCTGGATTTATTGATACGATTGGAATTGATTTATATTTAAAAATGTTAAATGAAGCAATCAGAAAAGCTAAGGGTGAAGTAATCTGTGAAGAAGAAGATACTACTAAAAAAGATATTCCTTTAATATCTGTATCAACACATATTGATGATAATTATGTTATGGATAGTGAACTTAAAATTGCAATTCACAAGAAGATTAATGAAGTAGATTCTTATGATAGTTTTTGTAGTGTTAAAGAAGAACTTGAAGATAGATTTGGTAAACTAAGTGAAGATTTAGAAATCTATATGTATGAAGAATGGTTTGAAAAAATAGCCAGAAATTTGGGTATAACAGAAGTCGTTGATGGAAAGAATTCTGTGGATATTACTTTACCGAAAGAATTAAGTTCTCAAATAGATGGAGAAAAATTATTCCATGAAGCTTATAATGTATCTCGTAATTTTAGATTTACTTATAAGAATAATTCTATTCATGTTATTTTAGATAAGGTTAAATTAGAAGGACATTATTTAATGTATTTGATTGGTATTTTAATAAAGATTAACGGAATTATTAATAATAAAAAGTAATTTGATTATAAGTATATTATACTTAATAGTTAAATTCTTTTTTTATTTGATAGTTTGTAGTATATTTTACCAAAATTTCTTCAAAATATTATTATGAATGGAGGAAATATGACTACAACTGGAATTATAAGAAGAATAGATGAACTAGGAAGAATTGTTATTCCTAAAGAAATAAGAAAGAATTTGAGAATAAAGAATGGAGATAATTTAGAAATATTAGTTGAAGGAGAAAATATTACTTTAAAGAAATATTCTCAGATTGAGAATTTGGAACATATGGCTAGTATGTATGCGGAATCTTTTTATCAAGTATTAAAATATAATGTAATTATTACTGATACGGATAAGATAGTAGCTGTTGGTGGTAATTTAAAAAAGAAGTATATTAATAATGGCATTAGTGAAGAAATCGAAAGAATGATTGAAAGAAGAGATAATTTTGTAGAAAGGAAAAAGAAAAATATAGAGATTAGTCCTGGTATGTCTGAGTTTGGATATTATACTGTAGCTACGATTATTAATAATGGAGATTCAATAGGTTCTGTTATTATACTTTCTTTGGATACGCCGATGTTAGAACAAGAAGAAAAATTAGGTTCAATACTTGCTAATATTTTAAGTAATTATTTTGTTTGATTGGAAGACACTTTATAATATATAAGTGTTTTTTCTTGACAATTAAATTATAATAATTTACAATAAGTTCACTTTTTTGGGGGAATAAAAATGGTATTTAAATCAATGAAAGAATTAAAAGAATGGCTAGATTTTTGTGATTGTGCTTATTTATCTGAAGGTGGACAGGGTAGATGCTATAAAATTGGTAATAAGGTATATAAGATATTTCTTCAGTATATAGAAGAAGATGATGATGAAATAACACCATACTATAAAGACGATATACTTCAATTTAGTGATATAGTTAATAATACATATATTTTTCCTACGGATGTTATTATGGTTGGTGAAATAGTAGTTGGATATATTACTGATTATGCTCCATCAATGTCACTATATAAAACAGATCCATTAACTGTTGATTTAAGTTTGTTTGAGAGATCATTAGAGATAACATTACCTGATATTAAGACAATATCTGATAATGGAGTGCTTTCTTTTGATGTTACGTATAATATTTTATATGGGAAAGATGGATTTAAGGTTATAGATACATTAGATTATTCTAAAACAAATATTGATAGTGATAAATTATTTGCTATGAATAAGGATAGATTTTATCATGAAATAAGATTGTTTTTAATAGATGAGTATTTTGATAAATTTGTAAGTAGAAATAAATTTTTATGTGAAATGTATAATGATCCTGATGCTTCAGCAGTTTTATTTTTAAGAGAATTTAGAAAAGCATTATCAGAAAATGAAGGGCATGAAATATCAAAATTATCGGAAGCTAAAAAGAGTATGGTTAGGATAAGAAGAAAAATCCCTAGGTATATAAGAGAATTATAAACAGATGTATCGATCTGCAGATGGTAATTTAAAATTTGTTATCATTGACAAACTTTGTTTTAATAATTATAATAATTTTGTTTTTGGGAGGATTATTATGAATTTAAATTTATTAGATAATTTTGATTTTGATTATGAATCTCAAGTTATTGGGTTCTCAAAAGGCGGAAGTGAAGCCGTTTTGATGTTTAAGAATATTACTAACACTCTTTTATGTAGAATAACTTTTAGAAATGTATTAATAAATAGTGATGTTGATTCAAGACTAGCATTTGATTTGAATGATGCAATTGATTGCGTAGGGTTAGGGCTTATCGAATTATACAATGTACATTATGGAAAACTTGAAAATGGAAAATATTATTTTAAAACAGATTTATATCATGTTCCTGAAAAATATTTTGATCATAAAAGATTAGGTAAAATTAAGTATGATTTTTATGGTGAAACAATGGAAGAAGATGAATCACCTGTTATTTCTTTTATTGCAGACGAAATGTTTGTGGAATTGTTTGAAAAAATCGATTTTAACAAAAGTTCTATTGATAATTAATTAAAATTTATTTTTGATTTTGATAAAAATTAGTTGAATTATAGATAATTATATGTTAGAATTGTTGACATAAGCAATGAAGGAAAGAGTAATAGTTAGTATTTTATAGAGAGTCTATGGTTGGTGTAAATAGATAAAGAAGGCTATTATAAATGGTTCTGGAGCTTTTATATCTAATAGGTATAGACGGTAGTTACGTTATAACTTTGAGTGTATAATTATAAAATATGATTATAAAATAAGGTGGTACCGCGGCTTATGTCGTCCTTAATACTATCTTATTTTTTAATTTCTTATGAAAGGGGAGATAGATATGTGTAATAAGAAATATTATATAAGTACTGCAATTGCGTATGCATCAAGTAAACCACATATAGGAAATACTTATGAAATAGTACTTGCTGATGTTATTGCTAGATATAAGAGATTGTGTGGATATGATGTATATTTTCAAACAGGTACTGATGAACATGGTCAAAAAATTGAAGAAAAAGCGTTAGCTGAAGGAGTTAAGCCACAAGAATATGTGGATGATAAGACTTCAGTGATTAAAGAGATTTGGGATGTAATGAATACTAGTTATGATAGATTTGTTAGAACTACGGATACTCATCATAAGGAAATAGTACAAAAGATATTTAAGAAATTATATGATCAAGGAGATATTTATCTTGGTGAATATAAAGGATTATATTGTACTCCTTGTGAATCATTCTGGACTGATAGTCAATTAGTAGATGGAAAATGTCCTGACTGTGGTAGGGAAGTAACAGAAGCAAAAGAGGAAGCATATTTCTTTAAAATGAGTAAATATTCTAAATGGTTAGAAGAATATATTGAAAGTCATCCTAGATTTATTGAACCAGAATCTAGAAAAAATGAAATTATGAATAATTTTATTAAGCCAGGTCTTCAAGATTTGTGTGTATCTAGAACTAGTTTTAAATGGGGAGTTCCTGTTAGTTTTAATGATGATCATGTTGTCTATGTTTGGATAGATGCATTATCAAATTATATTACTTTCTTGGGATATGATCCAGATAATGAAAGTAAAGAAGAATTCAAAAAATATTGGCCAGCTAATTTGCATTTGATTGGAAAAGATATACTTAGGTTTCATACAATATATTGGCCTATTATGTTACATTGTTTAGGCGTTGAAATGCCAGAACATATTTTTGGTCATCCGTGGCTACTTTTTGGTAGTGACAAGATGAGTAAATCAAAAGGAAATATTGTTTATGCTGATGATTTAGTAGAAAAATATGGTGTAGATGCAGTTAGATTTTATATGATTCATGAAATGCCTTATGCATCAGATGGTACTTATACTGAAGATTTACTTATAGATGCCGTTAATACTAATTTAGCTAATGTTATAGGCAATTTAGTTAATAGAACAATAGGTATGGCTAATAAATATTTTGATGGTATTGTTGAAAATAAGAATGTAACTGAAGAAATTGATAAAGAACTAATAGATTTGGTATTATCTACGAAAGATAAAGTAGAAGAAAATATGGATAGGTTTAGAATTGCTGATTCCTTAGAAAATGTATTAGATATATATCGTAGATGTAATAAGTATATTGATGAGACTATGCCTTGGGTACTTGCTAAAGATGAAACTAAGAGAGATAGGCTTGCTACAGTTTTATATAATATAGTTGAATCAATTAGAATAGCTACTGTATATTTAAGTTCATATTTACCAGAGACTGCAAATAGTATATTTAAGCAAATTAATACTAATTTAACAAACTATGAAAAAGTATCAGAATTTGGTGGATATGTAAGTGGTACAAAAGTAAACGAAGCAGTAGTATTATTTAAAAGAATTGATAAAGAATAATAAAAAATAGTCAAGAATTAAATTTCTTGGCTATTTTTTATGTTTTCTATTTTCTTCTAAATATTTTGGAGGTAGTTTGAAAAAGTTATCTATTGGAACATCTAACACTTGGCTTAATCTATAAAGTGTAGTAACACTTATTCCTTGGTTGATTTTGTTACTTTCTAGATTACCTATTAATGCCGTTGATACATTTATTTTTTCTGCTAATTGTTCTTGCGTAAGCTTTTCGTGATTTAAATTGTATAGTTGTCTATAGTATTTTACATTTTTGCCTATTATATTAAAAAGTTCTTCGTCATTCATAATTTAATCACTCCTAATAATATTTTCCCATTATTAGAAATAATTATCCATCTATTGTAAATGATTAATTATCATTGACAATGATAATTAATCATGATATACTCTATGTGTAGGAGGTTTATTTATGAGTCGCACAATGAATATGATAGATATATATTCTATGAATTATGCTCAGCTTGATGATGAAATAAAAAAACAATTTAGTAATGTAATTACTCACTTGTTGGAAAAGATGAACTTTTTTGATTTAATTAGTTTATATATCGAAATTGAAACTAAAAGACGTCAAAATAATTATGACATACATAATTTAATTGATAAAAATTCTTTGTATGATGAATTGGGTTTACAAGTTTTATTATCTTCAAATGGTAAAAAAATAGAAAAATTAGAACTTTATTCTCAAATACTTGGTAGTTGGTATTCATATGTTGGTAGTATGATTTCTAAAAGAATAAAAAGTTATGGTGTTGTAGAAAATCAAGAAATGCTAGAACAATTAAATAATAGGATACTTTCAATTTCTTCACAAAAGGATCAACTAAATTTAAATCGTTTAAAAAATTATGAATTGGCTACTAATCCTAGTGAACTAAAGTCTATGGCTGATTCTTTAGGTAAAACTGAATCAGAAATGTTTGAACAATTAGAATCGGAATTTAGTGAATTGGTTCAAAAAGAGGGTGAATTGGAAAATTATTTAATATTTTACAAAATGTTTGAAAGGGAATTATCTGATTCATTGATTGAAAAAAATAAAAATGCTAGAAGCGTATAATATTTGCTTCTTTTTTTGTCAAATACTGTAAAAATATGTTGTTTGTTATTTACAGATAGTTATTTGTTTGATATATTTGGTATTGTAGTGTTGCAGTTCGGAAAGGATGGAAGCAATACAAATGAAAAAACATGGAGAAGCAGCATTTTTTATATATTTTGTTTTACTATTATTAGTAGTTATTACTAGTATGTATTCTCATATTGATATAGTAAATATTATATATTTAGTTGTAGTTCTAAGTTCGTGTTTAAAATTTATTCTTATTGTTAATAAGAGTAAAAAATAGGGTGGTGCTTAATATGTATATAGATACACATTGTCATATGTCAAGGAATGATTATAATGATATTCCTTTTTTAATTGATAAAATAAGAAAGAGCGGGGTTAATAAGATAATTGTTAATGGATGCTCTATTGAAAGTTCTAAAGAAGTTTTAGAATTGACAAAAAAATATGATATTGTTTATGGTGCTATTGGGTTTCATCCGACGGAATTAGATACATTTAAAGAAAGTGATCTAGAGTGGCTTGAAGAACATATTAATGATGATAAAATTGTTGCTTTAGGAGAAATTGGATTAGATTATCATTATGATAATACTGATAAAAATAAGCAAAATTATGCTTTTAAGAAACAATTAGAAATTGCTAAGAAATATAATAAACCAATTATTGTTCACAGCAGAGATGCTATACAAGACACTTATAATATATTAAAAGAATATAATTTAAAGGGAAGTCTTCATTGTTTTGGAAGTAGTTTAGAAATGGCTCGTGAATTTATAAAACTTGGTTATTTAATTGGCGTAGGTGGTGTGGTTACTTTTAAAAATGCTAAGAATATAGTTAATGTAATAAAAAATATTGATCTAGAATATATATTGTTAGAAACAGATTCACCATATTTGACTCCAGAACCTTATAGAGGAGAACAAAATGATTCTAGTTATATTCCTTTAATTGCAAATAAAATTGCTGAGATTAAGGAAATAGATGTTGAAGTGGTAGAAAAGACTACTACTGCTAATGCTAGTGGGATATTTGACTTTTAGTGTGTATTATGCTAGAATGGTATTACCGAGATAAAATTTTGAGGTGATTATTTATGAGGAGAAAAGTATCTAACTTGATAGTAATTGCTAGTCAATTATCGATAGTGGGACTATTTTTCGTGACAATCTTTAGTAATGATATTAAAGTTCAAAAATACGTAAATATAATTCATAATGAGAATTTAAATAAAATTGCTACTTCTGTATCTATTTTATTTGAGGAAGAAATAATTCCTGTGCAGAATGAAATAGAAGATTTAGTTTTAGAAGAGTTACCTTCTTTAGATATAATAGAAGAAGATATAAAAACTTTAGAAGAAAACAAAAAGGAAGAAGAACCAGAAAGTACTCCTTTAGTTTCAGTCGATGCTAGTAAATATAGTAGTAGAGAAGAAAAAGGATTTAAAGTAACTGAAGGTAATAAAGAGTATGATTTATCTGGTTATGAATTTGATGTTGTAGTAGCTGTTGTGGCTGGAGAATATGATAAGAATTTAAATGATGCTTTAGCGGTTGTTTCTGTTATATTAAATAGATGTGATAGTAAAACTTGGGCTAAATGGGCAGGAAGTTCTCCATATACTCAGGTTATTGCTCCTGGTCAGTTTGAAGTATATTTTAGAGATTATTATTTACCTTATATGCCTGGTGGAAGTAGATATGGTAGTGAAAAATATGAAGTAGCTAAACAAGCTTTAATAGATGGTATGAACGGTATTAGAAATAATAGTTATTTAGGTTTTAGAGCAGGATATCTTACTAATTATAGTGATAAGTACATCGTTGATGGTGGAAATAGATACGGTTATAATTAAGAGCCTTGGCTCTTTTTTCTTGACATAAATTTAGATACTTTATAAAATATTAGTATGAGGGATAAGTATGATTAATTTTGAATTTAAGAAATCTTTAGGTCAAAATTTTATAAATGATGAAAATATTATAGATAAAATAGTAAAATATGCAACAGTAGATAAAGATACTTTAGTAATTGAAGTTGGTCCTGGTGCAGGTGTTTTATCTAAAAAAATAATTCCATTATCTGGGTATACTGTTTTATATGAAATAGATACTAGACTTAAGGAAATATTAAATAATACACTTAGTGGAAATGATAATTATGAAATTATATATAATGATGTATTAGAACAAAATGTGAAAGAGGATATAAGTAAATTTAATTATAAAAAAATATATGTTGTTGCTAATTTACCTTATTACATTACTACTCCAATTATAACTAAGTTAATTGAGGAGATTAATCCTGATAAGATAGTGATAATGATACAAGAGGAAGTTGCTGATAGATTATGTGCAACAGTAGGAAGCAAAGAATATGCAATGATTACGGTTTCTTTAGGGAGTAAATATGATATAAAGAAATTATTTAGAGTAAGTAGAAATTGTTTTACTCCTGCGCCAAATGTTGATAGTGCGGTAATCTCTCTTGATAAACATGATAAGTATGATATAAAAGATATTGTTTTCTTTGATAAATTTATTAAAGATGCTTTTAAATTTAAGAGAAAGAATTTAAGAAATAACTTAAAAGGGTATGATTTAACTAGGATAGAAGATATATTAAATAAAAATAAATATAGTTTAAGTGATAGAGCAGAGATAATACCTATATCTTTGTTTGTAGATATTGCTAATAGTCTTTCTAAATAACCTTTAGGGTTATTTTTTCTTTTTATAAACATATAATTATATGGGTGAATGTATGTTTAATATAGGTGATTATGTAACTAGAAATTCATATGATAATGATATTGTTTTTAAAATTATTGGCATTGAAAAGGATATATATTATTTAAAGGGAGTATGTATTAGATTATATGCTGATAGTTATAAGGATGATTTAGTATTATGTGATGATTATGAAGAAAAGGATAAGTTTATGCCATCTATTGATGAATATAGGGATTTAAATAGAAATGAATATTTTTATTTGCCTGGTAGAATTTTACATATAGATGGTGATAGAGAGTATTTAGATAAGTGTATGTCCTTTTATAAAAAAAGTAAAATAAAAGCATATGGAATGTTTATGAATGAAACAGAAATGTCTAGTCAAGTATATGAATTGCTTAAAAAATATAATCCAGATATATTGGTGTTAACAGGTCATGATTCTTTTTCTCGTGCTAAAAGAAATAAATACAAAAACACATCAAGTTTTGTTAATGCTGTAATAGAAGCTAGAAAATATGAAAAATCTCATGATAAACTATTTATAATAGCGGGTGCATGTCAATCTAATTATGAAGATTTAATTAAAGCTGGTGCGAATTTTGCATCTAGTCCTAAAAGAATTAATATACATGCTTTAGATCCTGCGATTGTAGCTTCTTGTCTGTCTTTTTCTGATAAGAATAATAATATAGATATAATTAAAATATTAGATAAAACTAAATATGGTTCTGATGGTATGGGTGGTATTATAACTAAGGGATCTATGTATATAGGGTATCCAAGATAATGAATATAAAAAATATTAGAAATTATTTAAAGACTAAGATAGGATCTTCGATAGTAGTAATGTATTATGGCAGTAGAAATAGAAAAGAAGTATATAGGGGAGTTTTGTGTAAGTTATATACTAATATATTTACAATAAGATTATATAATGGAGAGGTTAAGAGTTTTAGTTATATTGATGTATTGACTAAAACGATTCAAATATGTATATAATTATGGTATTTTACTTGACTTTTATGTATAAAATGGATTAAAATGTAAATAGAAAATGTTATTTTCTAGAAGAGGAGTGTAAGCATAATGAAAATTACTTCAGTTACAGTGAAAAAAATTGAAAAAGAAAATTCAAGAATGAAAGGAATTGCTTCAGTAGTACTTGATGAATGTTTTGCAGTTCATGATATTAGAATCATTGAGGGCGATAATGGATTATTTATAGCAATGCCAAGTAGACAAACATCTACTGGTGGATATAGAGATATAGCTCATCCTATAAATTCAGAAACTCGTCAAGTATTTGAAAAAGAAATTATTGAAGCTTACGAAACAGCTGAATAAATAAAATTAACTCCATTTAGGAGTTTTTTTCTTGTTCTAAAATATTATTTATCGCATAGATTTAAGTAGGTGATAATATGGACAAGGTAAAGGAAATAGAAGCTACTTTTAATCATGGTATAAGTTTAGCCGAGAGAAAAAATGTAGTAGTTACTGGTGTAAAAAAAATAGAGAGTTTTGATAATGAAGAGTTTTTGATGGATACGACATTGGGCTTTTTGAGTATAAAAGGGGAAGGACTTGAAATAATTAAACTAGATACTTATCAAGGAAATGTTTCTATTAAAGGACGGGTAGATAGTATTATTTATACGGATACTGGGGTTAAAAAAAATAAAGAAGAATCTTTTTTAGGAAAATTATTTAAATAATGAAATTAAATATTCAGATATATTCTTTTATATATTCTTTTGTTTTTGGATGTATATTTTATTTTCTTTTAGATATTTTTAACAGATTGACTATTAAATTAAAATTAATATTTAAAATTATATTATCTTTCTTATTTATAATGTTAATCGCAAGTATTTATTTTTTTATTTTACTTCTTATTAATAATGGGGTAGTACATCTTTATTTTTTATTATCTATATTGGTTGGTTATATTTTTGTTTATAAAGTATTACTTTCTTTGTTTACACATTTAAGAAAAAAATAATAATATGTATATTAATAAATTTGTAAAACATAAATTCATGTGATATAATTATTAAAAATAGGAGAGTAGGTGATTAAATGAGTAAAAAAAGAAAAAGAAAAGCATCTAAATCTAAAATTAGAATTTTTATCTCTTTAATCATTTTCGGTTCTGTTTTGGCTGCTTTAGGATATAATTGTCTAACTAATATTTTAAAAATACAAAAGATGGAGAATGAAAAAAAAGTTTTACAGGAACAGTTGGTTAGTTTACAAGAAGAAAAAGAACTTTTAGAGACAGATATTTTGAAGTTAGAGGATCCTGATTATATTGCAAAGTATGTTAGAGAAAAATATTTTTATTCAAAAGATGGTGAATTTATTTTAAGATTAGAATGATTTTGAGCTATTAAAGGTTACCTACTATTTGGTAATGTTTAATAGTTTTTTATTAAAAAAATAGTGAAATTATTTTTCACTATTTTCTTTGTTTTCTTTATCTTCTTTTTTATTATCTTCTTCAATAATTTCATCTTTTTCTAAGTGACCGTGTTCTACTAGATAATCTATTTGTTCTTTAGTAATTGTTTCTTCTTCTAATAGAGTTTCAGCAATTAATTTAAGAAGATCTTTATTTTCACTTAATATCTTTTTACTCTTTTCGTAGCAACTATTTATTATGCTTCTCATTTCTTCGTCAATTTCATGAGCAACGATATCTGAGAAGTTTTTGTTTTTATGATAGTCTCTACCTAAGAATGTGTTTTCAGTTGGTTCATCTAACATCATAGGTCCTAGAGAACTCATGCCATATTCTGTTACCATTTTTCTAGCGATATTTGTAGCTTTTTTGAAGTCATCATGGGCACCAGTTGTAATTTCTTTGAATGTAATTTCTTCGGCAACTCTACCTCCAAGTAGACCACAAATAGAATCTAATAATTCTTTTTTAGTAGAAGTAAATGTTTCTTCTTTTGGCATCATCATTGTATATCCACCAGCGTGTCCTCTAGGGATAATTGTTATTTTTTGAACTTCGTTAGCTCCATCTAATTTTAAACCTAGTACTGCGTGACCAGCTTCATGATATGCTACTAATTTCTTTTCTTTATCAGTATATTTTTTAGTTACTTTAGCAGGCCCCATTAGAACTCTGTCTGTAGCTTCATCAATTTCAGCCATTGTTATAGCTTTTTTATTTCTTCTTACGGTTAATAGCGCAGCTTCATTTAATAAGTTTTCTAAGTCAGCACCAGAGAATCCTGGAGTTCTTTTTGCTAAGTTATCTAGTGTAACTGATTTATCTAATGTTTTATTTTTAGCGTGTACTGCTAAAATTTCTTTTCTAGCATTTTTATCTGGAAGAGATACAGTAATTTGTCTATCAAATCTTCCCGGTCTTAATAGTGCTGGATCTAGAACGTCAGGTCTATTAGTAGCTGCGATAATGATGATTCCTTCGTTAGCACCAAAACCATCCATTTCTGTTAATAATTGGTTTAGTGTTTGTTCTCTTTCATCGTGTCCACCACCAAGGCCAGCTCCTCTTTGGCGACCTACAGCATCGATTTCATCTATAAATATTAAACATGGAGCATTCATTTTTGCTTGTTTAAACATATCTCTAACACGTGAAGCACCAATACCTACGAATAGTTCAACGAAATCTGAACCACTGATGTAATAGAATGGTACTTTAGCTTCTCCAGCAACGGCTTTAGCAAGTAGTGTTTTACCTGTTCCTGGAGGACCTACTAAAAGGACACCTTTAGGAATTCTTGCTCCCATAGTTTGGAATTTCTTTGGATTCTTTAAAAAATCTATTAGTTCTTGTACTTCTTCTTTTTCTTCGGTTAATCCTGCTACTTCTTTAAATGTTTTGGTTTTTTCTCCATCTACTAAAACGGCTTTACTTTTTCCAAAGTCCATTGATTTTCCGTTAGAACCAAGTTGTCTAGTGAATAACCATATCATAGCTCCACCTAATAGAATGATTGGAACATATTCCATTAAGATAAGCAACCATGATGATGTTTCTGGATCTGGAACATTAGTGTATTTGAAATTTGATTCTGCTCTTGCTGTTTCAATTTTTGCAATAAATTCATCAGATACTGGTAAGTAAAGAACAAAACTTTCATTATCTTCATAATCTTTTAATTTACCAGTAACTTCATAGTTTTCAGATCTTACTTTAGTAATGATTTCTAATTCAGAAATTTCATTATTTTCTAGATGTTCTGTAAATTCATCAATTGTAAATTTATTAACAACATTTCCTTTTAGATTTACTAGTATCATACATCCTACTATAAATACTAGTAAAAAGATAAATGGTGCTAAATTAGTATTTCTTTTCTTTATTTTCATTTTCTTTATCTCCTTCTTTATGACTAGTTAGTATTATATCACAAAATTCATTATTTTTAACATTATATTTAGATTTTTTTATAAAAGGTATCCATAAGATGTTATTGTTTGCATCTACGAGTAATGGATATTTGTCTCTGATATCTAAAGGTATTTTTGAATCTATAAAGATATCTTTTATTTTCTTTTTTCCATTCAAACCTTTTACTTCAATATAATCTCCATCTAATTTGTTTCTTAAATACAGTGGAAGTGTTATGTTTTTAGAATTTAATCTACATACATTATTTCCATCTGTATCTATATTGTCTACTAACTTAATAACTATATCATCAATTATGTTAATATTTTGTAGTTCTTTTTTGTATGAATTATTATTTTTATTTTTTTTCTTTTCTATGTATATATGATTATATACTTTGTTAGCAATATATTCTTTTGGTAAGTTAATTTTATAGTTAGGTCTATTACTAGTAGTCATCTTTAAAATATCTAGGATATTTTTTTCTTTTATAATATTAGATTTATTATTATAAATAATACTAAGAATATAGAATATGATATTTTTTTTCATAAATGGATGTTCTTTGTTTAGAGTATCAATATTAATACAATTATCTTTGTATATATTATTTATTTTCAATTCTATTTCATAATTTATATAATTATCGTATTCTTGCAATGTATTAGAATATTTTAAAAATTTTAAGTGTACAAATTTATCTTCTTTTTTTAATAATGGAAGAAGATTTAAGCGATATCTATTTCTTGTATATAATGTATCTTTATTAGTTGAATCTGTATAATATTTAATATTATTATCTTTATTATATTTTATAATGTCATCTTTTGTTAGGCTAAGAAGTGGTCTTATAATTTTATAATCATCTAGATAAGAATAAGTTTTAATTCCGGCATATCCTTCTAAATTGGATCCACGGACTATTTTCATTAGAACTGTTTCTATTAAATCGTCACCGTGGTGTGCCAAGAATAGATTATGTGAATTATATTTTTTTAGAATATGTTCATAGAAAGCATATCTTTTTTCTCTGGCTTCATTTTCAAAATTTTTACCTGTATATGAGTTAATTTTCATGGATTCAAAGATAATGTTTTTTTCTTTACAATATTCTTTTAAATATTTTTCTTCTTCATCACTTTCAATTCTAATGTTATGATTGATATGAGCACAGACTAAATTACATTTTAGATTTTTTTCTAACATATGTAATAGTGCCATAGAGTCAGGACCGGCAGAGACCCCAATAACTATATAGTCATCGTTTTCAATATCAATACTTTTAATGAATTTATCTATGTTCATAATGACCTCCTTCTTGGGTGTATTATACCAAAATATTAGTAATAAGTAAATAAATGTTAGTGCTTATAAATATTGTCTATAATTATTTTAAAAA
This sequence comes from Bacilli bacterium, assembly GCA_017409025.1. Lineage (GTDB taxonomy): Bacteria > Bacillota_I > Bacilli_A > RF39 > UBA660 > RUG705. The sequence goes on along the minus strand of JAFQTN010000002.1, from coordinate 149,054 downwards.
TTGATGATATAATGATAGTGAGAGTGATATGATGAAGAAAAATATGGATATTTTAAATAATATAAAAATAGCACATAGAGGACTTTGGAATGATAAGTATCCAGAAAATAGTATGGGTGCATTTGACAGAGCTATTAATAATGGGATTCCTGTTGAACTAGATGTACATATATTAAAAGATAATACTTTAGTAGTAATACATGATGATGATACTTATAGGATGACTGGTAAAAGAGTTATATTAAAAAATGCAGTATATGATGATATAAAAGATTTAAAGTTAAAAGGTACTAAGTATAAGATTCCCACTTTAGAAGAAGTTTTATTATTAGTTAATGGAAAGGTACTAATAGATATAGAAATTAAAATTGATGTATTTGACTTTAGTATATGTCATGAATTATGTAAATTATTAGACAAATATAAAGGTAGTTTTTTAGTTAAATCTTTTAATCCAATATATATATGGTGGTTTAGATGTAATAGATCTAATTATATGAGAGGACTTTTAGTATCTAGACTAGGTTGGGTTAAAATGAGTAAAATTTTAAAGTATATGTTATTTAATATGTGGTTTAATAGTTTAGCAAAACCAGATTTTATCTCTTTTGATTATAGGGATTTACCAAACAAGAAGATAGATAAATTATATAAAGAGGGAATGCCTATATTAATTCATACTATTAAAGATAATAATGTTATAGATTTAAAATATAGTGGATATATATATGAAAATGAGTAACAAGTACAATTTAGTAAATTTACTCTTTCTTTTTTTGTAAAATATCGGACATTTTATAAAATATTGGTAGGAATTTATACAAAGATTGAAATGATTTTCTAAAATAAAAAAACAATCATTTTTAGATTGTTATATATGTATCAAATATGTATCAAAAAAACAAATCATTAATATTTATAAATTTTACAATTTATCGTAATGAGTCCACATTCTTAAGATGTGTATTTCATTATTTTTTTCATCTACTTCATATACTATACGATGTTGCCTATTTATTCTCCTTGAATATAATCCATTTAAATCGCCACTTAGTTTTTCATATGATGGTGGATAACAGAATGGATCATCAGTCATCAGTATGAGTATTTTCTTACAATTTTTGTCTAGACCGGAATTTTTTAAATTAATTTTATCTTTTTCTGCTTGTTTTGAAAATTTAATTATGTATTTTTTACCATTTTTCATCAGGCTTAAACTCCTTGGCTTTGCTCCAATCTTCATTTTTTCTAATATCATTTATATCTTCAACAAATCCTGGAAGACTAGATAAGTATAAAGTTTCTTCAATATTTTTCCATTCTTCTTCAGAAATTAAGACAGCATTTTTGCCCTTGTTATTTACTATTGTAATAGGATTAAAACCAACATTTACATCAGCAACTAGTTTAAATAAATTTTGTCTTGCGTTTGTAATATTAATTGTACTCATATTATCACCTCACATTTTAATTATAGTGTACTTTTTTCTGTACGTCAAGAGTTTTTCTTAAATCAATATTATTTTATGTATTTTTTTTAATATAAATACATTAATAGTTTGAAATATATTTGTTTTTTTAAACAAATCATAAAACAAGTTTAATTTACTCTTTCTTTTTGTTTTAAATTCTGTTAGAATATAATTGTATGTAAAGTTAGAGATAATAGTTACGAGGTGAAGTATTGTGGGTAAAATAATAGCTATTGTTAATCAAAAAGGTGGAGTAGGAAAGACTACTACGAGTATTAATCTTGCTGCAGCTTTAGGGATGTTAAATAAAAAAGTATTAGTAGTGGATTTAGATCCTCAAGGTAATGCTACTACTGGTGTTGGAGTAGATAAAAGAGGAATAGATGGTAGTATTTATGAGGTTATGACTATGAAGATGCCTATAGAGAATGCTATTATTAAGACTAAAAGTATGAATTTAAGTATAATTCCCGCTTATTTAAATTTAGCTGGTGTTGATATGGAACTTATTGAATTAGAAAAACAATATAAAGATACTGATAAGAAATTTAATAGGGTTATGAGACTTAAAGATGAACTTAGTAAAGTTAGAGATAATTATGATTTTATATTGATAGATTGTCCTCCTTCTTTAGGTATATTAACTACGAATGCATTAGCTGCTGCTAATTCAGTTTTAATACCAGTACAATGTGAATATTATGCGTTAGAAGGAATTATGCAACTTATAAATACTATTATGTTGGCTCAAAGAAAAGTTAATCCTAATTTAGATATCGAAGGAGTACTTCTTACTATGCTTAGTGTTAATACTAATTTGGGTTTAGAAGTTATTAGTAGTATAAAAGAATTTTTTAAAGAAAGAGTATATGATACCATTATACCAAGATTAATTAAGTTAGCTGAGGCTCCAAGTCATGGAAAGACAATACTTGATTATGATCCTAAAGGAAAGGGAACTAGAGCTTATCTTAATTTAGCTAAGGAGGTAATAGAGAGAAATGGAACAAAAGAAGAGAGCGTTGGGTAGAGGACTTGAACAATTATTTGATACTGAGGTATTAGATTTTAATTCATTTGAGTCTAATATATTAGAATCTGCTTCAGTAGATGATATTAAGCAAATCAATTTATCTGAAATTAGATCTAATCCATATCAGCCAAGAAAGACGTTTAATCAAGAAGCGTTGGAAGAATTAGCTGAATCAATTAAATCATATGGAGTATTCCAACCAATAATTGTTAAGAAAAGTATTAAGGGTTATGATTTAGTAGCCGGAGAAAGAAGAGTTAAAGCATCTAGACTGGCTGGTCTTGAAACTATTCCTGCGATTGTTAAAGATTTTTCTGATGAAATGATGAGAGAAATTGCATTACTTGAAAACTTGCAAAGAGAAAATTTAACGGCGATAGAACTTGCTTGGGCATATAAAGGAATTATTGATAGTTTACATATTACACAAGATGAGTTAGCTAATAAATTAGGTAAAAGTAGAAGTAGTGTTACTAATACATTAGGTTTACTTAGACTTCCTAATTCAGTACAGAATATGATATTAGATGGTAAATTATCAATGGGCCATGCTAGAGAACTTAGTAAGTTAGAAGATAATGATAAGATAGTTGAGTATGCTAAAGAAATAGTTAATAATAATTTATCTGTTAGAGATATTGAAAGCATGTCTAAGGATAATGATATAAAGAAGAAAAATCCTATTAACAGAGTTAGTAGAGAAAACGAATATTCTTATATAGAAAGAGAATTAAAAGAAGTATTTGGTACTAAAGTAAAAGTAGGAAATAAGAAGATAGAAATTAGTTTTAATAACAATAATGATTTAGATAGAATATTAGAAATAATGAATATAAAATTTGATTAAAATGGTATTTAGAAGACATAAATTTTTTAGTTTGTGTCTTTTATGTTGGTTATTTTTAGACATTAAAAATAAATTTAATTAAATGAAAACATTTCCTTGACTATGATTTTCTATTATGTTAATATTTATTCTAGCACCCCTAATAGGAAACAAATTTTATTTGTCGAATTTTGTAATTTGAAAATAGTTTCTCTTGGGTGTAAGTGGTAGTATAATAAAAATATGTAAGTGATTACTAGATTGTGAGGTGGGAAGTATGTGTGGTAATGTGAAGTGGTTTAATAATGAAAAAGGATATGGATTTATTGACTATGCAGAAAATGAAGATATCTTTGTTCATTATTCAGCTATTAGACAAGACGGATACAAAACATTGTCTGAAGGTCAAAGAGTAGAATTTGATTTAATCGAAACTCCAAAAGGACTTCAAGCAGTTAACGTTAGACCGGCATCTTGTGAAAAGGTAATGTAAGGATATAATTCCTTGCATTTTTTTAATTAAATAGCTTAATTTTGTTGACTTTTACTATATATTATGGTATATTTTAGTCAACACGAAGGTGTTTTTATTTTGAATTAATTTTTGGAGGTATTATGAAAAAAGGTAGTGAAAAAAAAGAATCTTTAGAAAAAGTTGTTACTGAAAAGAAAAATAATAAGAAAGTAACGCTTGAAAAAGAAACAGCAAAAAAGAATAAGCATTATATTGCTGAGAAAAAAGTTGTTAAAACAAAGAAAGAAAAGAAGGAAAATATATTCAAAAGAATAGGTAAGTATTTTAAAGGTGTATCTAAAGAATTAAAAAGAATTAGATGGACAGATAAGAAAGATTTACTTAAATATTCAATTTGTACATTGGCGTTTGTATTATTTTTTGGAGTATATTTTTATGCTATTGATTGGATTGCATTATTGGTAAGGAGTTTGGCTAAGTAATGAAAAAAGAGTGGTATGTAGTTAACACAGTTAGTGGTTATGAATATAAAGTTAAAGAAAAATTAGAGATGATGATTGTAAATTCACCTGATATTCAAGAAAGTATATTTAGAGTAATAGTTCCTGAACAAACTATTGTTGAATATAAGGATGGAGTTAAAAAAGAAAAAATTAAGAAGATGTTTCCAGGATATGTTTTAGTTGAAATGATTATGTCTGATGAAGTATGGTTTATTGTAAGAAATACTCAAGGTGTTACTGGATTTATTGGATCAAGTGGTAAGGGTGCTAAACCTATTCCACTTATGCCTGATGAAGTAGATAGAATATTATCTAATATGGGTATGTCAAGAATGGATTTAGCAAATGATTTAGCAGAAGGTAAGAAAGTAAAGATTACTGATGGACCATTTAAAGGTATGATTGGTAAAGTTAAGTCATACGATTTAGAAAATAAAAAAGTTGAATTGCTACTTGATTTGTTTGGTCAAGAAACTTCTGTTGAAGTATCACTTTCAGAAATTGAAAATTTAAAATAAAAATAGTTGCTTTTTTAAAAAGTTTATGGTATATTAATTGACGCGAATGTGTATTATTATATAGTTATAAAAGTACAAGTGGGAGGCTGCGGACGGCTATTATGACCACTCGCGAAAAAGTATACATTATTTATAGGAGGTGTTTTTCGTGGCAAAAGCGATTGCAAAAAAGATTAAATTACAAATACCTGCAGGAAAAGCTACACCAGCTCCACCAGTTGGAACTGTTTTAGGACCAGCAGGAATCAATTTACAAGAATTTTGTACAAAATTTAATGATGCTACTAGAGATAAGATGGGAGATGTATTACCTGTTGAAATTTCTATTTATGAAGATAGAACTTTCGATTTCGTATTAAAAACTCCGCCAGCTGCATTCTTATTAAAGAAAGTTGCTAAGATTAAAGCAGGAGCATCTAAAGGGGAAACAGTTGCTACTATTACTGAAGCTCAACTTAGAGAAGTAGCTGAAACAAAATTACCTGATTTAAATGCATACGATGTAGAACATGCTATGAAGATAGTTGAAGGAACTGCTCGTAACATGGGAATTGAAATTGAAAAATAATTATTACATATAGATTTTTATCTATGTGGAAGGAATTTGTCCGCAAAACCACATAAGGAGGAAAATTATGAAGAAGAGTAAAAGATATACTTCTCTTATAGAAAAAGTTGAAAAGAATAAAGTATATACTGCTACTGAAGCTATCGAATTAGTTAAAGAATTATCTAATACTAAATTTGATGAAACAGTTGAAGTTGCTATGAATATGAACTTAGATACTAAAAAAGCTGATCAACAATTAAGAGGAGCTATTGTATTACCAAATGGAACTGGTAAGAGTCAAACAGTTTTAGTATTAGCTAAGGGTGACCAAGCTAAAGCTGCTAAAGATGCTGGTGCTGATTATGTTGGAGATGTTGATATGATTGAAAAAATCGAAAAAGAAAGTTGGTTCGATTATGATGTTATCATTGCTACTCCAGAAATGATGCCTATGTTAGGTAAAATTGGTAAAGTTTTAGGACCAAAGGGATTAATGCCAAACCCTAAGACTGGAACAGTTACTACTGATGTAGCTAAAGCAGTTACTGATACTAAAAAAGGTAAAGTAGAATATAGAACTGATAGTTATGGAAATATTCACGGAATAGTTGGAAAGGTAAGTTTTGACACTGAAAAATTAGTTGAAAACTTAAATGCTTTTGTTAATGCTATTCTTAAAGTTAAACCTACTACAGTTAAAGGAAATTATGTTAAAAATATTTCTATTTCATCTACTATGGGTCCTGGAGTTAAAGTTGATTTAAATTCTTTTGACAAATAGTAAATGTTATAGTATAATATTAATCGATTGAAGAAAATTTATGCCAAAGACAGTAAGGACAATATGTTTAAAAATCTTACCGAGGAATAAAAAATATAGAATTATAATATTTTTAGTCCTCGTATGAGGACTTTTATTTATGGCATAGGAAAGGATGTGAGATAGGTGGCAAATGCAAAGATTATTGAACAAAAAGCTGGTGTTGTATCAGAAATTAAAGAAAAATTTGAAAATGCAAAATCAGTAGTAATGTTCGATTATCGTGGACTTAGTGTTGCTGAAGTAACAGAACTAAGAAGAAAGCTAAGAGAAAATGGAGCTGACTATAAAGTATATAAAAATACTTTAACAAAAAGAGCTTTGGATGAACTTAACATCGATATGAATGAATACTTAGCTGGACCTAGTGCTATCACTTTTGGAACTGATGAATTATCTATAGTAAAAGTATTAGATGACTTTGCTAAAGAGCATGAAGCATTAGAACTTAAAGCTGGTATTATTGAAGGAAAAGTTGCTGGATTAGATGACTTGAAGAGATATGCTGCAATTCCATCTAGAGATACGCTACTAACTATGTTAGCTGCTGGATTACTTGGAACTGTAAGAGACTTATCTATATGCTTAGATTTATATTCTAAGGAAAAAGAAAATAATTAATTAAAAAATAAAGGAGGAAATAAAAATGGCTAAATTAAATAGAGAAGATTTTATTAGTGCTTTAAAAGAAATGTCAATTCTTGAAATTAAAGAATTAGTTGATGCTATGAAGGAGGAATTTGGTGTAGATCCATCTGCAGTTGCTGTTGCTGCTGGACCAGCTGTAGCTGCTGTTGAAGAAGGACCAAGCAAAGTTAATGTTGTATTAACTGCTGCTGGAGCTAACAAAATCGCTGTTATCAAAATCGTTAGAGATCTTACTGGTTTAGGATTAAAAGAAGCTAAAGATATCGCTGATAACGGTGGAAATGTTAAAGAAGGAATCGACAAAGCAGAAGCTGAACAAATTAAAGCACAATTCGAAGAAGCTGGAGCTACTGTAGAATTAAAGTAATTTAAATTTAGAGATATGAAAGAGTCAACAAAAAATGTTGGCTTTTTTTATTGTAAATTTATCTTTTATATTGTATACTTTATTTATAGTAGTATGATAGGACTGGTGTGTTTATGTTTGACAATAAATTGTTAGTTGAGTTGTATATTCTTTCTCTTGATAAGAAATTCGAAGTTTTTGTTCCTATAAACGATAAAATTGGTAATATTTCTAACCTGTTATCCAAAAATTTTCAAACATTATTTAACGAAAAAGAAAATTATGTATTTTTAAATTTATATAATGGAAAAGTTTACAATAATAATGAGATTGTAAGGAATACTGATATAAAAAATGGTACTAAGTTACTTTTGATTTAAAAAAGGAATGGTTTTATGAATTTATATTTATTTGATGAGCAAGAGATAATTTCTTTTGGTTTGCCTGAAAAAAAAGTTGGAAATTTTTGGATGACTGATTTTGAAGGTAAAAATGTTGTTAATATAGGTGAGAGAAATGGTGAGTGGGTAATTTCTGGAGGAAATAATTCAAAAATTATTTATGATAATAATTATGTTGAAGAAGTTTTATTAAAGGAAAAATGTTTTTATATTGTTGAAAAAAATCAAAAACAGTATGTTTTATATTCGGATACATTGTTAGATAATAGTTTTAAACAATTTAGTGTAAATGGTGATATTGAAATTAAAGTTGGTAAAGCTAGTAATAATGACATTGTTTGTAATTGTAATTATTTAGATGACTTACATTTGACGTTGGTTTACAATAATGGAATTTGGAATTTAAAGAAAAATTCTACTTCTATGCTTTATTTAAATAATAAATCTGTACAAGATGAATTTATTTCTATTAAAAATGGGGATGTTATTAATTGTTTTGGCTTAAAAATAATATTAGCATTTAACATAATTTTTATTAATAATCCTATTAATAATGTTGTTATTAATAATCCTACCTTAAATAATGTTCAATTTATGGTTAATGATCAAGTGTCTGAAGAGGAATTAGATGATGTTCCTATGTATAAGGATGAGGATTACTTTTTAAAATCTCCAAGATTAAGAAGAATTATAGAACATTTTGATATGAAAATAGATTCTCCACCTAAAAAAGAAGAACAACAAGCAGTTCCTATGATATATACATTGGGACCAATGCTTACCATGGGTGCTAGTTCTGTAGTAAATATTACTGATACTATGTCTAAAATAGGTGCGGGTGAGGTGACTTTAAACGATTCAATTCCTTCTTTAGTTGTTTCTGGTGGAATGATTTGTTCAATGTTTGTTTGGCCTTTTTTAACTAAAAATTATGAAAAAAGTCAGAAAAAAAAGAAAGAAAAAAAAAGACAAGTTAGATATAAGGCTTATATTGGCGATAAAAAAAGAGAACTTACTAATGAATATAATACTCAAACACAAATTCTTGAAGAAAACTTATTATCAACAGAAGCTTGTTATGATATTATTCTAAATAAAAAAAGAACTTTATGGGAAAGAAAAATAGAACAAAATGATTTTTTAACTGTCAGGGTTGGGAAGGGAATTATTCCTTTTGATGCTAAAATTAATTATCAAAGAGCCGATTTTTCTATGGATGATGATGATTTAATAAAAATGTTAGATAATTTAGTTGAGGAGTTTTCTACTTTAAATAATGTTCCAATTGGCTATTCTTTTGCTGATAATAATATTACTGCTGTAAATGGATTGTATCCTAAAAAAATATTTTTTGTATATAATATTTTATTGCAGATGATGGCGTATCATAGTTATGATAATTTAAAGTTTGTTATTTTTACTAATGAAAAAAATAAAGACAACTGGAATTTTTTGAAGATATCTTCATATTGTTTTTCTGATGATAAAAGTATTAGATTTTTTGCTACTACTACTGAGGAAATGCAGGATATTTCTATATATTTGGATAGAATATTTCAATATCGTCAAATAGCATCTGAAAATGTAAAAGAAGAAAATATATATTCTAAATTTAATTCTTATTATTTGTTTATTATTGATGATATTGATTTAGCAAGAAAAATTAATATTGTGGACAGCATTTTAAAAAGTAAGAAAAATTTGGGCTTTAGTTTAATGATTCTTGAAGATAAATTATCAAAGTTACCTAGCCAATGTACTAATTTCATTAGTATAGGAGATAAACAATCTGGAATTTTGAAAAATGATGTTATTTCAAATTCACAATCTACTTTTATAGATGAGGTAAACAATACTTACAATATGGAATTATGTTCTTATTTGCTCTCTAATCTTCCGTTATATGTTGAAAAAAGTGGTGGGGAGTTACCAAATACAGTTACATTTTTGGAGATGTTTGGTGTAGGACAAGTTGAACAACTTAATTCCTTAAATAGGTGGAAAGATAATGATCCTACTAAGTCTTTAAAAACAAGTGTAGGAGTAAATGAAAATGGTGATTCATTCCTGTTGGATTTACATGAAAAGCAACATGGACCTCATGGCTTAGTTGCTGGAATGACTGGTTCCGGAAAATCAGAATTCATTATAACTTATATTTTATCTATGGCTGTTAATTATAGTCCAGAAGAGGTTTCATTTGTTCTTATAGACTATAAAGGTGGTGGTTTAGCTGGTGCTTTTGAAAACAAGGAATTAGGAATAAAACTGCCACATATAGTTGGAACTATTACCAATTTAGATAAAACAGAAATTAACAGAGCTTTATCTAGTATTGATAGTGAATTACGTAGAAGACAAAAGAAATTTAATGAAGTAAGGGAAAAAAGTGCTGAGAGTACTATTGATATATATAAATATCAAAAAATGTATCGTGATGGAAAAGTAGATGAACCGATGCCTCATTTAATAATTGTTAGCGATGAATTTGCTGAGTTAAAAAGTCAACAACCGGAATTTATGGACAACCTTATTAGTACTGCTAGAATAGGAAGAAGTTTAGGTGTGCATTTGATTTTGGCTACTCAAAAACCTTCTGGTGTTGTGGATGCTCAGATATGGAGTAATAGCAAGTTTAAAGTATGTTTAAAAGTTCAAGATAAGTCAGATAGTATGGAAATGATAAAATGTGATGATGCAGCGGAACTAAAAAATGTAGGTAGATTTTATTTACAAGTTGGATATAATGAGTTTTTTGCATTAGGCCAGTCTGCTTGGGCAGGAGCGTCTTACTTTCCAAGTAAAGAGTATAAAAAACAAGTTGATAAAAATATATATTTTATTGACAATACTGGTTATGTATATAAGTCTATAGATAATAGTAGTATTAAGAAAAGTGCAAAATCAAATGGCGAAGAACTTTCAAATGTTTTAAAGTATATAATAGATGTTGGCAATAGTCTTAATTTGAAAATTAGACAATTATGGAGAGAAAAGATCCCTGGTGTTATTTATTTAAAAAATTTGGTAAAAAAATATAATTATTCTAAGGAAAATTTCAATATTAATCCAGTAATTGGTGAATATGATGATCCTTCTAATCAAAGTCAGGGATTATTAACTCTTCCTATAACAAAAGAAGGAAATGTTTTGATATATGGAATGGCTGATAGTGGTAGAGATGAGTTTTTACAAAGTTTTGTATATTCTATAATTAATACTTATGATTCGACGGAAGTTAATTTATATTTATTAGATTATGGGGCGGAAACTTTAATGAATTTTAAAGATGCTCCACATGTTGGTGGTGTTGTTTTAAATAGTGATGAAGAAAAACTTAATAATTTAATTAAGATGTTAGTAAATGAAACTAATAAAAGAAAGAAATTATTTGTTTCATACAACGGAAATTATTCAGATTATATAAAAATGAGTGGAAAAACTTTACCAAATATTATAGTTGTAGTAAATGTAATGGAAATATTATCTGATAATTTTCTTGATTCATTTGATAAGTTATTTCCTGTAATCAGAGATGGTTCTAAATATGGTATTAATTTTGTTATTACTACTACTAATCAAAATAGTATAAAATTTAGAGTAGCTCAGGCATGTAAACAGTTAATTTGTTTACAATTATCTAATGATACAGAATATAGAGATATTTTAGGTAAAACAGCAAATATGATACCTTCTAAAACTTTAGCTAGAGGTTTAATTAAATTAGATAAGGTTTGTGAGTTTCAAACTGCTTTTCTTGATTCTGACGAGAATAAATTTAATAATATAAAAGAAACGATATCTATATTAAATCAAAATATAAAGGTTAGAGCTAAAACAATACCAATGATGCCAGAAATTATTGAATTTAATATCTTTAATAATGAGTATACTGGTATTCAAACCGTTCCTTTAGGAATTAGTAAGAATGATTTGGATTTTAGTTTATACGACTTTTCTAAAAATGTTGCAAATATTATTTCTTCTAATGAGTTAAATAATATGAAAAAATTTGTATTTAATTATTTAAAAGTATTAGAAATGAACAATAGTTTTAATAAACTTGTTATTGATGCTTCTAATTTCTTTGAGGAGTTTAATTATAATATAAATTTATATAATAATAATTTTGATAAAGTTATTGACTATTTGAAAAAAGTCGACGATGAAATTCAAAATATATTAAGTAATAATAATATGAATATAAGGTCTTTGAAAAACATTTCAAACAATTTATGTGTTGTAATAGGGTTTGAAAAATTTTATAACAAATTAGATGAAGAACATAAAATAATGTTTAAAGAAATATTGTCTCATAATAAAGAGTCATTAAAAATTAATTTTGTTTTTATTGACATTGTGTCAGGCTTTAAAAAATTCGAGTATGAAGAATGGTATAAAAACTGTTTTGATACAGATGATGGTATTTGGATCGGTGCGGGTGTTACTCAACAATATGTTATTAAATTATTGATTCAACCTTCTAAGTTATCTAATATAGATAATGAATATGGAATAGTTGTTAAAAATGGAATGCCAACATTAATAAAGTTGATAAATCAAATTAAGTGTTAAAATGTAAAAAAATATGTAAAAATTATTTACATATTTTTTATTTGTGATATCCTTATAATAGGAGGAGGGTTATGATATGAATCATAAAGTAAATAATGTTCAACAATTACATTCTGACGCTTCATCATTAATGAATAATGTAGTTCTTGGTTCTGGTGATGCTAGCGCAGATACAATTCTTGCTAATTTAAATGCAGGTATTGAAAATTTAAAAGCAAATTGGAAAGGAAAGGACGCAGGTGTTCAAATTCTAAGCCTTATTAGAGTACATAATGCTATGGTTTCTGTAAGAAACGCTTTGGCACAATTAGCTGCTGATTCATCAAAAGTTGCTGCTAATTATAGAGAAATTCAAAATGCCAATGGTGCGGGTTTAGAAATTTTAGGTGTATTAACTTTTGAAGCAAAAAGTAATTTAGCAGATTATAGTGATACTGCTGATACTGTAGATATTAATTCTCAAGCAAATACAGGAAAACAAAATATAGATGCTGCAAATAACAATATTGATGCATTTATTGGGAATGTTAAATCTAGTTATAGTGCTATAAAAGAGAATTGGACAGTAGGAACAGGTAGAGATTCTGCAGAAGAGGCATTTAGTTCATTTATTTCTAATGTTGCACAATATAAACAAGTTCTTGCTGAAACATCTTCAAATATTGCAACTGCATTACAAAACTATACAATGTAAGAAGTTTTATACTTCTTCTTTCCTAAGTAGAATCGCGTTCTATTTAGGAAAGGAGAAGATGATATTATGTCTAACAATTTAAGCGATTTTAATGCGATGAAAAGTAGTGCCAGATATGCTTTGTCGCATTTAGATAACGCCAGAAGTGCAATGAAAAAAGCATCAAAAGAATTTAGTGAAGGTGTTATTATAAGTGGAAAACCTTATGATAAAGGGATTTTAAAGGATATGATAAAACAACTTGATGATATTGAAAGTAAAATAACTACTATTTATAATAGATGCTCAAATAAAATAAAAGAAATAAATGAAGCAAATTCTTCTAAATAGATTTTTTTAATAGTGTTATGTTGGGGTAGTGCTATGTATTTTTAATTATAAAAACTAAAAAACTTTTTAATGGAGAAAACAGAATAGGTGTTACTATGATTGAAAATAGTTAATAATTAATACGTTTCTTCTTTCTTATGTAGTAAGAATGCTTTATTTAAGGAAGAAGATTTTTGTCGTTTTTAGAAGAATTAAATGAGGTGATTATTATGGAAAATAATGAAGTAGATTTTTTGTTTGAAACCGATAATTTTTATAATGCCGAAAAAAATATAAAAAAGGCTATTAATTATTTGGATAAACTAAATTCTTCAATAACTTCAATTCATAAAAAAACTCATTTGTTAGGTTCAGATTCTTCAAGTAAATCTAAAAAATGTAAATTAGAAATAAAAAAAATTATTGAAAATGTTGATTCTTTAAATGCTAATATGGTTCAATTAAAGGAACAATTATATGATTCTGACCCTACATTCGCTCAAGTTTATGATATGATGGAAATTTATGGCGATGATGTTGATTTTTCACCTGTTTCTTCTTATGAAGAACCTGTTTTTACTACGCAATATGATTATCTATGGGCTAATCTTTCTGAAGAAGAAAAGTCTGAAAATATGATTAAAAATTGTGATGCAGCTATAGAAAAATTAGAAGAAGAAAATGCCAGATTATGGAATGAATGGACTAGGTATTTTAATGGTTCTTATGTTGCCGAAAATTATGGACTTACTTATTCTTTTGGCGATGTTCTTGATACGCCAGAGTATTTAAAAGAAGGAAACGGCGATATTTCTAATATATGGGCATTTTTCGATGCCAATGAAGATTATTATGTTAAACTTATAAATGATAAGTATAAAGAAAAATATGGTGAAATTTATTTTAATGAAGATTATACTTTGGATGATTTTAAGGCAACTCGTGATAATTTTGGGTGGGATATAATATTTGATTCTTATATAGCGGATTATACTAAAAAATATAATCGTTATATGGCTGATAAAGTACATTTGGATGCTGAAAATGATGAGAGAATGAAAAGAATAAATCAAATACAGCAGGAATTGGCTTCTATTAGGGCTAGTAAATATTCTATTCAGCAGTATCAAAAGGAACTTCCATACTTAAGAATTGCAGAAACTCAAGAATACAAGACGTTTGCCGATGCTTATAGAAAACAGAATTCAAATTTTTTATTTATGGGTGATGTTCCAGAAGAAATGGTTATAATGCAAGCGTATTTATTAGATACTCAAGGACAAGATGCTGTAGATGCTTATAATGTTGCGGTTGAAGACAAATGGAATCAAATATATGCCGCTCGCGAGGCTAAAAAATATTTGGATATGGTAACCGGACCAGATGGAAAAATTGATCAGAATTTATTAACCGGAGCTTTGACTGCTGGTGAAGGTCTATGGGCCGGTATTGTTAATTTTGGTGAAGGACTTGGCAACCTTTTTAATGAAGAAGGTATGATATCTGTCAATTCTTATACTCAAATGTATATATTAGAAGCTTTAACTAATACTTCTGGTTCTTATGCTAATGAATTAGCTGCCAATATATATAAAACAAAGGGTGAAGAAGAATACAATACTTTTGTAGAAAAAGTTGGTTTAAAAACAGGAAAATTAGATTTAGAATATGCAAAAACTGCGTTGACTGACGAGGAGTATAAATTATTAGAGGAAAAATATAATTTTGATAAGAATAATGTTTTAGGTCACACTTATCAAATATCTACTAGTATTGGTAATATGGCTCCTACAATGATTACTTCATTAGTATTATCTAAAGTTTTAGGGCCGGCAGTAGGTGCTAAAGTTGGAGCTGTTTTGGGAACTGATGTTGGTTTAAAAGTTACATCTGCGGTAGCTTTTGCGGCGCCAATAATTGCTGGTGGCGGCATGGCTTGGAGTTCTGCCGGTAATGCATATAACCAGGCTTTAGTGGATGGTTATGATAGGACTGCTTCATATCAATATGGTATTTGTTCGGGTTTGTCTGAAGCTACTATGACATTACTATTATCAAATATTCCTGGTTTAAATATTATTGGTGATACAGGATTATTTGGCGAGGGTGCAGAAGAATTTATCCAAACGTATGTTGATGCTGGTTTTAGATATGCAATTTTAGGAGAATCTGTAGATTTTGAATCATTATCTGAAGAAGCAAAAATGTCTTTTTGGTATGGTGTTATAACTGCAGGTGTTATGGATGGTGGTGTGTCTTTGGCTTCTAATGTATATACTGAACTAAAAACTGGCGGCGTCAATGTTTCTAGTTATCAGGATTTGGTGAATTACGCATTGATTTCTAATAATAAATCAATTACAGTTGATACGAAAGTTAATGGCGATAGCAAGCAAGTTGTAATTTCGATAGAATCATCGGCGTTAGAATCTGATACTTCTCTTGCTTCTAAACTACATTCTTTATATCCTGAAGCAGTTTTATTAAGAAATAATCCTAATGGGACAGTTTCTATTATAGATCCGGATTTTAATTATACTATTAATGATGTTTCAAAAATTTTTACTGATACTAAAGCTATTGTTAGAAATCCTGATGGTACTATATCTCCAATATCTGAAAATATTGGATTAGAAGGAGAGGTTAGCACGACTGAGTATATTAATAGAAAACAAGAAATGAATATTCAACAAGCTACTAACTATGAACTTTATCAAAAACAAGTTTCTCTTATTCGTGCTGAGTTAGCAAAAGTAGATTATGGTAAAGCATCTACTTCTAAATATATGGTTGATTACTTAGCGTCAAATTTAAAAAAGTTTTTTTATACTAATACAAATTCTGTATCTGGTTTAAATCAAGATATAGAGCAAAACGGTTTATATCACTTTACTACAGCTGCTGATCAAATAATTAAAAGTGGTTATATTAAGAGTAGTGATATGATGTCGTCATATGGTAACCCTAAAACGTTTTTCTTTAATGGTGTTCCTTCTGTAGGAGCTTTTGCTACAAATTTAGATAATGTTCCGCTTAAAACCGTAGCAGTTAAAGTAACTCCTACTTCTGAAAGTCTTGAGAGTTCTAAATTTAAAGTTAGATATATGGATGATAAGGCAATTACATATGATGGAAAGTTTCAACTTGATGGTTCAAAAGTAGAAAAGTGTTACTTTGGATTAACGTTAGAAAATGGCAAACTGGTTTATAAACAGATTTCGGAAGCTGCTTATAATTCTTATGAGTCTACTGCTCTTGGTACTGTTATGTCTGAATATGTTAATAATGCTGATAATGTTGCTGCAATAAAAGCTGATTATCTTTCAAATTTGGCTAAAGAAAATAAATTGTCTATTTCAGATGAAGGACGTTTATTAAAAGATGGAGAAAGTTTAAGTGTTGGATTACAATTTTTTGGTCGAAAAAACACTACAGTTTCGGATTCAGAATTTAATAGTAAAAACCATACAATAGATCCAGTTCATGGATTACAAGTTGATATTAGTGACATGGGGAGTTTTTATGAATCAAAATTAAAAAGTGGTTTTTTTACACAACAGCAGATTGATACAATTTTATCAAATACAAATAATAAAGGATATATTAGTCCAGAAGCGGGCAATTATTATTCAAGTTTATTTGAAGATGGAGAATATGATATTTACGTTAAAACAGTTAATTCTTCTGATGTTAGTTCTATTATGTCTGAAGGTGTTAGATGTCTTGGGACTACTACTAGTGGATATGGTTCTACACCTACTGATATTTCACAAGTAAAGTTGATAAATACTGTTAATAAAGTAGATGGATTATACGATCTTGTTAATGTTTTAAAAAGTTCTTTTGGTATTTCTCAAGGTATGAATCCTATTGATGGGACATTAATTATAAGGGTTCCTAAAGGTGTTTCTATAGAGAGTATTGTATACTTTAATCAAGATACTAATACATATAATATTAATCCAGAATATGTTGATAGTTTTAGTGCTGTAGATGAGAATGGCATTGTGTCTGAACCGATATTTAATGAAGTTGGTGTTGAAGTATTAGAAAATTCATTTGTTAACGAAACTGAAAAATTATCAGAAATAACAGATCCGGCAGTGATTGAAGTGGGTATTAAAAATGGAACTATAACAAAAGGACAAGTACAGCAATTATTTAATAATTTAGTTGGAGATAATTTAAGTTCTTGGGTTTTGGATGAAGAGGCCGCTACTTCATTATATATTAATTTGTTAGATGCTTCCAAGAATGCAGAAATTCAATTATCTGATGTCAAGGAATGCATAGAAGTTTTAGATTCAATGTCAAAATACTATGAAGAAGCAAGGGATGGATTAAAGGATAAACTTGAGAGTGGTAAGGGATTCTTTAACACATATAGAACACATGGCATTGTACATGCGATGGATGTGTTAACACAAAGTATAAATTCTTATGCTGCATTTAAAGATGTAGGTATTGATAATTTATCTTTAAAAACAATAATGTTATCTGCAGTTATGCATGATACAGGAATGTCTGGAGGCAAAGAAATATATTTTGTAGTAAATGAACAGGGTAAATTAGAGCCATGGATTAAGGAAGATGCAAAAGCCGACGGAGGAATTTATAGAAAATCACATTCGTTTAATTCAGGTGTAGATATAATCTTAGAATCTGAAATATTAAGAAAGGCTGGATATAGTGATTTGGAGATTGCCGAAGCAGCAATATTAACTTTTGCTCACTCGAAAAGTAATTCTGGTTTAAAATCTTTATCTAGCAATGAAGCGGGATGGTCTTTTGCGGTTCATGCGTTGTCAGCAGCAACCGAAGATAGTGATTTTGATATAGTAGATGTATTGTTGAAAAATGGCGTAATAAAATCGAAAGATACACATTTGGAAGATTTTGCTGTTCCAAATCCATCTGGTGAGGGATCAAAGGATCAAAATGTAATTAATAAAGTGGGTGATAATGCCACCGGCAAAGCAGTTGGAAAAATCGAAGTATATGATTTTAATTTAGATTGGATAACAAAAGCAGGATATGAATCTTTAATAGTGAGAATTGGAGATGCATTAACAAATAATGATAACGCCGGAACAAATCAATATGGAAAACCAATAACATTTAAAACAACAAATTATAACGTTCAATTAAGTTTTAATGAACTTATGTCAAGAAATAATATAGATACGACATTACCTATTAATGAACAATTAGCAATTATGTTGGAACGTTTTGGATTGAAAAAAGATGATCCACAGAAATTATCTTATTTGAAATTGGCAGAAGCAGAAGCTGCAAATGTAACGTATGAAATAGATGGAGATAAAACCAATAAATCACCACAATTTGTACTTGGTGAGAATAATCAAACATATCGGATTGAAGCTGCGTCTGAGAATGATGTAGAGGTTGTAGTATCTATAAAAAATTCGGAAGCAGTACCATTTTGTACAATATTTGCAATTGATGAAAGAGCTGGCGAATTAATTTCAAAAGGGGATTTACTTTTAAATAAAGCCGTAGATGGAAAAACAATAAAGATAGTAATAGAATTAGATACGTCAACGTCAGATACGGTAAAATCTATATATCAACAATATGCAGATTACGCAGGAATAGATGTAGAGATTAGAGAAGTAAGCAAATTAGCAGAAACAACAAATTTAATTGATGCAAATCAAAAAAAAGAAACTGCCAAAACAGGAGTTAAAAATTTGAATTATACGCATTCTAAATATGGTTTAGATTATGCCGAGTATACTGGGATAGGTACTTCTGGAAAAGGTTTGAGGCTATCTGAGATTGAACCGGCGGCTGTCGCTTTTTTACAAGAAGATTCTAATACGGTTTTTGGTTATAGAATTGTTGGAAATGAGCGCTTTGCTGGTTTTGATTTTTCTAATGAAGCAGAGGTTATGAAGAATAGGGAAATAAGGATCAAATATTTATTAGAGGATAATGCAATTCAAGAAGAAGTTAAAAAAATGAAAGCAGAAGGGTATTCTGTAAAGGAAATGGCCGAATATGCTGTTAATACAAGAAATCAGAATAAAGTAAGAGCGAGAGCAAATATGGAATTAGCAGGTCGTATAAAGGTTGCTATTGGCAATGTTGTTACCTATGGTAGCACTTTAGGTAAAGATTCAAAAGAAAATGTTTTATCTAAAAAGGATGATATTTATAGAAGTGCTATAGAATCTTTTGAATATTCTGGTGTAGTTGACCCTACTGACGAAATGATTTATAATAGAGCTATAGAGATTGTTAGCCAAATGGTTGGGATAAGTTATGAAAAAGGATTGGCATCTGCTATAGGGCCTGATTTAGAGTGGTGTTTTAGGAACAAATTGAATAAATTAGGTCCAAATGTTTCTGAGGAAACTGTATATTTGGAAATAATAAATGGTTCGAGCAAAGCTAATCCGGAATTAAATGCTGCGTTAGGATTAAAACAATAGGAGGTAACGGTTTATGATTGTTATGGCAAATTTTTCGGATCCATATACTAACATATGTTTAGTTAATGAAGAAGTAAAAATTTTAAAGTTTGATAATTATAATGGAGAATATAATCAGGGCATGGCGGAACAAATTGATGTTTCTACAATTATAGGTATATTTTGTCACAATGATAATTTATATTTATCTGTAAATAATAATATTTTTGATGTAAGAATGAATAATGTTACTTGTTCGAATTCGATTGTAAACGAGAAAAGATACTTTGAATTAAAGGTAGGCGATGTAGTTCTTTATAGAAAGGAATATAGTCCTTTATGTTCTTATGAAGAAGTATTAATGGGTGAAATAGAGGAAGAACGCGACTTTTTGTTATATTTGACTAATATCTTGTCATCAAAGCAAAGTATTGATAAGTTTTTTGAGGGGTATAGGTTAAAAAAATGAATAGTAAATTGAAAGTATTAGGTAGTGTTTCTCCTTATTGTAAGAATGGTAATAATTGTCCTGGTTATTTATTTGAAAATGGTTTTAACAAAATTTTATTAGATTGTGGTCCTGGCATATCTTCGTTATTAAATATGCCGGAAGACTTAAATAATCTTACGATTGTTATTTCTCATTTACATAAAGATCATTATGCAGATTTATTTTCTTTGGGATATGCATCATTTTGCTATCATAGATTAGGCATGTTAAATGAAAAAGTTAAGGTATATATTCCTGAGGTTTTGCCTAGTGAGGATGGATATGAGGATTATCTTATGATTAAAAATTTAAAGGAACAATATTTCGATATAGTTACATATAATGAACATAGTAAGATAAATGTTGATGAAAATACATGTATTAATTTTTTGAAAACTCAACATTCTCTTGCAAACTTTAGTGCTAAGATAGTTTCTTTCGGTGATACTATTGTATATACTGGGGATATGGGTTTTTCCGATATTGATAAATTTATTTCATTTTCATTTTGTGCATCGTTGTTGATTTCTGAATCTACTTATCTGGAGAAAGATAATGTTCATGATCCATATCATTTGCATGCAAAGGAAGCTGCTAGGCTTGCACTTTTAGCTAACGTAGATACACTTATGTTAACTCATTTTTGGCCGGAACATAATAAATTTGAATATTTAGAAGAAGCTTGTTCTATATTTTCTAATACAATTGTTGCTAATGAAGGGTTGATGCTTGATATGAAGTTGTTGTCTAATAGTAAAGGAGGCGTTAGTAAATGAATGTTATAAACACAAGAGAAAGTAATGACGAAAGACGTTATACGAAGATTTTCTATTTTGATAATACTGTTCAGATTGATTCTTTGATTAATTTTATAAATCAGTTTGAATCAAATGGAAATAAGATGTTGTTGTGTGAATGTCGTTCATATGATTCTGAAGAACATCGTACTTATTATAGAGCGAGTTCAGTCGAAGAAATTCGAGAAATTTACGATGCTTCAGAAAATCCATATTTTGAATTTTCGGTTGATTTTGTTAACCAAGAAACGTTATCTTATTCATTTTCTTTAGTAACTAATATTAACAGTAAATATTTGATATATGAGGTGGATAAAAAAAAATTAAATGTTAGTCAAGACAAGAATCGTACTGGCATTCATAGATGATTTGATTTTATTTAATTGTTAATATTAATAGAATACGTTTAATAAGCTGATACATAATTTATGTGTTGGCTTTTTAATCAATATTTTTGAAAAAAATCATATTTTTTTATTATCTTCGTTGACATTTGATGAATTCTCTGTTAACATTATATATTGGTAACACGTCTTTTTATGCGTGCTCTTTGATAAAAAATTAGGTATGGGGTGAAAAATTAATGGCTTATAAATTAAAGCAAAGTGGCGATTATAGAAAAAGAAGAAATTACTCTATGATCAAGAATTCATTAGAACTTGATGACTTATTACAAATTCAAAAAGAATCATACCAATGGTTCGTAACAGAAGGGGTTAAAGAAGTACTTGAAGATTTTTCTCCAGTAGAAAGTTTTTCTGGTAGTTTATCTTTAGAATTTGGGGAATATGTATTTGATACTCCAAGATATTCTATTAAAGAATGTAAGGATAGACAAATTACTTATGCTGCACCTTTAAAAGTTCAAACAAGACTTTTCAATAATGAAACAGGTGAAGTTAAGGAACAAGAAATTTTCTTAGGAGATATGCCTTTAATGACTGATAGTGGTACATTCATTATTAATGGGGCTGAAAGGGTTGTAGTATCACAATTAGTTAGATCTCCAAGCGTATATTTTTCTAAAGAAGTAGATAAGAATGGTAAACCAGTATTTGCTTCTAAAGTTATTCCTACTAGAGGAACATGGCTAGAGTATGAAACTGATGCTAAGGATGTATTATATGTAAGAATAGATAGAACTAGAAAAGTTCCACTTACTACATTACTTAGAGCATTTGGTTTATCTAGTGATAAAGATATCTTAGAAATGTTTGATGATAATGAGTATTTAAAGAATACTATTGAAAGAGATTCTACTAAAAATACTGATGAAGCCTTAATTGAAATTTATGAAAAATTAAGACCAGGGGAACCTACTACATTAGATAGTTCTAAAAACCAATTAATTACTAGATTCTTTGATAATTTCCGTTATGATTTAGCTAAAGTAGGAAGATATAAATTTAATCAAAGATTAAATATTACTGATAGATTAATTGGAAAAGTATTAGCTCAAGATATAGTAGTTGATGGGGAAGTTAAATTTACTGATGGTACATTAATTACTAAAGATATATTATTAGAAATTGAAAAATATCTAAAAGATGGGTATGGTAGATGTGAAGCTAAAATTAATGAAGAGTTGAATGATAAGAATATTATTCAAGTATTATATGTTTATTCTCCATTAAATCCTAAGAAGAAAGTTAAAGTTATTGGTAATGATCAAGAATTAGATGTTAAGACTTTAACTATATCTGACTTCTATGCTTCAGTATCTTACTATCTAAACTTAATGGATGGTATTGGACATGATGATGAAATAGACCATTTAGGTAATAGAAGAATTAGACAAGTTGGAGAACTTTTACAAAATCAATTTAAGATTGGTTTTAGTAGAATGGAGAGAGTTATTCGTGAGAGAATGACTACTCAAGATATGGAAACAGTTACTCCAAAGACATTAATTAATATTAGACCAGTAACTGCTGTTATTAAAGAATTCTTTGGTAGTAGCCAATTATCTCAATTTATGGACCAAGTTAATCCAATTGCAGAATTAACTCATAAGAGAAGATTATCTGCATTAGGACCTGGTGGATTATCTAGAGATAGAGCTGGTGTTGAAGTTCGTGACGTTAATGCTTCTCACTATGGTAGAATATGTCCAATTGAATCACCAGAAGGTCAAAATATCGGTCTTATAACTTCACTTGCTAGTTATGCTAAGATTAATGAATATGGATTTATTATGACTCCATATCGTAAGGTGGAAAATAAGAAATTAACAGATCAAGTTGATTATTTAACTGCATCTGAAGAACAAGATTTTTATATCTCTCAAGCAACAGTTAATGTTGATGATGACGATATGATTACTGATAAATATGTAGCTGGTAGATTTAATGGTGAAAATGTAATTGTTAAAGCTGAACAAGTTGATTATATTGACGTATCACCACAACAAGTTGTATCTATTACTACAAGTTTGATTCCATTCTTGGAACACGATGATGCTACTCGTGCTTTGATGGGTGCAAACATGCAACGTCAAGCATTACCTTTATTAAAAACAGAAGCTCCATTTATTGGAACTGGTGTTGAACACGTAGCTGCTAGAGATAGTGGTGCTGTAGTTGTTGCTAAAGCTGATGGTATTGTTGAATATGTTGATGCTAAGAAGATTGTTATTAAGAATGCAAAAGCAAAAGATATATATAATTTAACTACATTTGAAAGAACTAACCAAGGTGAAACTGCAAACCAATCTCCGATTGTTAGAGCAGGGGATAAAGTTAAGAAAGGTCAAATTATTGCTGATGGACCAAGTACTGATAAAGGTGAATTAGCTCTTGGTAAAAATATGGTAGTAGCTTTCATGACATTTAATGGTTATAACTTTGAAGATGCTGTTATTATGAATGAAAGATTAGTTAAAGATGATGTTTATACTTCTTTACATATTGAAGACTATGAAATTCAATGTAGAGATACTAAGTTAGGGCCTGAAGAAATTACTAGAGATATTCCTAATGTAGGAGAAGAAGCTAGAAAGAATCTTGATGAAAATGGTATTATAAGAATTGGTACTGAAGTTAAAGAAGGAGACATACTTGTAGGAAAAGTGACTCCTAAGGGTATGGCTGATTTAACTAGTGAAGAAAAATTATTACATGCTATTTTCGGAGAAAAGACTAGAGAAGTTAGAAACTCTTCATTAGTGGTTCCACATGGTGGAGACGGAATAGTTCATGATGTTAAAGTTTATACTAAAGCTGATAATGATGAAATGCCTAGTGGTGTAAGTAAAGTTATCAGAGTATATATTATTCAAAAGAGAAAGATTCAAGTTGGTGACAAGATGTCTGGTCGTCATGGTAATAAGGGTGTTATTTCACTTATATTACCACAAGAGGATATGCCATACTTACCAGATGGTACTCCAGTAGATATTATGTTAAACCCACAAGGTGTTCCTTCTCGTATGAATATTGGACAGATATTAGAACTTCATATGGGTATGGCTGCTAAAAAATTAGGAGTACATATTGCTACACCAGTATTAGATGGTGCTAAGAAAGATGATATTGATGCTATGCTTGCTGAAGCTGGAATGGATCCAGATGGAAAAACAGTTTTATATGATGGTAGAACTGGTGAGCCATTTGATAATAGAATTAGTGTTGGTGTCATGTATATGATTAAATTACATCACATGGTTGATGATAAATTACATGCTAGAGCAACTGGACCATATTCACTTGTTACACAGCAACCACTTGGTGGTAAAGCACAATTTGGTGGACAAAGATTTGGTGAAATGGAAGTTTGGGCATTAGAAGCGTATGGTGCATCTCATGTATTACAAGAAATTCTTACTTATAAATCTGACGATGTTATGGGTAGGGTTAAAGTGTATGAGTCTATTGTTAAAGGACAACCATTACCAGAACCTAGTATTCCAGAATCATTTAGAGTATTAATAAAAGAATTCCAAGCTTTAGGATTAAATATTTCTGTTATTAATAATGATGATGAGACTGTAAGTATTTGTGATCTTGAGAAAGATGAAGATGATGATACTCCACTTTCTGAAGAAATTGAAAAACCAGAATTATTTGATGAAGTAGAAGACTCTGATGATAATTATGAAGATGAAGCATTTGATGATGAAGAATTAGATATGCCAGACGAATACGGAGATGGTATAGATAGTTTTGATGAAATAGACGATATGGGAGGTGATTTCTAATGCTAGAGGCTAATAAATTTAAAGCTTTAAAAATTGGAATTGCATCACCTGATGATATTAGAACATGGAGTTATGGTGAGGTTTTAAAACCTGAAACTATAAACTATAGAACATTAAAGCCTGAAAGAGACGGACTTTTCTGTGAAAAAATATTTGGACCAACTAGAGATTATGAATGTAGTTGCGGTAAATATAAAAGATTAAGATATAAAAATATTGTTTGTGATAGATGTGGAGTAGAGGTTACTAAGTCTAAAGTTCGTAGAGAAAGAATGGGACATATTGATCTTGCTACTCCAGTAAGTCACATTTGGTATGTTAAGGGTATTCCTTCATATATTGGATTATGTCTTGATATGTCTCCAAGAGATTTGGAAGAAGTAATTTACTTTGTATCTTATGTAGTTTTAGACCCAGGAGCTACTACTTTAATTAAGAAACAAACTTTATCTGATAAAGAATATAGAGCATATTATGAAAAATATGGCAACACATTTAAAGTTGGTATGGGTGCTGAAGCTATTAAGACTTTACTTAGTGAATTAGATGTAGAAAAAGAATTAGAACAACTTCAAAGTGAATTAGAAGGGGCTACTGGTCAAAAGAAATTAAAATTAGTTAAGAGATTAGATGTTTTAGATTCTTTTGCTAAATCAGGAAATAAACCTGAATGGATGATACTTGATGTACTTCCAGTTATTCCACCAGAATTAAGACCTATGATTCAACTTGATGGTGGTAGATTTGCTACATCTGACTTGAATGATTTATATAGAAGAGTAATTAATAGAAATAATCGTTTAAAGAAATTAGTTGAATTAAATGCTCCATCTATAATTATTCAAAATGAAAAGAGAATGTTACAAGAAGCTGTTGACTCATTATTTGATAATGGTAGAAGAGGCAGAAGCGTAACAGGTGCTGGAAATAGAGCATTAAAATCTTTATCAAGCATGTTAAAGGGTAAACAAGGTAGATTTAGACAAAACTTATTAGGAAAACGTGTTGACTATTCTGGACGTTCAGTTATCGTTGTTGGACCAGATTTAAAAATGTATCAATGTGGTATTCCTAAAGAAATGGCTCTTGAATTATTTAAGCCACATGTTATTAATGGTTTAGTAACTAAAGAGATTGCTAATAATATTAAATCTGCTAAAAAGATGATTGATACTAGGGATCCTAAAGTATGGGATGTTGTTGAAGAAGTTATTAAAGAACATCCAGTAATGCTTAACCGTGCTCCTACATTACATAGACTTGGTATTCAAGCATTCGAACCAAAACTAGTATCAGGTAAAGCTATTAGACTTCATCCACTTGTTACTACTGCATTTAATGCGGACTTCGATGGTGACCAAATGGCGGTACACGTACCACTTTCTGAAGAAGCTAAAGCTGAAGCTAGAATCCTTATGTTAGGTGCTAATAATATCTTATCTCCAAAAGATGGAAAACCTATTGTTACTCCATCACAAGATATGGTATTAGGTAACTATTACATTACTATGGAAAAAACTGGTAAAGAAGGAGAAGGAAGAATATTTAAAAATTCTAATGAAGCTTTAATGGCTTACAATAGAAGAGAAATAGATTTACATACTAGAATCGTAGTTCCTGTAAATTCATTTAAACATAAAGTGTTCTTAGATTCTCATAAAAATCAATATTTAGTTACTACTGTTGGTAAATTAATATTTAATGAGATTTTACCAGATTCATTCCCATATATTAATGAACCAAGTGATGAGAATATTGAAAAATATACTCCAAATAAATATTTTATTGCTCCAGGAGAAAATATTCCTGAAAAAGTAAAAGAAATACCTAAAGCTAGTGCATTTAAAAAGGGAACATTAGAGAAGATAATTGCTCAAATGTTTAAGAAATATAAAACTACTGAAACTTCTATAATGCTAGATAAGTTAAAAGATTTAGGATTTAAATACTCTACTTATGCTGGTATTACTATTTCAGCTGCAGATGTTATTACTAGTAAAACTAAAGATCAAGTAATAGCTGATTCTGAAGCAGAAGTTAAGAAGATTAATAAGCAATACCAAAGAGGTTTAATTACTAATAAAGAAAGATTTGATTTAGTAATTAGCGTTTGGGATAAAGCTAAGAAGGATATTGAAAAAGAACTAGAGGCTTACGCTAAGGGTGAAGAATATGAAGATAATCCAATTTTCATAATGATGAACTCTAAGGCTCGTGGATCTATTTCTAACTTTGTACAGTTAGCTGGTATGCGTGGAACAATGGCTAAACCAAATGGTGAACCAGTTGAAATTCCAATTAAATCTTCATTTAGAGATGGATTATCAGTATCTGAATTCTTCTTATCTACACACGGTGCTAGAAAAGGTAGTGCGGATACAGCGCTTAAGACAGCAGACTCTGGTTATATGACTAGAAGACTTGTTGATGTTGCACAAGATTTAATCGTTAGAGAAGATGATTGTGGAACAACTCAAGGTGTTGTGGTTGAAGCGTTTAGAGATGATAAAGATGGTATTATTGAACCACTTTATGATAGAATTTTAGGAAGATTTACTAATAAGAAGGTAATCGATCCTAATACTAAAGAAGTAATTATTGATAAAAATGAATTAATTACTGAAAACATTGCAGATAAGATTATTGCTGCAGGTATTGAACAAGTTGAAATTAGAACTGTACTTACTTGTAGAACTGATCACGGTGTATGTTGTAAGTGTTATGGTAGAAACTTAGCTACTGGTAATATTGTTGAAATAGGTGAAGCGGTTGGTACAATGGGAGCTCAATCAATTGGTGAACCTGGTACTCAGTTAACCATGAGAACATTCCATACTGGTGGTGTTGCTGGTGGAGAAGATATCACACAAGGTTTACCTCGTGTTGAAGAGTTATTTGAAGCTAGAACTCCAAAGGGAAAATCTACTATTGCTGAAATTGATGGTACAATTATTAAGATTGAAGATCAAAAAGGTAGAACTAAGATATTTATTCAAAATGATAATGAAGTTAGAGAACACTTAACAGCATATGGTGCTAAAATTAGAGTTGAAAAAGGAGACAAGGTTAATGCTGGGGACAGATTAACTGAAGGTAATGTTAGTCCTAAAGAATTGTTAGCAGTAACTGATCCTAATACAGTTCAACAATATATTTTAAAAGAAGTTCAAAAAGTATATCGTTCTCAAGGTGTTGATATCAATGATAAACACGTTGAACTTATTGCTCGTAGAATGATATCTCAAATTAGAATTATGGATTCAGGAGATACTAATTTCTTACCAAGTACAGTAGTATCTATAAATAAATTTACTGAAGGTAATAAAGATGTAATATTACAAGGAAAGAAACCAGCTATTGGTCAACCTATCTTACTTGGTATTACTAAATCTTCGTTACAAACAGATTCATTCTTAGCGTCAGCTTCATTCCAAGAAACTACAAGAATTCTTACTGAAGCCGCAGTTAAAGGAAATGTTGATCACTTACATGGATTAAAAGAAAATGTTATCATTGGTAAGTTAATTCCTGCAGGTACTGGTGCTAAAGAATATATGGATATTGGTTTCTCATTAGAAAAAGAATTTTTTGATGATGAACCTGCTGAAGTACTTGAAGAAGAATTTCTTGATTAAATAATGTAAGACTCTCATATGTATGAGGGTCTTTTACTATGTAAAATTTTAATTTCTTGAGATTATTTAGTGTTAAATTTTTAATGTTATGTTATACTTTTATATAGGTGATATTATGGATATCAGAAAGAACATTAATAATAATGTTGATAATAATACCGATAATAGTGGTGATAATAGAGGTAAATTTAGTGATAGATTAAAAAAAATACGTAAAGATAAAATGCTTGCTAAAAGAGGTATTAAATCTGATACTGATGAACCTATTATAAAAACTGGTGCTAGAAATGTTTTGAAAATAGTTTTAGCTATGCCTTCAGTGATTTATACTAATATTAAATCTACTAAAGGTAAAAATGATGTTAAGTTTGATGATAGTAATTTATCTTATGATGGATATAATTCTTCTGAAGTAAAAAGAATTAAAGTTAACCGAATTAGAGAAATTAATATATCGTTATTAAAGGAAAAAAAGAAAATATATTTAAAAGGAAAGAAAGAGGCTATTTTAAGTAAAACAAAACTTTTAACTGAAAATGAAATAAAGGTTCAAAATTTACAAAAAGAAATAATAGGTTTAATAAAGAAAAGATTAGTAAAAAATTTAAATGAATTAGAAGTATTAAAAAGTGAATTATATGTTTTAAGTGAGTTAACTGGAGATAGATTACGTTTAGCTGAGTGTGAGGAAGACATTAAGGAAATAAAAAAATTATTATCTAAAATAAAATCTTTAAAAGAAAAATATGATTATTTAAAAGATAATCTTGATTTTGAATATATGTTAGAGTATGGAGAAGATTTTTTAGTAGATAAAATATTGGAATTAAAAGAATTATGTTCTTCAGATGATGTTAGATATATTATAGATAATTATAAGCTTTTAGATGAATATAAGTATTTATATTTAAAGATAGATAAATTACAAGAGGATGCTATTAAATTAGAAGAACACAAAAATAAAGAAATAGAAGAACTAAAAGAGCGTGATATTGATTTTGAAAAATTTAAAAATGAAGTATATAACGTTGATAGAGAAAATGATAGGTATATGGATTTTGTACAAAGACAGGAATCTTTTCTTAAAGAATTAGAAGGTAAAATATCAAAGATTGATTCACATGAAGTGGTTAGTTATCGTTTAAAAGGGTTTAATCAATTGTTAGGGAATTCTTTTAAATATTTAGGGTTATTGTTAGTTAGTCCTTTAAAAGGGTTAATTCCAGGTATTGCTACACAAACTTTGATTACTAAAAATATGATTCAAAATATGTGTAATAATTTAGAGTGGGAAGAAAATAGAAAAATGGTATATGATGCTATAGATTATACGGAATCTATTAATAGAGCTGTTGGGAATTTAGATGATACTTCTAATTTAGTAAATTCCACTTTAGAAGATATTGTAAGATTAAAGGAAAATTATCAGAAAAAATTCAGTAGTTATGAAAGAGAGATGCCTGCTTATAAGAATGCTATTAAGAAAATAAATAAGATAGAAAATGCTATTTTGGGTAGTAAGTTAAAGATTGATTTAGTTAAAACACAAATGAAAGAAAAAGAAAGACAAAATAGTAATAAACTAAAAATGGTTAGAAAACTTAATAATTCTCAGAATAATTCTGGTAATAATTAAATTTTGCTTGCTTGTATTAAATTATTATGTTATACTGATGTTAATAGTAGGAGAATAGATTTACGAATCTATTGTATTTTGTGTCCTATTTAGGAGGAATTATGAAAAGCAGAAATATTAAAGTTGTTGATGAACACAATATTGATAGAGTGGCTAATATCGTATTTGGAATGGATTTAGAAGGTAGTGAATATGTTGTTTATTGGATTGAAAGAGATGAAGAAAGTAACAATGTATTTGTATCTAAGGTAGTTAAGAATTTAGATAATACGTTTAATTTAGCAAATATTGAAGAAGAATTTGAAAAAGAAAGTGTATCTAAAATAGTTAAAGATCTTATTGCTAAGGCTGTTTCTGATGATGCAGATAAGTTAGCAGGGGAAACTTTGACTTTATCAGATGGGAAAAATATTAAATTTATTTCTGTATCTTTTAATAAAGAGCAAAGATTAGATGTTAAAAAAACATATATTACTACAGTTAAGAAAGAAGTAACTAGAGTTTCTGAAAAATATTATGATGTAGTGCTTTCGGTAGAAGAACCTCAAATTGTCGATATTTTTCCAGAACAAACTCAGGATATTTTTCCTGAAGTAGTGGCATCTGCACCTGAGAAAGTGGAAGAAGTTCCAACTTTATCTTCAGAACCTGTTGTTTCAACGCCTGCTACTCCTGTTATACCTGAGGCTCCTTTGGAGTCTGTAGTTCCAGAAGTTTCTGAATCGGCAACAGCAATTAGTGAAGTTAATCCAATAGAGGAAACTTTAAATGATGAATTTGTTGCTTTCGGTGTTCAAGAAAAGACACCAGAACCAGTTGCTGCTCCAGTAGAAGTAGCTAGTCAAGAACCAGTTGGAGCAGTAGTTGAATCAATTACTAATCAAGCATTATCTGAATCAACTCCAGTATTAGAAACACCAACTGTTGATGTGAAGACTGAAGAAGTTCCTGTATTGGAGGCACCAGTTACTGAAAAGAGTGAACAAGTAGTTGTTCCTGCTGAAGTTTTAGCACAAGCTACACCAGCAGTAGAAGAACCAAAAGTGGTTTTACCAGAACCTATTGTTCCAACACCAATAACTCCGGTTATTCCGCAACCAGTAGCAATCCCACCAGTTTCAACTGTGGCATCAGAACCAGTTGCTGCCGCACCTGTAACAGAAAATCAACCTTTGGTATTTAATGCTTCTAAGGAAACAAATTTAAATGCTGCATTAGGAGAAGTGGCTAAGGATACTACTATTCCTGTTGAAAACATAGAAGTTGTTAGAGAATTTGGTGAGGAGGGTCCTGTTTTACCACAAACTCCTGTATCAACTGCACAACCAGCAATAGCACCAATGGTTCAACCAGAAATGGTATCTGATCCTAAGGCATTAACTAGAAAAGCAGGTTTTGCTAATAATAAATTCTTTATGGTTGTTGCTATTGCATTCTTCTTAGCAAGTTGTGTGTTTTTAGGATATGAAGTATTTAATTACTTTCAATTAACTAAATAAAGAAGCGTTGCTTCTTTTTTCTTTGATAGATGAGAGGAAGTATTAGTAAATAATAAAAAATTAGAGTAATTGTACCCAAACATCTTGACAAAAGGGTGTAATTACTCTAAAATTGTATTAGGTGATGATAGAATGTTATATAATTATAATGAGGTTTTGGAAAAATATAAAGATGATTATAATGTTAAGAAGGCAATAGAAAATAAAGAATTATATAAAATTGAGAAAGGGTTGTATTCTGACAAACCTAATGTTCATTATTTGGCTATTATTTATAAAAAATATCCTTCTGCTGTAATTAGTGGTCATTCTGCATATTATTATCATAATCTGACGGATGTTATTCCCCAAAAAACAGTCGTATGTACTAATAGAAATGCTACTAGAATAGTAAATTCAAAAATTAAACAAATAAGAATGAAAAATGAATTATACAATTTAGGTAAAATTACTATTCTTTATGAAGGGTCTGTTATAAACATCTATGATAAGGAAAGACTACTTATAGATCTTGCTAGAAATAAAAATAAAATTAGCTATGATTTATATAAAGAAATAATTACAAATTATAGAAATATAGCTAATTCACTTAATATGCGAAAAATTGAAGAATATTTATCTTATTTTGTAAATGACCGTAAGATATTTGAAATAATACAAGATGAGGTGTTTTAATGAATTTAAGTGAATTAATACAAAAATATATTGAAAATGGTTATGATGAGCCAGATGCTATGGCTAAAGTGTGTCAAGATGTTATTCTTTTAAAAATTGATAAAAGTGGACTTAGAGAACACATAACAATTAAAGGTGGAGTTGTTATGCATAGTATATCTAAAGATATGCGTAGAGCCACTAGAGATATGGATATGGACTTTATAAAGTATTCGTTAGATGATATATCTATTAAAGAATTTGTGAGTAAACTAAATAATGTTGATGATGGAATAATTATTGATATAGTAGGTAATATTACAAAATTGCACCATCAAGATTATGATGGGAAACGTGTTAATATTAAAGTTTCTGATATGTATGGAAATATAATAGATTCAAAATTAGATATTGGTGTGCATAAAGAATTTGATATAAAACAAGATGATTATTATTTTGATTTAACTATTATTAATAAAAGTACAAGCCTTTTAATTAATTCTAAAGAACAAATTTTTGTAGAAAAATTAAAATCATTATTGAAATTTGGGATTCGATCTACTAGATATAAGGATGTATTCGATTTTTATTATTTGATTAGTTATGAAAAGTTGAATAAAGAAAAATTATTAAAATATATGAAAATATTAATTTTTAAGGATAGTTTGATGGAAGAAAATAATATAGAGGATGTTGTAAAACGTATAACTTCTGTTTTAAATAATAGCAGATATAAAAATATGTTAAGTGTTGCTGAAAATAATTGGCTTCAAATACCTGCTGAAGAAGTAATAAATGAGATTTTAATGTATTTTGAATCACTTAAACATATTCATGTTTATAATTAACTTAAATCGAAATTATGAAAGAAGGTAGTATGTATGGGATTAATATCTGTAGCAAGTAATTTATCTGCTTGGAGAGGTTATGAATATTATAAATCAAAGAAAGTTAAAAATTTTAAACAACTTGGTGCTGATGAATACACAGGACAAGTAACAGGAAGCGATGGCGTATATAGCATTTTTCTTGATACTAAACATATTAGAAAATCTACTTGTAATTGTCCGCATGCTAATGGTAAAAGAATTATATGCAAACATATTGTAGCTTTATATTTTGAAATTTTTCCTAAGGAAGCGGATAATTATTTAGAATTAGTTGAAGAAAATGAGAGGGAAGCAGAACAATATAAAATTGAATTAGAAAGAAAATTACATAAATATATTAATGCACTTTCAAAAGAGGAATTAAGAGAAGCTCTTTTAGAAGTGTTATATGATAGCCCTGAATGGATTTATGAACGTTTCATAAGAGATAGAATAGGTTATTAATATATTATATATTTAATACTATGGTTTCTAATGGAGGTGTAATTTGGATTTTTTGTCTTTTGTAGTGGCAATTTTACCGGTGTTTTTAATTGGCTTATACATATATAAAAACGATACTGATAAAGAATCTTCAAAATTTCTTTTTAAAATGTTTATGTATGGAATATTATCGTGTTTTCCAGCTGCATTTTTAAGTTTATTTATTGGTAATTTTTTTCCAGCAGAGGGTGACATGAATTTTATTCAGATGTTTTTATATGTATTTATTTCTATTGCTTTAGTAGAAGAATTTTGTAAATGGATTTTATTATATAAAGGTTCTTATAATCATAGTGAATTTGATACATTATATGATATGATAGTTTATGCTTCTTTTGTTTCTTTAGGATTTGCTTGTTTTGAAAATATTCTTTATGTTTCTGATTCAGGAATAGCAACAGGTTTAATTCGTGCTGTTACGGCTGTTCCTGGTCATGTTTGTGATGGAATACTGATGGGTTCTTATCTTGCTTTAGCTAAAATTAATATGGTTAGAGGAAATAGGAAATTATCAAATAAATATATGACATTAAGTTTATTTATCCCGGTTCTTACTCACGGTATATATGATTTTTGCTTATTTTGGGGAAGTTATTTGTTTGTAGCAATTTTCTCTATATTTGTTATTATACTATATATTATTTGTATAAAAAAAGTAAAACAGTATTCAAATAATGATTTGAAATTTAGATATAAGAATAAATATTGTCCGTATTGTGGGACTTTAGTTAATAGTAGTTATTGTCCTAAATGTGGAAATAAAAATAATTAAAAAGGCAAGAATTAACTTAATTTGTTATTTCTTGCTTTTCTAGTCTTTTTTTTGAATATATACATCCACAGTAATTTTGTCTATATAGATTATATTTTTTTGATAGTTCTATTGATTGTTTAAAACCTTCATTTTTTTTGAAATCAGAATATAACCATTTAATATTATATTTTTTACTTAGATTGAATCCAATTTCATTGATAACTTTGGAATTTTTATGTGGACTTACTGTAAGGGTTGAAGAAAAATATTCATAATTGTTTTCTTTAGCTAATATTGCAGTTTTTTCAAGTCTTAAATTAAAACATATATGACATCTACTACCGCCTTCGGGAGCTTCTTCAAATCCAGTAACTACTTTATTATATAGTTCATTATCATAATCGCAATCTAAGAAGTCTAATTTATTTTTAGTTTTTAAATTTTTAATTAATTTGATTTGTTCTTTTTTTCTTTTTTCATATTCTTCATAAGGAGAAATATTTGGATTATAATAGAGAACAGTTATATCAAAATAATTAGATAGAAATGTAATTACATAGCTACTGCAAGGAGCACAACAACTATGTAGTAAAATTTTCTTTGGTTTATCTAATTTTTTAATTTCTTCTAAACAAAGTAAATGATAATTTTGGTTCATAAAAATCACCTGATAGTATTATATCACTTACTTTGTGAAAATGCTATCAATATTAATTGTTTCTTTATTTTCTAGTATTTCATCTATTATTATATTTTCTAATTTATTTTTAATTATTTTTTCTATTTTTCTGGCTCCATATATATTATATTCAGATTCCTCTGTTAATTCGTTTATAATATTTTTAGAAATATTTATTTTATATTCTTGATATTTCTTTTTTAGTTTTATTAATAATTTATTAATTATTTTTTTAATATCTTGTTTATTTAAATTGTTAAAAGATATTATATTATCTATTCTATTTAGTAAGGCAATATTAAATGTTTCTTTTAATTCTTTTATATTTTTATTGTTTTGTACAAATCCTATATCTTTTGATTCTGTTCCTTTATTGGTTGTTAAAATTATTATATTGTTATTAAGGTTTATGGTATTATTTTTAGCGTCTTTAATTGTTCCTTCGTCTAACATTTGATATAGAAGATTAATTATTTTTGGATGTGCTTTATCTATTTCATCAAATATTATTACTGATGTTGGATTATCTTTGATGGTATTTAATACATATTTATTATCGTCATATCCAATATATCCGGCAGATGATCCTAGAAATTTGTTAATAGAAGTAGTGTCTGAGAATTCTGACATATCTAGTTTAATTACTTTTCCTTTAGATATTAATTTAGCATATGTTAGAGCTAATTTTGTTTTTCCAACCCCTGATGGGCCAGAAAAAAGTAACGATATACATTTATTTTCTTTATATCCAAGTTTTATTCTTTTAGTAATACCAATTAATTCATTTATTGCTTTATCTTGACCTATAATAGTATCGTTTAGAGTATTTTTAATTTCTTCGATTACTTTTTTATTATCTTTTAATATTTCATATACGGGTATTTTAGTTTTTTTATTGATTATTTCAGCAACATCATTTATAGTTACTTCATTTTTGGTAACTGGTTTATTCATTGATTCAATATGATGAGATTCTTTTATTTTATATTCATATGCTTTTTTGATATTCTTTTCTTTGATATATGATTCTTTTTTATTGATTATTTCTTTTAATATACTTTCATTTTTAATATTTTTAGAGTTTCCTTTAATATTTACTTTACTACATACTTCATCTAAGATATCTATTTGTTTATCGGGTCTATATTTATCATAGATATATTTTTCTGTTAGAGTAAGAATATTATCTATTATTTCATCTTTAATGGTTACATTATGATATTCTTCATATATTGGTTTTAAATTAATTAATATATTTTTAGTTTTTTCTAGGCTTGGTTCTTCTATGTTAATGATTTGGAATCTACGATCTAGAGCTTTATCTTTTTCAAAATGTTTTTTATATTCTTCAGTTGTAGTAGCACCAATACATTTAATTTTTCCCCTTGCTAGGGCTGGTTTTAAGATGTTAGAAGCATCAATTGCACCTTCGGCACCTCCAGCACCTATTAAGGTATGAATCTCGTCTATAAACAAAATAATCTCGTCATGATTTTCTATTTCATCTAATAATTTTTTCATTCTTTCTTCAAATTCTCCTCGATATTTAGTACCGGCTACGGCACTTGCCATATCAAGAGAAATAATTCTTTTATTTTTCAAATTAGTTGGTACTATGTCATTAACTATAAGATTTGCTAATTGTTCTACTAAAGCAGTTTTACCTACACCTGGTGCACCAATTAGAAGGGGATTATTTTTAAATCTTCTGCATAGAATTTCTTGCATCATATTTATTTCTTCATCTCTTCCTATAACAGGATCTATTTGATTTAATTTTGCTTTTTCAGTTAAATCAACTCCAAGTGTATCTATTAGTAGTTTTTTTTCTTTAGTTTTATTTCTTGTATATATTTTAGATGTAAATTCATCATAAATATCATCTAAATCAAGATCCATACCTATAAATATTCTGATGGCTATTCCTTCACCTACATCTAAAAGAGATGCAAATAAATGGTTAGGGGTTACTTCACCATTATTATTTTCTTTGCTATCAATTATGGCATTTTCTATTACTTTTTTTAATAGTGGGGTATAGAGAAAGAATTCACTTTTTTTTGAACCTTTTCCAATAATATCAATTATTTGTTTTTTAAAATTATTATATGTTAAGTTATATTTAGCTAAGTTTTCTTTTATTTCATTATCTGTATGTAATAACGATAGAACTAAATGTTCTGTTCCAACGTAAGGGTGTTTTAATTCTAACATTTCTAATTTTGCTTTATTTAGTATTTCTTGTGCTTCTTCATTAAAATTGCTTATCATTTTATCACCTTTCAAAAGTATTCTATGAATATAATGTGGTAATAATTCAATTTTTAAACAAAGAAAAAGCAACTAATTTTTTAATTTATTAATTGCTTCATTGTAATCAGTACTATTTGTGATATAACTTCCTACGACGGCGATATCTACATGTTTTTTTACTTCATCTATATTAGTATCTTTTATACCTCCGTCAATTTCTAGGATAATATCTTTATTTATGTTTCTTAAATATTTTGCTTTTTCTAAAGAATCTGGCATAAATTCTTGTCCACCAAATCCAGGTTCAACACTCATAATTAAAACTAAATCTATTTTATCTAAGTAAGGGATTAATTTACTTACTTCAGTATTAGGTTTTATGGATAAGCCTACTTTATAGTTTAGAGATTTAATTTTATTTATTAAATAATCTATATCTTTGTCTATTTCTATATGAATAGTTATATATTCAATATTTTTGTTTTCTAGATAGTTTATATATTTTTCAGGATCTTCGACCATTAGATGAATGTCTAGAGGTAATTTAGAATGTTTTTCTAACTCTAGGATTTCTTCTAGTGGCATTTGAGTATTTGGAACAAATAAACCATCCATAGTATCTATGTGTAGATAATCTGCATTAGTATTATTTAATTTTTTAATACTTTCAATTCTATCTTTAGAGGCTAGAATTGATGGGGAAATTTTAATCATAATATCACCTATTTATAAAATTTTTGTAATTATTATATCTACTTTCTAATATTTCTTTTTGTTCTAGTAGCTGTTTTACATAACATCCATCTTCACGAATATGCATACAGTCGCTATATTTACAATTATGTAGATTATCAAACATTTCTTTCATATTGTCTCTAATATCAATATTTGTCATATTATGAAAGTCTATTTTTGAAAATCCTGGAGTATCTACGATAAATGTATTGTGTGTATTAAATAGTTCTGTATGCCTTGTTGTATGTTTTCCTCTGCCTAGAGCATATGATATTTCATCAGTTTTTAGTTCTAGGTTAGGGTCTATTTTATTTAATAGGGTCGATTTACCAGCACCACTTTGTCCTGT
This sequence comes from Bacilli bacterium, assembly GCA_017409025.1. Classification (GTDB taxonomy): domain Bacteria; phylum Bacillota_I; class Bacilli_A; order RF39; family UBA660; genus RUG705. The sequence continues at coordinate 110,401 of JAFQTN010000002.1, read as the reverse complement.
TAGGACTACTATTTTATTTTCAATTAATTTTAGTAAATCGACAGGAGTTGTTGATACGAGGTAACCTATATCTTGATAATAAGAAATAATTTTATTAATTTCTTCTAATTCTAATTTATCTAATAAATCTAGTTTAGTAAAATAGATGATAGGTATAATGTTATTATATGAAATAATAGTTAGTTGTTTATCTAATAAGTTTGAGTCAAAGTTAGGATTTTTAACACTTGTAACAATAATAGCATAATCAACATTAGATACACTTGGTCTAATTAATTCATTTTTTCTTTTATCAATATCTAAAATATAATTATTAACTTCGTCAATAGTAACGATGTCTCCTACTAGAGGAGTTTTACCATTTAATCTAAATTTTCCTCTTGGTTTACAAGTATAATAGCTATTGTTACAATTAACGGTGTAGTCATTACTTATATTTTTAACAATTATACCTTTCATGTTTCACTTCCTAGTTATTCAGATGTTTCTTCTTGGTTCACATCTGTATTTGTATATTGTGTATTAATTTGTATGTAGAAACCTATTCCTTCGATGATAGTATCCCCAGCAGATCTTTGTTGATAAATAACTTTTATGTCTGATAGGTTATTATATTCAGTATCAGGAATTAGATTTTTATTCATATCATATACAGTTAAATTAAGTTTATATTTTTTTGCAAAAGCAATAGTATCATTTAATGTCCAACCTTCAGATACCATATCTGGGTATTCATCTACGATGTTAGGAATATACAAAGTAATAGTATCTCCTTTTTCGATTAGTTCTTTTTCTTTAGTTTCATCAAATGCAGGTTTTTGTTCGATTATGATGTTTTCTTTACCTTTATAGTCATCTTTATTTTCAATATCTTTCTTTTCTATGATTACATTTATTCCTAGTAATTCTAATTTTGCTTTTATTTCAGTATAATTAGCTCCGATATAATTTTCTAGATAGTGATATGTTCCACCGATAGATTCAATAATAGTAATAGTATCTCCTTCTTTTCTTGTGCTTCCTGCTTTTGGAGTAGTTTTTATTACTAGGCCTTCGCCTACTGTATCACTATTTTTTTGTTCTGTTGTATATGTAAATCCTGCTTCTTCTAATTTTTGAATAGCTTCATCGATGGTTAATCCTACGACATTAGGAACTGTTACATCTTTAACTTCACGAGTAGTTATTATCCAGAAAATACCAAAAGCAATTAATAATAATAAGAAGAATGAAGCTAAGATAGTTATTAGAGTATTTCTTTTTTTAGGTTCTTCAAAGTAATCTTCTGAATCTTCAGTAGTAATTTCAGTTACTAGTTCTTCAGTGTCTTCAGTTATTGGTTTTTCAATTTCTTTTTTAGTAGTCTTTTTAACTTTTTCAATAGGTGCTGTTTCATCTAAATCATTTTCAGGATATTCAAAAAATATCTTTTTATCGTTAGCGTGTTCTTCATCTAAACAATGAAGGAAATCTTCATACATTTCTCTGGCAGAATCATATCTATTTCTTGGATTTTTTGCCGCTGCTTTTAGTAAGATATTTTCTACTGATTGTGGGATAGCTGGATTTTGTTTTCTAATGCTAGGAATTTTATCTTTCATGTGTTTTAGAGCTATTTCAACAGCATTGTCTCCTTTAAAAGGAACATTACCAGTTAACAACTCATACATTAAGATTCCTAGTGAATAAATATCTGATTTAATAGTAGCTCCTTTACCACTTGCTTGTTCTGGTGGTAAGTAGTGAACACTTCCCATTACTGAATTTGTTTGAGTTAATTGTGTAGCGTTTAATGCCATTGCAATACCAAAATCAGTAATTTTTATAAGTCCATTATCTTCAATCATGATATTTTGAGGTTTTATATCCCTATGAATTATATATGATTCATGTGCGTGAGCAATTCCATCAGTTAATTGTGTCATAATATCAATTACTTCAGTAAGAGTTAAAGATTCTCTCTTTTTAAGTAATTGTTTTAGAGTTTTACCTTCGATATATTCCATTACGATATAATGTTCTCCGTCTTCAACTCCGACATCATATACTTCAACAATATTTTGATGAGATAAGTTGGATACTGATTGCGCTTCACGTTCAAATCTTCTTATAAATTTATCGTCTGCTGATAGGTCTCCACGTAATACTTTGATAGCTACTTTTCTATCTAAGATAGAATCTTCAGCTAAGTATACGTTAGCCATACCACCTTCGCCAATTGATTTAACGATTTCATATCTTTCGTTAATTTTTTGCCCCTTTGATAACATTATGCGTCACCACTTTCTTTTTTTAAATATGCAATTGATATATTGTCTGTTCCACCACGTGAATTTGCCTTTTTAATTAATTTAACAACGGCTTCTTCAACCGCTGAATTACTATTTAGTATTTTTTCTATTTGTTCTTCGGTTAACATGTTTGTTAGACCATCACTACATAAGAATAATCCTTTTACAGAAGTATCTATATCAAAGATGTCTATTTCAATTGGATTATTAGCGCCAAGGGCACGAGTTAGTAAATTCTTTCCGGGATGATTTTTAGCATTTTCTTCAGATAGTTTTCCGTTACTTACTAACATTCCTACGTATGTGTGATCTTTAGTTACTTTATGTAGAATTTCATTTTTTATAACATATCCTGAACTATCACCAATATTACCATATAGGATATAGTCTTCCGTTTTAATTGCAATAACTAATGTAGTTCCTAGACCTTTGCTTTCAGGATTTTTTTTAGCATAGTCAAATATCTGGTCATTTATTTCTTTAACAATTTGTCTTAACCATTCAATAGCATCATCTTTAGAACCCATAGTTTCTAATTTATAAAAACTATTTATTATATGTTCAATAGCAATAGAAGATGCTACTTCACCAGCTTTATGGCCTCCCATACCATCGGCAATTGCAAGAACAAATTCTTTTTTGTCATTATTGACAATAGTTACAGAGTCTTCATTATGACTTCTTACTTTTCCTGGATCTGTAAAATAAAATGTTTGCATATGTACCTCCTTAGCTTTGGTTAGCTCTTAGTTGTCCGCAGGCAGCGTCTACTTTACTACCAAATTCTTTTCTTATTGTTACATTAATACCATTCTTCTTAAGTATATCATAAAATGCTAAAATTTGCATCTTTTTTGAACGTTTAAATTGAATGTTTTTTGTTTCGTTATATGGTATTAAATTAACGTAACAGTTAAGTCCTTTTAATAGGGAAGATAGTTCTTTAGCACATTCTATAGAATCATTAATATTATCTAGCATGATATATTCAAAAGTAACTCTTCTATTGGTAATATTTATATATTCTTTAATGCTATCCATTAGTTCACTAATTTTATATGCTTTATTTATAGGCATTATTTTATTTCTAATAGTATCATTTGGTGCATGAAATGAAATTGCTAAGTTTACTTGATTAAAATCTCTAGCAAATTCTTTTATTTTAGGAACTATTCCACAAGTAGATACTGTTATATGTCTTGCTCCAATATCGATTCCTTTAGGATCATTTATAATTCTTATAAAATTCATAACGTTATCGTAGTTATCGAATGGTTCTCCGATACCCATTACTACGATATGAGATATTCTCACTTTGGCGTCTTCTTCAATTAATAAAATTTGCTGTACGATTTCAAATGGTTCCAAATTTCTCAATTTTTTTAATCTTCCGCTTTGGCAAAAAGCACATCCCATATTACATCCTACTTGAGATGATACACAGATACTAGTGCCATAGTCATGATACATTAGAACTGTTTCTATAAGATTACCATCAGATAGTTCAAATAAATACTTTTTAACATCGGTATCTTCTTGTTTAAGTTTAATTTTTATGAAAGAAAAATCAAAATCTTTAATAAGCCTTTCTTTTATGTTTTTACCAATATTACTCATATCATCTACGTTATAGATTCTTTTTTTATATAAAAATTCATATATTTGAGTTGCTCTAAATTTTTTATCATTAATACCTACAAAATATTCTTCTAAATCTTTTTTTGGGATACTGAAAATGTTTTTCATAATTAATAATATTCCTTTCAAAATTCATACATTTATTATATCAAAAAATAGCATTATTTTAAATATATATAGTAATAAAAAAATATCAACAGATATGTTGATATAGTTAATGTTTGCCTCTTAGACTTCTAAATTCTTCTTTATCTTTTTCGATTCCTTTTTTTATGGCTAAATTTTCAAATTTTGCTTTTAATTTTAATAATTTGAATGCTTGGATAAAGTCAAATCTTTTTACACATTCGTCTATTGCAAATTCTATATTTCCTATAGCAGCAGCAAATTCTGCATCTGATTTCTTCTTATAGTCAAGAAAATCATTTATATTTTCAATAACTATATCTTCTCTCATATTTTTAAAATCAGGATTAATACTCATATTATACCTCCAATTGTAGTATAGCATAAAATTAAAATAAAAAATAGAGATATGTTTTGTGTTTACAAAATTTAAATATATTGTTAAAATTAGATTATGAGAGGAATGGTAATATGAAAATGGATGGACTTAGAAAAATACCAAAGAAAAATTATATAATTTTAGGAGTAGTAATAGCGGTTACTATATTAATATTATATTATTTTTATATGTGGGTAGATGTGTATAAGGAATCTAAAATAAATATTCCTATAATGGATAAATATATGAGTGTTATTAATTATAATGAACTTAGTGATTATATAGTTGAAAATCCTAATACAATTGTGTATGTATCTGTGCTTGAGAACGAAGAAGTTAGAGAATTTGAGAAGAAATTTAAGAATAAATATAAAAATAATTTAGTAGAACAAGATGTTTTATATATGAATATTACTGATGAATTTAATGATAAAAATATTAAAAAGGATATGGCATCAAAATATTCACTTAATAATTTAAATATTACTGATGTTCCTTCTCTTTTAGTATTTAATGATGGTATTTTAAAATCAATTTATAGTGTTAGTGATAATAATTATGATATAGATAGATTTATAATATATTTAAATAATATAGTATTAGAAAGTGATGATATTTAATGTTAAATGTAGTTTTATTTGAACCAGAGATACCAGAAAATACTGGTAATATTATGAGAACTTGTGCTGCTACTAAAGCTAGATTACATTTAATTAGACCACTAGGTTTTAGAATGGATGAAAATAGTATTAAGAGAAGTGGTGTTAATTATATAGATAAAGTAGATTATACTTTATATGATGATTATGAAGATTTTTGTTCAAAGAATCCTGGTGAATATTATTTTATGACTAGATATGGAAAGAAAGCTCATAGTGAGTTTGATTATACTGATAAGTCTAAAAATATATATTTAATATTTGGTAAAGAGAGTACTGGGATACCTAAAGAAATACTTAGAGATAATTTAGATAGATGTATTAGAATACCATCAAGTGATAATGTTAGAAGTTTGAATTTATCTAATTGTGTAGCAGTAGTACTTTATGAAGTATTAAGACAACAAGATTACTTAGATTTATCTAGATTAGAACCTTTTAAAGGAGAAGATTGGTTACTTGAAGACTAATCCTTTTTTAAATTCTAAATTGCTATATTAAAAATTCTTTGATATAATTAAGAAAATGTATGGAGGATTTATGGATTATAAATTAGGAAGTATAGTTACTATGAAAAAAGAGCATCCTTGTAAAACAAATGAATTTGAAGTAGTTAGAGTAGGTGCTGATATAAAGATTAAGTGTGTTAATTGCGGTAGGGTAGTAATGATGCCTAGAGTAGAATTTAATAAAAAGATTAAAAAGGTGATTAGTGAATGAGAAAGAGAGAGTTTAAATTTCATCCGGCGTTACTTTTGTTTATGCTTACAATACTTATAATGATTGTTAGTAGTGTTGGTGGAATACTTAATTTGGAGACTACTTATTATAATGTTAATAGTGTTAGTGGAGAACTAGAAACACAAATTGTTACTATTAATAATTTATTTAATAGAACTGGTATACAGTATTTAGTTAGTAATATGTTACCAAATTTTATTAATTTTGCTCCATTGGGCGCTTTAATAATAGGATTAATGGGTGTAGGTGTCGCTTATAAATCTGGTTTTTTAAATACTTTCTTTAAAATGGTAACTAAGGATAGATCAAGGAAATTATTTACTTTTTTAGTAGTATTTCTTGGAGTAATATCTTCAATGTTTTATGAAGTAGGATATGTAATATTAATACCGATGGCGGCAATATTATTTATGAATTTAGGAAGGCATCCATCTTCGGGTATATGTGCTGCTTTTGCAGGGATAACATTTGGATATGGAGCTAATATTATTGTAAATGGACTTGATAATATACTAATTGCTTATACTCAGAATGCTACGAAAATATTAGATCAGAGTTATGTAGTGAGTTTGTCTGGAAATATAATTTTTATGATAGTGGCAACTTTACTTATATCTTATGTTGGAATGATAGTTACTGAGAAGTATGTTGTTCCAAAATTAGGGAGATACACAATTAGTGAAGAAGATGGAATAGATCTAGATAGTGAAGTTACTAAAAAAGAGAAAAAGGGTGTAATAGTTGCTCTAATATCTACCGGTATTTTAAGTTTAATAATTATCTATTGTATTGTACCTGGACTTCCTTTTTCAGGACTATTCTTATATTTAAAAGATACAACATATGTAGCTCAACTATTTGGAGAGAATTCTTATTTTAATCAGGGCGCTGTATTTATATTTTCGGCATTACTAGCGTTTGCTGGGCTTATTTATGGAATGAGAACAAGAACAATTAAGAATAGTAGAGATTTAATGGATGGAATGAATTATTATTTAAAAGGGTTTTCATCATTACTTGTTATGATATTTTTTGCAGCACAATTTTGTTTGATATTTAAAGAAACTAATATTGGAGTATTTATAGTTGCTTCTTTATCAGAACTTATGGATAATCTTCAGTTAACAGGATTTGTACTAATTATATTTAGTTTTGTAATTATAGGAATATCTTCAATATTTGTACCAATGGCATCAACGAAGTGGGCGATATTATCTCCGGTAATGGTTCCAATGTTTATGCAAAGTTCATTTACACCAGAATTTGCTCAAGCAGTATTTAGAGCTGCAGATAGTTCTGTTAAAGGAATGACACCATTATTTACTTATTTTGTAATTTTAATAGGGTTTTTACAAATATATAATACTAAGAAGAAAGATACTATATCTTTAGTGGACGCGATGGGGTTGATGGCTCCATATAGTATAGCATTTTCTATATTATGGTTACTTATAATAATAGGATTTTATATCATAGGTCTTCCACTTGGATTTAATACAGGTGTAATGCTATAAAGATGTATTTACGAATACGTCTTTTTTTGTTATAATACATTTCAGAAAGAAGTGATATAAATGAGTTTAACAGCTGGTATAGTAGGACTTCCTAATGTTGGAAAGAGTACTTTGTTTAATGCTATTACTAAGAAGAATATATTAGTAGCTAATTATCCATTTGCAACGATTGATCCTAATGTTGGGGTAGTAATTGTTCCAGATAAGAGAGTAGCTACTTTAGAAGAGATGTATATGCCTGAGAGATGTATACCTACAGTATATGAGTTTACTGATATAGCAGGGTTAGTAAAAGGGGCATCTTCTGGAGAAGGTCTTGGTAATAAGTTTTTATCTCATATTAGAGAAGTAGATGCAGTAGTTGAAGTTGTTCGTTGTTTTGAAGATTCTAATGTTATTCACGTTGATGGTAATGTGGATCCAGTAAGAGATATTGAAATTATTAATGTAGAACTTATTATGTCAGATTTAGAAATAGTAGAAAACAGATTAAATCGTATTGGTAAGAAAGCCGAAATGACTAAGGATAAGAAAGAATTATTAGAAATAGGTGCTTTAAGAAAAATAAAAGAAGGATTACTTCAAAATATACCTGTTAGAAAGATAGAACTTAGTATAGAAGAATTAGATGCAATTAAGTCATTTAATTTAATTACTTTAAAACCTATGATATATGTAGCCAATGTTAGTGAAGAAGATATATTGAATGGTGGTAATGAATATTACAAAAAAGTATGTGAATATGCGAAGGCAGAAAATAGTGAAGTAGTAATGATTTGTGCTAAGATAGAGAGTGAACTAGCTGAACTTAACGATGATGATAAAAAAGAATTTTTAGCAGAACTAGGAATAGAAGAATCTGGAATGGATCAACTTATTAAAAAGACATATTCGTTACTTGGTCTTGCTACATTCTTTACAGTTGGAAGTGATGAAGTAAAGGCTTGGACATTTAGAAAAGGAATGAAAGCTCCAGAATGTGCAGGGATAATTCATACTGATTTTGAAAGAGGATTTATTAGAGCAGAAGTTACTAGTTATGAAGATTTAATTAAATATGGTAGTGAGAAAGAAGCTAAAGAAAATGGTAGGGTAAGACTTGAAGGAAAAGAATATTTAATGCAAGATGGGGATATATGTTATTTTAGATTTAATGTTTAGGCATTAAGTTTTTAAAAAAATATACATTATTTGCTTGTAAAATGTTAAAAAATAGTGTAAAATACACAGTAAAATTAAAATTACTGTGTATTTTTTATGCAAAAAGACATATAATATGATTAAGGAAGGTGAAATTATGGAACCATATAAGGCAAAAGTGTTACCAATAAATTATAAATTAGATAGAGATACATTAAAATTATTAGGTCAAGCTAATGATAAATATGGCCAATATAAATCTTTATTAAAAATGTTTAAGTTTGATCAAAAATATTTTTTAGATTCATTGGTTTTGGGTGAAAGTATTAGGTCTTCTCGTATTGAAGGGACTCAAATATCTCAAGATGATATGTATTATATGGATTATAAAGAGTTTGATGATAGTATTCAAGAGGTAAAGAATTTGAAAAACATGTTAAATTATGCTAATAATGAATTAAAAGATAAGAAATTTAGTGTTATAAATATTAATTCTATGCATAAAATTTTACTATCTGGAGTTAGGGGTAAAGACAAAAATCCTGGAGAAATTAGAACTATACAAAACTATATTGGATTAAAGGGGCTTGGAAAAGAGGGTGCTACTTTTGTTCCTCCTGTTCCAGAAGATGTTCCTGAATTATTAGATAATTTGATGGAATATATGAATGAACTATATAGTGACGAAGCATTTATTAAGGTTGCTATTTCTCATGTTCAATTTGAGTCTATCCATCCATATAATGATGGAAATGGAAGAATGGGGAGAGCATTAATAACATTACAATTAGCAAAATTAAAAAATGATGAACCTATTTTGTTTTTATCTGAAATTATTGAATTATTTAAAGCCAATTATTATAATACATTAACAGAGTGTAGAAATGGCAATGTAGAAGGATTTATTAGATTCTTTTTACAATGTGTAATAGATCAATGTACTAGAAATATTAATAGAATAGAGAGAATTAATAAGGTGTATGATGAAGATCAAATAACTATTAAAGAGAATATTAAAGGAAGCCTTGTTCTTAGTATGCATCAATTAATGATGAAAAAGATAGTTTTTACTGCTAATGAAATGGCAGAAGATTTAGGAGCACATATTAACTCTATTAATACTATTTTGAATAAATTAATTAATTTAGGTATTGTTGCTAAAGAAAAAAAAGAAGGAACAAAGAGATTAACATATAGATATATTAGAGTATATGATACCTTTGTTGAACAATTATAATAATAAACCATTTATCATTTTATGTTAAATGGTCTTTTCTTTTGTAAAATAGATGTATATTTCTCTAGATATGTAAAATTTATATATTTTTTTATGATATTATTATTTTAAGATAGGTGATATTATGTCTAAGATATATGATGATGAATTTATTAATTTAAATATGGATTTTATTAATAAAACTAGTCAAAATGATATAAGAAAATTATTAATTGATAGAACTAACAATTTAGAACATGATAATTTTTCAATGGATTATAAAAGAATTATTACTATAACTGCAATAGATCATATGGTATGTAGGATGATTGTAAATAATAGTCCTATTGGTATTAAAACTAAAATTTATTTAGAAGAGTTAGATAGACAATTATTAAGACAACCTTTATTATTTTTGTCATTACCTATAAGATTTATGGATGTAAATGTTCTTAGAAAATATTTGCCTAGTATTGATAGAATTATTAACATTTGCCGTCAAAAAAAGATTCAGGCTCAGGAGATTAATAAAAAAATAAAGAATGGTTTAAATGTTTCTCAAGAAGAATTAAATATATTGATAAAATATTTTGATTATAGTTCTACGAAAGATGATGATTCTAATATTTTAGAGGCTCAGGATAGATTAGCTAGATATTTATTAAATAATGAAACCTTATTGGGTTTACATGCTTTATCTTTTTTAGTTAAATATTTTGGATATAAAAAGTGTCGTCAAGAAAAATTAGATAACATTCAAATATTAATTGGTGATTTAAGTAGTTATGGTTCTTCTACATATGGATTATCTTCGAATAAAACTATTACATTATCTAAAGATTTTTTTGTTCAAACAAGTTTTTTAGGTAATAAACTAACAAATGAATTTTCAAAGTTAAATAATGGTAAATTGGAAGGATTAGTTTGCTTGAATGTATTGTTTCATGAATTAAGACATGCTGTTCAAGATAAAGAACATTATGAAAAGAAAAAGACGGATATGTCATTTGCGATGTCTACTAGAAAAATATTACATGAAAATGATAGCAAAGAATATGAAAGAAATTATGGTCTTTATAATATAGAATCTGATGCTAATCAATATGGTTGGTTATGGACTAGAGAAGTAATTAAAGATTATATGGATGTTTCGGAAAAAGATAGATTAGCAATTTATGCAGATTTATATTCATTTAAATATATGATTAAAAAAGTATTTGCTGCAAAATTAGATGCTGATAAAAAGGGACGATTTATAGGTTGTTTTGAGAAAGAAGAATTGGATATTTATTTTAAGAAATATCCAGATTCTTTGAATGGGAAATATTCACATTTTAGAGTATTCTATAATAACGATGGTAGTCCTAAGGGGTTAAATGAATTAATTAAATTAAATAGTTATTCTTCGGTTGATTTTAGAACGTTTTATGCAAATCAGATTTCAGCTAGGATTGTTACTGGTGAATCTTTGGATTATACTAGTATTGATAAGTTGCCGATTGTAGATAAGATTAATATTTTAAAAAATTTTAATAACATTATACATACTATTTATAGAAAATTTTCTATATTAGGTTTAAAAAAGACTAATGGTAATTTTTTATATGATGATTTATCTGCTAAAGAAAAAAGGCCAATTATCTATAATGCTGGTAGATACTTTAGGTTAGCAAAGATGTATAGTGATATTATTAGGACATTTACTTTAAGATATCCTGAAATTTTAGCTTACACTAGTGTTATAGATAATATAAATACATCATTAAAATCTATTAATAAAAATCAAATAGTAAATGATTTATTAGATGGAGCACAACTAGAATTAATAGAGATATCATCTTTAGGAATGGGGCGACAAAATGGAAAAAAATAAGTATGATGAAATAGATGATATTAGTTTAGAAGAATTAGAATTAATACGTACATTATCACATATGGAGTGTATAGATGATGGAATATATCCAGAACTTAATTTTACTATTGATGAAAATATAGATGATATTTATGAATAATAAATGAATACACATTAATAGTGTGTATTTTTTTGACTTTATTAGCTAAAATTCTTCAGTTAATTTTATAGACTTTTAATGGTAATTTTTGGTATACTTACTTTGGAGGATATATTATGGATAGAAATAGTATAGATAAGAAGTATCAATGGGATTTAAGTAAAATATATGGTAGTATTGATGATTTTAGAAAAGATATTAGTTTAGTTAAATCTAGTTTGGGAGAGTTTTCTAAATTTAAGAATATTAAGTATGATGAGAATACTTTGTATGAAGTAATAAATAAGTGTATGAGTGTATCTAGAATATTAGAAAAATTACAAACATATACGAGTATGTTGTGTGATGAGGATACTTCAGTTAATAAGAATCAAGAATTAAAAGAAGAAGTAACTAATTTATATAGTGAATTTACTAAGGCTACTTACTTTATAGATACGGATATATTAAAGTTAGATTATGATTATATAGAAGAATTATGTGATAAGTTTGATAAGTTAAAAGAGTATAAATTATATTTTAAGAATATGTTTAGATATAAAGAACATACTTTATCTAATGAAGAAGAGAAGTTACTTGCAGATTTATCTTTAACTTTTGGTAATCATTATGAATCTTATGAACTTTTAAAAGATAGTGATATGTCTTTTCCTAATTTTAATGTGAATGGTAGTGATTATGAACTTACTAATAGTAAATATAGTTTATATATAGAGAGTGATGATAGAGAAGTTAGAAAGGGAGCCTTTAATACTTTATATGAAACTTATAAAAGTTTTAAAAATATATTTGCTAATTTGATAACATCTAATATAAAAGAAGAAGTATCAATGGCTAAGATTAAGAAATATAATAGTTCTATAGAAGCGTCTTTATATAGGGATGAGTTAGATGAATCTATTTATAATAATTTAGTTGATACGGTTAATGATAGAATTGGTGTATTACATAGATATTATGATTTAAAGAAAAGAGTACTTGGTGTAGATGAACTACATTTATATGATGTTTATGCTAATTTAGTAAAGGTTGATAATTTTAAATATCCTTTTGATAAGGGTGTAGATATTGTTACTAGAGCAGTTAGTATATTGGGAGAAGAGTATGTATCAATACTTAAGAAAGGTATTAAAGATAGATGGATAGATGTATATCCTAATAGGGGTAAGAGAACTGGAGGATATTCATCTGGTAGTTATGATACTAATCCTTATATACTACTTAATTATCAGGATAAATACGATGATATGTCTACGTTAGCTCATGAACTAGGACATTCTATGCATAGTTATTATAGTAGAAATAATAATCCTTATCAGTATGGATATTACTCAATATTTGTAGCTGAGGTAGCCTCTACGGTTAATGAATTATTACTAGCTAAGTATGTAATTAAAAATAGTAATGATAAGAATGAAAAGTTATTTATATTAAATAGAATGATGGAATTATTTAGAGCTACTATTTATAGACAGACAATGTTTGCTGAGTTTGAAAGAAATATTTATCAGATGATTGAAGAATCTAAACCGGTAACGGCAGATATACTTAGTGAAGAATATTATAGGTTAAATAAAGTATATTTTGGAGATAATGTGTGTGTAGATGACTATATAAAATATGAATGGGAAAGAATTCCACACTTCTTTTATAACTTCTATGTATATAAATATGCTACGGGATTGTCTGCTGCTTCATATATAGTAACGTCTTTACTTGATGGAAAGATTAGTGCAGATGATTATATAGATTTTTTAAAGTGTGGTAAGAGTAAGAGTCCACTAGATTCACTTAAAGTAGCAGGAGTTGATTTATCTGATAAGAAAGTTATATCTAGTGCGATTGATATGTTTGAAGATATAATTTGTGAATTTGAAAATTTATATTTTGAATAAAAATAAAACACCATAATGGATGTTTATATACATACTATGGTGTTTTTAAATATTTATTTTTTATAAATTAAAAACAAACTACTTGATATGTGGTAGTTTGTTTTATGTTACTTACTATTTTTCTTCATAGATCTTGCTTCTCTAGCACTTGTTCTAATTTTTTTGCCGTCAGCAGTTGTTACAGTTTGTAAATTAACTTTTTGAGTTCTTTTAGTTATTTTTAGACAGTTTGGTCTATTGTTAACACTTTTTGCTTTTTTACTAGTTACTTTTGTTGCCATATTATCCCTCCTCAAATTACATTTATAAATTTTACTATAAAATAGGGTTAATGTCAATTATTTTAAGGTATTTAGTGTTAAAATATACTAATTTTGTCTTTTTTGGTTTTTGATGAACTCTCTTAATATTTTAGTAGTAGCTCTTTTTTCTAATCTAGATACATAACTTCTAGAGATATTTAATCTTTTAGCTATATCTTTTTGAGTTTCTTCTTCTTTATCTCCTAATCCATAACGACATTCAATTATTTCTCTTTCTCTTTCTGTTAAAACATTAATATATTTTTGTAATAGTTTAATATTATCATTTACATATATATTTTCTATAAAATCTGGGTCTGGTGTTTTAAGGATATCTAAGATAGTAATTTTATTTCCTTCTTTATCAAAACTAATTTCTTCATAGATACTTATATTTTTACTATTTTTTTTGTCTTGTCTAAAATACATTAAGATTTCATTTTCGGCACATTTAGCAGCATATGTAGCAAGTTTTACCTTTTTATTATCTGAATATGTATCTATTCCTTTTATTAATCCTACCGTTCCTATTCCTATTAAATCGTCTATATCATGGCCTGTTGCTTCAAATTTTTTTACAATATGAGCTACTAAACGAAGATTATGTTCAATTAATTTATTTCTGGCTTCTTTATCACCGTTTTTTGCTTTTTTAATATACTCTAGTTCTAAATCTTGTGGAAGTTGCTCTGGGAATACATTATTTGAATAGGCTCCGGTAAAGAACATTAAATTTCCCACTATATAATTTATAATATTTAATAGCATTATTACCTCCAGTTAATTATATGATTAATAGTTGTGATTAGGATTATTTACTTTAGTTTTGAAATAATATATAATTGTTATGGTGGTTATATGTATAAAAAATTATCAATAGAAGAGAAAATTTGTCAAAAATTAGTTTTAGGATGTAATTCATCTAATGTGGATATAATTGTATCGATGATAGAAAAATATTCAATTGGTGGAGTTATTTTATATAAGAAAAATTATAAAAATTATAAAGAAATGGTAAATGTTATTAATAGGTTAAAGAATGCTAACAAAAATAATAAGATTCCATTATTTATATCTATTGATCAAGAAGGTGGTAGGGTTAATAGAATGCCTTTAGAATTTAAAAATATAAAAAATATATATGATATTTCTTATAAAGATTCGGATTTGGTATATAAGAGTGGTTTGATAACTGGTGAAATGTTATCTTCTTTAGGAATAAATATGAATTTTTCGCCGGTATTAGATGTGTATAATAATTCTAGTAAACTTTTATATAAAAGATGTTTTTATGGAGATTTAGAAAAAGTAAATAATAGTAGTATAAAATATATTAATGGATTAAAGGAAAAGGGAATAATTTCTGTTGTAAAGCATTTTCCAGGACATGGTATTTCTAAGATAGATTCTCATTTTATTATTCCATATGTATTTAATAATAAATTAATAAAAGATCATGTAAAACCCTTTGAAAATGCTATTAATTATGGAGTAGATTCTCTTATGGTAGGACATTTAATAATCAAAGGAATGACAAGGGGGTTATCTGCTAGTATATCTTCTTTATTTATTAACAAGTTTATTAGAGAAAAATATAACTATAATGGATTAATAGTTACTGATGAGATTGGAATGTTATCAAGAAATAAAATTTTTCGTTTTAGCGTGTTAAAAAAAGCAATTTTATCTGGTGGTGATCTTATATTAATGAAGATTGATAAAGAAGAGGATTCTTTAGTAAATAAACTTGTATCGTTTGTTAAAAGAGACAAAAATAATATAGATATCATAAATGATAGTGTAAAAAGAATAATTTCAATAAAAGAAAAATATATGATAAATGATAATTTAATTGATAATAAATGTGATATAGATAAAATTAATAAAGAGATTGAAGAAATAAATAGGATTTGTGAATAAGAAAATACTTTTTTAAGTATTTTCTTTGTCTTTACTTTATCTTTAAAATAATATATAATTTATGTAATGAAATGAGGGATATTTATGAAAAAAACAATGTTAACGGGGCTTAAACCTACGGGCAATTTAACTCTTGGTAATTATATAGGTTCTATTAAACAAATGGTGGATAATCAAGATAAGTATGAATCTTATTTATTTGTTGCTGATATGCATGCAATAACAGTTCCCAATGATAGAGAAGAGTTACATAAAAATATTAGAGATTTTATAGCATTATATTTAGCTTGTGGAATTGATCCAGAGAAAAATATTATATATTTACAATCAGATATAGAATATATTCCTTCAATTTCTTGGTTACTTGAATGTAATACTTATTATGGTGAATTATCTAGAATGATTCAGTTTAAGGAAAAGAGTAAGAAACATGCTAATTTTAGTGCGGGATTACTTACTTATCCGGTGTTAATGGCGTCTGATATTTTAGTAGTAGATGCTGATTATGTTCCTGTTGGGATAGATCAAAAGCAACATGTTGAATTAACTAGAGACATTGCCAGTAGATTTAATAAAAAATATGGAGAAACTTTTGTCATTCCGGAACCTGTAATTACTACGGTAGGTACAAAGATTATGGACTTAGTAGATCCAACT
Source organism: Bacilli bacterium (assembly GCA_017409025.1). Classification (GTDB taxonomy): domain Bacteria; phylum Bacillota_I; class Bacilli_A; order RF39; family UBA660; genus RUG705. The sequence continues at coordinate 93,911 of JAFQTN010000002.1, read as the reverse complement.
AAGAAGATGAGTAAGACAGAAGAAAATCCTAAAGGTGTTATAGGACTTTTGGACGATATAAATGTTGCTAGAAAGAAAATTATGAGTGCTACTACTGATAGTGAGATGTGTGTTAAATTTGATATGGAAAATAAACCAGGAATATCTAATTTAATTAATATATATTCTTCTTTATCAGGAGAATCTATTAGTGATATTGAAGAGAAGTTTGTTAATTCTAATTATGGTGAATTTAAAAGATGCGTAGCAGATAGAGTATGTGAATTTTTGACAGGGGTACAAGAGAGATATAAAAATATCATTGAGAGTGGTAAATTACAGGAAGTTCTTGATGATGGCGCTAATAAAGTAAGAAAAATTGCTAATAAAAAATATGAGGATATGAGAATAAAAATAGGATTATATAGGTAGGTGTGATATGGATAATTTTATTCCTGATATGTATCAAAAGAGTATTTATCATATAGATTACGATAAATTAAAAGAAGATGGGATAAAGTGTATATTATTTGATTTAGATAATACATGTATACCTTATAAGGATAAGGAACCTAATAAGAAACTTATAGATTTATTTGAAACATTAAAAGATATGGATTTTAAGGTAATAATATTTTCTAATGCTACGAAAAAGAGAATTATGCCATTTAAGAATGCTTTAAGGGTTGATTGTTCTGCAAAGTCTAGGAAACCTAGTACTAAAAAACTTTTAAAAATAATGAAGTTATTTAAGTATGATTTATCTAATGTTGTTATTATTGGGGATCAATTATATACTGATATTTTATGTGGTAATAGAGTAGGGATTAAAACAGTGTTGGTTAATCCTATGTCTAAAGATGATATGTTTTGGACAAAATTTTTAAGATTTAGAGAAAAGGGCAAATTTAAAAAGTTTGCTAAAATGGGGATACTTAAAAAGGGTAAATATTATGAATAAGAAGTGTATTGGTTGTGGAATTATATTACAAGAAGAAAATAAGTTAATGGATGGTTATATATCTAGTAGTGATCATAGATTATGTGAGAGATGTTTTAAGATAAAAAATTATGGGCAAAATAAAGTGATTTTAACAGGTAATGAAGATTATCTTAAAATATTTAATAATATAAGTGATAATGATTTAGTAGTTTACGTTTCTAGTTTACTAACATTGAATCTAGACTATGTAAAGAGATTTAAAAATATCTTATTAGTTCTTACTAAAAGAGATATTTTGCCTAAATCTGTTAAGAATGAAAAAATAGTTAACTATGTGTCAACTATATATAATATAAAAGATGTAGTAGTAGTTAGTGCTTTTAAAAAAGTTAATTTAGATGTTTTATATAACAAGTTAGAAAAAATTGGTAAGGGTAAGAAAATATATTTTGTGGGAAGTACTAATAGTGGTAAATCTACATTAATTAATGAGATGATTAAAAGTTATAATGGGATAGATGGAGAGATAACTGTAAGTAGTTTTCCTTCTACGACTTTATCTACAATAGATGTTAAGATTGGTAATTTAGATATTATAGATACTCCAGGAATAGTATGTGAAGATAGTATTATTAATTTTTTAGATTTAAAGAGTATCAAGAGATTAAATTCTAAGAAAGAAATTAAACCTATTACTTTTCAAATTAAGGGGAATGGTAGTATTTTATTAGATCAGTTATGTAGAATAGATTATGATACGGATATATCTAGTATGACTTTTTATGTAGCTAATAGTTTAAATGTGGATAAGATAAGTTTAAATAATAATATTAGAATGCTAAATTATAAATCTAGCACTTATAATATTAGTAATGATCAGGATTTAGTAATTGAAGATGTTGGTTTTATAAAGTTTACTAATCCTGTAAAGATAAAACTTTATTATAAGGATAATATAAGTGTTAGGATTAGAGATAATTTAATTTAATAAATAATACTTTTGTAGTAATAATATAAGTTACTATAAGAGTATTTTTTTGTAGTTCGCCCATAGGGTAATTTTAAAATAATTTAATTAATACTAAGGTATATCTTTATCAAAACTTTTATATTTTAGAAATTATCACATTATTTAACATATTATAACAATAATTTTTTATATATTTTTTTGTATAATTGTGATATAATTTATTAAGGTGATACTAGTGATTAAGGATTTTAAAACGATTAGTCAACAAGTAGAGATATTAAGGAATAAAGGGTTAATAATTGATGATGTTAATAAGGCAGAGAATATATTACTTAAGGAGAATTATTTCTTTTTGAATGGCTATAGACATTTATTTATGAATTCTGCTTCGGATAGAACTTTTGTTACTGGGGCTACTTTTGATGAATTATATTCTTTATTTTTATTTGATAGATATTCTAGAAATATATTTTTTAAAAATCTTTTAATTATAGAGAATAGATTAAAATCAATTATTTCTTATCAATTATCTAAGAAATATGGTTATAAAGAAAGAGATTATTTAAACTATAAGAACTTTACTCAGAATCCTGAGAAAAGAAGAAGAGTTAAAGATGTAATTGATAAGATGAAAAGACAAATAAGAATCAATGCTACGAAACATAGCGCTACGATGCATTATACTAGAAATTATGGATACATTCCTTTATGGATATTAGTTAAAGTTTTATCTTTTGGTATATTATGTGAGTTATATTCTATATTAAAAGATGAAGATAAGTTAGAAATAGCATCAATATTTGGCGTTTCTGTTGAGTATTTAGAGGACTTTTTACCAATTTTGTCTAATTATAGAAATTTATGTGCACATGAAGATATTGTTTTTGATCATAAAACTGAAAGGCAGATTCCTGATACTGAATATCATAAGAAACTTAATATTTTTAAAATGGATGAAGAATATATATATGGTAAGAATGATATATTTGCAGTAATAATAATGTTTAAATGTTTGCTTGAAGCAGATGAATTTAGACTTATGTTAAAAGAATTTGAATATGAACTTGAAAAGTTAGATGGAATGATAGATTCAATACCTGTTGAGAAGATATTAGATACAATGGGTGTTCCTAAAAATTATATGGATATAATTGATATGTAGAGGTGAATAAAAATGGAAAATAATATGGATAAAGATTTAGTTAAAGAAGAAGTTGTAGTTAATAAAGTTAAGAAAAATAAAAAGAAGGATACTAATAATACTGGGATAATATTAGTAGTATCAATTTTACTATCATTTGTGTGTGGTGCAGTTGGAGCATATTTAATAGTTAGTAATTTTAGTGTTCAAAGTGTAGTTAAAAATATAACTACTAGTGAATTAGTAGAAACTAGTATATCAGTATCTGTTGATAAAGTATATAGTTCTACAGTTATAGTTGTTGCTTATAAAGATGGCAAGCAAATCTCTACTGGAACTGGTTTTGTTTATAAGAAAGATGGTAATAAAGCATATATAATGACTAACAATCATGTTATTGATAGTGCAGATACTGTAGAAGTAGAATTTAATGATAAGAGTGAAAGAATAGATGCTAAAATATTGGGTGGAGAAGTTTATTCTGATATAGCTGTTTTAACAATCGATGCTAAGGAAGCTAGTCAAGTAGTAGAAACAGGTAATAGTGATGAAATTAAACTTGGAGATACAATATTTACTGTAGGTTCTCCAATGGGAGTTACTTATAAAGGAACTGTTACTAAAGGAATATTATCTGGTAAGGATAGAATGGTAGAAGTTAATTTGACTGGTAATACAACTGATTACTATATGAAAGTTTTACAACTTGATGCAGCAGTTAATCCAGGAAATTCTGGTGGCCCACTTTGTGATGTTAGTGGTAAAGTAATAGGAATTATATCTTTAAAAATTGTTCAGGATGAAGTAGAAGGTATGGGATTTGCAATTCCAATTGAAGATGCTTTAGAGTATGCTAGTGCAATTGAAGAGGGCGGAGAAGTTGTAAGACCTTATCTTGGTGTTGGAATGTTAGATTTATCTGAAGAATATTATTTATGGCAAAATAGAATAACTATTCCTGACGGAATTGATGAAGGTGTTGCTATCATAGAAGTAGTAGAAGGTTCTCCGGCAGATAAAGCGGGACTTAAAAAGGGTGACATTGTGATTAAAATTGGTGCTGAAGATATTAGTGGGTTAGCAGAATTTAGATATGAATTATTTAGATATAATGTTGGTGATAAAGTTACAATGGTATATTACCGTGGTGGAGTAGAAAAGACTGCTACGATTACTTTAGGAAAAAGTGAATAATTAAAAAACTATATGATACTAATAATGTTATGTTAAGAGTATCATTATAGTTTTTTCTTATTTTACAAATTGGAGGATAAATTGATGGAATATTTAGATATTTATGATAATAATGGTAATGTGACAGGAAAGGTTATTCAAAGAGGGGATAAAAGTTTAAAACTTAGTGATAATGAGCATATTGCTGTTTCAGTTATTTATATTGAGAATAGTGATGGAAAGTTTTTGATACAGAAGACTTCACAAGAAAAGGGTGGAATGTATTCTTCAACTGGTGGACATGTATGTAGTGGTGAGACTCCGTTAGAATCTATAAAAAGGGAAGTTTTAGAAGAGTTAGGGATAGATATATCTAAAGATAAAATAGAAGAATTAGGATTTATATTATATGATATGCCTATTAGATATATGTTTTATATAAGAAAGGATATAGATTTATCTAAAATTAATATTCAAAACGAAGAAGTCGATTATGTTGAATATATGTCAGCTAATCAGATAAAAGAATTAATTAATAAAAAATTAATTACTGAATCTCATGGCAAAATATTTGAAAAAGTATTAAAATATAAGAAAGAAGTATATAAAAATTTACAAAATTAATAAAATAATGTTATAATTAGTAGGAGGTGGTTTTTATGATAGGTTTATTATTATTCTTATTTCCTGCAGGTTTTGCTTTGAAAGTAAAAGATGATTTTTTCGGTGAGGATATGAAAACAAAAGATTATGTTTTAACGTATATGAAATATACAGTTATTATTAATCTTATTATGTTTGGGGTTTTATATTTATATAATGCAAATAAACCATTTATTTTTAGTGTATCTTTGGATGATATCGGTTTTATTTTAAAATATGCGGTTATAACTTTCGTTTTGGCAATTATAGTTCCTGTCGTAGATGAGTTTTTAAGAAAATTTATTAATTTTAAATTAATAATTAGAAAAGTTAGTGATGGAAATGAAAAGAAAACTAGCAAATAATTTTGGGACATTTGTATTGTTTCTTTCATCAGTGATTCTTTTTGCTACGATATGGACATTAAATACATTTGGAATTGTAACTATGGAAGAAATAGTATTTACGATGTTAGTTCCACAGGAAGGAATGAATATTTCGATTATTTATAATTTTATATTAGAAGTATTATTACCTTCACTTGTTTCTACGGCAATATTATATATATTGTTAATTAGAGAAAATGAAATTGGTATGGAAGTTGATTTAAAAATAAAGAAATTTCAATTTAAAAAGATGGTGTATCCATTTCATGGGGGCTTAAAGTTTTTGGCGGTATTTTTGGTTTTGGTAATTTCTTTAATTTTTTGTTTTTACAGATTAGAAATATTAGATTATATTAAAGATCAAATTACTGTTTCTACGTTAATCGAAGAAGAATATGTTGATCCTAGAGATGTAAATATTTCTTTTGAAAATGGTAAGAGAAATTTAATATATATTTATTTAGAGTCAATGGAGTCTTCATATACTTCTTATAGTAATGGTGGTACTCAAAATGTTGATTTAATACCTGAATTAACTAAGTTAGCTAATGACAATATTAGTTTTTCTCATACTGATAAATTGGGTGGAGCACAGGCTGTTCCAGGAACTACTTGGACTGTTGCTGCAATGGTTGCACAAACTAGTGGGTTACCACTTAAATTAAGTATTGATGGAAATGCATATGGAAAATATGTTTCATTTTTACCTGGTGTTTATACTCTTGGTGATATTTTAAGAGAACATGGCTATAATCAAAAACTTATGGTAGGCTCAGAAGCTTCATTTGGTGGTAGAGAAAATTATTTTGTTTCTCATGGTGGTTATGAAATATACGATGTAAATACCGCTATTAAAGATGGTAAAATGACTGAAGAAGATAGAGTATGGTGGGGATTTGAAGATAAAAATTTATATGATTGGGCTAAGGATGAAATTTTAGAATTAGCTAGTCAAGAGGAACCATTTAATTTTACGTTATTAACAGTTGATACTCATTTTGAGGATGGTTATATGTCTTATGGATGTGAAACTAAGTATGATGATCAATATTCTAATGTAATTGCGTGTGGTAGTAAGATGGTATATGAATTTGTTGAGTGGATTAAGGAACAAGATTTTTATAAAAATACTGCGATTGTTTTAGTAGGAGACCATTTAACTATGGATGCTGATTTCTTTGCTACTCTTAGTCCTACTTATACTAGAACTATTTATAATGTATTTATTAATTCTTCAGTAACAACTGAAAATACTAAGAATAGAGTATTTACTACATTAGATATGTTTCCTTCTACTTTGGCATCAATTGGTGCTAATGTTTCTAGCGATAGACTAGGTATTGGTACTAATTTATTTTCTGACAAGCAAACACTTGCTGAAAAATATGGTATTGATGTATTTCATAGTGAATTAGCAATGAAATCTGAATTTTATAATGATACATTGGTATATCCAAAAGATAAATAATTATAAACGTGACATTTTGTATGTTGCGTTTTTTATTGATTTTAAGTTTTAGTTATTATACAATTAGTTTGAGGGAAGTATATATGAAGGTAGAAGTAAAGAGTACAAGATTTTTATTTTTATATCGTAGTTTTTTGTTTAATGGTGTGTTTTTTTATACTAATGATAAAGATTTAGATACTGTTGCTAAGGCACTTAATATTAAAAATAAAAAACAAAGAATAGAATATGTATATGATGAGGGAGTTAAATATATTAACAAATATTATTCAAATGATTTGTGTCGATTTGAAAATGGTCAATGTATAGCACAAAGAAGAGATGGAGTGGGACATACGAATGGTTGTTGTAGGCATTGTCCAATTGTTACAGATAGGGGATGTCCATCAAGTAATTTATCTTGTAAACTAATTTATTGTAAAACGGCTTTGGGTAATGTTAAATTGTTAAGATTACGTGATATACCTATATTAAAATGTTTTTCAATAACTAAGCGTATGATATTAAAGGCTAGTTTTTATTATACTAAGGAAGAGATACTAAAAGATTTAAACTATGGAATTCTATATAGTTCTCTTAGAATGTTGTGTAATGAACTAAAGATTGATTTTAGTAAATTGTGATAATTATTATTAAAAAAATATGTTTTTTATCGCAATTGAAATAGTAAACTGTAAGAATAATACTTTTGTTATAAGGAGGGAGATTTTATGAAATTAACAGATTTAAAATGTATTAATAAAAATATAAATATTGATGAATATATAAAGTTTAGAGAATTAGTAAAACAAAACATGGAATTTCCTGAGTGGTTAGGTGATTTTACCAAAGAAGATTTATTAAGTATGCTAAGTGTTAATACAATAATATGGGTTTATTATTTAGATGACGAACCGGTTTGTTCTATGATGCTAATACCTAGTACAGAAAAGGATTTAAATAAATTTGGGATAAATTTAGATTATCATGAGGTAGTGGATTATGGTCCAATGTTTGTAAATCCTAAATATGTAGGTAATAGGTTGCAATATCAAATGTTAAATGAGTTAGATGATTATTGTATCAAATTAGGATATAAATATGCTATTGGAACAATTCATCCCGATAATACATATTCAATTAGGAATTTATTACAAGATAATTTTAAATTGTTGGGAACAAGAAAATTTACTAGGGGAATTAGAAATATATATATAAGGAAATATTAATTAACCATATAAATTATTAAATAAAAAGGTATTTTGATACCTTTTTATTTAATCATTAATGCGTTTAAGTATTTTTTTAAATATAATTCTTTGTTTTTCGAATTGTATTGCATTATAAATCGTGGGTGTTCTAAAGCGATAATTTTTTGGAAAAAATTGTATTCTTTGTTTATTTTTAATAAAAATTCATAGTTTTTTCCACTACCAATACAATAGCAGACAGAAGTATCTATATTAAATTTTACTATTTCTTTAATTGATTCAACTATATATTTATATAACTTTTTTTCAAATCCTTTAATTTCATAATAATTGCAATTTTTTTCACTACCATCAGAATTAATTTTGGCTATTCCTAATGGAAATATAAAATTCATATAAAATTCATTATAAAAATTATTGCATCCTCCATATTCTTTTATTACATCATAAAGAAAGTTAGAGGAAGATTTGTTAATATAGTAATTACTAATAAATATTCCAGTTTCTTGTTGTAGATGTACTGCATCTTCAAATGGAATTCCTGTAATAGCTGTTGCTCTTCTAGCAGGATTACTTCCTAGAATTAATCTTCTTTTTTTACCGTCATTATAATACTTATTATAAAATTTTGTGGTAATCAATTTAATTTGTTCCTTATTGTCTTTATAAGGATTTATTATTCTATAGTTTTTAAATGAATCTATCTTTATTTTTGATAAATTTTCACAATATTTTAAAATTTTTTCTGCGTTTGTTTTATTCATTTTTTATCTCACCTTTATATATTTTACTTTATCATAATTATACTTATAAAATCAATCAATCAATAATTATAAAATTAAAAATTAGTTTATATATTTGAAAAATGATTTATATTTAAAAGGTATTAATTACCTTTTTTTATTCTTTGAATATACTAATGTAGGAGTGATAAAATGGCAAAAGTTGTGATAGATCCAGGACATGGTGGTGTTGATAGTGGTGCAGTTGGGAGTGATATATTAGAAAAAGATTATAATTTACAAATTAGTAGATATATGTATGATAGGTTTAGGGAACTTGGAGTTCCAGTTTATTTGACAAGAGATAGTGATGTTACGTTGGAGCCTACTGCTAGAGTTAATAGAGTGCTTTCTTTTTTTGGAAATGACCCTGATGTGGTGGTTATATCTAATCACTTGAATGCGGGAGGCGGCGATGGTGCTGAAATAATATATGCACTTAGAAATGATTCTAAATTAGCAAATACTATATTAAATAATATTGGTGATACAGGTCAAAATACAAGACGTGTATATCAGAGAAGATTACCTAGTAATTCTACTAAAGATTATTATTTTATGCATAGAAATACTGGAAATACTGAACCTGTTATAGTAGAGTATGGTTTTATTGATAATGCTTCTGATGTAGCTTTTCTTAAAGATAATTATAAAGAGTTAGCTGAGGCTGTTATTAAGTCTGTGTTAGAATATAAAAATGTTCCATATACGGCACCAGAGACAGTTACTACTGATACATATAAGGTAGTTGCAGGAGATACATTATATTCAATAGCTAATAAATTAGATACTTCGGTTTCTGAATTAAAAGAAATTAATAATTTATCAACAAATGTGTTGAAAATAGGTCAAATATTAAAAATACCAACAAAAGTTGTTGATATAGGAGATACTGAATTATATCAGGTAAAAGCAGGAGATACACTATATTCTATAGCAAAAAAATATAATATTAGTGTTAATGAACTTAAAACAATTAATAATTTAACTAATAATGATTTAGCAGTAGGTCAATTGCTTAATGTACCTAGTGGCTTATCTTTAGTAAATACTTATGTAGTAGAAAAGGGGGATACACTATATTCGATAGCTAAAAAGTTTGATATATCAGTAAATAAATTAAAGGAATATAATGAACTTACTAATAATCTACTTAATGTTGGTCAAAAATTGATAATACCTATAGAAGATGATACGACTTATGTAGTAAAGAAAGGTGATACGATATATTCTATTGCTAGAGAATTTAATACTACAGTTGATAAAATTAAAAGATTAAATAATTTAGAAAATAATATTCTTTCTATAGGACAGATATTAATTGTAAAAGAAGTATAAATTAAGTAAAAATAGTGTTAAATAAAATTTACAAGTGGGGTAATAATTTACTTTTCTTGTATTTTTTTTTATAATTGAATTAAATAGAGGTGGTAAAAATGATGAAATTGGGAGTTGAGGAAGCAAGACGTACAATGAATCAAAATTTAGGTGGGCCATTTGGTGCTGTTATATTAGACGAGGATGATAATGTTATTGCTGTTGCTTCTAATACGGTACTTGGTAGTAATGATCCTACAGCTCATGCTGAAATTAATGCATTACGAAAGGCAGGAGAAAAATTAGGAACCCATGATTTATCTGGTTGTAAATTATACGCTACTGGATATCCTTGTCCTATGTGTTTATCAGCTATAATTTGGTCAAATATTAAAGAAGTATATTATGGGACAGATTTATCTGAGGCAGAAAATATTGGTTTTAGGGATCAACAAATATATGACTTTTTGAACGGACATAATGTAGGATTATTAAATATTAAACAAAAAGCTCATGATATTTGTTTGGAATTGTTTCAAGAATATGATGATAAAAATAAAGAGATTTATTAAAATTAAATCTCTTTTTTATAAGTTTTTAACCTTTTGTTGATAGAATGCGTGCTTTAGCTTTATCGTTTTTAAAATATTTAAAACTATTGATTACAATACTTTCACTGATTCTATCATTTTGATGTTTTTCTAGGTATTTTGGACTTTCTAATATATCATGAATTTCTTGATTAAAGTCATTTACATCTCTGTCTTCCATTAATGATAATAATGCTCTTATATGACAAGTAATTATGATAGAACTAAAGAAAATATTATGTTTTTCATATTCAGAATCGTTAAGGGTTAATAGAACATTTATATCTTGTCTAGCTTCAGATTTAAGTTTCATAAATTTTATAAATCTATATGCCATTTCTGCTTGATTAAGTAATTGATTAATCATTTTAGAACTAGTATATACTTCATCAGGTATATTAAAACTACTATGTATAAACATTGATTCCATATTTTTATGTGTATATAGGATACAATATTTTGCTTGTATTAGTTCATTTCTGTATTTTTCATTATTTTTGTATGAAATTGATTCTTCTAAAATAGATAGGAACATACTATGTATATCATTATCTAATGCTGTTTGAATCTGAGCAGAATTTCCTACACTTTTGACAAGATCTTCAGTTTTTAGGTTTTCTATAATATTTGAAATTGCATTAGCTAATCCATTATCAATAACTTTTTGATGAAAATCTTTGTTTTTATCTAATATATTTAATATGTTAATCATTATTCTTCTTATAATTCTGTTTTCATAATGTTTTAATGAAGTAGTAATTCTATTATCCATTCCTGGAATAGACGTTTTTGATTCTAACAATCTTAAGTATTTCATGCAATCGTCATAAGTAAATTGCTTTTTTTGATATTCAATATTTTCTTTTTTAATTAATATGTGTAATTTAGTTAATAATTCCCTGTATTCTTTACTGTCTTTTTGATTTTTAATTTCTAATTCACATAATTCATCATAAATATTACTAATTTCAGTAGATATTTGTAATAATGTTTCTAATATTTTAAAGTCATCAAGATTAAATCCATAAACTTCCATAAATTTTTCCCCCTTTTTTGGTTAATTGGTATTATAACATAAAGTGCCCTATGACGTAAAGTATTTCTTTTATATTTTTGAGAGAATAATTATATGATATTTGTTTAAAAAAATTAGAGGATTTGATTTACATGGGTAATAATTTATATTATATAGTGGCTCAAAATATAAAAAAACAAAGAAAACTAAAAGGATGGACACAGGTTAAGCTTTCTTTGATGAGTGGGATTAGTTATGATTATTTAAAGAAAATAGAAACTAAAAGTGGTTGTACCAAGCAGTTTTCACTTGATACAATACAGAAAATAGCATTAGCTTTGGATGTTGATGTTTTAGAATTATTTATTCCTCTTGAAGCTGATTTAAACAAAGAATTGATAAAATAATAAAAAACACATAGTTCATTTATGTGTTTTGCTCATTTGTTTTCTTTTTAGTTAGTGTTGTTTTTTGTTCTTCAGATAATTTTAAATATTGTTCATTATCTCTTAATAATTGATTTTTCATATCAGGATTTTTAATAAGATTTTCAATTCTTTCAATTTCTTTTGTATTAACAAGCAATCTATTAATTAATTCTTTATATCCATTTCTTGGAATATTAGCACCTATTACGATATAAATACCAGTTTCTATTTCTATAAATGCTACATGGGCTCTTGGTGATATAACTTCATGCATATGATATGGTAATGGTTCATTATTTAATATTTTTCTAAAGTGTGATTGATTTTCAGGGCTAATTTTATTAATTAATGATATTATTGCTTTTTCATATGTAGAATCAAGAGATTTTATATCTTCTTCAATAAATGGGATTCCATTTTTTGATGTAAGGAATATTAATCTGTTTGAAGATTTTCCATTATCTATTTTATAACGATTACATATTATAATTAATTGTTCTATTATAGTTGCTATTTCATTTAACAAGTATTCTTTGTTTTCTTCTTCTTGTTCTGTTTCTAAAAATTCTAATATAGTTTGTAATTCTTCAATATATTGTTTTAGTGCATATGAATCAGCGTTAGAATATGTAAATTTATTAAGTAATTTAATTGCATTATTATATGCATCTTTTTCTTCAGTAGATAAATATTTATCTATTATTTTGTTTCTGTTTTTAGATATTTCAATATTAATTAAATTTATAATATATTTCTTTTCTTGTTCATCTAAATTAGTTTCTTCTAATAATTTGTAGAATTTTTCTAAATCATTAGGGATAGTAATAATAGAACCATTTTTATAATATTTTTTTAATTCTTGTAATGCTTTTCTAACTTTTTCAGGAATTGAATAATTTTCTTCTAAAGGCATTTCTGTTGTACTAAAAATTTCTAATGGTTGTTGATGTCTAAATCTTTTATTATATTCGAAACGTAGGTTTATTAAATCTTCTGCTGTATACATTTGATTAAATGATAATATTTTATGAATAAATACCATTATATCAAGTTGATTTTTAATAAGTTCATTTATTTTTCTTTCATAAGTTAATAAATCCTCTACATATTTAAATGATCCGTCTTCATTATAATAGTCTCTTGCTAATTCATGGATTGCATCAATATTTTCAATTTGATGATTTTTATTTCTTTTTGCATATCTACTATTAAATGCTATAGCCATACCAAGAATTTTATCTGCTTCTTCTAAAGTTATTGTTGTAAGAGATATTTGATTAAATAATACATTAATACTATTTATTGGATCTTTAATTTTATCGTTTTCAAAAGCGTTAATAATATTTTGAGTAGTATAATATTCTGTTTTTAAATATTCAGTAAAGCTTAGTAAGCTATCATATGTTTCTTTTAAATCCTCTTTAGCTTTTTGTTTGTCTTTTTTTCTTGCCTTTTTGTCTACTAGTGTTGCGATAGGTAGCTTTATTTTGGCAATTGTTGCTGACATAAATAAACTATTACCAACATTAATAACATCTGCGTGTTCAAGGACAGAGATGTCGTTATTAAGTATTTTGTTTAATATTGATAATTCACGCTCACATTCTTTAATTACTTTTTTACGAGATGATTGAAATCCTTTTAAATCTTTTTTAAATTTTACTATAAAATTTTCCATATAATATTTTTCCCCCTTTTTTGGTTAATTGGTATTATAACACAAAGTGCCCTATAACGTAAAGTTTTTTTTATAAAAAAACAAGAGCTTTGAATAACTCTTGAATTAATTAGTTTATGTCGTTAATTACATAGTGTTTAAATTCTTTTTCTTTATCAATTTGCTTTATAACATCTGGTAACATTTTTTCTTTTTCTAGTTCTTCAGAGTTTAGAAAATAATAACTAGAATTACTATTATCTAGATTTTCAATTCCATTACTTAGGTTATAATCTTGTTTTAACTCTACTTTGTATACAAAATATAATTCGTGGTATTTTTTGTCATCAAAAGTAAAGTAATTTTCTATTAGTGATGCAAGTTCTAAATTTTCTTTACTTAGGTCTATTCCTAATTCCTCTTGTAATTCTCTTAGTAGTGCTTCCTTTGAAGTTTCTAGTGTTTGTACTCTGCCTCCTGGAACAACTGAAAAATCAACATTTTTGTTTCTTTCTACTAGAATTTTGTTTTGGTATTTGATTATTGCGCCAACTCTTACGTTTAGTTTAACATTATTTATCATTACTGATAAGTCTTTGTTATTAGCCATAATTACCTCCTTAATCATTATACTATAAATTAAAAGAACTTGTTATAATTTTATATAATTATGTGAACAAGCTCTTATTAATCTATTCATAATAGCTAATCCTAATCCTTCAGGTTTTACACCTTCTATGATTATTAATTCTTTATTATGTTTATCTATTTGTCTTAACAATTTGAAAATATTATGTGAAATTTCTTCTAAAGATGTTCCATATCCAATTGCGTTTTGAAATAAGTTAACATTATTGTTATTTGTAATAATTAATGTATTTTCATTTTCTAATTTTTTCATTTCTTCAAGTAATTTTTCTTTATCGTCACTATATATAAGCATACATTTTGTATTTGGAGCATAGTGTTTATATTTCATTCCTGGTGATAAAATTTTGTCGTTTTCTTTTAGTGAACCAAGAATATGTTCATCTATTATGACTTCGGCATATTTTGATAAATCTTCATATGTAATTTTTCCAGGTCGTAGTATATGAATTTTATCATTGATAACTCTTATAACTGTAGATTCTAATCCTATTTTAGTTTCTCCTCCATCTAAGATATAATCTACTTTATCATTTAGTTCATTAAAAATATCTTGTATATTAGTTCCACTAGGTCTTCCTGATATGTTAGCACTAGGAGCGGCAATCGGAGTATTTGATAGTTCTATTAAATCTCTCGCTATTTTATTTGATGGCATACGAACTCCAACAGTATCTAGATTTGCTGTTACAACATTTGGCACAATATCTTTTCTTTTTAAGATGATAGTAAGAGGTCCTGGAAAGAAATCGTTCATTAATTTTTTTTCTAATGGAGAAATATCTTTTGCAATAGTATCAACCATATCTATACTAGAAACATGCAAGATAAGGGGATTATCTCCGGCACGATTTTTTGCTACGAAGATACTTTTTACTGCATTACTATCTAATCCATTAGCACCAATTCCATATACTGTTTCAGTAGGGAATAAAACTAATTTTCCATTTTTAATAAATTCTGCAGCTTCAATTAAATCATTTTTGTTATATTGAGTTCTTAAATCTAAATATTTGGCCATAAATATCACCTGTCTATAGATTATACATCTTTTTTATTTGATTTGCAATTTTAATTGTAATTATTATAAATATGATGTATTATATTTAGTCAAAGAGGTGATATTGTGATAAAAGTAATTAGTGATTTAAGTTTAGCAGGTGAAAACAGTATATGTTTGGGAACTCATAATGGTATATTTCATGCAGATGAGGTTATTGCTATTTCTATTATAAATATTATAAATGATGGGATAAATGATATTGAAGTTATTAGATCGAGAGATTTGGATTTGTTATATTATAATACGGATATTATGATAGATATTGGCGGTGGTGAATATGATCATCATCAAAAGGGTGGTAATGGTCAAAGAAAAAATGGTGTTAAATATGCATCGGCTGGTTTAGTATGGAGAGATGCTGGAATAAATCTTATAAATATATTGGCAAAGGATAGTTTAAGTATTAAATCTGTAGATAAAATATTTAACATGATAGATAATGACATAATTCAAAATATTGATAAGGAAGATAATGGTCAAAATCAGGTCGTTCATCAATTTCAGTTTATTAAGCAATTTTTACCTGAATGGCATGATTCATCTGCGAATGTAGACAAAAATTTTGAAGACTGCGTAAATATTACTTCAGAAATCTTAAGTAGAATTATAAAAGGATATATTTCTAATGAATTAGCTAGAATTGAAATTGAAAGTAGATTAAATTCATCTATATATCGTCGAAGAGATGTATTATTTATAAATTCACAAACAATGCCTTGGTTAGAAAGTATAATTGATTATAATAATAAAAATGAAGATACTCCAATTAATTTTGTGGTATTTGAATATCCTTCAGGTGGTTATGCACTTCAATGTGTTCCACCAAGTATAGAAGATAGTTTTTCTCAAAGAGTTCCGCTTCCTAAGAGTTGGGCTGGGGAAACAACAGATTTGCCTATTATATCTGGAGTGAAAACGGCAACATTTTGCCATAATGGAAGATTTTTTGCAAGAGCAAAAGAATTATCTGATATTGTTATTATGTGTAATATAGCTACTGATGAGTATAACAAAGAAATAGAAAGACTTGGAAGAATTCCGGTAAGAAAGAAAACAAAACCGGAATAAATGAAGGAACAAGTTATTAAACTTGTTTTTTTGTATGAAGTAATTTGAATAAAAAACTAAATATTTACTTTTTTAAACTATTAATTTATAATAAAACGTCAAGTGAGGGATATTATGGCATTTAATACTTTAGAATATCTAGAAAAAGGAAATGTTGATTTTGTCTATAATTTAACGCCATATGATTATAGAAATTTAATAAAATATGTTAGAGAAAGTGATAGAAGAGTTAATATAGTTAATGGCTTTTTATCTAAATTAAGAGATGCTCAACCAAGATTTTGCTTTCAAATTATATATGATATGGATGAATTCGTTGATGATGTGAAATATATACTTGGTAAATATTATAAATTAGATTCTTTTTCTAGAGAATTATTTGAATCTTTTTTAAATAATAGTAGTTTAGGTTTAGTTTATTTAAAAGAACATTTTGATGAAATTGTTGATAAATATATAAATGATTTAGATTTTATATATAGTTTAATGTTTCAGAAAATAGATGAATGTTTAGAATTGTTAAAACAATTATCTTTACATGATAATTTACATATAAGATATTTATTTATGAAGTATTTAATTTTGCATCATTCTGATAAAATAAATTTATTTTATGATGATATTACAAAGTATTTAACTAGTGAAACATTTCAAGAAAATGAACAGTTATCTTTTATTAAGGAATATATGGATGTAAATGATGTTAGTGAATTAGCATATATTTATTTTGATAGAGATATAGATTACTTTATATGGGAAAAATTTAAACAATTTATTTTAAATAATTATAAATATAATCGTCTTGCATTTCATTTATTAAGCCCTAAGACAGAACTTGTGGCTAATTTTAGTTATCGTTATATTACTAATCATAAAGGGATAGAAGAATTTAGTAAGGATTCTGATAGGTTGTTTTTAACTTCGACTAATTATCGTTTAAAGATATTAAATAATTATTCTTCTAAAGTTTCAAAAGAATTGTTAGATAGATATGAAAAACGATTATCATATTTTATGAGAAGAGGAACTATTAATACTGATTATTGGAATTTAGAACATTCTGGTTTAGTTAGAATTTTAGAAGAATATGTTGATAAATATTTGTCATTAAGTAAGGATACTAGTTATAAATATATTGAATGTGGTTCTACGGCATCATGTTATCGTATAGGAGATTATATATTTAAATTAGTTAGTAAAAAATGGTCATATGAGGATATAATATGTCCTGATTTATATTTGATTTTGCCTAATTTAGAAGAAGTATTTATTAGGAATAAAGATGGTATAGTTACTTCTGGAATAGAAGTGCAAAGATATTTGTCAAGAGATGCTAAAGGTGTTCCAAGTTCAGTATTATCATCATATAGGGATGAATTAGATAGGTTAGGGTATTATACTACTGATACATTAATGGATGGTCCTTGTGGGGATAATTGTAGGCTTTTAGATAGTTATTTAGATTCTGGTAATTTAAATCCTCCTGATTGGTTTAAAGAATATCCATTAGTTTTAGTTGATAGAGATAGGGTATATAAAAAAACTAATAAGTGTCCAAAACAAGTTAGATCTGAAACTCATTAAAAAAGACTTGATTTATAGTATCAAGTCTTTTAATATTTTTTATCTCTTTTTCTTTTTTGGGGTATATATTGAACTTTTTGTTCTTTTTAATTTGTATTCTGTAATTGCATATGAATAAGCACTATAATCAAATCCCATTTTTTCATAAAAATCTTTTTGAGCTTTTAAGAATTCTGGATCGTTTTCATCAAAATTTTTAATTGCTTCTTTTTTTTGCATATATATATCACGAAGTCATTCGTATTCAGGTTCTCTAATTATTTGTTTAAAGTATTCATATGCATGTGCATTTGTATGCCCTTCACCTAAAATTACATCATCAACAATTTTATTTACAATTTGTTCTAACAATTCTTGTTCTGTTATTTTTATTAACTCAATAATTTTTAATTTATATTCTTTAATTGCATATGAATAAGCTGATGGGTCAAACCAATATTTTTCATCAAGTTCTCTTTGAACTTTTAAAAAATTTGGATTGTTTGTGTCAATTTTTTTAATTGCTTCTTTTTTTTGCATATATATATCACGAAGCCATTCGTATTCAGGTTCTCTAATTATTTGTTTAAAGTATTCATATATGTGTGAATTTGGGTGGCCTTCTTCTAAAATTACATCATTAACAAATTTATTTATAAATTTTTCTAATAAGTTTTGTTCAATTATTTATTTTCCTTTCAAATTTAATGATTACTAATTTATTTAAGTATATCACAATAATCACGATTTGTATATGTTATTGTTTTATTTCTATTAATTTACATTGAAAACAGTAAATTAATATATTATTTTTTAGTTTTCCGTTTTTATTTTATGTATTTGTTCTTTTGATTTCTTTGTTAATGTATGTCTTTTTCCATTATTTTCTAATTCGCATAATGGTTCTATATCTCTAATCTTTATTGATTGACCATTAAGAATTCGATAAACATCTTTCAGAGTTCCTAAATGTTTTATTTCACATATATATTTACATCCTTTTGTTTGTGGGTTATAGCCTTCTTTAAAGAAATATCTTGGATCATCTTTAATATCTAAAAATTCTGAATGATTAATTAAATATGGCAAAGAAATTTCAGTATAAAGATTTAAATTACCTTCTTTATCACGTGCATACAATTTAACTATATGAAATTCTTTTGGTGCATTTTTAGGAATATCTTCTCCTACAACTAAGTGTAGAATATAATTCTCTATTAGCATATTATATAATTTATTTCTCATTTAAAGGCCTCCTGATAAATGGAAAAACTTGATATGTTCGTACAAATTCATATCATAACGGACACATTTATTTGAATCATTCTAAATAGTGTGATTTTAAAGTGATTTTATATCTTTCCTTACTTATTATTTTCTTCTTGTGAATTTTTTTGTATTTGTTGGAGTTATTATACTTCCATTAGTAGAATCTAATATAAAAATATGATTATGTTGTATATTTAACTTGGTTGCATCAATACCCATAGTATTTAATTTAAATATTAATTCATCAATTGATTTGTCTAACATCTCGGCTTGTTGATATGTTTCTCGAACGGGTGCTAATCCTAATGCAATTCCAATATGAATATTTCCTTCGGGTTTAATATTTGTAATAGCATTGAATAGATCATCAATTCTACGACAATATATTATGTTTTTATTTTTATCACATTCAAATTCATTCCCACGCATTACTACTGGATTAAGATGAGCGGCAAATCCGAAATTATTGGTATATGCATATAAACCAATACAAACTTGAAGATTTTCAACTAATAAATAGGGACTATTTTTTTTAGATACTCTATATTGATGCATTGGTACATGTTGGATTTCGTTGGGGTTTAAATTATCTAATTCAAACTCTTCTAATTTTAATATTCTTAAAATTATTTCTTTATTATATTCAAACATATGAACTCCTTTGATTGTAAAAGACTTGATATTATTGTATCTTTATTATTTTATTACTAATTCATCAAATCCTGTTTTGTCATCATATTCTCTTTTAAATTTTATATTTTCAAATGTTTTTAATACAACTTCTGCGGTAGTATTTATAATACATCCATCTTTTAAATGACCACCGATTGTATTTCCAAATTCATCCGAAACAGATATATGAATATGTACACCATCTTCGGATAAAGTTCCTGTGATACTTACAATTTCAAACATACTTTCTTTTTCTAAGATACTTTTCCCATCTGCAAGTCTTAATGTTAATTTATTAAGAGAGCCGACAGCAGATAAGATAATACCCGAAATTTTATTTTTTATTACATATGTTTCAATTTCTTTTTTTAAATCATCACCGTTTTTAAGTCTAAAACAATGGTACATAAAATCAACTCCTTAAATAAGATATACTTGATATATTTATACCAAGTTTATCTTAACGAGTACAATAACTCGAATTATATTAATGGTACAATTTTAAAGGCAAATACCATTTTTTATTTTTACACCTTTCTTTTATATTTTTATTACTTTTCCATCTAAATTGCAAATATAACAATTTGGAAATAATGATTTGAGTTGATTCAAATAATCTTGATTATTTTCAACTATTCGACCAACAACAATTCCTTCAATCACATTTTGTGGTACACCAAATATTAAATAATCGGCTCTTTGAAAGAAGTCCGCATTAAAACCTTCATTCAAGAATTTTTCTTTTGCTTTTCCACTAATAAATTCATAAGAATATTCTTTATTAAAATTAGATTTAAATATAGAGTTATCTCTTAATTTTTGACATAGTTCATTTTCCATATTAACAATAAATCCAATTTGATTTATATTTCTAGCAAGAGATGGCATAAATCTTATTTCCATTGAAGACTCGGCAGTCCATAACCAATGATCTACTTTTTTCATATTCTCCACAAATTCATCTAACTTACCATAAGGAACTTGCAAATATTGATCATTTACTTTTGCAATTATGCCACTATAATTTTCTATATATTCTTTTAAAGATATATCTTTTTTAACACTCCAAAATGCTGAAGTATAACAAAAAGCATGATTGGAATCATCACCCAAAAAATCCTGACTTATTATTCCTCTATCAGCAAAGATACTTACGATATCTGAGTGTCTCCCAATTCCATGCAACAAATGATTTTTGTTTAATATGACATCATCATTTAAATTATATTTTTTATCGGCAACATATCCAGAATTTTTTAGTTCAAAATATGTATTAATTTGATTTAATACAGTTTCTAATAATTCGCCTTTAAATTTATTTTTTGCAATTTCTATTATTAATTCTTTGTTCATCAGTTTCCTCACAATCAATTTCGTATTCTACCTATTTACATTATAACATAAAATATTATGATTTTATTTATACAAAATTAAAAACGCTGATTTTAGTTTAAAATCAAGCGTTTTCAGTATATTTAACTCCAAAAGTTGGAGTGATATCCAAATGGCAGGGGATGAGAGAATCGAACTCCCAACAGTGGTTTTGGAGACCATTATTATACCATTTAACTAATCCCCTAATTGTTGAATCGATATTAATTTTATCATAAAATATTAGTTTAATCAATATTTTAACAATAATTTATAATAAAAACATATAATATTTTAGGTGATTAGATGATAGTTAAATATACTGAGAAAGAAATGGAACTTTTAGCTAGACTTATGAGAGCTGAAGCATTAGGTGAGGGTAATTTAGGGATGCTTATGGTCGGAAATGTAGGAGTTAATAGGGTTATTGCTGATTGTTTAACATTTAAAGATATTACAACGGTTTATAAAATGATTTATCAGAGTCCTGGTGGTTTTTCTGGTACTAATAGTTCTTTGTTTTATGGAAATCCTACGGAAAAAGAAAAACTCCTGGCAAAAAGAGTTTTGCGAGGAGAATATTATTTTCCAGCTACTAATTCATTATGGTTTTATGCACCGTCAACAGGAACATCCTGTTCTGCTACTTGGTGGGATCAACAATTAGCTGGTAGTTATAAAAATCATTGTTTTTATAAACCAGATCCTGGGGTATGTAGACAATTACATTAAAGTTCTATAATTTCTTTTTTATTTTTAGGCCTTTTAACAAGAAATTCTTTAATAATATTTTTTACTTCATTATTTTTTTTGTGAGTAAAACATTCGTGATTTAATTTTTTAATATTTACTAAAGTATTTGATTTAGATTTTATTCCATTATGAACAAATTCTACTCCTTCATTTGGAACTACGATATCATCCATTCCACGAATGGTTAGAGTAGGACAGGTGATATAGTTTACACAATTTTGACAATGATTAACTAGTTTAGTAAATTCAATCATTGTTGAAATTGGTGTTTTTAAGATTCTAGATACTACTTGTTCAGTATCTGCTCCTTTTAATATTTCACTTATATTTTTAAGAGTAGTATTTAAACTTTTTATATCGACTTTACCATCTTTAAAATAGAAATATCTAAATGCTGGTGCAGCTAGTACTAGCTTTTTTACTTCTTTGTAATGACTGGCAAGATAGGCTGCAATTACGCCTCCCATACTGTGACCGATTAAATATATTTCTTTATATCCATTATTAATTAAGAATTCTATTTGTTTAATGGACTCCTTAATCCATTCAGTATACTTTACATCATTGACAATAAATTTTTCATGAGCAGGTAGAGTGTATGTATATACGTCAAATTTTTTATATAATTGTAGTTCATTATGAAAAGAACCAAAATCGTAACAACCACCTACGAAACCATGAATCATTAAAATAGCTTTTTTTCTAAAACACATATTACCACCAATTTAATTTTATCAAACTAATTTTATAAAGTCTATGTTTTTGATAAATTAGTTTTAGATATAAATATTTTTATTATTAATAAGATATAGATTAAAGTTATTCCACTGATAATGTATGGGAAGATATTTCTAATGTAATTGTCAAAAATAGTATTATCTTTAAATATTAATAGGGTAATAACTATTAGAGATATACCAATAATAGTAGTTATCCAGGTATTTATTTTTTTAGATTTGATAGAGATGCTTTTTGTCATAGTATAGACTAGAACTGTTAAATAGATATATGATCCAATTATCCATTGTAGTGAAATAATGTTTTCAATTCTTTCTAAGAAGCCTAATAATTTTACTTTTCTTAAGACAATATATTCTGAATATTCAAAAGTATTTACTAAGTCTATTCCTAATACTCCAAATGTTGTTATTACTAATCCAAATGAGATAATAGCTCCGATGATGTATCCAATAATTAGAGATTTATTATATTTTTTAGGAGTAGTTAATTTATCTTTAGGAATTACTAGTATGGTTATTAGTGGGAGATAGTTAATACTTGATATTTTTATGGCTGTAGGTATTATGTTATTAGTATTTACTTTTAATAGTGGATAGAAGTTAGAGATATCAATATATTGTACTAATGATGATATATTTATAGTGTATAGAAAAATATTTAATATTAATAATAGCATAGCTACTTTTGATATAACGTTTATTCCTTTATTGGCATTATAGATAATTAATAACATGAATAGGGAACAACTTACTATGAATGGAGTTCTGTATAAGAATTGTGATAGGATAAAATTATTAATATTATATAGTAGAGTAATTGCTAATGATACTAATAATAAAGATAGGAGTATATTGATACAGAATCCTATTTTTTTACCAAATAGATTATTTATTTTATCATTTAATTTTAAATCTTTTTTATAGTTAGAGATATAAATAATCATTATAAGTGGTATTATACCTATTACATATGATAATAATGCAGATAACCATGAGTTAATTCCTGATCCTTCTTTTAAAATTGATACTGATATACCAAAGAAGGTTGTTACTGTTTGAATGATTACTAGAGATGTAATTTCTAAATAACTAATTTTTTTCATTATTACCCTCCTGGACATTACCTTTACCAATAATATCTATAGATGATTTAATATTTATTTTTATATTTTGAAATTCTCCATCATACCATGTATCTTTTATTTCTTTGTAAGTTTTATAATCTTTTTTATATATTAAATCTAAAAACCCAAATATGTCTGAATTATAGTTTTTTCTTATATTATTTATACTGGTTTCAATTTTATCTTTGATATATTTTGATAATTCTTTTTCTAGTTTTTTTAGTTCTTTTTCATTATTTAATTTAATATTACACATATTTTCATTAATGTTCCCTGACATTTTCACGTTAATATTTATTTCTTTATTTTTAGTACTAATTTCTGATTTTATTTCTGTTGCTTCAGCTGTTATATATTTATCTTTTTCACATTCTTTGGTTATTAATATTGAAGCAACTTTATTTTTTATTAGATTATAAGTAATGCTTTCATCTTTGTCTAAGTAATCTAATAGTTTATTATCTTTAAATATGGCAAGATTGCCTAGTTTATATAGACTTTTTATTTCTGTTTTTTCTGTATTTTCTATAGTGGTAGATTCTTCAGTGTAGTCTACTGTTTCAATAGATGGAAGAATTATTTCTAAATTTTTATTTAGATTCATATTAGCAAAATCATTAAATGTTACTAGATTAGTGATACCTAAATATTTATTATTGGTCCTCATTGTTTCTAATATACTGATTGCTGATATATCATCTATAGGTGTGGTTATATTTAGGATATTATCTGATTTTCCTATTAAGACATTAAACTCAGTTCTTGTATCAGGAATTCTTAAGTAAAAATCAATTATTTCACTTATATCTTCTTTAGCGAGTTTTTCGTTTACAATAAGTAATTGCATATGATTAGGATATAAGAATCTAGATGATTGTGTTTTTATATTACGATATGCTTCGTGTAAAGTTATTCCTTTTCCTTCGTATACGAAAAATGGGGAACCTACGTTTACGGTTTTATCTGATGATTGAGGGTTTACTACTTGTACATTTATGATATATTCATTATTAATTTTGTTTATTTCAGTAGCTGTCATGATAGCAATTGTATTTAATTCTTTGTGATCATAACAACCCGTTAATAGAAATATTATAAGGATTAGTAATATTTTTTTAATCATATTCATCACCTGTTATATTTTTAGTTATATTATTACTTAATAAGTGATTTCTTTTTTTAAGTTTTATTGTTGGAAATTTGATAATACTATCTTTTAAGTCAGCAGTTATTGGTGGTGCGAATGGAGATAAGTATGGTATTCCTAGAAAATCATAGCTAACTAAATTTATTAGTAAAAGAATTGCCATTAGTAGAATTCCATATATTCCAAAGATAACGCCACCTATCATAAATCCTATTCGGTATATTCTTAGGGCGTTTGTAAATTGTGGTTCTACAAAAATTAGTGAAGAAATTGAAGTTATAGCTACGACAATTATCATTATTGGGGATACAATACCGGCACTTACGGCAGCTTCTCCTAGGATTAGGGCCCCAACTATAGAAATGGCAGAACTAGCAAAACTTGGTAGTTTTAAATCACTTTCTCTTAGTATTTCAAATGATAGTATCATGAGAAGTGCTTCAACAAAGGTTGAAAAGGGAACATTTTCTCTTTGGGCTGCAATACTTGTTAAGAGTTGTGTTGGTAATATTTCTTGGTTATATGTAGTTATTGCTATATATATACCTGGTGTTAGTAGCGTTATTGCGAAAGTTATATATCTAACTATTCTTGTTACTGATACACTTATACTTTTATTATAATCATCTTCTTCAGAGATAAAATAATCATTTAATGTTGATGGAAGAATTAATACAAATGGATCATTATCGATCATTATTATAACGTTACCTTGTAGAAGATATTTAATTGCTGTATATGGTTTTTCTGCACTTAATATGTTAGGGAAAAAGTTTTTGTTTTCTTTTTCAATTAAATTTCTTATAGTACCTGTACCAATAATTCCGTCAATATCAATATTTTTAATTAGAGTGTCAACTTTTTCTACTAAATCTTTATTGGCAATAGATTTAATATATATTAATCCTGCACTAGTTTGAGTATATTTACCTAAAACATATTTTTTTATCCATAAGTCATTACTTTTAATTCTTCTTTTAATTAGACCAATATTCATTTCTATATTTTCAGTGAATGCATCAAGTGGTCCACGAGATGTGTTTTCTGTTATTGGAGTAGATACTCCTCTTGATAAATCTCTTCTTGTTTCTAATGCAATATATTTATTTTTAGATACTAAAAGGATGGTAAATCCACTATTTAAATAATAGATAATTTCATCATAAGTAGTTAATTCTTTATATTTAAAATTAGCAATTTTGTTAATAATATTTTTATATGTAGGTATATGGATTCTGTTTAGGCTTCTTAATACAAAATCACTAATTTTATCTGATGCTATTAGGGCATCAATATATATAATGTGTAAATCTTTATATAGAATTCTTTTTTTTCTATATATAACGTTATCTAGATTGTTTGTTTCATTCTTAATTTTATTTATAATTTTATTCATATAATTCACCATTTATATTATGTTAATTTATTTTAAAAGTATGTAAAATTAGGGAAAAATTATTGTTTAAATATATTTTATGTGTTAGACTGATTATTAGAGAGTAGATGATAGAGAATATGGGAAAAACTAATAAAAAAATACTTGAATCTAAGAAGATTATTAAAGAAGAAAAAGAAAAGATAAGAATAGAAAAAAGAAATATTAGAAGAAAGAAATATGAAAAAATTTCTAATTCTAAAATATGTAAGTTTTTTTCTAAAGTAGGTAATTTATTTAAGATGGATAAAGATAATTATTCTTTTTCTGAAGTTTTTGTTATAACATTAGCTTCTTTAGTTATAGGTGCTTTTGCTTGCTTTTCAGTATTTACAGTTTTTACTGGTGGAAGAAATTATTTTAAATTATCAAAAGAGTTAGGTAAATTTTTTGAAGTTTATGAGACAATTGTTGATAATTATTATGACGATATTGATAAAGAAACGTTAGTAGAAAGTGCTATTAACGGAATGGTATCTAGTGTTGGAGATGAATATACTAGTTATGTTGATATAAGTGGTACTGAAGAATTTAATGAACTAGTAAATGGTGTTTATGAAGGTATTGGTGCTACGATTCAGTTAACAGATAGTGGTATTAAAGTAATAGATGTTTATGAAAATAGTCCTTCATATAAAGTTGGATTAAAAAAAGATGATATTATTTTAATGGTAGATGATATTAATTTAAAGATAGATGAAGTTGGAATAGAAAATATTAGTGTCAATGAGTTATCAAATTATATTAAGGTAGAAGGTTCTGGAGAAGTAAAAATGGTAGTTAAAAGAGGAGAAGAAGAATTATCTTTTACTTTAAAGAGAGATAAGGTTGAGATGCCGGTTGTTAGTAGTACAACATATGAAAAAAATGGTAAAAAGATAGGATATATTGGTATTTCTATATTTTCCTCTGTTGCTTCAAAACAATTTGAATCTAAATTAGAAGAATTAGAAAAAGAAAATATTTCTGGGTTAGTAATTGATGTTAGGGGAAATAATGGAGGTTATTTAACTACGGTTACATCTATTTTAAACTTATTACTTCCTAAGGGAGAAATTTTATATCAGGTACAAAAAGGTGATGATACTGATGTTACTAAGGATAAGACAGCTACTTATCGTGAATATCCAATTTCTGTTTTAGTTAATGGAGGAAGCGCATCGGCTTCAGAAATATTAGCTGCTGCGATAAAGGAAAGTTATAATGGATTTGTTGTAGGTACTAAAACATATGGTAAAGGTACTGTTCAACAGGTTAAGACTTTATCTGATGGTAGTATGATTAAATATACAATAGAAAACTGGTTAACTCCAGAAGGTAATTGGATAAACGAAAAGGGAATCGAACCAACAGATGTTGTTGAATTAAATGAAGAATATTATGAGAATCCTATAATAGAAAATGATAATCAATTACAAAAAGCTCTTGAATTAGTTAGTAAATAACTAAAAGAGTTTTTTTCTTTTTAGAATTTATGTTATAATGGATTTGAGGTAGATAATATGTGTGGATTTGTAGGATTTGTATCTAAAGATCAAAATAAGAAGAAAATAATAAAAGATATGGCTGATATTATTGTGCATAGAGGGCCTGATTCTGATGGGTACTATGTTAATGATAAGGTTGCTTTAGGGTTTAGAAGACTATCTATAATAGACTTAGAGGGTGGAACTCAACCAATATTAAACGAAAAACAAGATAAAGTAATCGTATTTAATGGTGAAATATATAACTATAAGGAAATAAAAGAAGATTTGCTTCAAAAAGGACATAAGTTTAGTACTGAATCTGATACAGAAGTAATACTTCATGGTTATGAAGAATATAGTGAAAAGATACTTGATAAGTTAAGAGGAATGTTTGCTTTTGTTATATATGATATTAAGAATAATAGTATATTTGGGGCAAGAGATTTTTATGGGATAAAACCAATGTATTATTATAAAGATAAGAATAGTTTTATGTTTGGTTCTGAAATTAAGAGTTTTTTAGGACATCCAGGATTTAAGAAAGAATTAAATAGAGATATGTTAAAACAATATCTTACTTTTCAGTATAGTGTAGGAGAGGATACATTTTTTAAAAATGTTTATAAGTTAAGACCTGGCCATTATTTTAAATATAAAGATGGTAATTTAAAGATAAAGAAATATTATGAGATAGATTTAACTAGTGATAATAGTAAGAGTTTAGATGAATGGAAAGATATCATTAGAAAAGAATTAAATGAATCTATTAAATATCATAAAGTTAGTGACGTTGAAGTAGGAAGTTTTTTATCTAGTGGGGTAGATTCATCAATTATTGCTACTTTGAGTAATGTAGATAAGACTTTTACTGTTGGTTATGATAATAAAAAGTATAGTGAAATTGATTATGCTAAAGATTTAAGCGAAAAGATTGGTGTTAAAAATATAAGTAAGAAAATTACTAAGAGTGAATATTTTGATAAATTTAGTATGATTCAATATTATATGGATGAACCTTTAGCGGATCCTAGTGCTGCTGCTTTATATTTTGTTGCTAATACTGCTAGTAAGCATGTTAAGGTTGCATTATCTGGTGAAGGTGCCGATGAGATATTTGGTGGATATAATATATATCATGAACCTTATTCAGTTAGTTGGTATTATAAGATTCCATATTTTATAAGAAGAGGTATAGGAATATTAGCATATCCTTTTAGAAATTATACAGGATTTAATTTCTTGGTAAGAAGAAGTAAGAAATTAGAAGATAGATATGTAGGGAATGCATTTATATTTGATCCTAGAGATAGTATGAAGATACTTAATTATAAAACTAGTAAAGATGATTTTAGAACTTTAACTAGACCATATTATGAAAAGGCTAAGAATTTAGATGAAGTTGGTAAGATGCAATATATTGATTTCAATTTCTGGTTAATTGGAGATATATTACTTAAAGCAGATAAGATGAGTATGGCTAATTCTTTAGAGGTAAGGGTACCATTTTTAGATAGAGAATTAATTAGTAATGTTATAGGTATTCCGTCTGAATATAAGATAGTAGGGAATGAAACTAAATATGCTTTTAGACAGGTATGTAAAGAGACTTTAGAAGATAAGGTTGCTAATAAAAAGAAATTAGGATTTCCAGTTCCTATTAGAGAATGGATAAAAGAAGAAGATACTTATAATGAGATATATAAATTATTTAGTGAATCTTCAGAATTCTTTAAAGTTGATAAAATATTAAAATTACTGGAAGAACATAAAAAAGGAAAAAGAGATAACAGTAGAAAAATTTGGACAATCTATACTTTCCTTATTTGGTATCAGGAATATTTCGTTAAGAGATAATTAAATATGAAAAAATATTTAGTATTATTTTTGTATATAATTTTTTGCTTGATTATGTTTGTTAGTTCTAAATTGATAGATGATTCTGATTTGTTGAGTTATCGTATGTTTGGAGTTAGTATAACGTTTTTTGGAGTGGCTCTTTTTTGATAATTATAATTATAGAATTATTAAAGTCTGAACCTAAAGTAAAAAAAGAAAATATGTCTGATAGATATGAAGAAATTTCTTTAGATAAATTAAAAACACTTGAAATTCAATATGGGAAATTAAGAAAAAAGATATATCACAAAATCGAAAATATTCATCTGTCAATTACCAATTTTGATTATGATATGTAAAAAAATAATGTTACAAATGATTTATATGGTTATTATGCGGAAAAATTAAAAAAATTAGAAAATAAAGGTCTTAAAAATATCTATAAATATTTAGAATTAGTTAATTTAAAAATATATGATGTTAAAGAAGAATATGGTGTTTGTATTATTTTTGTTTATTTATAAATAATAAGAATATGACAAATGACTTAGTATTAGCAAAAAAGATAATGATAAATGAGATGAATGTTGATAAGGACTAATATGATAATTAGGTTGACAAAAAAGATTTATGGGAGTAATATATTTGGTCAAAAAGGGAGACGATTATATGGAAATAGTATTATCTAAAATTGAAGATATTAATATGTATGATCCTTATGTATATTTAAAAAAAGACATAGATAGTGTTTTTTTTGAGGATAAATTTTTAGAATATTTTAAAAATTTTTCAATGGCTTTAGAAAAATTAAAAGAAACATTTAATCATAAAAAAGATAAAGAAATTGATAAATATTTTAGAAAAGTAGTTAAAAAGAGAAATGATATAGAAATAGAAATTTTGTTGAATAGACATTATCAAATATTAAATGCTTATGTTAATAATGATGTTCGGGTAAACAAGATAAAAAGATTAAGAGAGAATGTTAGAAAAATTAAAGATATTATTTTAATAAGTGAACCTACTGATGGAAAACGTTTGAAAAAAGTAGATGAATTGGTTTCTAAAACAATAGATAGTGTTTCTAATAAAATGAAAATTGCAAAGAGGATATCTTTTGATGGATATTCTGCTTCTACAGTAGGATTTTTCAATGAATTTAATCCTGATTCTAGCATGGATATGGATGAATATGCTGAATATGTAAAATCATTTAAAGTAAAAGTAGAAGAATTATGTGATAGATATAGAGGTAATTATTCGGTTTCATCAGCTGAGAAATATATTGAGAGTTTATATAGTAAATTTGATAAATTATTAGATAAATATGGTAAAAAAATATATTATTCTCAAAGTATTAAATTAATAGATGATTTAGTAGTAAAATATAGTAATTTAGAAATTGATAGTTATGATAAATGGATATCCGAATTTAAGGAAGAGATAGTTTGTTTAAAGGATAATTTTAAGAAAATATATTCAGACGGGATGTATAGTGAAATTGTTTCTGTTTTAGATAAGAAAACATCTAAACTTATAGACAAAATGGCTATTAATAATAAATATTTAAGAAAACATGATTTAGAGTTAGAAAGAATTTATAGTTTATATAAACCTGAGGATTTAGATATTTTTGATATTAAATTTTATTCTAGTTATGAAGATAGAGATAAAGCTAGATCTCAGTATTATAAAATGACTAAAGAACAACAAAATGTTTTTGAAATGAGAATATACGAAGAATATATTAGAATATTTAAAGCAAATATTAGAAAATTAAATGATGATATTAGAAGAGTTTATTCAAAAAAAATGGCTAATGAAATGATAGATGAAATTAATAAGGATGCTGATTTACATATACGTGAAAAGGCAAAAATGATAGGAAAACCTATTCCAAGAAATTCGTGGCTTATAAGAAAAAAACTGTGGGCTGATGTTGAGAATTTTACTTCTTTAAAGGGTGTTAATTTTAGAAAAAAGATAAATCCTTTTATGAGATTTATAGTTCGTAATGCGATGAAGAATAAACTTGTTATCGAAGATAGGGCAGAGTTAGATTCTACGAAACAGTATATATTTGTTCCAACACATTATTTTACTGAAGATGCTATTGGGATGTTTGCTTCTTTGGATAGACAAGCATATATGCTTATGGGGACTACTGATCAGATTGAAAATAATCCTTTATTATTGGCAGCTTTAATGTTAGGTTTTTTCCATGTTGATAGAATGGATGATATTAGTAGAAGAGATTGTGTTAGTAAACAAAATAGAATAATAGATTATGGAACTAATTTTATAAATTATGTTTCTGGTAGTTGGGAAAATAGTGAAAATGAGTTACAACCATTATCTTTTTCTGGTCCTTATAGAACTGCTAAAGAAAAAGGTGTAGAAATTGTTCCTGTTAGTTTGTATCTTGTAAAAGAAGATAAAAAAATATATGTTAGATATGGGAATGCAATTGATATTAGTAAGTATGATGAGAAGAAGTCTAATGAATTAATTAGGGATACTTTAGCTTCGATGCATTTTAAACAAATGTCTAAACATTCTAAACCGATAGAAACTATAGAAATAGAAGGATATGGTAAGACACATAATTTACCATATGAACAACATATAGCATATATGGAGAGTGTAGCAGACGAATATTGGGGACAATATTGGTCTAAACCATTTGCAAAAGAAGAAATTGGGGTAAGAGCTAAAAAAGAAGTAGATGAATCAGATGTTTATTCTTTTGTAGATGAATTATCTCGTGATAAGTTAGTTGAACTAGCTAGTCAATTATCAGAACCAATGCTTCGCAGATATCAAAGAGATGAAAGATATAATATAGTTAAATATATTGATGAAAATTATGAAAGATTAAAAAACAAGCATACTAAAGTAAGAAAAAGAGTTAAAGGAAAGTAATAATTTACTTTCTTTTTTTAAACTTATATAGTATAATTTTTTTATAGTAGGAGGCTTGTTTATGTTATATACAATGGAATTCGAGATACCTTTGGTGTGTTTATTATTAATTTTAATGCTTTTATTTATATATTATTCAAAGCCTAATGTTAATTTAACTCAAAATAAATTATTTAAAATAATATTATTAGCATCTCTTGGGGAAATATTTTTAGATTTTATTGTTCATTTGATATGTTCATTTAATCCTTTTGAATTAATAAATGCATATCCTTTATATGATTTTTTTAATGTTGTTAATAAATTTATAGTAATATTTTTTGTTATGATATTTGAATGTTTATTCTTATATGTAATGGTTATTACTTATGGAAAAAATGCTTTAAAGAATAAGAAATTAAGATATTCGATATCGATTTTGAATATAATATCATTAGTTAGTTTAATGTTTACTACGATAAGTATTACTAATGCTAAGACAGCTTCGAATGTTACTGGTGGTACTATAATGATAGGCTATTCGATGATTGCACTTTATTTAACAGCTTCGATGATAATAACAATTATTAATTCTAAAAAGATTGATAGAAGGTATTTACCAATTATTTTAATTTTTATTGCAATGATTATAAGTTATGTGGTTACTTTGTTTTTTGCAGGGATAATTTTATATGATTTTGTACTTGTAATTTTATGTTACTTAATGTATTTTACGATAGAGAATCCTGATACAAATGTATTAGAAGAGATGCATAAGGCTAAAGAGATAAGTGATAATGTTAATGAAGAGAAAATGTTATTTTTATATAATATGACTCAGGAAATTAAAGATACTACTAATAAGATAAATTTTGAGACAGATGTAATTTTAGAGAGTGATTCTTTAGAAGAAAATAGAAATAGTGCTAGAAATATTAAAGGGGAAACTGCTAAATTTGTTAGTATGACTAATGATATATTAGATGTTTCTAAGATAGATTCTGCCAATATAAAGGTGTATAATAGTAAATATAATATTAAGACTATCTTAAAAGAAGTTGTTAGTATGTATAATGATATTTGTAAGAAAAAAGGAATTACTTTTAGGACTAATATTGAACATAATATACCAGATTATTTATATGGGGATTCTATTGGTATGAAAAAATCACTAACTTCTATATTGAAATATTGTGTTGGGGTTACTAGTAAGGGATATGTAGAGTTAGATATAAATACTATTATGAAGGGGAATATTTGTAGATTAATTATTTCTATTGAGGACTCTAGTAATGGTATGAAGAGTGATATGGTAGAGAAAATTAAGTTAGAGGATAAAGAAATTTCTGTAGCTTATAAGACAATTATTTTAATGGATGGTACGATGATGATACTTCCAAATTATATGGTTGGTAATAAGTTTAAAATAATACTTGATCAAAAGATGGAAAAAGTAGAATTTAAAACTTTGAGTAAGTATAATGAAATTTATGAAAATAAGAAAATTTTAGTTATAGATGATAGTGCTGCTGGTATTAAGATAGTGGAAAAGGTGCTTAAAGATAGCAATGTTATTATTGATTCAGTAAATACTGGTAAAGATGCTATTGATAAAATAAAGAGTAAGAATAAATATGACATTATATTACTAGATGAAAAGTTATCCGGGATTTCTGGGGTGGAGCTACTTTCTAAATTTAGGGAAATAAGAAATTTTAATATACCGGTTATATTACTTACTAAGGATAGTAAATATGAGTATAGTGATGAATATAAAAATGAAGGGTTTGATGATTATATAATGAAACCTGTTAAAAAAGAAATATTGCTAGAAAAAGTAGATAAGTTTATAAACAAATAGACTTATCTTTTTCTTATTTAGTACTTGGTTTTACTATTTACAATTTTTCTTATAAATGCTATAATTTTATTGTAAAGGTGGATATGTATGGCAAAGAAAAAACAAAAGAAAGAGAAAGAAAAGTTTGAATATAGTAATGAAGTAATTGGAGTATTATTTGTTTTACTTTCAATTATTGGAATGTTAGGTTATGGTGTAGCTGGAAATTTTATTAGAAGTTTTTCTGTTTTTTTGGTTGGTGTAGCTTATTTTCCTTTGCTAGTAGTTTTTTTACTATTAGGTCTTTATTTAATAGTTAAAAGGAAGAATCCTAAATTTATATCAAGAATGTCAATCGGACTATATTTGATTGTTATGGCTATTCTTACTTTAATTCATATGGAATATGTTAAAAAGTTTAGTGGTACAGATATAATAATTGAGACATTTAAGAATGTTATGTTAGCATTTAAGTCAACAGATTTGATTCAGCACTGTGGTGGTGGAATGATAGGTTCAATTTTAATGTATATATTTAATTGGGCTTTTGCTGATGGAGTAATAATTGTTATTATCACACTTATAGTTTTGGGTCTTGTTTTAGTATTTAATACTTCTTTAGTTAGTGTGTTTTCTAAAATTAAATTACCTAAAATTGATAAGGAAAAGAAAGTTGATAAAGATGAAGTTACTTCTTCAGAAGAAACTGATGATAAGAGAATAGTTATATCTTCGATAGAGGAACTTACTTCTAAGAAAGAAGAAGTTAAGGTAGAAAAGAAAGAAGAAGTAGATGTAGATATTCCTATTAGAAAAATAGAAGATACTGATATTGACAAGAAAGAAGAAGTAGTTATTAATAATGGTGAATATAAATTGCCATCAATTAATATGCTTAAGACTGTTAAAAATGTTAATAGTAAAGAGAATGAAATGAATGCTAAGGCAAATATTACTAAGTTAGAAGATGTTTTAAGAGTATTTGAAATATCTGGTAAGATTGTTCAGGTTAATATTGGACCTACAGTTACTCAATATGAACTTGATTTAAAGGCTGGTACTAAAGTTAATAAGTTATTGGGTATTCAAAGGGAGATTGCTTTAGCGATGGCTGCTAAAGATGTTAGAATACAGGCTCCGATACCTGGTAAAAATACTATTGGTATAGAACTACCTAATAAGGTAAATGCTAGTGTATCGTTTAAGGAAGTTTTAAGTAGTATGCCTGAAGTTAATGAAAAGACAATACTTGCTGTTGGACTTGGTAAAGATATTATGGGTAAAGTAAAGTGGTGTGAAATTAATACGACACCTCATATGTTAGTAGCAGGTTCTACTGGTAGTGGTAAATCAGTATGTATTAACTGTATTATTGCTTCAATACTTATGAGATGTAAGCCTGATCAAGTTAAGTTAGTATTAGTAGACCCTAAGAAAGTAGAGTTTTCAATGTATAATGGAATACCTCATTTACTTAGTCCGGTTGTTACTGATGCTAAGAAAGCTTCAATAGCTCTTAAGAATATAGTAGCAGAAATGGAAAGAAGATATGAGTTATTAGAACATACTAAAAATAAGAATATAGTTTCTTATAATAAATATTGTGA
The DNA here is from genome assembly GCA_017409025.1 of Bacilli bacterium. Lineage (GTDB taxonomy): Bacteria > Bacillota_I > Bacilli_A > RF39 > UBA660 > RUG705. The sequence goes on along the minus strand of JAFQTN010000002.1, from coordinate 57,724 downwards.
GACTCATACTGAATATAAGAAATTACCTTATATAGTGGTAATTATAGATGAACTTGCAGATTTAATGTTAGTAGCTGCTAAAGAAGTAGAAGATTCTATTATGAGAATTACTCAGATGGCTCGTGCTGCTGGGATACATTTAATTGTTGCTACTCAAAGACCATCTACTGATATTATTACTGGTGTTGTTAAAGCAAATATTCCTTCAAGAGTTAGTTTTGCAGTTTCTTCACAAATTGATTCTAGAACGATTTTAGATATGGGTGGAGCTGAAAAGTTACTTGGTAAAGGTGATATGTTATTTTTACCAATGGGTGAGAGTATTCCAATGAGAATTCAAGGTGCTTATGTGTCTGAAGAAGAAATTCAAAAATTAGTAGATTATTCAATTGGTCAACAAAAGGCTGTATATGACGAGAGCTTAACTGTTGATAAGAGTGGCAGTACGTCAGTATCTAGTGGTAGTGATGGTTATTCTTCAGAAGAAGAATATGATGATCCAATATATAATGAAGTAGTTGACTTTGCTGTTAGTGCTGGTAAGATTAGTGCTTCATTGGTTCAAAGAAAGTTTAGACTTGGTTATAATAGAGCAGCTAGAATAATAGATTTACTTGAAGAAAGAGGAATAATAGGTCCAGCTAATGGTTCTAAGCCTAGAGAAGTATTAGTTAAATTAGAAAAGCCTAGTGATGAAGAAGAATAGTAGTGAAATTCTTCTTCTTTTTTGATATAATTTAGTTAGGTGTTAATATGGATAAATTAAGTTCTATAAAAGATTATATGACTGCTACTAAAGCATATTATTTGTTTTGGTTTGGTAAATATTATAATAATGAATCTTTACAGCAATTTATATTAGATAAGAAAAATATAATAGGAGCTAAAATAGCAATTATTTCTAATATAATGTTGGGGGTAAAAGAAGATTTGGTAGAAAATTTAGGTGAGAGAAATTATCAATCTAAAGTATTTATTAATGCTTTAGAGGATGGTGTTTCATATATTGCTACTAAAGTAAGTAATGGGTATAAGATAGGTGATTATATTTTTCCAGATGCTGAAACTTTGGTTGCTATTATTAGAAATAAGATGGCGCATGGTAATTTTAAAATAGACTTTGAACATGGGAGAGTAATTATAAATCATCAGGGAAATGATATTATATTATCTGTATATAAACTTTCTACATTTATTGCTAATGCACTAAGAATGACTATTGGTGATGTTAAGACTACTAAATATGAAAGAGATATGGTATCTTTTACTGATATGATGGTTGCTAATAGAAAAGAACCATTAAAAACTCCTGGGGAAATTAAAAGAGTAATAAAGGGGTTTGAACATATTAGTTTTAAATTAGAGTCTTTAGATGGAAAAATATTAACTGATGATTTATTAGCGATGGTTGAAGAATTAATTCATTATGTAAATTATAATTTTAATACTTATAAAAATAGTGATTATTATAAGAGAATGTGTAGATATTTTGAAAAGAATAATTGTAAATTGACAATCGAGAGTAAAAGGTTGACAGATCCTAATGATGTAAATGAGATATTAGAATTATTAAAACCAGAAATACTTGGTGATTCTAATGGAAATTTGCATAGTCAAATAGAAGGTATAGGATTAGAATTTCATAGAAAGATAAATCCTAATCTTAATAACTTTAATCCAATAGCTTCAAATATTAAACATTTAATAATGTTAGATGCTTTATATAAAAAGAATACTACTGATACTAGGGAGCTTAGCCAATATGTTACTGACAATATAACAGATGGTAATGAAATGAGATTTTATTATGATGAATATGGTATTTTATTAATATCTATGTTTAATTCATTTTTTATATATCCTTTTGATGATATTTATGATATTGATGGAGGTTATAAGCTAGATAGGAGTGATGGGCTAGATTTTTCTAAGTTAGATTTATCTATGTTAGATGTTACTTATATTGATATTGATGAGACACCGTTATTGGATGCTAAGAATGGGTTAGATTCTATAGTAAATAAACAGGTTAAGATTAGTAAGAAAATTATTGAACAGAGGAATAATTTAACTAAGGTTAGCGGTAATCAAGTTGCTATAAATAATATAAATAGTAATATTGCTAGTCTAAATAATAGTTTAGTTAGTCTTATAACAGATTATAGTAATCAATATAGTTTATATAATTCTATTAAGGATGATTTTACTAATAATAGGATGTATTTTAAGAATAAAGCTATTATAGAAGGAATTAGAAATTCAATAGCTCATGGTAATTATGAATTTCTAATTGGTAGGGATTTTAATGATACGACAATTATATTTAGTGATATATATGAAGGTAAATTAACTTTTCAAGCTAAGATTAAATTTATAGATTTTGAAAAATTGTTTGATGTTAATACTAATGTATTAGTAAAATTTATTGATAAGAAATTAGGAATAACTGATGAAAATAGTTTAACAAGAAAATGATTATTTTAATAATAATCTTTTTTTTATATTAAATTTATAGTATAATTATCCTAGGTGATTATGTATATGGATAGTCGTGAACTTAAGTGTAGTTATCAAGAATTAAATGTTATTATAGATGATATCTGGAGGTCTCTTTGACTTAGATAATAAATTAAAGAGAAAAGATGAACTAGATAATATTATTAATTCTTCTTCTTTTTGGAATAGTAGTGATAGGGAATTAATTTTAAAAGAAAATAATTCTTTAAATGATATTATTAATAGAGTTATGTTTGTTAAGAATAAAATAGATAGTAATTTATTAATATTGGAAGAAAAAATTGATAGTGAGATGTTTTCTTTAATAGATAGTGAATATGAAGAGATAAAAGTTTTAGTTGATAAACTAAGGATAGATACTTATTTATCTGGTGAATTTGATAAAAATGATTGTATATTAGAAATACATTCTGGAGCAGGTGGTACTGAATCATGTGATTGGGCTATGATGTTATATAGAATGTATACTAGATATTTAAGTAAGAATGGATATAAATATGAAGAAGTGGATAAGCAACCTGGTGAGGAAGTAGGAATTAAGTCTATTTTAATAAATATATCTGGAAATAATGCTTATGGATATTTAAAAGGTGAACGTGGTGTTCATAGATTAGTTAGAATTAGTCCGTTTGATTCAGGTAAGAGAAGACATACTTCTTTTGCTTCGGTTGAGGTTACTCCGAAGTTTGATAATAGTATTAATATTGAAATTAATGAAAGTGATATTAGAGTTGATATTTATAGAAGTAGTGGTCCTGGGGGACAGGGTGTAAATACTACGGATTCTGCGGTTAGAATTACTCACTTACCAACAGGAATTGTTGTTACTTGTCAGAATGAAAGAAGTCAGATAAGAAATAGAGAAACTGCGATGGAAATACTTAAGAGCAAATTATATAGTATAGAAGTAATGAAGAAAAATAGTCAAATTAATGATTTGAAAGGTGATCAGATGACTATAGGATTTGGAAGCGCTAAGAGAAGTTATGTAATGTGTCCTTATACATTAGTTAAAGATAATGAATCCGGATATGAAAGTAGTAGTGTAGATAAAATATTAGATGGTGATATAGGGGAGTTGTTAGAAAAGAATATTAGGAGGTAATTATGTTATTTTTTAAGAAGGCTAGGGAAAATAGAATTAATAAAATAATGGATGAAATACATAAGAAGAATATATTTAAAAGATATGTAATGTTACTTATGGGTTGTTTAATTGTAGCTTTTGCATTTAATTTATTTTTTCTTAGATATAACATTGTTTGTTTTGGAGTTAGTGGGGTATCAATTGTTTTAAGCAAGTTTGGAGTAAATCCTTCAACATTTATAATGATTGCTAACTTAGTTTTAATCATTATCAGTTATTTCTTTTTAGGAGTAAATGATGTTAAAAATCAAATTGTTGGTGCTTTAGTTTATCCGGTGTTTGTAGAGTTGACTTTAAAAGTAACTAATTTAATTGATCTTGGCGGACTTGAAATGATAGTAATTGCAGTTATAGGTGGTGTTCTTGCTGGAATAGGTTATGGTTTAATTTACAAGAGTGGATTTTCTACGGGGGGTACTGATGTAATTGGGTTATTAATTTGTAAATATACTAAGATATCTATGGGAAGCGCCATGATGTTTGTTAATATTTCAATAATTATAATTGGTAAATTAGTATTTTCTTGGGAAACTTTTATGTATGCAATAGTCGTAGCTTATCTTATATCTGTTGCTACGGATAAAATATTACTTGGAATATCTAATAGTAAGGCTTTTTATATAGTTGTTGATAGAGATAAAGATGATATAGTTAATGACTTTTTATTATCTTTACCTGGTGTAGGTAGTACAATAATGGATGTATTTGGAGGTACATCAAATGATAAGCAAACTCTAATTTTGGCAGTAGCTCCAACAAAAATGTATTTTGTTATTAAAGAAGGTTTAAAAACGATTGATAAGAATATCTTTTATTTAGTATGTGATTCTTATGAAGTAAGTAGTAAGGATGATAAGTAATATGGATATAGTTAATAAAAACGTTTCGAAGTTATTGAATGAGATACATAAGAAAAATTTTGGAAGAAATATATTTTTGTTTGCAATGGGGTTATTAATTTCAGCAATAGCCATTAATTTGTTTTTTGTTCCTTATCAAGTTATTCCTACGGGAAGTAGTGGATTGGCATACATAATTTCATATATTTCAGGAATAGATTTATCTTTGATTACTTTTTTTATTAGTTTAATATTATTAATATTAGGATTTATCTTTTTTGGATGGGATTATGCACTAAAAATGATAGCAATAACAGTATTATCACCTTGCTTTTTAAAGGCTACGACATTGATTACTAGATTTATAGATTTAGAAAATACATCTTTATTTTTAATAATGATAATTGGTGGAGCTATGTTAGGTCTTAGTACTGGTCTTGTTAGAAAATCTGGATTTAATACGGGTGGTTTTGGAGTTCTTTCTGATATATTTAAAAAATATTTTTATCTTAGTATAGGTACTTCAGGATTAATAATCAATGCAATTTTAATAACGGTTAGTGCATTTATCTTTGGTCTTAATAGTGCGATATATGCAATAATTTCTTTATTAGCATCATCATATGTTGTTGATAGAGTACTTATTGGAATATCTCATAATAAAGTATTTTATATAGTTACTGATAATCCACTTGAAATAAGAGAATATGTTATGGATGAATTACACTATTCAGTAACTTTAGTTAAAGCTAGAGGTGGGTATTCTAATAAAAAGAAAAAAATGCTTATGTGTGTTGTTCCTACGATAGAATATTTAAAGTTAAAAGAATTAGTTTTAGCAATTGATTCTAAGGCGTTCTTTTTAATAGTAGATATATATGATTCTAGTGTTAGGAAAATTTGTAAAAATATGTAAATTAAAGTAAATCTATTTAATGATAATATTAAATTTGATATAATTTTTGATAAGAGGTGAAGTAATGGATTTAATAAGAATGACAGATGTTCAAAAGACGTATAAAACTGGTACTGTAGCTTTATATGATGTTGATTTAACAATATCTAAAGGTGAATTTGTTTTTATAATTGGTGCATCTGGTAGTGGAAAGTCTACATTAATAAAAATGTTATATAGAGAAGAAAAACCTGATAAGGGTTCTATTATGATAGGTGGTATTAATGTTGCTAAACTTAAAGATAGAAAAGTATATATTCTTAGAAGAAAAATCGGGGTAGTATTTCAGGACTTTAAGTTATTACCTAGAATGACAGTTTATGAAAATGTTGCTTTTGCAATGGAAGTATTTAGTTATGATAAGAAAAAGATTCATAATCGTGTTATGGAAGTATTGGAACTTGTTGGTCTAAAGGGAAAAGTTAGACAATACCCTAATCAATTATCTGGTGGAGAACAACAAAGAGTTGTTATAGCTAGAGCGATTGTCAATAATCCTAAATTATTAATTTGTGATGAACCTACGGGTAATTTAGATCCGGATACTAGTATGGGAATTATGAAGGTATTAGAGGATATTAATAAGATGGGAACTACAATTGTAATGACTACTCATAATAGAGATATCGTTAATAAAATGAAGAAAAGAGTAGTTGTTTTAAATGAGGGTAAGATAGTACAAGATTACGAAAGAGGTAAATATTATGAAGTTCTTTAGAAGTATAAATAGATATTTTCGTGATGCTCTACGAAGTGTAATTAGAAATTTTTCATTATCTTTAGCATCTATTTCATGTATAACCATTACTTTAGTAGTAGTAGCTTTATCGATTGTATTATCTGTTAATGTAGATGCTATGACAAAACATGTTAGTAGTAATATATCGATAGTAGCATTCTTAAAGGAAGAATTTAATGCTACGAATGATAAAGAGTCTTTCGAAACAGAATTAAGAAAGTTAGATAATATTAATGAAATAAAATTTAAATCTAAGAAAGAATATGCTGAAGAGACTAAAGAAATTGATGATAGATTTTCTTTAATTGTTGATAGTTGGACAGATGAATCTATTCCTCTTTTAGATAGTTATGAAATAACAGTTAAAGATATTGAACTTATAGATGATACTGCTAGTAAGATTAAAGGTATGAATTTTGTTTATACGATTAATTATGGTGAAGATTATATTGATTCAGTTATTAAAATTTTTGATGTAATAGAAAAAGTATGTATTGGTGGAGTAATTGCTTTAATTTTAGTTACAGCATTTTTAATATCTAATACGATTAAGTTAGCAATTTTCTCTAGAAAAACTGAAATAGAAATAATGAGATTAGTAGGTGCATCTAATATATCTATTAAGATACCATTTTTAATCGAGGGTTCTTTTATAGGTATTTTAGGTTCAATAATTCCTATAGTTTTAATGGCATATGGATATAATACTTTCTTTAATTATTTTGGTAATAATTTATTTCCAGCATCTTTTGGTTCTTTAGTAAGTCCATATCCATTTATTTTTTATGGAGCGGGCATCTTACTTATAATAGGATTATTAGTAGGTATGTTCGGAAGTTCAACTGCCGTTAAGAAGTATTTAAAGATATAGGGAGGTTTTATGGGACAAGTATTTCTTATTAAATTAAGTGGCGAAGCAATGTCTGGCAAATATGGAACTGGTCTTGATTTTGATTATATTGAAGATTTGTGTTTAAGAATAAAAGAATGTCATGATTTAGGTGTAGGTATTGGAATAGTGTGTGGTGGTGGAAATTTTATGCGTGGTAGAGATGCCTCTTTGATGGATAGAGAAACTGCTGATTATACGGGAATGCTTGCTACGGTTATGAACAGTTTGGTATTAAAAGATACTTTTACAAGAATAGGGTGTCAAGTTTACAATCAGACTGGGTTGTCTGTAAAAACTATTGATGATATCGATCCTGATAAGGCTAGAAAAGCAATTGCTGATGGTAAAATTGTAATATTTGGTGGAGGTACTGGAAAACCATTCTTTTCTACGGATACGGGGGCTTCACTTAGAGCTATTGACATTGGTGCTAATGTTATTGTTAAACTAACTAATGTAGATGGAGTATATGATAAAGATCCGAATAAATATGATGATGCTATTAGATATCAACAAGTAAGTTATGATGAAGTATTAGAAAAACAACTTGGTATAATGGATTTTGAAGCTATAGAGATGTGCCGTGATAATAATATATCTATAGTTGTTACTAATATTAATGAAAAAGACTGTCTTCTTGATGTTTATAATAATGGTAATAAGGGTACTAGAGTTTGTTAATTAATAAAAAATGTTTAGATATTTAATCTTTTGGGTTAAATATCTTTTTTTGTATTAAATATTATGTTTTATTCATACTAATAATGGTGAATAAGATGAAAAATAAAAGTATTTGGATGAATTCCAATATTAAAAATGAGAAGATGTCTAAATTGGATAAAGATATTAATTGTGATGTATTAATTATAGGTGGAGGAATGGCTGGTCTTAGTACTGCTTATAATTTGATGAATTCAGATAAGAAGGTAGTATTAATTGAAAGAGATATATGTGGGATGGGGGCTACATCAAAAAATACTGGTAAACTTACTTGGATGCAAGATTTAATCTATAGTAGACTTAGTAAAAATTATAATAGTGATATTGCTAAATTATATTATGATAGTCAGCTTGATGCGATTAAAAAAGTAAAAGAAATTATAACTAAGAATAAAATAGATTGTCATTTAGTTAAGACTAAATCTTATGTATTTAGTTATACTGGTGATGATTATAATAGCTTTAGTGATGAAGTTAATTTTTATAATAAATATAATATTAAGTATAAATTATTAGATAGATTACCAATAAAATATCCGTGTAAATATGCTTTGATGGGGGATGATAGTTATGTATTTAATCCATATGAATATTTAGTAGGTTTAAAAAATATAGTTAGTAAGAAGATAGATATATATGAAAATACTAGATGTATATCAGTTGATAAGGATAATGATATGTATGTTAGTAAGGTAAATGATGGATATAAAATTAGAAGTAAATTTGTAGTAGTAGCTTGTCATTATCCGATGTTTATTGTTCCTTTTTTTATTCCTTTTAAAACTAGAGTAGATAGATTTTTTATAGGAGCAGCAAAATTTGATAAGGAACTTTCAAGTCAGATGATTTCTACGGGAAAGAGAAGTATATCTATTAGAGGTTATAAGGATATAGATAATTATTTAATATATGGAAGAAGAAATCATAGTATTACTACTAATTTAGATATTAGAGATGATTATAGGGAATTGAGTGGTGAATATAAGAAATATTTTGGTAAAGATTTAGAATATTTTTATCATACTCATGATTTAATGACATATGATGGATTACCTTTTATAGGAAAAATAGATAATAATTTGTTTATATCAACTGGATTTAATAAATGGGGGAATACTAATGGAACGATTAGTGGGATGGTTATTAGTGATATTATAAATAATAAAGATAATAAATATATTGGTTTATTTAATCCTAAAAGAGGATTATCTATCGATAAGATAAAGAATATATTTATATATAATATAGAAGTAGGTAGTAGATATATATTAAATAAAATTAGTTCTAATAAGAGTTATTATGGTGATGATGTTAGAATAGAATATGTTAATGGAAAGAAATGTGGTATATATAAAGATATTAAAGGTATTGAACATATAGTTTCTAATATATGTCCTCATATGAAATGTAATTTAGTATTTAATTATATAGATAAAACTTGGGATTGTCCTTGTCATGCTTCTAGATTTGATATAGATGGGAATATCATATATGGACCTTCTGTATATGATATTAAGATAAATAAGGAATAATTAGGTATATATTTTTGCAAAATGAATATATTAAGTATAGAAATAGGAAAAAATGTAAAAAAAATTACAAAAAAGGGTTGATAATTCAATATTTTTGTTATATAATGAATTAGCAATCCGAAATTGATGCCTAATTAGCTCAGTCGGTAGAGCACTCGGCTGTTAACCGATAGGTCGTAGGTTCGAGTCCTACATTAGGCGCCATTTAGATTTGTAAATCTAGCAATGCTAGATTTTTTTGTTGATTACGCAAACTATTAAGTGAATGGTACTTATACTATTCACTTTTTCTTGTAATAATTTATTTGTAGTGGTAAAATTATAATAGGTGAAGAAGAATATGATAGGGAAAATAGTTAGTATAAAGGACTATATTATATATATCCAGTTAAGTTTGGACATATATAAATGTGATAATTTAATTTCTAAGAATATTACTTTTGCTGATAGGTATATTGGAGAAGTTATGTCTATGTCTGGCACTATGATGGAAGTAAGATTGATTGGTGAAATAATTAATAATAGGTTTGTTTCTGGTAGTATCAATATGCCACCTTTCAATGCTAGTTGTAGGCTTACTACATTACAAGAAATAGATATTATATATGGTATTGATAGGGAAAGTAATATTGTTAAAGTTGGAAAGTCTAGTTTATATCAAGATTATGATGTTTATTTGAATATAAATTCTTTCTTTTCATCTCATTTTTCCATATTGGGTAATACAGGAAGCGGTAAAAGTCATTTTGTAGCTGGTTTATTACAAAGTGTATTTTATAATTCAAAAAGATTACCATTTAACCCTAATATATTCTTATTTGATGCTTATGGTGAATATCAACAGGCATTTGAAAATATAAATAAAGTAAATTCTAATTTGAATTTTAAAGTTATAACTACTGATTTAAGGGAAGACAGATATGATAAATTAAAGTTACCATTTTGGTTGTTGTCAGTGGATGACATTTGTTTACTTTTAGAGGTTGATGATGCTAGACAAATACCAATTGTGGAAAAAGCTTTAAAGTTGGTTTCTTTCTTTTCTCAAAATAATAGTAGCGTATTAAAACATAAAAATGATATTATAGCTAGATGTTTATTAGATATTATATTTTCATCTAATAGTGTTAATGAGATTAGAAATACTATTACTACGGTTTTGACTAAGTTTAATACTGATGAGATTAATTTAGAAGTTAATTTAACTAAAGGTGGATGGACTAGAACTTTAAGACAGTGTATTTATGTAGGAAATGATGGTAAGTTTGCAGATATAGAAGTCGTTATTGATTATCTAGAAAAATATTGTGAGGATAATTTTGAATTGTCTTTACCTGATGGTAGTTATATGTATACTATAAATGATTTTTATACTTCATTAGAGTTTGCATTAATTAGTGAAGGTGTATTTAGTAATAGTACAGTTTTTGAATATGCTAATATACTTAAGATTAGGCTTAATTCATTAATTAATAGTGATTATGTTAATTATTTTAAATGTAATAAATATATGAATAAAACAGATTATATTAAATATTTATTAACTGCATCAAATGGTGGAAAATGTCAAATAATAGATTTTAATATTAATTATGTAGATGATAGATTTGCTAAAGTAATTGTAAAAATATTTTCCAAGATGATATTTGATTATGTTGTAAGACTTTCTAAGAGAGCTTCTATGCCTTTTCATATTGTTTTGGAAGAAGCTCATAGATATGTTCAAGACGATATAGATAGGAAGATACTTGGATATAATATATTTGAAAGAATTACTAAAGAAGGTAGAAAATATGGAATATTATTAGGAATGATAAGCCAAAGACCTTCAGAACTTAGTGAAACTGCGGTATCTCAATGTTCTAATTTTGCTGTTTTTAGAACTTTTCATCCTAGGGATATTGAATTTATTTCTAGCGTAATAAGTGGAATGTCTGAAGGGTTGATTCAAAGGGTTAAGTGTTTAAATCCAGGTGGTTGTGTATTATTTGGTACAGCATTTAAATTTCCAATATTAACTATGGTTGATATGCCAGAACCAACTCCTCTTAGTCAAAGTTGTGATATTGATAATACATGGTATATAAATTAGTGCTTAGGCACTTTTTTCTTTTCCTAAAAACTTGATTTTTAAAATATATTATGATATATTAAAAATCCTTTTGGAGGGGGTATATATATGGAGAGTAAATCATCTTTAGGTAAAACAAAATTGGGTCAATTTTCTATGCATCAGTTATATTCAAACGATGTTGATACCGTACCTTGTTTAGATAGTGATAAGAATAGAGTTCTTCTGATAGAAGTCAGTGAAATAATTTCTAGATTAGATCGATTATTTTTAGAAGCGGGTTGTGATGATACAAAATTTGAAGGATGTATAGTACCTTGGATTTCTGATAAAATGGAATATTGTTTAAAGAATTGTCAAAATAAAGAAGTACTGGAGAAATTAAAAGAAGAATATAATAATTATTTGCAAGTTAGTTCTAAAATTATTGAAGGAAATTTAAGGTTAGTTATGGAAGTTGCCAAGGGTTATAGAGAAACATCATTATTTTCTTTTGAAGATATGGTTCAATATGGGAATTTAGGACTTATTAGAGCTGTTGAAAAATATAGTTTGGAACACGATGCTTCTTTTAGTACCTATGCTAGATTATGGATTAAGCATTTTATCAGTAGAAATACTAATGGAACAAATTCAGCATATAGAATTCCTTCACAAACTTTTTATGATGGTTGTAGTGTAATTGAAAAAGCTAATGAATTATCTTTATTATTAGGAAGAGAAGTTACTATCAGTGAATTATCGAAATATATGGGGGAATCTATAGAAAAAATAGAACAATTAAAAAAAGCTTTTTATAATTCTATTTCTTTAGATGAAGATTTATATATTGATGATATTGAAACTAAGATTATTGATATTATTGAAGATAGTAATGTAGATGTATATAGAGATGGTGTACGTAATTTAGAGTTACAACAATTAAAAGAAGAACTTATGAAACGTTTAACTTCAAGACAATTTTCTGTTCTTTCTAGATATATTGGAATAGATGGAGTATGTTATAATTTAGAAGAAATTGCATCATTTTTAAATATTTCAACTCAGAGAACTGGTAAGATAAAAAGAGAAGCTGTAAAAAAATTATCTTTAATGACTTCTTTTATTGATAAATACTTATATTAGATAGTTCTTTAATATGAAGAATTATCTTTATTTTTATATGTTTATGAGATATAATTAAGTTAGGTGATTTTATGTTATCAATTAAGAATTTAGATGTATCAGTAGATAAAAAACAAGTATTAAATAATTTTGATTTGGATATAGATGATGGAAGTATACATGTTATTATGGGGCCTAATGGTGTTGGTAAATCTACTTTATCTAGAGTAATAATGGGAGATAATCATTATGTTATAAATAATGGTGATATTATTTTTAATGATGAATCAATTAAAGATATGACTACTGATGAGAGAAGTCGTAAAGGAATATTTTTAGTGATGCAATATCCAATGGAGATAGATGGAGTTAGTAATCAAGATTTTTTAAGAACTGCTATGTCTAGTCATATGGGTAAAAAAGTAGGGCTTTATGATTTTATTTTAAAATGTGAAAATGCTATTGAAGAACTTAAAATGGATAAGAGTTTAATTCATAGATCTTTAAATGTTGGCTTTTCTGGAGGAGAAAAGAAAAAAAATGAAGTTTTACAATTAAAATTATTAAAACCTAGTTTAATTATATTAGATGAACTTGATTCTGGATTAGATGTTGATAGTGTAAGAATAGTTGCTGAAAATATAGTTTCATATAAGAAAGAAAATCCTAATACTTCAATTTTAATAATTACTCATTTACCTAAATTACTTGAATATTTAGAGCCTGATTATGTACATGTAATTATTAATGGATGTATATGTGAGACTGGTGGATATGAATTAGCTAAATTAATAGAAAAAAATGGATATAATCAGTATTTTGATAAGTCAAATATTATAGATAGGAAGTAATACTATGAATAAAATATTTGTAAGAAGAGATAAGATTATATCTAATAGTGATAATATAGAAATTATAGAAAATAAGATTAGATTTTTAAATAATGGTAAATATTTAGTTGAATATAGTGATATAGATGATATAAATTTAGAATATTACGTATCAAATGAAATTAGTGTTACTTTATTTGAAAGTTGTTTTTTAGAGAATATTAAGGTTAATAATAAATATGTTATTAATAATGGAAATTTAGTGGTTAATAAGTTTTATAATGTTAATAATGTATTGGAAAAAATTGATATAGATTTATGTCATGATAATGATAAGCTAGATTATAAATTTTCTAATATATGTAAAAATAATGAAGAATATTTGATAAATATAAATCATATGGCAAAGTCTACGAATAGTAATATTTGTAATAAATCAATAGCTTTAGATGGAAGTAAACTTAATTTTGTTATTAATAGTAATGTAGGTAGAGAATATGAAAAATCTATATTAAATCAGAATACTAGAATAGTAACATTCGGTAATAGTGATTCAAAGATTAGTCCTAATATGTATATTGATTGTGATGATATAGAGGCTAGACATGGTTCTGTTATTGGGACATTTAAGGACGATTTAGTATTTTATTTGATGAGTAGAGGAATTAGTTATAAGGATAGTGTTAAATTGTTAGTTAAAGGATACTTATTTTCTAATATTAATGCGGATAATGATTTAAGAGAAAAAATACTTAATGTTATAGATATGTATTGGAGGTGATGTTATGAATAGAGATGATTTTACGATACTTAGAGATAGTAATTTAGTTTATTTTGATAATGGTGCTACTACCTTGAAACCAGATATGGTAAGAGAAAGAATAGATGATTATTATAATAAATATACTTCTAATATACATAGGGGTGATTATCAAAATAGTTTGATGGTTTCAGAATTATATGAAGAGTGTAGAGATAAAGTAAGAGATTATATTAATGCTAAGCATAGTAGTGAAATTGTTTTTACTTCTGGAACTACAGCTTCTTTAAATGATATCGTATTTGGATATTTTAAATATAAACTTAATATGGGTGATGAGGTAATAATATCAGAGTCTGAGCATGCATCTAATGTATTACCTTGGTTTAAACTTCAGGAAGAAATTGGAATAATAGTAAAATATGTTTCTTTGGATGATAAAAATGAAATTACAATAGATAATTTAAAGAAGGCAATTACTAATAAGACTAAAGTAGTATCTCTAGCACATGTTACTAATGTTATTGGTGATGTTAGGGATATTAAGAGTATATCTAAGCTATGTCACGATAATAATATATTACTTATTGTAGATGCTGCGCAAAGTATAGCTCATGTACCTGTGGATGTATCTGATATGGATATAGATTTTATGGCATTTTCTTCACATAAGATGTACGGACCTACCGGTGTAGGAGTTTTGTATGGAAAATTTAATTTATTACAAGAGATGGTTCCTAGAAATTATGGTGGAGATATGAATGCAATATTTACAAGAGATGGTTATATGGAACTTAAAGATATACCTTCTAGATTAGAAGCTGGTACACCAAATATCGAAGGAGTAATTGGTCTTAGTAGGGCAATAGATTATATTAGTGGTATAGGAATAGATAAGATAAGTAAGTATGAGCATGAATTAAGAGATTATCTAGTAAGTAGATTAAAAGAATTGGATTTTATTACTTTATATAATGAAGATAATTATTCTACTACTGTGGCATTTAATATTAAAGGGGTATTTAGTCAAGATGCAGCAATATATTTGGATAAATATAATATATGTGTTAGGGCTGGTAATCATTGTGCTAAGATATTAAAAGATGTATTTAATATAGCTAATACTTGTAGAATAAGTTTAAGTTTTTATAATACTCGTCGTGAAGTTGATTTACTTATAAATGTACTTAAAAATAGTAAAAATATTTGGGAGGAAATTTTATAATGGATGCAGATATTAAACGCACGATTATATTAGATAATTATCAAGATGCTAAAAATAGGGGAGTTCCTCTTAATGCGGATGGTTATATTAAAATTAATAGTAATAATCAGAGTTGTATAGATAATATAGATATATATGTTAAGTTAAAAGATAATGTTATTGAAGATATCAAATTTGAAGGAGAAGCTTGTGTTATAGCTATATCTAGTACTTCAATACTTAGTGATATGTTAATAGGAAAGAATATTGAAGAAGTAAAAACTATATTAAAAAACTATTATAATATGATAGAAGAGCGTGATTATGATAAGGAATTGTTAGGTGAGGCTTGTGTATATGATGATATATATAAGCAACCATCTAGAAAAACTTGTGTTACGTTGTTTGCTAGAGGTATAGAAAATATAGTTAGTAAAGATAAGTAATAATATTTTGAGTGGAATACTAGTTGTATTCTGCTTTTTATTTACATATTTTTTGTAAAGTTTAAATAAAATTTAATAAATTTAATATAAATAAAAGTAAAATGGTGGTCTTCTTACGAATAATACTTATGAAAGGGATAAATACTTTCATTAAATAAAGAAGGAGATGTATAAATGATTAAAGAAAAGAAGTATTATGGAAAAGAAGATATGATTAAATTAGATCAGGAAAAGGAATTTATTCCACTTACATTTGATGGAATGTTTAAAGCATTATTTAAGAAAGATTTAAATTTATTAAAAGAATTTATATTAAGCCAGTTATCTTTAGATGTAGATATGAGTGAAGATGTTTGTAAAGTTAGATTATTTGATTCTGAATTGGCTAAGGATAAGTATAATGAATATCAAAAGACGGTAGATATATATGTTGAATTAAATAATATATATGTAAATGTAGAAATTAATAGGGAATATTTTAAAAATGTAGAAAAGAGAAATTTTCTATTTGCTGATAAAATACATACGATGTTATTACAAAGAGGTGATAATATTGATTGTTTAGATGATACACTTTTTGTTCAAATAAATTTAAATGCAGTAGATAAATATGATGATAATAAACAAAAGTTAAAGTTTGGAACAGATAAGGTAGTTTATTATGGACTTGATAGTGGAAAGATATATAATAGTAATAAGTTTGTTTATGTTAAATTTCTTGAATATTATAGGGATCTATATTATAATAAGGGTGAAGAGTTGGATGAGGCTTGTTTATGGTTAGTATTATTCACAAGTAAATCTTTCTTGGAAATGTATAATATATTAGGAAAATTGTTCGATGAGGAAAAGAAAGAACAATTTATAAGGAATGTGATAGATATGAATAATGATGAAGTAATTTTTCAGGATTGGGAATTGGAAAAATTAAATGAACTTGTTAAATATACTAGTGAGAAAAATTTAAAGGCAGAAGCGATGAGAGAAGGTAGAGCAGAAGGCCGTGCGGAAGGTCTTGCAGAGGGAAGGACTGAAGGCTTGGCTGAGGGATTGGCTGAAGGATTGGCTGAAGGATTGGCTGAAGGAAGAGCTGAAGGAGAGAAAAAGTTCAAGGAAACTATTATAAATATGATTCATGAAAATATTAGTATTGAGATGATATCTAGAATTACTGGTAAAAGTGAAGAAGAAATTTTAGAAATTAAGAAATCTTTTGAAAAATAATATAAGAATATTGTCATACAGATAATGTTCTTTTTCTTTTGTTTATAAATATTTTTTAATAGGAGGAACTATTTATGATAAATAATAATGGTTTAACTAGTGAAGAAGTAATTATAAATAGAAGAAAATATGGTAGTAATACTTTTACTAAGAAGAAGCAAGATAGTTTCTTTAAATTATTGTTGGAGACATTTTCTGATCCCATAATAAAGATATTACTGATTGCGTTAGGAATTAAGACAATATTTTTGATAAGAGATTTCGATTGGTATGAAACAATTGGTATTGTACTTGCAATACTTATAGCATCTTTGATTTCTAGTATTAGTGAATATGGCGCAACGAATGCATTTAATAAACTTACTGAAGAGACTAGTAAGATAAATGTTAGAGTAAAGAGGGATGGTGAAGTAATAACTATTCCTATTGATCAGGTTGTAGTTAATGATGTTGTGGTTTTGTCTGAGGGGGATAAAATACCTGCAGATGGAGTATTGATACAGGGAAATATTTCTGTTGATGAATCGATGATGAATGGTGAATCTAAAGAAGCATATAAAAATATAAATGATATGGTATATATGTCTACGGTAGTATATTCTGGTAGTGCTTCTATGTTGGTTAGATATGTTGGAGATAATACATTTTATGGAAAAATGGCAATGGAACTTCAGGATGATAGTGGAGAATCACCTTTAAAATTACGATTAACTGGACTAGCTAAGACTATTAGTAAAATTGGATATGCTGCTTCTTTTTTTGTGGCAGTTTCTTACTTATTTTATATGATATTTATAGTTAATGGATTTGATGGTAGTAAAATAGTAGAAACGATAAGTAATGGAAGAACGATATTTGGATACTTCTTAGATGCATTAACTTTATGTGTAACCATTATCGTAGTATCTGTTCCAGAAGGGTTACCTATGATGATTACTTTAGTATTATCATTTAATATGAAAAGAATGCTTAAAGATAATGTATTGGTTAGAAAATTAGTAGGAATAGAGACTGCTGGTAGTATAAATGTATTATTTACTGATAAAACGGGTACTTTAACTAATGGTAAATTAGATGTGGTATCATTTTTAGATGGTAGTGGTAATGAAATAAATAATATGAATAGTAAATTAAGAGAATTATTTAATATGAGTATTAGTATTAATAATGAAAGTACTTATGATAGAGTTAATAATAAAATTATTGGAGGAAATATTACTGATAAGGCTCTTTTAAATTTTATAAAAGAATATAAGTGTGACTGTGAAATAATTAAAAGAGAAGAATTTAATTCTAAAAATAAGTATATGTATACGAAAATAAAATATAATAGTCATGTTATTAATCTTGTTAAGGGTGCTTATGAAGTTCTTTCAAAGAAGTGTAATAGTTATTATGATAGTGATGGTATTAAACATATGATTAGTAATAAAAATATAGTTGATAAAAGAATTAGTGAATTATCTTCTAAAAAACTTAGAGTATTAGCGTTAGCTATAAGTGAAGATAGAGAGACTTTAAATAATTTAACTTTACTTGGGTTTGTAGTTTTAGCAGATGAAATAAGAGAGAATGTATTAGATGGTATTGATATGGTTAAGAAGGCTTCTATTCAGACTATTATGGTAACTGGTGATAACAGGGATACTGCTATTAGTATTGCTAAGGAACTTAATCTAATAGGCAATGAAGAGGATATAGTAATTACAAGTGATAAATTAAATCAGATGAGTGATGATGAAGTGAGAGATATTTTTCCTCATATAAAAGTTATTGCTAGAGCAATGCCTCAGGATAAGAGTAGACTTGTTAATATTGCTAAGAGTATGGATTTAGTTGTTGGAATGACGGGGGACGGTGTAAATGATGCGATTGCTTTAAAAAAAGCTGATGTTGGTTTTGCTATGGGAAGTGGTACAGAAGTGGCTAAAGAAGCTTCTGACATAGTAATACTTGATAATAATTTCTATTCAATTGCTAATGCTATATTATATGGTAGAACAATATTCAAAAGTATTAGAAAATTTATAATATGTCAGTTAACTATCAATTTATGTAGTTTGTTAGTATCAATAATAGGACCATTTATTGGAATACCTGTACCGATTACAGTAATTCAAATGTTATGGATAAATATGATTATGGATACTTTATCTGGGTTAGCTTTTTCTTATGAACCGGCATTACTTGAATACATGTATGAAGAACCTAAGAAAAAAAGTGAACCAATAATCAATTCATATATGTTTAATCAAATATTAGTTACAGGTTTATATTCAGCGATACTTTGTATAGTTTTTTTGAAAGATAAATTTATTAATAATATATTTGGTGATGATTTAATGACAGCTTTTTTTGGTCTTATAATATTTATCAGTATATTTAATAGTTTTTCTGCTAGAACACATAGATTAAATATACTTGGTAATATATCTAAAAATAAGGTTTTTATAATAATTATAAGTTTTGTTATTATGATGCAAATATTTTTAATTTATAAAGGGGGAGAATTATTTAGGACTAGAGGTTTATTGTTAAATGAATTTATTATTATGATGATATTAGCTTCGACAGTAATACCAATTGATTTTGTTAGAAAGTTAGTTTTAAAGAAAAAGGGTAAAAAAGTTGGGGTGTAAAATATTCATCTATTGTAAAAATAAATGAAATATGATATATTTATTTTAAATAAAGGAGGAAATATGACGTTAGTTATAATGGCTGCTGGAATGGGCAGTAGATTTGGTGGTTTAAAACAAATTGAACCAATTGATGAACATGGCAATTTTATAATTGATTATTCAATATATGATGCTATTAAAGAAGGATTTAAAAAGGTTGTTTTTATAATTAAGAAAGAAAATTATGATATTTTTAGAGAAACTGTAGGTAAAAGGGTAGAAAGTCACATTGAAGTAGAATATGTATTTCAAGAGTTAGAAAATTTACCTCTTGGATATAGTGTTCCAGAAGGAAGAGTTAAGCCTTGGGGTACAGCTCATGCTATCTTATGTTGTAAAGATGTAGTTAAAGAGAATTTTGCTATTATTAATTCAGATGATTTTTATGGAAGAGATGCTTTTAGAGTAATATCTGAATTTTTAAGAAAAGATAATAGTGATAGTAAATATCAAGAGTATGCTATGGCTGGATATAAGGTAGTAAATACTTTAACAGAGAATGGTTCTGTTAAAAGAGGTGTATGTGAGACTGAAGGAAAATATTTAACAAAACTTGTTGAGAGTAAAGTTGAGTATGTAGATGGTGAATTAATAGCTACACCACTAGAGGGGGGAGATAGTTTTAAGGTATCAGAAGAGGATACTGTTTCAATGAATATGTTTGGTTTTACAACTCATATATTTGAATATTTAGAAAAGAGATTTCCAGAATTTTTAGATAGTCATAAGGAAGATATTGATACTTGTGAATATTTAATACCTACTTTGGTATTTGAAGAAATTGAAAATAAAACAGCAAGAGTTGAAGTGTTGAAGACTGATGCTGTATGGCAAGGAATAACATATAAAGAAGATAAACCAAAAGTTGTTAGTGAAATAAAAGCGTTGGTAGATAATGGAGAATATCCAGAAGGATTATGGAATTAAGAGTTTAATAACTCTTTTTCTTTTTCTTTTAATGACAAAAAAATATATATATGTTAAAATGATACTATAGAATGAGAAGGTGATTGGTATTAAGAACAAAGTGTATAGAAAATCTTTATTCTATGCTATATCTATAGTAGTATGTTCTGTTTTAACATATTTGTTTCTTGATAGTGGTTTTAATACTAAGACTAAAATTTATGTAAATTATGAAAATAATAGTAATATATATTATAAAGTTAAATACATAGATGATAGTTTTGATTATGTAAATATGAATAAGTACGCTAGTAATATGATTGATTATATTGAGGTTAATTATCAATATAATAATGTTTTAAGTGAATATGTTAGCGGTTATTATAAGTATAATGTAATGGCATATTTAATAACTTATGAGGAAGATATTACTAATAGTTTATGGGAAAGAGAATATAATCTTGTTAATAATAAAATTATATTGTTAGATGAAAATAATATAAATAATATAAAAATAGATGATTCTTTTAGAATAAATTATATTAAATATAAGAATGAAATAGAGGAATTTATTAATACTTATAATATAGATGTGTCTGGTTATTTGCATATTAGAATAAATATATTAGAATTTCTTAATTTTGATAGTTTAGAGAAAGAATATGCTGATAATAAGGTAATATCTTTAAACATTCCTTTGACAAAAGATTTTGTTGATATTGATACTAATAATATAAATGATATTGATAGTTATTATGAATTTAGTGATAAAACTACGATGAATGTTGTATTTATTTTAATTGGGTTATTTTGTTTTTCTCTGTCTATGACTTTTTTTGTTATGGTTATTAGACAATTTATATTTATTTATAAAAATGAAACTGAATACAATAAGTTACTAAAAAAAATATTGTCTAAATATGATAATGATATTGTCAAAGTAAAGAGATTTAATGTTAGTAAGAAGTATAATATAATATATGTATGTAGTTTTGATGAATTATTGGATGTTCATAATAAAATAAGGAATATAATAGGTTTTAAAGAACTTGTGATTAATAGTAGAAGTGTATTTTTTATTACTGATAAAGATACTATTTGGGTTTATGAATTAAATTCAAATAAAGTTAATTAAAAAGGAGACTGTAGTTTTCTTTTTTTTGGGCCTTTTTACTTGTCTTTATTATTACTAAGAATATACTAATAAAGAGATGGAGGGAAAAGAATGGTGAAAAAAATTATTGGGCTATGTTTAATTTTTTTAGTAATAGTTTTGTCTTGTATAGCTATTGTTAGAATAAATGGTGATGATGATAATAAAGGTTTAACAAAAATAACTGTAGCTGAAGTTGCTCATAGTGTATTTTATGCTCCACAATATGTAGCTCATGGTCTTGGTTATTTTGAAGAAGAAGGATTAGATGTAGAGATAGTTTTAACAAGTGGTGCAGATAATGTTATGGCAGCAGTATTATCTGGAGATGCTGATATTGGTTTCTCTGGTAGTGAAGCAACAATTTATGTTTATAATGGTGGCGAAGAAGATTATGTTATGACTTTTGCAGGATTAACACAAAAAGATGGTTCTTTCTTAGTTTCAAGGGAGAAGTATGATAACTTTACTTTAGATGATTTAAGAGGAAAGACTGTTATTGGTGGAAGACAAGGTGGTATGCCTGAGATGACATTTGAATGGGCACTTAGGGAACATGGAATAGATCCGAAAAAAGATTTAACAATTGATACTTCAGTGGCATTTGCAGCGATGGAAGGGGCATTTATTGGTGGTAATGGGGATTTTGTAACATTGTTTGAACCTAATGCTACTTCAGTAGAAAAAAATGGTTTAGGATATGTAGTTGCTTATATAGGAGAACTTGGTGGTGAAGTTCCATATACGGCTTATAATGCAAGACGTAGTTATATTATGGAAAATAAAGATGTAATAGAAAAATTTACAAGAGCTATTAACAAAGGGTTACAGTATGTTTATAGTCATACTGGAGAAGAAGTAGCAGAAATAGTTGGTAAGTATTTTCCAGATACTAGTTTATCTGATATGATAACAATAGTTAATAGATATAAAGAAGGAGAATCTTGGAAGAAAAATATAACAATTTCTGAAGATGAGTGGGATCATATACAAGAAATTATGAAGGCTTCTTCAGAATTAGATAAATATGTAGAATATGATAAATTAATATTTGATGAATATTTTGATGATTATGAGTAATGTTTTAATGATTGATAAATTACATAAGAATTATCATAATAAAGAAGGTGTAGTAGTAGCTTTAGAAGATATAACTTTGAATATTAAAGAAGGAGAGTATATAGCAATTGTTGGCCCTAGTGGTTGTGGGAAGAGTACTTTACTTAATATTATTGGTGGAATTGATACTAAAAGTGGTGGAGAAATAAAGATGAATGATGATATTAAGGTAGGATATATGCTTCAGGATGATTGTTTATTTCCTTGGTTAAATATAATGGATAATTGTTTATTAGGATTAAAAATAAATGGTAATCTTAATGATGAAAATATTAAGTATGTATCAGAATTATTAGATACTTATGGTCTTTCAGAATTTAAGTATAAATATCCATCTAGTTTATCTGGTGGTATGAGGCAAAGAGTGGCTTTGATTAGAACATTGGCTTTAAAACCTGATATATTACTTTTAGATGAACCCTTTTCAGCACTTGATTATCAAACGAGATTAGCAGTATCAGATGATGTATATAATATTATTAAAGATACTGGTAGGACAGTTATTATGATAACTCACGATATAGCTGAAGCTATATCAATGTCTGATAGAATTGTCGTTCTTACTAATAGACCTGCAAAAGTAAAGAAGATATATAATATAGAGATGAAAGATAAGGGGACTCCAATTAATAATAGAAAATGTAGTGAGTTTTCAATGTATTATGATATGATATGGAAAGAGATTGATCATCATGTATGATAGAGAACATAAAGAATATTTAAGAAAATTAAGATTAAATAAATTTTTTGTTCATATGTGTCAAATAATAATTATTGTATCTTTTATATTTATATGGGAATATTTATCTAGTAATAATATTATTAATTCTTTTATATATTCTTCTCCAAGTAAAGCATTTAAGACGATATATAGTTTATATCAAGAAGGAAATTTATTTAATCATATTTGGGTTACTGTATATGAGACATTTATTAGTTTTTCTTTAGCTACAATACTTGGTACAATTATAGCTATAATACTTTGGTATAGTAAGTTTTTATTTAAAGTAATAGATCCTTATTTAACAGTTATTAATAGTTTACCTAAAGTAGCTTTAGGACCTATTATAATTATAATTTTTGGTGCTAATATTAATTCAATTATAATTATGGCATTGCTTATATCTTTGATAGTTACTATTTCTAATGTTTATAATGGATTTATTAGTACTGATAAAAACAAAATAAAATTACTTAGAAGTTTTAATGCTAGTAAGTGGCAAATTCTTATTTATTTAGTAATTCCAGGTAATTATCATGTTATAGTTAATAGTTTAAAAATAAATGTTAGTATGTCACTTATTGGTGTTATTATGGGAGAATTTTTAGTATCTAAAGAGGGTATTGGTTATTTAATTAATTATGGCTCACAGGTATTTAATTTAAATTTAGTGTTTGGTGGAATAATAATTCTTTTAGTGGTATCTTATGTAATGTATGTAATGGTTGTCTATATAGAAAAAGTACTAATTAGAAACAATTAGTACTTTTTTTGTTTAAGATTTAATTTATAAACCAGTGACAAATACATATAGATAGTATTCAATAAATACGGTTAACATGATGATGCCTTCTTTTTTAGATATAATTTTATCGTCTTTAGAAAATTCATATACGATAATTCCTGCTAATGATATTAGAACCATGTCTATTAAAGTAAAATCGATTGAGGTTACTGAACCAAATAATAAAACTGGTAATCCAAGGACAAATCCAATATTAAAGATATTTGTTCCAATAATATTTCCTAGTATGATATCAAATTCTTTTTTCTTAGCAGATGCTATAGCAAGAGTTATTTCTGGAGCACTAGTTCCAATAACTAAAACTACCATAGTGATTAATTTTTCGCTAATTCCTAGTTTATGTGCTAAATCAGTACAGTTATTTACTGCTAAGTTACTTCCTAAGAATATTGCTATTAATCCAATTATACTAAAAATTATTGAAGTAGATATTTTCCATTTTGGTTTTTCTTTTTTTTCGAACCATGAATTTTTTTTCTTCATAAATTTAATAATATATATTAAGAAACCGGTAAACATAAGAATTAAAATTAATCCATCTGCTCTTGATATACCGTTTCCTAGTAGATATAATAATGAAAATATAATTATAGTTATTAAATGTAGTGGTAGTTGTCTTTTTACAGTTTCGTTTTGAACTTTAATTGGTCTTACTAAAGCTGCTAATCCGATTACTAACATAGTATTTACTATAGTACTACCTATAACATTTGCTAAAACAAGGCTACCATTTCCATTAAGCATTCCTTGGATAGATATAGCTAATTCAGGAGCACTAGTTCCAAATGCTACGATTGTTAGGGAAATTATTATTTTAGCAATTTTTAAGTTAATGGCAGTTGATGATATTCCGTCAATAAATAAATCTGCTCCCTTAATTAATATAATGAAACCTAATATTATAAAAATTATATCTGTTATCATAAAATCACACTCATATCTATCATAATAATAACAAAAAGTTTAATTATTTTCAATCTGTTAATAAATAAAAAAACAGTTATACGTTTATTTTACTGTTTTAATGTAATTTAATTAATATATAATAAATAAAAAAATCTAGTTTTGTGCTAGATTTTTTATACTTTGTCTAATATTATCTAGATTTTTTTGTTTTTCTTCTTCAGTTAATTTAGACCAAAGAAGCTCAAACAATACACCTAGTCCTATTAGAGCATCTTCATCTTTTGATTTGATTGTTGTTTCAATTGAATCTTTAATTTTTTCTGCATTATCATCTTTAAAATTTTCTATGATATATTTTCTTATATCGATATCTGTCATTTTATCACCTAGATATATTATTTACCAATAATATGAAAAAATACTATTAAATTTATAAAATTATGGTATAATTATTTTAGGAGGATAGATGATATGGAACTTAGTACAATTATTATAATTATTATTGTTGGATTATTACTTTTTTTAGCATTTTATGTGATAGGTGTATACAACAGACTTGTAAATGCTAGAAATAAGGTTAAAAATCAGTGGAGTCAAATTGATGTTCAATTAAAAAGAAGAGCTGATTTAATTCCAAATTTAGTTGAAACTGTTAAAGGATATGCTAAACATGAAAAGGATACTTTTAAAGAAGTAGTTGAAGCTAGAAATAAGTCAGTTAGTGCTACAAGCGTTAATGATAAGATTGAAGCTGAAAATCAACTTACTGGTGCATTAAATAAATTATTTGCATTATCTGAAGCTTATCCTGAATTAAAAGCTAATGAAAACTTTTTATCTTTACAAAGTGATTTAAAAGATACTGAAGATAAGATTACTTATGCTAGACAATTTTATAATGATACAGCAATGACTTTTAATGATTTAGTTGAGATGTTTCCTTCAAATATTGTAGCTAGTATCTTTGGATTTAAGAGATATGAATATTTTGAAGCATCTGAAAGTGAAAAAGCAACACCAAAAGTTAAATTTTAGACAATTTAGTTGTCTTTTTCTTTAGGGGGAATTATGCAAATAGAGATTGATGGTAATATTTATGATGTTGAAATAATTAAAAAGAATAATCGAAATACTTATGTTAGGGTTAAGGATGGTAAAATAGTTGTTACCACGAATTATTTAACTAATAAGAATAGTATTATAAAACTTATTATGGATAATAAAAAAAGTATTATTCAGATGATTAATAAAGATTCTAAAAAGATGGATAAGAATGATAATTTTTATTATTTTGGTAAGAAATATGATGTTATATATGGATTTAGTGATATAGATATTACTAGTGATAAGATATATGCAATAGATAAAAAATGTTTAGATAAATATATAAATAAGAAGATTATAGATATATATAGTGATAGACTTGATTATTGGTATAATATATTTGAAGAAAAAATACCTAGACCTAATTTAAAGATAAGGAAGATGACTAGTAGATGGGGAGTTTGTAATATTAGAAATCATAATGTTACTTTAAACTATCATTTATCTAAGTATGATATAAGTTGTTTAGATTATGTTATAGTTCATGAACTTAGTCATTTTATACATCCTAATCATTCTAAAGAATTTTGGAATTTTGTTTATAAATATTATCCTAAATATAAAGAATGTAGAAAAATGTTAAAAGAATGAAATATGTATTAATATATTCATTTCTTTTTTTCTTTTATGATGATATAATTATATTGTTAATAGGAGGATTGTATGAAAAAAATATATTTATTGATTATTTCGTTAATGTTGATGGTACCAATGTCTGTTAATGCATCAAATAAAATACATAGTATTGATATTGATATTTATTTAAATGAAGATGGTAGTGCTAATATAACGGAGACTTGGGATGTAGATGGAACTGATGGAACTGAATGGTATAAAGTTATGAATAATCTAGGTAATTCTAAGTTATCTAATTTTAGTGTTATAATGGATGGGAAAAATCTTACTTATAAGAATTGGAATATTGATGAATCACTTATTCAAAAAAGAGGATATTATGGAATTAATTATACTAGTGATGGTTTAGAACTTTGTTTTGGTAAGTATGATTATAATAGACATGTTTTTGTATTAAATTATAGTTTATCTAATTTTGTTTTTTCTACTGATGATAGTCAAGTTATTTATTTTAATTTAATTGATAAATTAACTGATGTTGATTTTGATAGATTTTCAGTAACTGTATCTAGTTATTATGAGTTTCCGGATACATTAGATGTTTGGGGATATGGATATGAAGGATATGCTTATGTATCTAATGGTAAGATAGAGATGTCTGATGAAGATGGAGATATGAATAATGATTATGTTGTTTTACTTGCTAAATTTCCTTTAGGTACTTTTACTAATAAACATAATACAGTAGATGATTTTAAAACATTTGATGAAGTTTTAAATAAAGCAGAAAAGGGTACTTTTTGGAGTGATTTTTTTAATAAAGTATTTATAATTATAGGTGAATTTATTGAAAATATTTTAGGTATATTAATTTTTGTTTTTTCTGTTTTTGGAATTAAAAAAGCTTTGGAAGATGGTTATGGTTATAAAAATAATAAGAAAATAGATAAAAGTAATGTTCCTATGTTTAGAGATATACCTTGTAATAAAGATATATATTATGCGAATACTTTAATAAAATTAAATAATTTTGAATATAAACAAGGTAATATTTTGGGGGCTATTATTCTTAAATGGTTGAGAAATGATAAAATAATATTTAAGAATGAAAAGAAGGGTGTATTTAATAAAGATACTAGTGTTATTGATTTAACTAAAGATGTTACTTTTGATAATGAAATGGAAACTAAATTGTTTAGTATGATGAGAGCTGCTAGTAAAGACGGGTTACTAGAAACTAAGGAATTTGAAAAATGGTGTAAGAAAAACTATGATAAATTTTTTAATGTATTTACTAGGATTGAAAATGATACGATAAATTCTTTAAAAGATTCTGGACACATATGGAAAAGAACTGATAAAAATGAATGTAAAAAGAAAAATGTAATGGATGATATGATATATAATGATAGTGTAGAATTATATGGTTTGAAAAAGTATCTAGAGGAATTTTCTAGGATGGATACTAAAGAAGTGATGGAAGTTAAACTTTGGGATGAATATTTAATGTTTGCATATTTATTTGGAATAGCTGATAAGGTTTCTAAGCAACTTAAAGATATGTATCCTGAAGTAATTGAAGAAATGCATAGTCAGAATTTTGATTATGATACATTATTATTTGTTAATCATATATCTTTAAGAAGTGTATCCGCTGCATCAAGTGCTAGAAGTGCTGCACAGAGTTATTCATCTGGTGGTGGAGGATTTTCATCTAGTGGTGGAGGTGGAGGTTCCTTCGGTGGAGGAGGAGGCGGAAGCCGTTAAAAGAAACTATTTAATGTTTCTTTTTTTCTTTTGTAATGGTATAATTAAGTTAGATGAAGTGGTGATATTATGTTAATTACATCTTTAAATAATGATAGAGTTAAAGAATTAGTAAAACTTAAAGATAAGAAATATCGTGATAATAATAATCTGTTTTTTGTAGAGGGTTATGATATAGCTTTAGAAGCATATAAAAATAATATTATTAAAGAATTATATGTATTAGAAGGTACAGATGTTAATATGGATATACCTGTTACTTATGTTAGTTATGATGTAATGAAAAAGATAAGTGATATGGAGAGTATTAGTGAATATTATGCAGTATGTTATAAGAGAGATGAAAATAATATAGGAAATAGGATTATTGTTTTAGATAATATTCAAGATCCAGGTAATTTGGGTACTATAATTAGAAGTTCGGTAGCATTTAATTTTGATACAGTAGTTCTTAGTAAGAATACTGTAGATTTATATAATCCTAAGGTTATTCGTAGTACTAAGGGGATGTTATTTAATCAAAATGTTTTGATTAGAGATATAGAATTATTTCTTAGTGAATTAGATGGATATACAGTATATGGAACTGATGTATCAAATGGAAATAATATAAAAGAAGAAGATATTCCTTCTAAAATAGTTTTAGTAATTGGTAATGAGGGTAGAGGAATATCTGATAATATAAAGAAATTATGTGATAAATTTATATATATTTCTATGAATAGTGAATGTGAGAGCTTAAATGCATCAGTAGCTGCTTCAATACTTATGTATGAGGTGAATAATAAATGAAATATGTTTTATTAGGGAAAATAGTTAATACACATGGATTAAAGGGTGAAGTTAGAATATTATCTTCATTTAAGTACAAAGATAGAGTATTTAAAGAAGGTATGAAAGTATATATTGGTAAAGATAAGGTATGTGAAGAGATTAATAGTTATAGATATCATAAGATATTTGATATGATTACTATGAATGGGTATAATAATATTAATGAAATACTTAAATATAAGGGTGAATATATCTTTATAAATAAAGAAGATTTAGTACTTAATGAAGGTGAATATTTAGATGAAGATATAATTGGTCTTAATGTTTATGTTGAAGATAGGTTATTAGGAAGAGTAAAAAAGATAGAAAAACATTCAGTTAATGAAATATTAGTTATAGAAAATGATAAAAAGAACTATCTTGTTCCTTATAATTTTGATATAATAATAGACATAGATTTAGAAAAGAAAGAAATGCATGTAAAAAATATAGTTGGGTTATTTGATTAGTGAGGTGAAAATTATGAAAATAGATATTCTTACATTATTTCCAGAGATGTTTGATGGATTTTTAAATACTTCAATTATTAAAAGAGCTAGAGATTTAGGAAAAGTAGATATTAGGGTTCATAATTTTAGAGATTACTCATTAGATAAACATGGTAGAGTAGATGATTATCCTTATGGTGGCGGTGCTGGTATGGTTTTAATGTGTGAACCAATATTTAGAGCAGTTGAGGCTATTAGGACTGATGATTCAGTAGTTATAATGTTAAGTCCATCTGGCCAGGTATTTAAACAAAATATGGCAATAGATTTATCAAAGAGAAAACATATAATTTTACTTTGTGGACACTATGAAGGATTTGATGAGAGAATTAAGACAATTGTTGATATGGAAATGTCTATTGGAGATTATGTATTAACTGGTGGAGAAGTTCCTTCGATGGTTATTACAGATGCTGTTACAAGATTAATTCCAGGAGTTATAACATCAACATCTTTAGATAGTGAAAGTTTTAATGACGGATATTTAGATTATCCTAATTATACAAGACCTGAAGAATTTAGAGGGATGAGAGTTCCGGATGTGTTATTATCCGGACATCATAAGAATATAGAAAAATATAGACAAGAAGAAAAGATTAGATTAACTAATCAAAATAGAAAAGATTTGGTTTCGGGTGATGATAATGGATAAGAGAAGTTATAGTGTATCTAGAAGTGAGAAATCTAATGAGGTTGTTTATTTTGAATATGATAAAATAGATGGATATAAAGTTACTCCAAAGGCTAAGAAAAAAGATTCAATCGAAGTTAGTAAAATAGTTTTTATTAATGATAGTATGAGTGAGAAAATAATTAGAAAAAAGATTGATAAGAAAATAGCTTATTTATTATCACAATTAAAATTAATTGAAGAAGATGGAAATCCTGATGAGGGTGGAATTAAAAGAAATTTGATGGATGCTGAAAAATTAAAACTTCAGATAATTAATAATTATGTTAAATATTTAGGTAATACTTATCAGAGTTTGACTTTAAAGAAAATTCAGATAATTATTAATCAACTAAGATTTAAATTGTATACGATTAGGGATTTAGAAAGAGAAAACTTTTTCTATATGGATAGAGAAGAAGATTATAATATGAATACTAGAAGAGGAAGATAATTTATTCTTTTTCTTTTTTTTTCGACATTTTTTTATAGATTAATATTATATCATTATGATGGTGATGATATGAAAAAAATGATTAAAGGAGTATTTATTCCGTTAGTAGTATCAATGATATGTGGATTTGTTTGTGCTAAATTAGTATATAGGGTATATGGTGATGATATAGAAAATACTTTAGAGTCTTCGAAAATATATTTGATTCAAAATGGAGAATATTTAACTTATGATAATATGAGGGAAGAAAATGCTTTAAATAATTATATTTATTATAAAGATGAAGATGGTTATAAGAGTGTTATTGGTATAACTAAAAAAGAAGATAATATAGATAAGATAAAAAGTTTATATAATGATAATTTAAAAGTAGAAGAATATTATGTATCAACGGAATTACTTAATGATAAACAAAATGAATATGATATTATTTTAAGTAATACTGATGATTTATATGAGGTTAAAGAAGTGGTTGATAATATATTAAATTTATATAGAGAAGATGATACGATTAAGTTTGTTTTGGTTGAATAATACTAGATAAAAAATTTTTATCTTTTTTAATTTTATTTATTTAAAGAAATTGACAAGAGATATCATAAATGATATTATAGATATATAGTATTATAAAGTAGGTGAAATAGAATGAATAATAAGAAATTAGTAGCAACATTGTTAAGTTTAACAATAATATTTACGGTAATGGGAGGAACGTTAGCATTTTGGACTTGGAATTCAACGACAAATACAAGTTTAGCTTTTACAATAACTAAAGATTTTTCATGTTCAGCAGATGGTGGAGAACCTATGACTTCAGAAGATATATCATTAATACCTGTAGATGTAGAAAAATTTCCGGACAAGTGTGCTGGTGATGTGGAGAATGTATTAAAAAGAAAAATAACCGTTTCAGCAAATATCGAAAAGACTGGTTTAACAATAGGAACAGATTTATGGTTAAATGTAAATGCTATAGATCAGACTTTAGCTAATAAGAATTTGAGATACGCAATAACTACAAATGAGAATAGCTGTACAACAGATATAGTAAGTGAAGGAACATTTAAGAATACTGCAAATAATAGTAGAGTATCATTATTAAATAATATTGCATTTTCACAAGATAATTTAACATCAAAAACATATTATTTGTATATATGGTTAGATGCGGCTGAAACAAATAATTATACTCAAAATAGTTCATTTGATTTTTCACTTGGGGGACAATGTAGTGATGCATCGCAAGTTAATAAACCCGAACTTGCTACTGGTATGCTTCCTGTGAAAATATCTGATGATGGAACTGTAACAACAGTATCAGAAGATGATCCGTCGTGGTATGATTATAGTAACAAAAAATGGGCCAATATTGTATTGGTAGATTCAACTGCTCAAATGGATGAGTATTTTGAAAATCCTAATATGGAAGTACCAGAAACATATATTTTAGCATATTATGTATGGATACCTAGATATAGGTATAAAATGTCTAGTAGTAGTGTTGCTTGTTCTAATATACCTGATGTTAATCCTACTGATTATCCAGATTGTTATTATGCTAATTTAAAAGTTAGCGAGAGTGAATTTTTAAAAAGAGTGGAAGAATGGGATCCTGATGCTGTTTTAGGAAATCCAGATGAATATTATGATTCTTTAATTAATGCTGTTAATAATAAAAAAATAATATTTATGACAGAGGTAGGTGCTAATTATAATATAACTGAATTTTTAAAACCATCTCAATACGAGTTGATATTACAAAGTGATAAAATTATTTCTTCGGGTAAAAAAGAGATGCCGATAGATATAGAATTTGAATCTGCAAGCATGGAAATGAGTTTAGGAGATGCTAAGACACAATATAGAACACATCCGGCATTTTGGTGGGATGATGATAATGATAATGTAGTAGATTCGAATGAAATGTTATCTGGAATATGGGTAGGAAAATTTGAAACGACTGATGAATACGATATGTCTCCTGATGTATATGAACCCACAATATTACCAACTCATCTTTCTGTAACCGGTAGAACATTAAGTGAACAATTTAAAATAAGTCAAGCATTTGCTACTGAAGCTGTATATGGATTATTATTTTCAGAAATTGATTCTCATATGATGAAGAATAGTGAATGGGGGGCTGTCGCTTATTTATCACATTCAAAATATGGAATAAATAAAGAAATAAGAATAAATAATAGCTCTGTATATACAGGTTGTGGTGCATTAACAGCGAATGCTAGTTCAACTACAGGATGTCCAAATGCGTTTGGTACAGTTTCAACATATCCACAAAGTACAACTGGGAATATAAGTGGAGTATTTGATATGTCAGGTGGAAAACAGGAATATGTAATGGGACATTACGGAGATACAATTGGTAGTATGGATAAATCAGGTTTTACATCAATGCCAGAGAAAAAATATTATGATTTATATTCTCCAACTGATTTTCCAGGAACAGCCAGTGAAAATTTATCATATTGTACAATAGATACGTGTGGTGGTCATGCCTTAAATGAAACGGCTGGATGGTATGGTGATAATCAAAGTGGTGGATTTGTTTCTTCTGAGGGAAAAGATTGGTTCTTCCGTGGAGGATTATACAGTAACGGAACTACTTCTGGTGCGTTTTACTTTAATGATCATTTTGGTACTGCTTTTGATACTTATGGATTTCGTTCAGTAATTGTAACTGGATATGGTGCATAAAATACAATTTTAAAATGATGAAGAGACTTTTGGTATAAATGCCAGAGGTCTTTTATATTTTTTTTGCATAATAAAACAAACCTAAATGGTTGGTTAATTTTTTTATTAATTATTATTTTCTAATTTAGATTTATTGTTTGCAGTAATTTTGTTCGAGAAAATTTTATTTATTGACTGTAAAGAAATTGACAAGGGGGATACTAAATGATAATATATTATTATATGGTAGGTGATTTAAAATGAATAATAAAAAAACGATAATATCATTATTAAGTTTAATAATAGTATTTACAGTAGTAGGTGGAACATTGGCATATTGGACTTGGAATTCTACAGAGAATACTGGTTTAGCATTTACAGTAACTAGAGAATTTTCATGTTCAGCAGACGGTGGTGAACCTATAACATCTCAAGATATATCATTAATACCAGTAGATGTAGAAAAATTTCCAGATAAATGTGCTGGTGATGGGGTAAATGTATTAAAAAGAACGGTAACTGTTTCGGCGGATATAAAGAAGGATGGTTTAACAGTAGGAATGGACTTATGGTTAACAGTAAATTCTATAGCTGAAGCTTTATCCAATAGTGAAAATTTAAGATATGCATTAACGACAAATAAAGATAGTTGTACTACTGATGTAGTAAGTGAAGGAAATTTCAAAGGATTAACAACAGGTGGACAAGCATCTCTATTAACAAACTCGGTGTTTACAGAAACAGACTTAACTTCAAAAACATATTATTTATATATATGGTTAGATAAAGATGAGACTGATAATGAAACCCAAGATAAAACATTTGATCTTTCTCTTGGCGGACAATGCGCAGATACACCACAACCTAATAAACCAGTAATTGATGAAAATGCTATGATACCAGTAAAAATAGAAGATAATGGCACATTAATAGGTGTATCTCCGGATGATCCATCCTGGTATAATTATGATAATAAAGAATGGGCTAATGCAGTTACTGTAGAGTCTTGGATGCCATATTATAAAGAAATAGAAAATGAAACTCCTGAAAATTATCATCAGGCACACCGTAATGAAATTGTTGATGCACCTCAAATTGCTTATTATGTATGGATACCTAGATTTAAGTATAAAATATCAACTAATGTTGCTTGTTCTGATTTAACTAATGCTACAATAGAAACTCATCCTGAATGTTATAACAAGAAATATACATTGTTAATAAGTGAAGAAGAATTTATTGAAAAAACATATTGGACGCTTATTGACGGTTATGGTTTTTGTAATACTTGGGAAGATGGAACTATAGATAATTTTAGTTGTAGTGAAAGTGATATTGCTTATTTTGAAAAATTATTCGCTACTGGAAGCGTTTACATTGATTTTAATGGTTATGATCAAACAATATATTTAGAAGATTATCTTGATTCAGAAGATTATAAAGTTGCTGTGACTAAAGTTGATAAAATTGTTTCTCATGGTGGGGTAACTTCAATTGATATTTCATTTGAATCTGCAGATGCACCTATGACATTAGAAAATGCAACATCAGAATATAGAACGCATCCAGCATTTTGGTGGGATAATGACAATGATAATATAGTTGATTCTGATGAAATGTTACCAGGAATATGGGTAGGAAAGTTTGAGGCTAGTGAGGGTGATGATAGAGCGGGACCGTATGTAATAGTACCTAATCGACTTCCTTTAACTGGTTTAACAATAGCTAATATGTTTTCATTGTTGCAAGATGGTAGAGATCATATGATAAAGAATAGTGAGTGGGGAGCTGTAGCATATCTATCACATTCTAAATATGGAATCAATAAAGAGGTAAGAATAAATAATAGTTCCGTATACACTGGTTGTGGAGCATCAACTGCAAATGCTGGATCAACCTCTGGATGTCCAAATGCATTTGGAACAGTGTCATCATATCCACAAAGTACAACAGGAAATATAACTGGAGTATTTGATATGTCAGGTGGTGCAAATGAATTTGTAATGGGACATTTTGGAAATGCAATTAATGATAATGGTTACGATTCAGGTTTTAGCGAATTGCCAGATAAAAAGTATTATGATGTATATCCAACTGATATATTTGTAGGAACGGATTCTACTAATTTAGGGCTTTGTACAATAGACACATGTGGTGGCCATGCTTTAAATGAAACTGCTGGATGGTATAGTGATAATAAGAGTGGAGCTTTTGTTAACGCTACTAAACCATTTTTCGTACGTGGTGGAAAGTTTGATAGCGGTGCAAGTGCTGGAGTGTTTGCCTTTAATGACCAATCTGGTGCATCTACAACCTTTGGATCACGTTCTGTAAGGTTGCCATAGTAAACTATGCAGATATTAACTTTTTTAAATGAGGATAATATACATCATTAAAAATAAAACCCTTGGAATAAAAATCCAGGGGTCTTTTATATATTTTTATTAATTATTATTTTCTAGTATATCTCTTGCTGCGATTAAGCCTGTTGCAGCTGCAGCTACGATATTTCCTGCTTTTCCGGCTCCATCACCTACGAAATAGATATTATCATTTTCTAATTTAAATTTGTTATTTGTAGTTATTTCATTTGAGAAAAATTTTATTTCTGGTCCATATAGAAGTGTTTCTCCATTGTTGATACCAGGCATTATTTTGTCTAGTTTTTCTAATCCTTCAAGTATGTTTATTAGAATTCTATGAGGAAGAACTAATGCTAGGTCTCCAGCTACACAATCTTTTAGGGTCGGTTCAACAAATCCTTTATTTATTCTGTTCCATTCGGATCTTCTTCCACTACGTAAATCTTTTAATGTTTGGATAATTGGTTTTCCAGCACCAAGAACATTGGCAATTCTGGCAATTGATTCTCCATATAATCTAGTATCTGTTACTGGAGATGTTAGATTTACTTTTGATATAAATGCGAAGTTACTATTATTAGATTTTTTATCTTTTAGGGAATAACCATTTACGCAGATATATCCCTCGTATGTTTCTTTAGCAACGTAGCCTCCGGGGTTAGAACAAAATGTTCTAATTTCATCGCCATAAGTATCAGTTTTTATAAATATGGTTGGTTCATATAAGATTTTACTTATATCTTCCATAATTTCTTTTCTAAATTCAACGCGAACGCCAATTTCGATACTTTGAGACATATATGGAATATTATATTTATCAGCTAATTCACCAACCCATTTAGCACCTGTTCTTCCTGGTGCAACAATTACATATTTACTTTTATATGTTACATCTTTTCCTTTATATTTACATATTACTTCATGATTAAATTCATCTATTGTTTTAATATCTAATACATCACATAATTCTAGTGTTTCGACATTATTATCTTTTAAATAGTTAGTTAAATTTTCAATACATTCAGGCAAATGATCGGAACCAATATGTTTATTTTTGATTATTAGAAGTCTTGCACCAGTTTTAGCAATTTCTTTTTCTAATTCTTTTGCTTCTTTCATATTACTAGGGAAAGTTTGGGCATCCATTCCAAATTCATTAAATATAACTTCTGTGTCATCAATAATTTGGTATGCTTCTTCGTTTGACATATATTTAAATAAGTCTGATTTTCCTAGTTTAGGAATGAAATTTAGTTTTCCATCTGAGAATGTTCCTGCTCCGCCATAACCTGATAAGATTTGACAAGGTTTACAATTTATGCATTCTTTTTTATTTTGCGCAATAGGGCAACATCTGTTTTTAGCGAATTTTCCTTTATCAATTAGTAATATTTTTAAATTTTTATTCTTTTTGGATAATTCATAGGCTGAAAATAGTCCTGCTGGACCTGCACCTATAATGATTACATCATACATACTATCACCTATTTAATTATAACATATTTCTATGTTTAATGGCAATTATATATATTGCAATTTTTATGTATATATAGTAAAATTATATTAGGAAAGTAGGAAAAAATAATGGAAGAAAGTAAGAAAAAATTTTTGATTCAAAATGGTATAGATGTAGAAAAAGGAATAGAGAATACAATGGATTTTGAAACTTATAATGAATTGTTACTTGATTTTTGTGAATCATTTCCACAAGATGTTAATAAATTTAATCAATTTAAACTTAGTGGTGATATGGTTAATTACGAAATTATAGTACATGCATTAAAAAGTAATTGTAGAACTTTAGGTTTTATGTCTACTGGAGAGATGTTTTATCAACATGAACTTGCTAGTAAACAGAATGATATAAATTATGTGTCAGAACATTATAATGAACTTATTAATGAAGTTAATAGAGTATATAAAATTCTTACTAATTATAAAGCGATGGTGTAATATATGATGAATGAATATAAAGGGATTATAAATAATTCAATAATTAATAGTTATAATGAGATATTAGTTATTGATGTAATGGAAGATAAATTATATAAATATTTAGTTAAAGCTGGTAATATTTCTTTTTCAGAAGAAATATCTTATATGAAATATTTAAATGATTGTAAAGAATTTATTTATGAAGATGATATTGATAGTTATATAGATTCTTTATCTATTTCTAAATTAGAAAATGAAAGTAATGGTATTAGTTTAAATTATAAAAGAAAAGATAATACATTAAATTCTTATTTAGAATATATGAATACAATATCTTTATGTGATAATAATGGAAAGAAAATTATTGTAGTTTTAGTTTCTTCAGTTAATAATGGGAAGAGATATGCACTTCATAATGATGGGGTTAAAAGTCATTTAGAGACTAAACTTAATCAGATGGTTGATTCAGTTTCTTTAGCTATTTTAAAAATACATAATATTATTAATAATGATAGTAATATTTATAGTAAAGAGGAATTTATTAATTCAATATTAGTATCTTTAACTAATGAGTTTCCGGAATTTAATGAAGCTTTAAATGATAATGCGATGTTTTTGACTGAGGGAAATAAAAGTACAGTTATGATTATTGATGATGATAAGATGACTTGTAATTTAATAAAGAAAATATTTGAAAAGAAATATGATGTTATATTAGCTCATAATGGTAATGAGGCGATTGAACTATTAAAAAATTCTGGTAATATGAATATATCTTGTATATTTTTAGATTTAATTATGCCAGATTTAGATGGTTTTAGTGTGCTTGATTATTTAAATGATAATAATTATCTTAGTAAGATGCCTGTTATAATTATTAGTGGTAATTATGATAAGGAAACTAGAAATAGAGCTTATAGTTATAAGATAGCAGATATGTTAGAGAAACCTTTTAATGTTCAAGTAGTTAGACATAGAATTGAGAATTTGATTAATTTATATAGATCAAGTAATTCACTAGGAGATATTTTGTCACAACAACATAGAGATTTAAAAAATATAGTGAATTCCTTGGTTCACTCATATGAGATGGATAATGCTAAGTGTATGGAGATGTTAAGGAAATATACGAGAATTCTTGCAATGCAAGTTTCAGTTCAATATCCTGAATATAATATAAATAGTAATATGATAGATAAGATAGCTAATTCTTCAGTTTATTATGCTATTGGTAATTGGACAATGCCTAAGAGTTTACTTTATAAGAAAGGGTTATTTACTGAAGATGAGAGAAGTATTATGAATATGGCTAATATAAATGGCGCTAATATAGTTAAATATGTTATTAGTCGCGATAATCATGATATCGATAGTAATTATTGTTATGATATAGTTAAGAGCTGCAATGAAAGATATGATGGTAATGGATATCCTCAAGGGCTTAGTGCTAATAGTATTCCCATTGCTACGCAAATAGCTAGTTTAGCAATAGAATATGTTAATTTAGTTAATACGATAGTTCCAATTGATTATGATAAAGTAGCGTCTTTAATTGTAATGGAATCTGGTCGTAAGTTTAATCCGAAGATAGTTGATAGTTTTAAAAAAGTTCAATCTGAATTTGAGGCAATTACTAAAGTTGGGAGTTAATTTATATGTATAAAGATATATCTGTTCAAGTAGTTAGTTTTGTTTATGTTTTTATACTTTCTTCAGTGTACTTTTTAAAAAGAAAATATAATTTCTTAGAGAGCAAAGTATATAAAGGATTGCTTGTTTCTACGATGATTTCATTGATTTTAGATATTTTTAGTATGTATGTTGTTAATTATAATATGTCTAATTTAGTGATTATAGAATTTGTTTCTAAGTTATATTTTATTTCACTTTTTGTTTGGTTAAGTTTATTTATATTTTATGTTTTATTAAATAAAGCAAATGTAAAATATGATAATTTTGCAATTATGTTAAAAAAATCTATTTTATGTAAAATGTGGTTTGTTATTTCAATTATATTGATGATATTATTACTATTTTCTAATATTGGATATATGGCTTCTAATGAAGTTTATTATGGTAATGG
This sequence comes from Bacilli bacterium, assembly GCA_017409025.1. Taxonomy (GTDB): domain Bacteria; phylum Bacillota_I; class Bacilli_A; order RF39; family UBA660; genus RUG705. Next base: position 17,485 of record JAFQTN010000002.1, on the reverse strand, counting down.
AGTATTTATTGTTTATGGCCTTGCTATTGTTGGTTCTTTATTACTGTTAATATTATTATTATTTAACAATAGAAAAATTGCTAATTATAAGAATTGGTCTATATTAATATCAATTGTTATTTTATGTATGAGTTTTTTCATACAGATGAGATTTGATGGAATATTTATTTTAGGTAGTGGTATTTCTCTTATTACAATATTTTTATATTTTACTGTAGAGAATCCAGATATTAAGTATATTGAAGAATTGAATGCATTAAAAGATGCTGCGGAAGAAGCTAATAGAGCTAAGACTAACTTTTTAGCTAGTATGAGTCATGAGATTAGGACTCCGATGAATGCTATTATAGGGTTATCTCAATCAATACTTTCTAATGATGTTCCTAAACATATCGAAGAAGATATTAAAAATATTAATAAGGCTGGAGATACTTTACTTGAGATAGTTAATAATATTTTGGATATTACGAAGATTGAAGAAGGGAAAACTAAAATTAATAATAAGCCTTATAATTTGGCTGATGTAGTAGCTGAAATTAATAATATTATTAATGTATCTTTAGGTGAAAAACCTATTAAGTATACGGTTAGTACTATTGGTAATATTCCTAGTGTGTTAATGGGTGATGAAGTTAAAATATATCAGATACTTATGAATTTATTATCTAATTCTGTTAAATATACTGAAAAAGGAAATATTAAATTAGAAATTGAGTCTAGAATTTTTGGTAATAAAGCTAATTTAACTTTTAAAGTAATTGATACTGGTATGGGGATAAAGAAAAGTGATCAAGATAAAATATTTGTTAAATTTGAGAGATTAGATCAGGAACAAAAAAATATTCAAGGAACTGGGTTAGGACTTTCTATTACTAAAAAATTAGTTGATATGATTGGCGGTAAGATTTCTTTTGAAAGTATATATCAAAAGGGTACTACTTTTGTAGTTGAATTAGAGCAGGAAATTGTGGATAAGTCTAAGATTGTTGGTTTGGATTCACATAAAGTTAAGAAAAAAACGGTAGAAGAACACTTTGATGGAAGTAATTATGAAATATTACTAGTTGATGATAATTTACTTAATTTAAAAGTGGCTGAGAAGTTATTAAAACCATATAATTTTAAAATTACTAGTATTAAAAGTGGATTAGAATGTTTAAATTATACTAAAAATAAAAAGTATGATTTAATACTTTTAGATCATATGATGCCTGAGATGGATGGTATTCAAACACTTTATAATTTAAAGAAAAGAGCGAATGGCTTTAATACACCAGTAGTAGTTTTGACTGCTAATGCTATTGAGGGATCTAAAGAAAGATATTTAAGAGAAGGCTTTTGTGCATATTTATCTAAACCTATAAATCAAGTAGAATTAGATGAAATACTTAGAAAATGGTTAGGTATTGAAAGTGAGTGATGTTGATGAACAAAAAAGTGAATGACTATATTTTAAAATTATTTGCAGAGAGATTTCCACAATATAATAAAAATATTAAAAGAAGTGAAATATTAGAAATTTTATATAATAATATTTACAATTCAGAAAGAATTAAAATATATAGTGTTGATGATGTTCTTAAGGGACATGCTGATAAAATTATTATTAAGCTTATTGATGATTATTTTAGAAGTGAAAAAAAAGAATTATGGGAAGCTTCTGAAAACTTAAAAAATCATATTAAACGTGTTATATATGATTTATCTGATGGTAGTTTTAGTAAGGATATTTTTGAATATATTGTTAATCAGATTAGCGCTAGTTTAATCAAGTTTTATAATTATAATGAATTAAATAATGGTGGATTTGAAGATAGAATAAAAATATTATATGAAGATCAAAAAAAGTTTTTAGAAGAGTTGCTTTTGTCTAACATAAGACGTGTTTTAAATAAAGAAATTGATAGTCATGTTTATGTTAATGATGGTATTAATCAGATGGAATTAGAAAAATATGTTTTGCTTCAGCTTTTGAATACTGCTAATTATAATTTGATAGTTAATGGTGATAATAATCAGTTTGATAAGGATATTCTTAATATCGCTAAGGAATATATTGTTAAGAATAAGAGAAAGCCTGTTGATTCACATTCACATATAATGAAAACAATTGCAAAAGAAGATAACAGTTTATCTGAACAAGAAGTTGTATATTATACTAAAAGAATTGATGAAGCATTAAGGCTTAATGGTTTTAATTCTAATAGTATAGTAGATAAAAAAAATGAATCTGAAATTATTAAATGGTTTTATTATTTCAAACAAAGACGTCTTTCTATTAAAGAAAAAAGAGAGAAAGAAAAGGCAGAACAAAAAGCTGAAAAAATAAAATATGAAAAACGAAAAAGAATGGTATATAAGTCTACTATTGCATTAATTCTTTCGGCAACTTTGTTAGGTATGGGATTTTTATTAAAACATGGAATTGATAATACGATAGCTCATTTTCGTGAGAGAAGGGCATTGAAAGATTATAAAACAGCTTCAGCTCAAATGAATGAAGAAAAATATGGACAGGTATTTACTAAATATTCTGATCAATATCAAAAAAATATGGAGTTGACTGTTAATAATTATAGAAATTTTAGTAAATTAGGAGAAACTTATGGTTATTTGTCATTTTATGATGCATATATGCATATTTCAGCTGACAAATTAGCCATTATGGATTCTATGTTATCTGATATTCAAGATAAATATGGGATAGATGTTGATGCTGACTATTATATAGAGTTTATGTATAATAGATTGGCAGAATTAGGATGCGAAGATGTTTTACAAGAAAAATATATTAATGTCATACGTGAATATAGATTTGTTGCTTTAAATAATGATGATGAAACTAAAACGACTTGGGACTGTTTAAATGAGGGACAAAAGAAATTAATTAATGAAATAGCTGATTTATATAAAAGTTATAGTTCTGAGTATTATAAACAATTTTCAAATATCGGTAAAGGAAGGAAATTATAATGGTAGATATAGATACAATAGTTTTAGAGAATGGTGTAGAATATACTGAGATTGATGATTTAATTCATAATGATACTAGATATATTTTATTATCTAATATTAAAAATGTAAAAGATTCTTGTATTAGAAAAATCGAAATAGAAGATGGAGAAGAGTATTTGTCTAAATTAGAGGATGACAATGAATATGAAAGAGTATTAGATTTATTTCTTCAAAAAAATAAAGCTTTATTTAATTAAGGCTTTATTTTATTTTTTAATTCATATAGTTTGTTTATTGCTTCAATTGGAGTTAATTCTAAGACGTTTAAGTTTTTTATGTATTCTTCTATTTCATTTTTTTCTTCTTTAAAGTCTAGCGGTAGAGTTGTTTGAATAACGATATCTCTAGATGCTTCTTTGTTTTCATATATTTTTAATATTTCTTCGGCTCTGTCGGTTACTTCTTTTGGTAAGTTAGCTAATCTTGCAACATTTATACCATAACTTTTGTCTACAGAACCATCTTTTACTTTGTGTAGGAAGGTAATTTTTCCATCTTTTTCTTCTGCTGATACGTGTTTATTTTTTAATTTAGTTAGAGTATTTTCTAAGTCAGTTAATTCGTGATAATGAGTAGAAAATAATGTTTTACAAGCTATTTTATTATTGATATATTCAAGGATTGCTTGTGCTAGACTCATTCCATCGAATGTTGCTGTACCTCTTCCTAATTCATCAAATAAGATTAAGCTATTTGGTGTAGCGTTTTTAATTGCATTAGCTGCTTCAGTCATTTCTACCATAAATGTTGATTCACCACTAACTAAGTCATCGCTTGCTCCAATACGAGTAAATATTTTATCAAATATTGGGAGAGTAGCTTTTTTAGCAGGGATGTAACATCCTATTTGAGCCATAATAGTAATTATTCCAAGTTGACGCATATATGTAGATTTACCAGCCATATTTGGACCAGTTATTAATAGAATAGATGTATCTTTGTCCATAATTATATCATTAGGGACGTATTCTGTTTTTATTACTTTTTCTACGACCGGGTGTCTTCCTTCAATAATTTCTAATTCACTATCAACAGAAATTGTTGGTTTAACATAATGATATTTTTCACTTATTAGTGCAAATGATGATAAAACATCAATTTCACTAAGGGTTTTAGATATTTCTTGTAATTTGTAAATATATTCATTACATTTATTTCTAATACTTATAAATAATTCATATTCTAAATTAATTATTTTTTCTTCGGCAGATAGAACTATATCTTCTTTTTCTTTTAAGATGGGGTTAATAAATCTTTCACAATTAGTTAAAGTTTGTTTTCTAATATAACCAAATTCTTCTTTTACTAAAGATAGATTTCCTTTAGATATTTCGATATAGTAACCAAATACTTTATTGAATCCTACTTTTAAATTTTTAATACCTGTTTTTTCTCTTTCTTCTTGTTCATAATTACTTATGAATTCTTTACCACCACTACGGAGATCTTTTAATTCATCTAATTCTTTATTGAATCCTTCTTTTATTAAATAACCTTCTTTTAGTGTCATTGGTGGTGTTTCACAAAGGGAAGATTCAAGTAAGTTATATAATTCAGATACATCTTCAAGCTCACTATAATTTATATTTTTAAGAATATTATTTATTTCTGGTAGTACTTTTAGGGAATTTTTTAATTGAATTAAATCTCTTCCGTTTGCTGTTCCTAGAGAAATTCTTCCGCATAGTCTTTCTAAATCATATACTTCGTATAAATATCTTCTTAATTCTTCACTTAGAATGAATTCTTCAAGTAGGGTTGATACAATATTATATCTAGATTCTATTTCTTCTTTATTGGTAAGCGGTGATTCTAACCATGATTTTAGTTTTCTTGAACCCATAGCCGTTTTTGTTTCATCTAATAGCCATAATAAAGAGAACATTCTTTCCTTATTTCTCATACTTTCTGTTAATTCTAGATTTCTTTTAGTATGAATATCCATTTTTAAATATTCATTATTATTTCTAATTATTACATGTTGGAAATGAGAAATATTTCTTTTTAAAGTGTGTGTTAAGTAATTAATTAAGTGTTTAATACCTATTATATAGATTATGTTATCAATATCTTCATATATATGTTTTAAATTATCTAAATCATAGATATCATCTGTTATAGTTAAAGTTATTTTATAAGTCTCTTTTATACTGGAAATTATTTCTTTATTAGTTTTTTCATTTGTTATTAATTCTTTAATGCCTAAGAATAAAATTTTATTTAATAATAATTCATTATTTCTTTCGATTGATTCAGAAAAAATTTCTCCGGTAGTGATATCTGCATAGGTTAGGGTATAACAATATTCATGATCATAGATACTTCCGATATAGTTATTTTCTTTTTCGTTTAATGAGTTACTAGCTATAACTGAACCCGATGATATTACTTCGGTGATATCTCTTTTTACCATTCCTTTAGTATTTTTAGCATCTTCAAGTTGTTCACAGATAGCTACTTTATATCCTTTTTTAATTAGTTTATCAATATATATATCTACGGCATGATGAGGAACTCCACACATAGGAACTCTTTCTTCAAGCCCTGCATTTCTTCCTGTTAGGGTAAGTTCTAATTCATGACTAATAATTTCTGCATCTTCAAAAAACATTTCATAGAAATCTCCAAGACGATAGAATATTATAGTATCAGGATATTTATCTTTTAATTCTACATAGTGTAACATCATAGGTGCTAATTTTGTTCTATCTATTTCACTTCTTTTCATATAAATCATCTTACTTCCTTTAGGCAATTATAACAAAAAATGGTAAGTAAAATCAAGGTTCGGTAAGCTTAAAGTTATAGAAAAAGAATTTATTTTATAGATAAATTCTTTGTTTAACTATTCTTTTATGTTGTTTGATAAAGATACGATGTTATAACCTTTATTTTTTATATAATCTATAATGTTAGGTAATTCTTTAGTATTAGTAATATTGATAATACTTCCATTTTTGATGTTGTTTTTAATATTGTTATAATTACCTGATATTGATGGAGTGATTGATAACATTTTATTATTAGCACAAGTATTTAATGATTCTTCGTTTTTTGTTAAGAATAAGCAATATAAGGAACTATTATTAGTTTTGTTATTGATGATATTATTTGTGATTATTAAATTATCTTTAGTATAAATGCCAGAATTACCATAATTGTATATTTCATAGTCTTTTAATTTATTTAAAATATCAATGTTATTATTTAGATATGAACTATCTATAAAAAATGAAATAGTAGTATTTTTATTACTAATGATATTTAGGACGTTGTCTATAGTTTTATCATTGTTAATAATATAGATTAATGATACATTTTTATTGGATGTATTTCCGCTAATAATATATTTATTATAATTATTATAAATAGATATTTCTGGGTAGATAGTTTTATATACTAGTAGGGATTTTTCAAAGTATCCTATTTTTTTCATTTCTTTATAACTGTTATCTAAGTCTAATTCTTTTCCTGTTTTTCCTGGTACAATGGTATCTTCGTTAATAATAGCGTTAATTGGCTCTATTTTATAATCGTTTTCTATTTCTTTTAAATTTATCATTATTTGATCTTGATTGATGCTAACACTAATTATTTTTTCAGTATAGAAAAAGGTAAAACAGATTAGACTGATTAGTCCTATAAGTTTGATAAATTTCATCTTTATCACCTAATCAAATATATGATTTAATTTATTTACTTATACATTTAATTATGATATTATTAATATAGAAATATGGTGATTATATGAATAATAAAGGTTTTACTTTGGTAGAGTTATTGGCAGTTATGGTGATACTTGTTTCAATTTCTTTGGTGGCTGTTGGTGGTATTAGTGCATCTTTAGAAAGAAGGGATGAAAAAGAATGTCAAGAGCAACAGGAACTTGCTGTTGGTGCGGCGAAGATATATTTTTCATTGAATCTTCAAGATAACGATGGAGTTAAAATTGAGGAACTTAAAAAAGATGGATATTTTAGTAGTGATAAAAAAATTAGTAGGTTAAATGATGATGATGTAATTACTATATCTGAAAATGGTTATCTTTATAATGGAAAAGAAATAGGAACTAGTTGTAATCTATCTTGATTATATTAGTTTCTATTTCTTTTAATTTGTTTTCAATTTTATTTTTATATTCTTTATTTAATATTATACTAGTGTTTAGTTCATTTAGATAATAATTTACTTCGGTTAAGTAATTATTATTTAATAAATATAATTCATAGTAAGCATATAATAATAGTTCATTTGTATATTCAAAATCTTTGATTTCTTTTAATAGTGATATAGATTTATCTATATCTTTTTTTATTCCTAAGGTAGAATTTCCTTCTAGATAAAAATATTTTACTAAGTTATAGGTATTCCAGTTACAACGATTGCTGATTGGGGCATTGGCACCAATGGTGTAGTACTTATATGCTTTTTCGATATCTTTTTCTACATATATACCTAATCTATAGTATTCAGCTACTTTATTACAGGCCCAGCTTTCTTCTTGGTTAGCACTTAGTAAGTAATATTCAAAAGCTTTTTTATAATCTTTTTTGTCCTCGTATATTTTACCTAGGTTATTGTACGCATACACATAATTATTTTTGATAGCTAGTTGAAAGTAATCTATTGCTTTCTTTACATTTATTTCTTTACTTGGTGTATATCCGTGTAAATAGCAAATGCCGATAGTGTTTAGTGAGGAAATACTGTCAAGTGATTTTGCTTTTTGTAAATAGTTCCAGGCATTATTGATGTCTTCTTCGGATAGTGAACCTATTTTTTTATTTATTATCATATGGGCTAACATCCAATTTGATGTGGGGTGTTCGAAAGAAGCGGCAATTTTATGGTAATTAAATGCTTCTTCATATCTAGGGTATCCTGCGATAATACCGTTATATTCTAGATTTCCTAGTTCATGAAGAGCATAGGGGTTATTTTCCTTGGCAAGTTTTTTTAAAGATGGTATCAAACTGATCCCTTCTTTAAATTTTATTTCTAAGAATTTTTTAAGATCGTTAATAGAGATATTAGTATTTCTAGAGATGCTTTCTATAGTTTCTTTTATTTCTTCTTCAACATATAATGGTTGTTTTTTATCTAAAATTATAAAGAATAGAATTAATGATATAGAGTGATAATAATTATTTGATTTTATAGTTTCTAGTATTTCTTTTTTTAATTTTTTTGGAACATAGATATCATTTTTTACTAGTGGGTGAAGATTAGTGACTAAATTTTTTAAAGATTCTATATCATTTAGTTCTGATATTTCAACTATGTCATAAATATATCCATCGATTATTGATAAAAGATTATTAATTGTTGGTATTAAGATATTTTTGTTATTTTGGTATTTCTTTTTATAATTTATGTATATTTGTTTATAGGTAGAATTTATACTTCTTAGACCGGTACAGTAATTATTTACTGTTGTTTCTGAAATATTATCAATATTAAAAATAATACAAAATAATTCTGTTTGGATGGCTGATGATTTATTTTTTGATATTTTTTTAATTATATTGAATAAATTGCCTAAAGATAGGTGATTATCATTATTATTTAATTTTATATAGGTATTCATACTTTTCTCCTTATTAATATATTAACATAATAGAAGGTTATATTCAATTAATTTTTGTGAAATATATGTGGATTTTATAAATTAACTGTGGATTTGTATTAGTGGTATTTTTAAGAGTTAATTTATATACTTATATTAAGGAGGAAGATATGAAAATATTAAAAAATTATAAATCAATTATAATATTACTTGGATTTATTATGTTGGGAGCTTTGGTAGGATTACTGTGGGGTAGTGGTTCTAATGTGCTTAAACCACTAGGTGAATTATTTTTAAATATGTTACTTGTGGTTGTTGTTCCACTTATATTTTTATCGATTGCAACATCGATATATAAGATGAAACAACCTAAGAGAATGGGAAAAATATTAGTGACTACTTTTATAGTATTTTTAGTTACTTCAATAATAGCAGTTCTTATTGGTATTGCTAGTACATATTCATTTAAGTTAGTGGATACTAAAGATGAAGAATTAATAAAGGAAGAATTATCTTTAGATGAGAGTGATAATTCAGAAGAGATTTCTTTAAATCCATTAGAGAAATTTGTAGAAATGACTTCGGTAGATGATTTCGCTAAATTATTATCTAGAGATAATATGATAGCTTTAATTGTTATATCTATATTGGTAGGTTTTGCAATGCATATGGCAGGTGATAAGGCTGAACCAGTATATAAATTTATGGAATCTTGTAATGAAATAGTTAATAATTTGATTAAAATAATTATGTATTATGCTCCCGTGGGCCTTGGATGTTATTTTGCTTCGTTGGTTGGTACATTTGGAGGAGAAATAGCTGTTGGTTATTTGAAGACTTTCATTATATATTTGTTAGTATCGATATTTTTCTATTTTGTGATATATACAATATTTGCTTATTTAAGTGGTGGAAAGAAAGCTGTTAATGCGTTTTGGAAGAATATATTTCCATCAACTGTTACAGCTTTAGGAACATGTTCTTCTGCTGCTTCAATGCCTGTTAATATGGAGTGTTCTAAAAAAATGGGAATATCTGAAGATATCGTTGATACGACTGTTTCTTTAGGCGCTAGTTTTCATAAAGATGGGTCAGTTATTGGTAGTGTATTTAAAATAATGTTTTTAGTATATTTATTTAATGATGTTGGGAATATATCTATATTAAAAGTAATGGGAATCGCTATTATAGCGACACTTCTTGTTACAGCTGTTCCAATTGGTGGAGGAACAATATCTGAGATGTTAATAATTACAATGCTTGGGTATCCGGTGGTTACTTTACCAATACTTACAATAATAGCTACGATAATAGATCCACCAGCAACTGTTTTAAATGTTGTAGGCGATAGTGCTTCAGCAATGCTTACTAGTAGGATAGTTGATGGAAAGAAATGGTTAGAAAAAAAAGCAAGTTAATACTTGTTTTTTTAATGTTATTAATTTTCTTCGAATAAAAGATAGAATTTTAAATCTAAGGCGTTAGCTATTTTTTCTACAGCGTCTAGTGAGAATGTAACTCCCATATTAAGAGATTCTATTTCTCTTATGTATCCGTGACTTAATTCAGCAGCATCTGCTAAATCTTGTTGAGTCATACCTTTTAATTTTCTATATTTTCTAATATTTTTTCTAACGGTATCATATATATTTGTATTATTTACTTTGTTATTCATAATAATACACCTCTTGGTTATATTTTCTCATAAATAAACATAAAAATATGTAGATAAATAGTGTACATTTTTTAGGCTATAATTCGACAAATTTTTATATAAATTCTACATATAATTATGGTAGGTGATATTGATGAATAAATTATATATGGGAATAGATATTGGTTCTATATCTACTAAAGGGGTAGTAATTGATGAATATAATAATATAATAACTAGTAGTTATTTATATACTGAAGGGAATCCTATTAAAGCGGTAAAAAAAGTTATTAAAAATATGAGAGAAGATATAGATTTAAATAAATATAAGGTAGTCAGTGTTGGGACTACTGGTTCTGCTAGAAAATTAATTGGGACATTACTTGGTGCTAAGACAATAAAAAATGAAATTACAGCTCATGCTGTTGGGACAGTTAGATTATATCCTGATGTTAGGACTATTTTTGAAATAGGTGGACAGGATAGTAAGATAACACTTATTAATAACGGCGTTGTAATAGATTATGCGATGAATACTTTATGTGCTGCAGGTACTGGTGCTTTTATAACTTCTTTAACTAAGAGATTAGATGTTCCAATAGAAAGAGTAAGTGAAGTTGCTTTTAGTTCTAAGAATAAAGTGAATATAGCTGCTAGGTGTACTGTTTTTGCTGAATCTGATTTAATTCATAAAATACAAGCGGGGTATAAGAAAGAAGATATTATTGCTGGTGTTTGTAGAGCAGTAGCTGTAAATTATATTAATAATGTGGCAAAAGGTAAGAAGATACGTGGACCAATTGTATTTAATGGGGGAGTTAGTAAAAATAAAGCAGTAGTTAAGGCTTTTGAAGAAATAGTTAAAAATAAAATAATAGTAGATAAAAATTCACATTTAATGGGCGCTTTTGGTATAGCTATTATGGCTAGGGAAAGTAAATATGAGAATGTATTTGATTTTGATATAGATAATTTAAAATTAGAAACAAGAATAGTCGAATGTGGAAGGTGTTCTAATAATTGTGAGATAGTATCAGTTTATAAAAATGATAAATTACTTGATTTTTGGGGTAATCATTGTGAAGCAGGTAGTATACTAAAAAAAGTTTAAGGAAAATAAAAAGTGTAAAAAAAGAGTATTTAGTTGTATAAATTCTTTTTTTTTAGTATAATTTATTTTGATAGGAATGATGTGTATGAAACAAAGAACTATTAGTGCAATTATACTTCTTATCATAATGATAGGTAGTATACTTATAGATAGTAAGTTATTTGGAGTTCTTATGTTAATTTGTTCTGTAATTGGATATAAAGAATTTTTTGATGTAAGATACAGTGAAAAAAATAAGAAATTAAATTTAATTAGGTTAATAGGTATTTTATCGGTATTAATGACTGCTATGAATAATACTTTTTATAAAATAGATATGAATATAGTAATATTGGTTCCATTACTGTTACTTAGTTTACCGATAATATTTTATAATGATAATAAATTATATAATATAACTGATGCTTTATATAATTTAGGAATAGTATATTTTTTAGGACTTTCTTTTGGAAATATTATATATATGGCAGATAGTAGTTTAGTTAAGTGTATATTTATTTTTATAATAGCATTTATAACTGATACATATGCTTATATTGGAGGAATGCTTATTGGTAAACATAAATTAACTAGTATATCTCCTAAGAAGACTATTGAAGGTAGTGTAATAGGGACAATTATAGGGACACTAGTTGGTAGTGTGTATTACTATAATTTAGTAGGTGGAGTAACTAAGTTTGAAGTTATTGTTTTATGTTTGTTTTTAACTATATTATCAGAACTTGGAGATTTATTCTTTAGTAGTATAAAGAGATATTTTGATAAGAAAGATTATTCAAATTTAATACCGGGGCATGGTGGTATTTTGGATAGATTTGATAGTGTTATATATGTATCTTTAGGATTATCTTTGATACTTAGTATTATTTAAGGAGGATGTTATGTTATCGTTAATTTGGTTTATTCTTATTTTAAGTGCGATTGTTGCAGTTCATGAATTTGGACACTTTATCTTTGCAAAATTATCAAATATTTATGTATATGAATTTTCGATTGGTATGGGTAAAAAAATATTTGGTAAGAAAAGAAAAGGTGGAGAAACAGAATTTTGTTTAAGAATGGTTCCTTTAGGTGGATATGTAATGATTGCCGGGGAAGATGTTGAAGATGATAAAATTCCTAAGAAAAGACAAATGTGTAATAAGGGATTTTGGTCAAGATTTTTAGTATTATTTGCAGGAGCATTTTTTAACTTTATCTTTGCGTTTTTAATTTTATTTATTAGTGCTTTAATATATGGTGCTGTTTCTACGAAGCCTTATATTGGTGAAGTAAGTCCAGAGTATCCAGCGTATACTGCTGGAATTGAGAGTGGAGACTTGGTATTATCTATTGATGGAAATAAAGTTAATAATTGGGATCAAGGATTAGTTATGCTTCAAACTACGAATGGTGAAGCAGTAGTGTTTAAAGTAGAAAAAGCAGATGGAAGAGTAATAGAATATACTGTAGAACCTAAAAAAGTAACAGATGAAGAAGGAAATGAAAGTTATAAATTTGGAATAGCTACTCAATATGATAAAGAATATGGATTTGTACCATCAATTAAATATGCGGTAAATAAAACAGTATCTTTATTTGGAAGTATGTGGGATACGTTAAAATATTTATTTACTGGAAAAGTAGGGGTTAATCAATTATCTGGTCCTGTTGGTATATATTCAGTAGTTGATTCTCAAGCAGAACAAGGACTTGAAGCAATACTTTATCTTGTAGCTTACTTAAGTATTAATGTTGGTATTATTAATTTATTACCATTCCCTGCATTTGATGGTGGAAGAATATTATTCTTATTTATAGAAAAAATATTTAAAAAACCAGTTTCTAAGAAAGTTGAAAATATTATTCATAGTGTTGGTTTCTTCTTAATCATTGGTTTACTTATATATGTAACATTTAATGATATACTTAGATTATTTTAATATATGATAGTAATGAGTCATAACTAGTATTAGTTATGACTTTTAATTTTTATCTAAATGTGTTAAAATTATTTTGGTGATATAATGATTTATTTAGATTATTCGGCAACAACTCCGGTTAATAGACAAGTATTAGATACTTTTAATAAAGTTTGTTTAGATTATCCAGGGAACAGTAATTCTTTACATAGTTTGGGTGTTAAATCTAAAGAGTTAGAGGATTATGCTACTAGTGAGATTGCTAAAATGTTGGGTGTTAAAAGTAGTGAGATAATATATACTAGTGGGGCAAGTGAAAGTAATAATTTAGCTATTAAAGGGATATGTTTGAAATATCAAAATAGAGGTAAACATATTATTACTACATTTTTAGAACATTCTTCTATTATAGGGCCTATGAATTATTTATCTAATATGGGGTTTGAAGTTGACTTTGTTAAGATAAAAGATGATGGTCTTGTAGATTTAGATCATTTAAAGAGTTTAATGAGAAGTGATACTATACTTGTTAGTATATGTATGGTTGATAGTGAAATTGGTCTTAAACAACCAATTAGAGAAATTGCAGATATAGTTAGTGAGTATCCTAAATGTTATTTTCATGTTGACTGTACGCAGGCATATGGTAAGATTCCAGTTGATTTAACGGGTGTAGATTTAGCTTCAATGTCAGCACATAAGATATATGGAATGAAGGGTATAGGTTTATTAATTAAGAAAGAGAATATTAATATTGAACCATTAATTCATGGAGGAAAGAGTACTACGGTATATAGAAGTGGGACTCCTGCATTGCCTTTAATAGTATCTTTGATGAAGGCTTTAAAATTAATAATTCCTAAAGTATCTGATAATTATCAATATGTTAGTAAATTAAATAAGAAAATATGTGATAAATTAGGGTGCTATGATAGAGTGCATATTAATAGTACAGAAAATAGCATACCTAATACGATTAATTTTAGTTTAAAGGGAATAAAACCTGAGACTTTTGTACATGCTTTGGATGAGAAAGAAATATATATATCTACCAAGAGTGCTTGTTCTAGTTCTAATAGTATGTCAAATTCTGTATATGCTTTAACAAAAGATAAAGAATTATCTAATGGTAGTTTAAGAATTAGTTTATCTTATATGACTACTTTTGAAGAAGTAGATAAATTTTTAGAAGTGTTTGATGAATGTTATAAGAAATTGGAGATGTAAGAGTGAAAATAATTAAGATAGGTGCTATATGGTGTCCTGGTTGTTTAGTTATGAAAAAAATATGGAATAATATATTAAAAGATTATGATTTAGATATATTAGAATTAGATTATGATATAGATAGTGATAATGTATCTAAATATAATGTTGGTAATATATTACCAGTAGTAATATTTCTTGATAATAATGGTAATGAATTGGAAAGATTAATTGGGGAACAAAAAGAAAGTAAATTAAGAGAAATAATTGATAAATATATGGAGGTTTAAATGAAATATTTAAAGAAAATATTATTTTTATTACTTATATTTATATTAAGTATTTCTTCAGTGTATGCAGATAGTAATAAAAATTTAGTTAATATATATTTATTTTATTCAGATAGTTGTCCTCATTGTGCTAAAGAGAAAGTGTTACTTAAGGAATTAGAAGAAGAATATGATAATATAAGAATATACAAGTATGAAGTAAATACTGATAATAATATGGATATTTTATTAGATGTAGCAGATATGTTTGATACTGAAGTTACAGGAGTACCTTTTACAGTAATTGCTGATAAAATATATAAAGGATTTAGTTATGAAAATTCTAAGAGTAAATTTATTGGAACTATTGAATATTATTCAGATAATGGATATGAGGATAAAGTAGGAAAATATTTAGGTAATATTGAACTTCCTAGTTATGGATTATCTGAAAATAGTAATACTAGTATTGATGAGTTTATAGATAATTACGGTAATCATAAGATATCTTTTTTAGGAATGACTTTAGAAACAAAAGAATTAACTTTACCTGTAGTATCAATGTTAATAGGTTTAATAGATGGTTTTAATCCTTGTGCTATGTGGGTATTATTATTTTTAATTAGTATGTTGGTTGGAATGAAAGATAAAAGGAGAATGTGGTCATTAGGCCTTACATTTTTAGTAACTTCAGCGTTTATATATTTATTATTTATGTTAACATGGTTAAATGTAGCTACTTTGATAACATCTATTAATTGGGTAAGAATATTGATAGGTACTGTGGCTATTATTGGTGCTATAATTAATTTATATGGATATATTAAAAATAGAAAAAATGAAGGCTGTACAGTTGTTAATGATAAGAAAAGAACTAAGATATTTGATAGAATTAAAAAGTTTACTAGTGAGAAGAATTTCTTTTTAGCAATTATTGGAGTAATTGCTTTAGCGATATCTGTTAATGTAGTAGAACTTGCTTGTTCAGCGGGACTTCCTTTGATGTTTATAGAGATATTATCTATTAATAATTTAACTGTTATTGAAGAGGTAATTTATATAGGATTATATATGTTGTTCTTTTTATTAGATGATTTAATAATATTTTTTATAGCTATGACTACGATGCATATAACTGGCTTTTCTACGAAATATGGTAAGATATCTAAATTAGTTGGTGGTATATTACTTTTACTAATTGGAATACTTTTGATATTTAAACCAGAATGGCTGATGTTTAATTTTTAAAATAAATAGTTTATCTATTTATTTTTTCTTTGATATGATATAATATTTTTCACGTGGTGATAATATGGATTTTTTTAAGAAATTAGTTAGTTTATATTCAGAAATAAGTGATATATATATAAAATTATGTAGTGAAGAAATATGGCGTTCTAATGTTAGTAATAGTTTTAAAAATTTAGTTAAATTATTAAGAGAGAAAGTTAATGAAGAGAAAATATTGTTTGAAAAGTTATTTGATTCGGATGATTATGAAGAAATGAAAACGATTATATTTGATGAAGATAATTCTACAATGCTAAGAATGAGAGATTATATTAAAACATATGAAGCTTTAAATATAACGATAGAAGAATTTGATTCAGAAGAAATTATAGAAGATAAAAAATTAACTATGAAAATAGCTAAGTTAATGTGTTCTTGTGTTAGAAATATATTTTTAGTATATTCTTCTTTTGTAGATGAATTTGTTAGTAATAATAATATTCCAGAATTAAGGGAGAGATTATTAACAATTAAATATTATAATACTTTTACTAAACATGATATTGAAGATGTGCTTTTAGAATATAATTTTAAAGTTCCTTTAGAAAATTATGTTGATGTTTATTTAGTAGCTGAGACTTTGGGTATTAATATATCAGAGTGTGATGAGGCAATATTAAATTGCTATTTAGATGTTATTGATGGGATGATTAATCAATTAATGGAATTTAATGATAGCGACTATAATGATTATAATAAATTAGCTGCTATAGCAAATGCTTCATTTATGTTACAGGCTAGTTTTGCTTTAATAAGTAAGAAGGATTATTTGGCGAATAAAGAAAAGATATATGAGAAAATAGAAGAACTAAAAAATGGTAAAAATAATAAAAGTGCTAATATGATTTATGAGATTATTAATAAGAGAAAGATATGTCAGGCTAGAGTTAAGAAAGTATCCATGAGACCTTTTATAGGTTAATGGATACTTTTTTATTAAATAGGAAAGTTCTCAGAGATATAAGCAAACAGAACAAATGTATGTTTTTATATTGACGTATGTTAGTGTCGTTTGATATAATTATATTATCTTTAAGAAAGGTAATGATAATTATGTATAAGTCTTTTAAATTTAGATTATATCCAAATAAAGAACAAAAAGAATTGCTTAATAAAAGTTTTGGATGCTCCCGATTTATTTATAATTATTATCTTTCTAAGATTAAAAACGATAAGTATAGTAATGCTTGTTCAAATATATCTGATTATGTTAATAATTTAAAATATAAATATATATTTTTACAAGAAATAGACAGTATTATTATTAGAAAGACTTTATTTCATTTAGATGATAATATTAAGAAATATTATAATAATGGTTTTGGCTATCCGAAATATAAAAATAAATTTGATAGACATAGTTATACTACTAGTGCAGTTTATAGTGAATATAAGGGTAGAAAATATTGTAATATTGAACTTGATTTAGTTAATAGATTAATTAAAATACCTAAATTAAAATGGGTAAGTATT